>NZ_JAUALB010000001.1:4712660-5376880 GCF_030345795.1 Micromonospora sp. WMMA1363
CCGTACCGCCGTCCTCTGCGCCGACCAGGCCGCACACCCCGGCCTACAAGCCTGGCTCCGCGGCCTTCAATCGCTGGTCGCCTACTGGGCAGGCCGGTACGCCGAGGCCGTCCGCTACGCCGAAGCCGGGCGTGAGTACGCCGCCCAAGCCGGTGGCACTTCCGCCGTGTGGCTTCCCGCCAGCGCCGCCCGCGCCTACGCCGCACTCGGTAACGCCGACCGGGCCAAGTCCGCCATCCACGAGGCCGAAGACGCCTGGTCTCGGGTCCGCCCCGACGAGATGGATGAGATAGGTGGCATCTGCACCTTCAACCAGCCTCGCACTCTCTACTACGCCAGCGACGCCCTCGCCTGGCTCCCCGGCGAAGCCGCCACCACTGAGCGCTACGCCCTGCAAGCCGTCCAGGCGTACTCCGACCGCTACGACCCGGCCTGGGCCTTCGGTGACCAGGCAGGCTCACACACCAACCTCGCGATCGCCCGCGTGGCCAATGGCGAACTCGACGCCGCCGAAGACGCCCTCGCCCCTGTACTCGACCTCCCGACCAACCAGCGCATCAACGGGATCGTCCACTCCGTTCGGCGAGTCCACCAGGCCATCACCCGCGCCGGCCACGCGAACGACGCCCCCGACCTCATCGACGGCATCGAGCACTTCACCCACACCCCCGCCAACGCCCTGCCTCGATAAGGCACCATCAGCGCATGTACCCGATCACCATCCCCGGCCGCATCATCACCCTCCGCGAACTGAGACCTGATGACGCGGCCGACGCCTTGGCGATCATCGGTGACGACCGCGTCACCCAGTGGCTCTCCTTCGACAGCCGCGACCACGCCGCCGCCGTCGCCATGATCGAAGGCGCAGTCACCCGGGCACAGCTCACCCCCCGCACCGAGTACTACCTAGCAGTAGCCGACGCGGAAGACCGCATGATCGGGTTCGCCCGCCTCGCGCTTACCGGCCACCAGGCCGCCAAGCTCGGCTACGCCATCAACGCCGACCACTGGGGCCACGGATACGCCACCGACGCCGCCCGCGCCATCACCGACTACGGCTTCCACGAACTGAAGCTCCACCGCCTCACTGCCGCCATCGGCCCCGACAACGCCGCCTCCATCGCCGTCGCCAAACGACTCGGCATGCAGTACGAAGGCCGACTCCGCGACCACGTCTACACCAACCACGCCTGGCGCGACTCCCTGCTCTACTCCATCCTCGCCCCGGAGTGGAACGCCGCCGCCGGCTGACCGCCCGCTCCCACAGCGCGGCACGCAAGCAGTTCCGATCATGCCGCCGGTACCATCGCCGCCATGCGCGACGCCGACACGCCGCCGCAGGACCCCACCGACCCCACCGACCCCACCGACCGCCCCGACACCCGTACCGGAACCCCACCTCGCCAGCAAGCAGCCCTCATCCGAGCCGCCGCAGCCGAGGTGCACGAGCGCGTACGCGAGTGGCGGAACCCGGATGGAGAGAGACACCGACGAACGCCCACCGATATCAGGCGACCGTGAACGCAGTAGTCAGCCTCAATGCATTGCCCGAGCCCACCACTACGGACGACGTCGCCGGACTCGTAGACGCTGTCCGCCCCGTACTCGCCGAGTGGCGACCAAGCCGCCCTGGCCCCGAACAGCAAATCTTCGCCGCCATTGAACGACTTCGCCGGCTCTGCGCGTAGCGCTTCACCACTCAACCTCCACTGTCGGAGGCGTGTGATCCGACAGCTGATGTGCGACGCAGCTTCGCCACAATTTGCGCAACCGCGCGATGAATCTGATGAAGCTAGCCTCGTCCGTTCAGAGCGGATTTGATTCATCGAGGGTCATGAAGGAAAGGTGCGCCTGGCCTGCAAGGATGTGAGTGTCTACGTCATGTCCACAGCAGAGTCGGGTGCACCTTTCTGGTGAGTAAGAGTAGCGGGTGGGATCAGCGGCTGCAGGTCGCGGCGGGTGGGAAGGGTTTGGTCGGGCATGCCGGCGCGGTTTTGCTGCGGCGGTGCGCGGACCGGACCGGGCTGGCCTGGGCGTTGAACGCGGTGCTGCCTCGCGGTGCGGGGCCGGGGTGGTGGGACCGGGGCACGGTCTTGATCTGCCTGGCGACCGCGATCGTGCTCGGCGCGACCAGCATGTCCGACATCGGGCTGCTCGCCCATCAGGCGCTGGTGTTCGCCGAGCCACCGTCGGAAGCGACCGTGCGCCGTGCTCTGGCCGGCCTCGACGAGACCGCCCTGCGCCGGATCGCCAAGGCGCGGGCGAAGGCCCGCGCCCGGGTCTGGGAGCTTCTCGAGCGCCGGCCGCAGGGGTTTCCGTGGCTGCTGGTGGCGGGCAAGCTGCTGACCGGGTGGGTGGTCATCGATCTGGACGCCACCCTGATCACCGCTCACTCCGACAAGCAGGGCGCGGCGGCCACGTTCAAGAAAGGCTTCGGGTTCCACCCCCTCGGGGCGTGGTCCCGAGTTCGACAGTTGGTGGGCATGCGGGGCGGATCGGCGGCGGATCCGTGCAGGTGAGAGGGCTGGCACCCATCGGAGACTGTCCAGAGGCGTGGGCAAACGGATTTGCCGTGGGTCTTGTTCTGGCCAGGCTTGTTGTCTGATGATGCGGGCATGTACTTGCGGAAGATCCAACGGCGGAACAAGGACGGGTCGGTGGTGCGATACCTCCAACTCGCCCACAACCGACGGGTCGGCGGCACCACGCAGGCCGAGGTGCTGGTCAACTTCGGCCGCGAGGACCGTCTGGACGTCGACGGGTTGCGCCGCCTGGTCGCCTCCATCAACCGCTACCTCGGCGAGGAGGACGAGGTCGCCGCGTCGCTGGGCGCCGAGGAGGCCGGGCCGCTGACGGTGGAGTTCTCCCGGCCGCTCGGGGCGAGCTGGCTGCTCGACGGGCTGTGGAAACTGTTGGGCATCGACACCGCCCTGGCCTCCCGCATCGACGGGCGCAAGTTCCGCACCGACGTCGAGCGCACGATCTTCGCGCTGGTCGCCAACCGGGCCATCGCCCCCGCCTCCAAGCTCGCCGCCGCCGAGTGGGCCACCCGCGACCAGGTCATCCCCGGCCTGGACGCACTGGCCGAGCAGCACGCCTACCGCGCCATGGACCTGCTCGTCGCCGCCGATGTCCACGCCGCCGTGCAGGAAGCGGTGTTCTTCTCCGCCGCACACCTGCTCAACCTCGAAGTCGACCTGGTCTTCTTCGACACCACCTCCACCTACTTCGAACGCGACACTGCGGACGACCCGGACGGCGAGAGCTCCAGCCTGCGCCAGTACGGGCACTCCAAGGACCACCGCAAGGACCTGCCCCAGATCGTCATCGGACTGGCCGTCACCCGCGAGGGCATCCCCGTGCGCTGCTGGACCTGGCCCGGCGGCACCAACGACCAGACCGTGATCACCGAGGTCAAGGACGGCCTGCGCGACTGGCGGCTCGGCCGGGTGGTCACCGTCTGCGACACCGGATTCTCCTCCGAGGCCAACCAGTCCTACCTGCGCCGGGCCGGCGGCCACTACATCACCGGCATCAAGATGCGCGAAGGCTCCCACCGCGCCGACCAGGCCCTGGCCCGCCAGGGCCGCTACCAGGAAGTACGCGACAACCTGCGCGTCAAAGAGGTCCGCCTCGACGGCGACGAGGGCAGACGCTTCATCATCTGCCACAACCCCACCGAGGCCGAACGCGATGCCGCCCGACGCGAAGACCAACTCACCGCGATCCGCGAGGAGTTGACGCGCATCAAGACCGCCCGGGAAGCCGACGCGACCAAGGCGAAGGCCAAGGCCGCCAAGACCGGCAAGCGCCCCACGGCCCCCTCGGACGCCCCGCACCGCAAGGCCGAGTGCGCGCTGCGCGACCACCCTGCCCTCGGCCGCTGGCTCAAGCAGCACCCCACCACCGGACGGCTGTCCATCGACACCGCCAAGGTCGCCGCCGAGGCCCGCCTGGACGGCAAGTACCTCCTCGCCACCAGCGACCCCGACCTGTCCGCCGAGGACATCGCGCTCGGCTACAAGAACCTCCTCGAAGCCGAACGCGCCTTCCGCACCCTGAAATCCACCCTCGACCTGCGGCCGGTCTACCACCGCCTCGACGAGCGGATACGCGCTCACGTGCTGCTGTGCTGGCTCGCCTTGCTACTGATCCGCGTCGCTGAGCGCCGCACCCAGCAGTCCTGGCCCAAGATCGCCGCCGAACTCGGCCGGATCCACCAGGTCACCCTCTCCGGCCCGGCCGGCAGCCTCCAGCAGACCACCCGGCTCACCGACACCCAGACCAAACTCTTCACCGACTGCGGTGTCCCGCTCCCGCCAAAGATGAGCAGCCTCAAGACCGCCGAATAGCCGCTGAGCTGGGAAAACAGGATCCGGAGCCGTGGGCAAACGGCCCCGAAGCCTCCCCACGCCCATCGCCCCAGGTCAACCCGCAGATCCGCCACCGCCGCATGCCCGCCAACCGTCGAAGCCGGGGTGGTGCGCGAACACCAGTGAGAGCCTGGCCATGCTGCTGCGGCCGGGCAACGCCGGCTCGAACACCGTGGTTGATCACATCCGGGTGTTGGGTGAGGCGGTCGCCCAACTGCCGGTCAGATACCGGCGCAAGATCCTGGTGCGGGTCGACGGGGCCGGCGCCACCCACGACCTGGTGACCCACCTGGAGCAGATGAACCGGCTGTGGCGCAGCGTGAAGTTCACTGTCGGCTGGACGATCACCGACGCCGACGAGACCGCGATCGCCGTGCTGCCCGCCGATGCCTGGACCAGCAGCCTCGAACCCGACGGTAATGCCACCGATCAGGCGCAGGTCGCCGAGCTGACCGGCCTCAACCAGCGGGTCGGCAACTGGATCGACGGGCTACGGCTGATCGTGCGGCGGACCAGACCGTCCACCCGACACGTCAGGAACCTAACCGACCTGGAGAAACGTACCGGCTGGCGGTACGCGATCGTCGCCACCAACATCCGCCGCATCCACGGCGTGGCCGGCTCTCACCAGCCGCAATGGCTCGACGTGCTGCACCGTTCGCACGCCGGAGTGGAAGATCAGGTGCGCACGAACAAGGCCATGGGCCTGCGAAACCTGCCCTCGAAGGCCTGGACCGTCAACCGCGGCTGGGTCCTAGCCGCGAACATCGCCGCCGATCTGGCCGCCTGGACCCGACTGCTCGGCCTGCACGACCAGCCCGACCTCGCCGACGCCGAACCCGGCACCCTGCGCTACCGGCTGCTGCACCTACCCGCCAAGCTGGCCAGCCACGCCCGCCGGAAGATCCTGTCCATCCCCGACACCTGGCCCTGGGCTGAGGCGTTCCAACTCTGCTGGCACCGCCTAGTACTGCAACGGCGGGTCGTGGCTTCGGGTGCTGATCATTCGTTGGTTGGTTGTGGTGGATGCGCGGGTGGTCGGGTCGTGGGATGCCGGGTTGGAGGAGTTGTTCTTCCGGTTCGCGCATCGGTTTGAGCGGGTGGAGCCGCGGCGGCGGGCATGGGCGTATGTGCGGGGGCTACTGGCACCGTTGGAGCGGCGTAACGGCTGGACCCTCGCGGAGCAGGCTGGGCATGTGTCGCCGGACGGGTTGCAGGGCATGTTGTGCAGCGCGGCGTGGGACCGGGACGCGGTCCGCGATGACGTGCGCGATTACGTGGTGGACCAGATCGGCGATGCGGCCGGGGTGCTCATCGCTGACGAGACGGGGTTCGTCAAGAAGGGCCGTGCGTCGGCGGGGGTCCAACGGCAGTATTCGGGTACGGCGGGCAAGACCGAGAACTGCCAGATCGGCACGTTCCTGTGCTACGCCACGCCGCGGGGTCGGGCGTTGATCGATCGGGAGTTGTACCTGCCCAAGTCGTGGACCGGTGATCGGGACCGGTGCCGGCGCTCGGCGATCCCGGACGCCGTCGGGTTCGCGACCAAGCCGCAGCAGGCGCAGGCCATGCTGGAGCGGGCGGTCACCGCGGGGGTGCCGTTTTCGTGGTTCACGGCCGATGAGGCCTACGGGCAGAACCCTGGCCTGCGGGGCTGGTTGGAGGATCGGGACATCGCGTACGTGATGGCCACCCGACGCGACGATCGGGTGCCCTCCGGGCTGCACACCACCACCGGTGTCGACGAGCTGATCGGCAGGGTGCGTGCGGGCGCGTGGCAACGACTGTCGTGTGGTGACGGCGCGCACGGGCCGCGCCGCTACGACTGGGCTCGGCTGCCGATCCGCCGCACCTTTGCCCACGGCCGCCGCGGCTGGGTCCTGGCCCGACGCTCGATCACGGATCCCGGCGACATCGCCTACTACGTCTGCTTCGGCCCCCGCGGCACCCGACTACGCGACCTGGTGCGGGTCGCCGGTAGCCGTTGGTCGGTGGAGGAATCGTTCCAGACCGCGAAGAACGAGGTCGGCCTGGACCAGTACCAGGTCCGCCGCTACGACGCCTGGTACGCCCACATCACCCTCGCGATGGCCGCCGCCGCGTTCCTCGTCGTCACCCGCGCCCTCGAAGCCGCAAAGGGGGCACCACCGCAAACGAGCGCAGCCAGATCCCGCTGAGCAGCAACGAAATCCGCCGCCTGTTCGCCCACCTCGTCCTGACCACCCGCCGTCGAGCCGACCACATCCTGCGCTGGTCCGACTTCCGCCGTCGCCGCCAGGAACAAGCCCGAGCCGCCCACTACCGCAAACGACTCAAACCGCCATAAGTCACGACCCGCCGTTGCAGTACTAGACGATCTATTCCGAGGGATCAGTGGTCGTAGGCGATGAGGGAGCGCATGACGGGTTGGCCGGTGGTCCAGTTGTGCCAGATCGCGGCGGTCATGGCGAGGATGCGTTGTGCGACGCGTACGAGTACGCCGGTGCCGGTACGGCCGCCGTGTCGTTCGAGGTCGAGTTGACCTTTGAGGGTTTGGTTGACGGACTCGATGTTCTGTCGCACAGCGCGCAGCAGTGTCCGTCCGGGGCGTGGCTTCTCGGTGCGGTAGGCGGGGCGGATCATGGTGACGCCGCGTTCGGTGAGCTGTCGTTCGGTGGCGGCGTCGCGGTAGCCCTTGTCCACGACCAGGATCAGCCCGTCGGGGTGGGTCAACAGGCCGGTGTCCAGGTCGAACAGGTCCATGAGTGCTTCGCGTTCGTCGGTCTTGGCGGTGGTCAGGGCGAATGCCACGGGCAGTCCGTGCACGGTGGTGACCAGGTGCAGACGCAGGCCCCAGAAGCGACGCGAGTGCGAGGCGCAGTAGCCGTAGGTGGCCCACCCGGCCAGATCAGAGCGTGTGACGGTCTCGCGGGAGCGTCCGCATTCCACCGGGGTGGAGTCGGCGATGCGCACCGGGTGCTGCCACAGGTCGGTGTCCAGGGCCAGGACCCGGATCAGGTGGGTGATCTGCGTGCCGAGTGTCCGTAGCCGCTTGTTGTACCCGGGCTGTTTCGGGATGTAGGGGAACAGGTGGGTCAGGTTCATGCGGGCGTGACGGATCCAGCGGGCTTCTTTGTGGTAGCCGAGCAGGGCTTGCAGCACCGCGAGGGTGATCAGTTCGGCGTCGGTGATCTTCGGGGCGATCCCGACCGCGGGTCGCCACCGGGTGAGCTGGGGCGACGACTTCAACACGTCGTCGATCTTCACGTACAGTGCGGTGGCGAGGGTGTCCCGATCGACGTGCACGTGGCCTCCATGGTCATCGTTGCTTCGCAACTTCGATCATGGACGCCCTCGCCTCCCTTCACTACCCCGTACCCCTCGGAATAGATCGTCTAGGCCTGATACCCCCGCCGACCTGACCCGTCCCCCCGGCCCTACCAGCAGAGAAACCACCCGGACCTGGAGAACCGGCGCCCGCGCAGCGACACGCGCCGACCCCGACCCCCAACCGCGTGGGACAAAACGGTCAAACCGAAACGGACGGCGAGGGATCAAAACCCTCTGACGAATCGAGGCCGGCGGAGGGGATTACCACCAAATCCGCTAGTGGGGTCTCGATCGCGTCTTCTAACGGCCGGGAGAGGTAGAAGTCGGCATAGAAATACCCGTCGGCTTCCATGCCCGAGGGGTCCAGCCCCCGCGCCGCCAACTCCGACAGGGCCCACTCCCGTTCGGCGTCGTCGATGAACTGTCGCTGCCGAACGGGCTGATCCGCCTTTTCGGTCACCAGTCCACGTCCTGCGAGCACTTCGGAGATTGGCCCGTAGTCATACGTCCGAAGGCAAAAAGCGGCCACCCAGGGTGGCTTTTCAGTGCACGTAAGTAGTCGCCCAAAGGTCCGTTCGGTGACATAACCGATGCCGCCGGTGGTCGTGATGAGATCGACCGTCGGCATTGTCTTGGCCAGCTCGGGTGACGGCCCTGCCGCCTCCAGGTTCTCGATGAACACACCGTCGAGCGCGCCGACCGCGACGGCGTGCCGGGCGGCGTTCTCGGCGACGTCCAGCCCCAGGACGTGGGGAGCGCCTGGCCGGGTTCGCTGGCTCAGTAGTTCGCTCTCGGCGCGACGCACCTGGTCTACGGTCCGTCCGTCGCCGACCGCACTCTGGTAGTACGTGTAGACATCGTCGAGGGCGAGGTCCGTCTTGGTGAGTAGCCCGACGATGCCGTAAGAACAGCATACGTCGAGTACGGTTGGTCGGTGGTCGCCTCCCCACGGCCGGGCATTGATCAGTTGGTTGAAAACGGTAGCTCCGTGCTGCGGAATCTCGTACCTGAACTGTCGTAGGTTCGTGTAGTAAGCGCGAGGTGTCTTCTGATTGTAGATTCCGCTGAAGTCGGCCTTACCGGACTCATCGGTCAACTTTCGACTCCCTGCTCTCTGGGCGCGCACCCCGACGCGCGGTTGTCGGCAGTGGTGCGCCGACAGCAGGATATGGCGACTTCGGAGCTAATCCAAGTCGGCAAACCAGCCGACACGTTCCGAGCGGGGCTGCCGTGCTCCTCTCCTCACCGCCGTTACCTGGCAATTCAAAGATCGCCTCAGGCTCTCCGATGGTACTTGCCGACCGCCCCTTAGCCTGGGCCCTTCGTTAAGGGCGGTCCACATCGTGGATCATGAAAGGAAAGGTGCCTTCTGACCTGGGAAGATAGGACTTGCTGAGGGTCTCATCTATCCCGAGGGAAGGCACCTGTCAGGTGAAGAGTACCGGAACACGACCGAAGATCATCGTCAGTAGCGATGGACGTGGCGTGGTCGGCCACGCGGGTGCCCGTTTGCTGGCCGACATCGCGGACGTAACCGGGTTGACCGGCGGGTTCAGCGAGGCCCTGGCCAGGCTGCGGCAGCGGCAGGGCGGGCATGACCCGGGTCGGGTCGCCGTGGACCTCGCGGTGATGATCGCCGACGGTGGTGAGGCGATCAGCGATCTGGCGGTGCTGCGGGACCAAGCGGGGCTGTTCGGCGCGGTCGCCTCGGATCCTACCGCGTGGCGGGTGCTGTCTGGTGTGGATGATGCTGTTCTGGCCAGGCTGCGGATGGCCCGCGCTGCCGCGCGGGAGTTGGCGTGGGCGCAGTCGGCCGAGACCCGCGACGGGCTGCCGGTGTCGATGGCGGCTGGTGCGCCGGTGTCTGGGCTGGTGCTGGATCTGGACGCCTCGATCGTGATCTGCCACTCGGAGAAGGAGCAGGCGTCCAAGACGTGGAAGAAGACCTTCGGATATCACCCGTTGTTCTGCTTCCTGGACAACACCCGGGAGGCGTTGTCCGGGCTGCTGCGCGCCGGGCGGGCGGGGTCGAACACCACCGCCGATCACATCAGCGTTCTCGACGACGCCCTGGCGCAGATCCCCGACGTCCACCGGTACGGCACCGACATCCTCGTCCGCTCGGATTCGGCCGGCTGCACGTACGGGTTCCTGCGCCATATCCGGTCGTTGCGTGAGCACGGTATGAACACGTTCTTCTCCGTCGGGGTGGCCATCGGGGAGGCGATCCGCGACGCGATCAAGCAGGCTGCGGGGCACCCCGAGCAGTGGGTACCGGCCCTGAACGCCGACGGCCAGCCACGCGACGGCGCCCAGGTATGCGAGATCACCGGCCTACTACCGGCCGACCTGCGGGCCAACTACCCCGACGGCACCCGGTTCATCGTGCGCCGGGAACGCCCGCACCCCGGCGCACAACTGTCGCTGTTCGACACCATCGAAGGCTTCCGCCACCAGGTGATGGCCACCGACACCGGCCCCGGCAACGGATCCATCCAGCATCTGGAGGCCCGCCACCGCGCTCACGCCCGCGTCGAGGACCGCATCCGCACGGGCAAGGACACCGGGTTCGGCCGCTTCCCATCCCGGGTGTTCGCCATCAACGCCGCCTGGCTGGAACTCGCCTTGTGCGCCATCGACCTGCTTGCCTGGACCCAACACCTGCTGCTCGACGGCGACCTCGCCACCGCCGAACCCAAGACACTGCGCTACCGACTGCTGCACGTCGCCGCCCGCATCACCCGCTCGGCCCGCCGCACGAAGCTGCGCATCGCCGAAGGCTGGCCCTGGGCCGACCAGCTCGTCACCGCGTTCGACCGGCTGGCCGTGCTGCCCCAGCCCGTCACCTGAACCCCAACCCCACGCCCCGACGAGTACCCCCATGGAGGAACCCGGCCACCGCGTCGGGTCCTCGCCGTGCCCATACCCCGATCGATCACCAAATGAAGATCAACAAATGCAAACAGGGCCTTGATCAACAGTTAGCGAAAGACTGAGGCTAGGGCACATCAGTGCGCCTCTGGGCGTCCGGATCTGGCCGATGAGAGGATGTCGGACCGCTCGGTCTGTCGCCGGTCGCCCTGGCGCACCACACGGAGGTCAGCACGCGTGGGAGGCAGAGCGTAGGCGCGAGTCCCCATAACGCATCCGGTCGAGCACGCCATCGCGGAGCTGAAGTGGTGGCGACAGCTTCAACGCGTCACCGGCCGCCGCGAGCTTCTATCCGAGACCATTGACGCGGTTGCCGGCTTGGTATGCGACCGCATGATCACCTGGCAACCGATCCACATCACGATAGTTCCACAGCCCCGGCGATTGCGCGCGTGATCGTGAGGCGTATGCCGCAGCGGACCGAGCCTCGGCGTGAACATCCTCGGATTCATGCCGTGCCAGGCCATAGACCTCAGCGACACCCGGCAAGCCGTCACCCCTCGCCGAACCAGTGCGCGCCGGCCACCCCACGACCAGCCCCAGAGCCAACGCCGTCCTCCACCTACAAGCTGCTGGTGCGCATCGAAAGGTGGTTGCCGTGCTGGTCTGACGCGGGTGAGGTGGCCTGGGCCGGAGCGGGTAGCTGGCGCCTCCGGGCTTCCGTCCAATGAGGCTCAAGATTTACTCAAGATCCCCGGAAACTCGCGCAACGGGCAACACGAGGAGTTCTTGGTCTAGTACTTTCGGCGATCACGAGGTTGATCGATCAGCCTTGTGATCGATCCTGATTGGAACCTGGGGAGGCTCCTTCGTGAAGCTGTTGACTACCCGTACCTTGCGTGCGGTCCTGATCGCCGCCACCGCGGCGGGCACCGTCCTGGCGGCGCAGCCGGCGATCGCCGGACCGGCACCGGCGGACGCGTACGCCGACGTCATCCGGGCGGCTACCGCGGACAAGCCCGCGCCGATTACCGGCGGTGTCTCGCCCGAGTCGGCGTTCACCGGGTCCGTGCAGGGCAAGAAGATCACCGTCGGCGCCGAGGCGGGAAGCCCCGTCGTGGTGAACTCGGCCGGCGGCGACCTGAAGCTGTACCTGCCGGAAACCGGCACTGGCAAGGCGGAGCAGACCCGCGACGGTACGGTGGTTCGCCCTGGCACGGACACGTCCACTGCGGTCCAGGTCCTCGCCGATGGCGCGGTGCGGGCAATGGTGGTTCTGGACAACGCCGACGCGCCCACGTCGTACCCGTTCCGCTTCGACCTGCCGGAGGGGCTGGTGCTGCGGGCCAGTGCGACCGACGGCAGCATCGACATGGTCACCACCGATGGCGCCATGGTCGCCGGTAAGATCAACGCTCCGTGGGCCCAGGACGCCGCCGGCCGCAGCCTGCACACCTGGTACGAACTCAACGGCAGCACCGTGACCCAACACATCGACACCACCGGGGCCACCTTCCCGGTTGTCGCCGACCCCGACTACGTCCACAACTGCGGCTTGACGTCGTGCAACTGGACGTTCACCCGCTGGTACACCGCCAATGTCATGCACCCTGCCATCACCGGCGGCGGCAGCATCGCCTCGATCCTCACCGGCGCGATCATGTGTGGAAAGTTGCCGGGAGCGGCGGGCGTCGCGTGCGGTGCGTGGGTCGCCGTCAACTACATGCAGGCGTACTGGCACGTCATCAACGCCAAGGCAAAGAACCACTGCTTCGTCGCGCGGTTCCAGTACGTCGGCGTGGTGTCGCCGATCAACGCGTTCAACACCGGCACCACCAACGGCGAGCACTGCATCAACAGGTAACCGGATCAAAGATCGGAGCGAGCCTGTGTTGTGGCTAATCCTGGCAGCTGTCCTGGCGTCCATCCTGGTAGCCCGAACCCTGCTACCCATGATCCGCCAGACGCAGCGCGACGGTCGCTACCCGGCCGCCGGCATCGTGGGCGGGATACTCTTCACCCTCATGTTCGCCGGACTCATCGCCGCGCTGTTCATCACCGACGACACCGCACGGCAGTGGAACGCCCTGGCGATCTGCGCGTTCGCCGTCACCGGCGGCGGACTCCTCATCTACGCCCAGACTCGCCCCAAGCAATAGCGACGCCCTGAACCGGGGCCCGCGGGATTCCCAAGGGCTACCGGCCCGGCCGCGTCGGCAGACGCAGAGGATCCATAGCTGAACACGGCCGTTGGCCGGCACCCGCATCGGGCGCCGGCCAGCACCGTGTTTCCCTGTACAGACCCCTCCACCATGGCCTTGGTGCGCCGGCAGCAGGCACATGCGCGACTCCGGGGAGTATTGGACCGCAGTGGGATGGGGATTGCCGGGCTCGTATCTGCCGGGCGAGCTGTGTAGGCGCATCGGTCGACCCGGTGGCCTCAAGCCCGTTTGGCTACCTCACCTCAGCGTTACGGCCGTCCACGGCGAACGGAAATCCTTAACCAGAATGATCGTTCGGCGGGCATCCATGAGATGGTCGTGCCCCGCACCTTCATGATCCGCCACCCGGATATGGTCGCGATCAACGCATGGAGGTGTCGCAGATCAGTTGGCGGATGAGTGTCGCACGTCAGCCGACGGAGGACAGCGCGCCAGCGACGCCACTGCCGAAACATTCTCATTAGGATCAAGCGCGCTCCGCGCGGCGCGGGCCGGGCGCGGTAACCGGCTCCTGACGGAGCCGCCGCCCCGCCCGCCTTCGGCGGCGGGGCGGAAAGTCAGCCGGCCCGAAAGCCACGCCCGCCCCGCGCGTCACCCACTGGTTCCGTAAAGGGAACCGGTGACGAGTCCCGGAGGTCGACCGGGACCAGGACGACAACGTCCTACCTCGCGTCACGCATCCAGCCTCACCACGGGGAACCGCGGACCGGTCGACGGCCGGGCCGGGCGAATTGCCGAACGGAATCACGCGGGCCGCTCACGGGTCCGAGGGAGGTAAGGGTGAGGAAGGGGGCGAAGGGGTGGGGCGGGGGGTTGAGGTTAGAGATTGTGCCTCCGGCGGGGGCCAGACGACTCCAGGATGGAGTTGCCGAACGGTTTCGGTCGCGGGTGGTAGTGGTTGAGGGATGCCATCCCGCCCACCGCCGACCCAGGCAAGCCGAGCAGACCAGGGCCAGGGCGACAAGGTCGTACGTCCGGTAGGGCGCTCCACCTTGTCACCCTGGCCCTGGCCCGCTCCACCGAAGGTGTGGGTCGGCGGCAGACGGGATGGCGGCGAGTGATTACGCGCTCAGAAGCGGCTCGTCCGGCTCAGCGTTGCTGGGAGTGAGGAGGAACACTCGGTTGGCCAGCCGCTCGATCGTGCCACGGTTGGCGAAGCATAGGCCCGCAGAGAAATCGACAAGACGTCGCGCGTCGCTCTCCTCAATCGCGTGCAGGTCAACGAGCACCTGACCCCCCTCCCTGAACACCTCGCCGATACCGCGCACACTACGGTAAGTGGTCGGCTGAAAGACCGTTGCGTGACGGAGTGCCGCGAGGATGCGCGGATCACGCAGCGCCAACGTGTCAAGATCGGCAGCGGCAGGTGCCGGCTCAGGCTGAGCCGACGTCGCAGGGGATTGGCTACGGACAGTGCGGAGCGTTCGGCCAACTTCACCGGCAGACCTAAGTAGCCCGGAAGCGAAACGAAGGCCGATCATTAGTCGAGTAAGGGGACGCTCCGTAGTTCCGTGTAGTGCCTCAGCCAGCTCTGCGAGCCATTCCTCATACAGGTCTTCTCGCACGCCATGAGGCACCCGACGTCGCGCGATTCGGAGCAAGAGCACAGGGAACGCGCCAAGAAGGGATTCGGTCTCCTTGGCCAGGAGGTTGACGACTACGCCGCTCAGGAGTACCATTGAGCTGATCTCAGCGACGCGAATGTGTTGATTGGTACGACACGGGCGAACCGGGTCACGCCGGACGGTGCTGGAAGTGGGCGTGGAGCCATCGATAGACAGGTCTTTGCGACAAGATCCACGTCTTCGAGAGGGCTCCACGTGATTGCCTATCGTGCCATGGTCGACGTCCCCAGGGAACTCGTGCAGTACCTCGGCCGGCTGCTTGCCGCGCAACGCCGAGCCAAGGGGACACGGCGCGACACCCGCGCGTTGACCTGCTTCTACCAGGCACTCCTGGTGCTCGTCTGGTTCCGCAAAGGCGAGGACGCGACCCTGCTGGGCGCCGGGTTCGGCATCTCCCGGGCCACTGCGTACCGGTATATGGCCGAGGGTGTCGCAGTGTTGGCCGCGCAGGCCCAGGATCTACACACAGCCCTGCGCCGGGTCGCCGACGACGGCTGGTCGTACGTGATCCTGGACGGAAAGCTGTTCGACTGCGACCGGGTGGCCGAGACCACCCTCAGCGTCAAGGGCGACACGATCGACGCCTGGTATTCCGGCAAGCATCGTGACTTCGGCGGAAACGTTCAAGCGGTCATGCGCCCGGACGGCCTGCCGGTGTGGACCTCCGCGGCGATGCCGGGGCATCTGCACGATCTGACCTGCGCCCAACAGCAGGGCATCACGGCTGCCCTGAACTGGGCCGCCTCCGAACTCGACCTGCCTACCCTGGCCGACTCCGGTTACGAAGGCGCAGGTCAAGGCGTCAAAGTCCCGGTCAAGCAGCCCACCGACGGGCAGCGGCTCGCTCCCGACAACCGCGCCTACAACCGGCTGCTACGCGGACTGCGCTGGCAGGGCGAACGCGGCTTCGCGATCCTGGTCGGACGCTGGAAAACCCTCCGGCATACCACCGCCAGCCCACACCGGATCAGCGACATCCTCGCCGCCGCACTCCACCTGACCCATTTCGAGTACAAGTACCTACCGCAAAGTCGCTGAGATTACTTCAGTACAGCCGAGCCGCCAGCAAGCAGCATCTCCTTCAGGGTCACGCGGGCCGCCTAATGGCAAGACCCGTGGAGGGGACCAGACGCGGCCGAAAGCGAGTCGGAACAGGGGCAGGCTGCAAACGCTGCTGCAGATGAACGAGTTGACCAGCACCAGCGGACCGCCCCAGCTCAGTGAGCGTGTAGTAACGCCGGCGAGGTCGGCCCTGGCCGTGAGCTTTCTCGGACTCACGTTCAGAGGTCAACCAGCCCTCAGCCTCCATCCGAGCAAGCACCGGGTACAGCGTTCCCGAGGGCAGCTCAGTCTCTCGCATGAGTTCCAACCCGTACCACTCTCGATCAGGGTCACTCAGGATTGCACTCAAGACCGTCGCAACGACGAGCGTGACTTTCATGTGGAAGACGATAGCAGAACCGCTACATAGCCCCCGAGCTGGTTGTATGTGGCAGTCTCGGCTGCAGGGGGGCAGCAAATGTTGCAGCCGGAGCCTTGATCTTGCAAGGTCAAGGGCGAGGCAGCCCGGAGGCAGCGAAATTGCCAGCAGTCGCTAACGATGCCCGGCGTTAGTTGGTATGAGGGGCGAGCTCGGCGGCATCAGACGACAGCGGCCGACACGCGAGAGTGTGCCGTGCTGGCGTTCGGGACGAAGGGTTCAGATCCCTCGCTGTTGATGTTGTTGATCCACGCCGATGCACGCGAGGACCGTCGCTGCGTCGGCTGTCAGGAAAAGCTGGAAGTAGTAGGGAGGATCGAGCTGCGTCACGCCGCCAAGCCGGACAGGCTGTTCACCAAGCGCCTGGAGCGTCTCGACAGCCGCCGGGAAACCGAGCGTCGGGATGCCTCGTTTCCTCGTGTGGGCTTCCCGCGCTCGGTACGTGGGCGCAAGGTTGCTTGCGGGGACCAATCCAGTCGCGCCGTCATAGATGCGGAAGGATGCTCCCTGCTCAAGAGCTTTGCGGCACGCCTTATTTACTGGGCTCTCGCCGGCAAGGAGGGAGATCAGCTCCTGGCGTTTCACCCATCGACCGTACAGCCATCCGTACAGCCAAGCCGGCCGACGGACATGGCCAGCCCCGGACGGTAGGCGACACGGCGAGCAGGTCAGCGGCAGTCATCGACGCTGACCGACAGGAGTCTTGATCTTTGCAAGGCAGGGTCGCAAGCTGGCACACGCGCTTGCGGACTGCCCTGCGGGCGGCCTCCGGCCGTCCTCGGGCGCCCGCAGCGCATGATCTGCGAGTCAGCTGATCGTCAGCGAAGTCCGCACCGCGCGGCACTTCTGAATCGTGCTCACTGGCACCGCCAGTTCGACTGACCACGCGGTACGCTGCTCGATCACACTCCCTACGACGTCAGGTCACTTTCCCCCCGGCGGGGGTCGTCCCTTTCCCCGGTAAGCGCTCCACCCGAGGTCACAGGCCGTCTCTGGTGCCGCGGGTGGCCTCATCCCGCAATCTTTCGCCGGGTCCGCAGCGGGGATGCCTCGGTTCCGCTGGTCAGCGCATTCGACGAGCTGGAGCGGCTGTGGAGCCCGCCGACCCCTACACGCCGACCCGTCGGGTCAAGGGCCGGTGGTCGAGCCCCGCCGCCGCGTGCCCGGACAAGGCAGCGAGGATCCAGCCGCGGCCACTAGGGTTTCCGCCCCAGCCACCCGGCCGGTACCGAGACGAAGGCGCCCGCACAAGCGGATCCGCGCCGGCCGGCGGCAACACGCGAGCAGGCGGATACCACCCGTTACCGAGCCGGAGGAATCGCGCTGGTGGATGCCGGCGTACGTGTGCTGGCGGTACGACTGACCAGGCGCAAGCATGGGTCAGCGAGGTGGCTTGTGCCCCGGACGGTCCACAGCCGGGCACTCCTTCCCGCCGGTACCGGACCATCTAGCAGATCAACTGACCCTGCGGGCGTTGTCCACAGGTTCCTCGCATGTCCACAGGTGACACTCTCTGGGCGGCGCGGACGCGGCGGTCGGAGCAGGGTTCCTCACAGCGAACCCGAGCCGACCGCTGGAGGCCGTGATGCCAACCCGCACCTCCGCACCGTCCCACCAGGCCCCGCCCCTGCTCGTCACCTCCGACGAGGATCTGCTCGACGACCTCTTGCGGCTCGCCGCCGCCGGTGGTGTCGAGGTGGGCCTCGCACCGGATCCGGCGGCGGCCCGATCCCGCTGGTCGCCCGCCCCACTGGTCCTAGTCGGTAGCGACCAGGCGCAACCGTGCCTGCGGGCACGACTGCCGTACCGGCGACGGCTGGTGCTGGTCGGCCGTTCGGGGCGGCTCGATCCGCACTGGGAGGTCGCCGACCTGATGGGAGCCGAGCACGTCGCCACGCTGCCCGCGGCCGAGCCCTGGCTGGTCGACCGCTTCGCCGAGTGCGGCCCGGACCGGCCGGCCCCGGGCGGTGCCCGGGCCGTGGCCGTCCTGGGTGGTCGCGGTGGGGCCGGCGCGAGCATCCTCGCCGGCGGCCTCGCCGTCACGGCTGCCCGGTCCCGGCTACGCACGCTGCTCGTTGACGCCGATCCGCTCGGCGGGGGGCTGGACCTGGTGCTCGGCTGGGAGCGACTGGACGGGCTGCGCTGGCCGGCACTGGCCGACGCCGAGGGGCGGGTCGACGCGTCGTCGCTGGTGGATGCCCTGCCGAGCCGGGGTGATCTGGTGATGCTCTCCTGGGACCGGGGTGACCTCCTGCCGTTGCCCGCTCCGGCGATGGCGGCGACGCTCGACGCCGCCCGCCGGGGTCGGGACGTCGTCGTGGTTGACCTGCCGAGGCACCTTGACGACGCGGCCTTGACGGCACTGCAGTCCGTCGAGCGTGGGTACGTCGTCGTCCCCGCCGAGTTGCGTGCCACGGCTGCGGCCGCCCGGGTGGTCGCTGCCGCCGCGCCGCACTGCACCGACCTGTCATTGGTCGTGCGGGGTCCGGCGCCCGGCCGGCTGGATGCCACGGAGGTGGCGAAAGCGCTCGGGCTGCCACTCGCCGGGACGCTGCGTCCGGAGCCGGCGCTTCGCCGGCGCCTGGAACGCGGGGGAGCCCCGGCCGCCGACGGTCGTGGTCCGCTGGCGGACCTGTCCCGACGGATCATCACGGAACTCACCGGAATGCCCCCGGCGGGTGCGGCGTGACCGGGCCCGCCGACGGGGATGGGCTGGCCGCGTGGGTCCGGCAGCGGATCGCCTCGTCGTCCGCCCCCGTCACGCCGGCCGCGATCGTCTCAGCCGTACGGGCTGAGCCGACCGCCGCGGTGCTCGGTGACACTACTGTCCTCCGGCTGGCCGACCGGGTGCACGACGACCTGGTGGGCGCCGGTCCGCTCGCCCCGCTGCTGGCGGATCCCGAGGTGACCGACGTGCTCGTCAACGGCGTCCGGGTGTGGGTGGATCGGGGGCAGGGACTCGAGCAGGTCGCGGTGCCGATCGGCTCGGGGGACGAAGTACGCCGGTTGGCGCAGCGGCTCGCGGCCGGCGCAGGCCGGCGGCTGGACGACGGCTCTCCGTACGCCGACGCGCGGCTCGCGGACGGCAGCCGGCTGCACGCTGTCCTGCCTCCGGTGGCGACCGACGGACCGTATTTGTCCCTGCGTACCTTCCGGCAGCGACCGTTCACCCTCGATGAGCTGGTCCGCCAGGGCACGGTTCCGCGGGCGGTGGCCCCGGTGCTGGCTGCCGTGGTCGCGGCTCGGCTCGCGTACCTCGTCGTGGGTGGTACGGGCTCCGGCAAGACGACGCTGCTCAACACGTTGCTCGGTCTGGTACCGGCTACGGAGCGGATCGTGCTCGTCGAGGATGCCGCCGAGTTGCACCCGAGCCATCCGCACGTGGTGGGCCTACAGGCCCGGACGGCCAACGTGGAGGGATCCGGCGCCGTTGGCCTGACCGATCTGGTCCGTCAGGCACTGCGGATGCGACCGGACCGGCTGGTCGTCGGAGAGTGCCGCGGGCCGGAGGTCGTTGACCTGCTGGCCGCACTCAACACCGGGCACGAGGGCGGCGCCGGCACCCTGCACGCCAACACGCCGTCCGACGTGCCCGCCCGGCTGGAGGCACTTGGGCTGCTCGGGGGGCTGCCCCGGCCCGCGCTGCACGCACAGGTCGCGGCGGCGCTCCAGGTGGTGCTGCAGGTCACGCGCTCGTCCCAGGGGCGGGTATTGGAGTCCGTTTGTCTACTCCTACCGGACGGGCCTGATCGGCTGGTCGACGCCGTGCCCGCATGGGTGCGTGGCGACGGTCCCGGGCCTGCGGCCCGGGCGCTCGCGGAGTTGTTCAAGAGGCGGCGGGTGGCCGTCCCACCGCTGGTTCGCGGGCCCTGGCCCGGATCGGTCGGGTCGGCATGAGCTGGCTAAACCTGCTGCTGTCGGTGGCCCTGATGATGCTGGCGGCGCTCGCTGGCGGGCCGCTGTTGGCCCGGCGCGCCCGCCGGGGCACATCGGCCGCCGGAGGTGTCCCGACCGTCGAGGATCCACTGGTCACGTGGGTGATCAACCTGCGGCGCGACGCAGCGGTGCCGGCCCGGGACGCAGGACGAGACGGGGACGTACGTTCGGCCGGGCCGTCACCGGCTGAGCCGGCCGGGACGTTGGTGGGCGACCAGGGTGAGCTATGGCCGGCTGGACCGCGTGGGCTGGCCACCGCGTGCCCGACCGAGGAGTCCATGGAGCTCGAGAACCGTTGCCTCGGCGGCCAGCGCCGCTCGGCGGGTCCACCGGGGCGGCGCGACTCCCGGCGCCCGGGTGGCCCGGACGCGCCGCCAAGCCTCCGACGCCGCGCTCTCCGTCCACCCGCCGCCGGTCCGGCCCGACGGTCGGCGGGCCCGGCCCCCGTACCGGGACGGTGCTGGCCGGCGGCCGGGACGGTGGCCGCACCGGAATGGCGCTGGTTGGCGCGACTGTCGGCCTCACCACGACGAACTCTCCTGGTGGCCGGCCTGGTAGCGGTAGCCCTGGGTGCAGTCACGGGCGGTCCGGTCGCCGCGGTCGCCGCCGGTGCATACGGCACGGTGGGAGCACGCGCCTTGCTGCGGTGGACGGTGTCCCGGCACGCCCGGCTGAACCGGAGACATCAACTGAATCAGCTCTGCGACCTCGCCGCCGACCTGCGGGCCGGCCTGCCGGTGACGCAGGCCGTCGCCTTGTCGACCGATGGATCCGGCGGGGTGGCGCCGACCCTGACCCGCGCGGCCGTCCACCTGGCGGACCGGACCGGTGCGCCGCTGGCGGAGCTGCTGGAGCGGATCGACGCGGACGCTCGCTCGGCGGACCGGAGGCTTGAAGCGGCGGCAGCTCAGGCGGCCGGTGCGCGGGTGACCGCCTGGCTGCTCGCGGCGTTGCCGCTCGCGGGAATTGGTCTGGGGTATGCCATCGGTGTCGACCCGGTGTCGGTGCTGCTGCGCACCCCGGTCGGCGGTGGCTGCGCCATCCTGGCGGTCGTGCTCCAGGTCGCCGGGTTGATCTGGGCCGATCGGCTCACCTCGATCCCGAGGCGAGGCGACTGATGTCTCAGCCGATCCTGCTCGTCGGCTGCCTGTCCACTGCGGCCCTGCTGCTCGTGGGTGAGTGGGCGAGGCGCCGACCGGTACGCCGCCTGCGGGACCTGCGTCGTGCGCCCGTCGAGGTGCCGGTAAGCCGGACGGCGGGTCAGGCCGGCGTGCCGGGGCGGCCGCTGCTCCGTCACCGGCCGGACAGGATCCGCCTGGTCGCGGTGCTCGCCGGGACGGCCGCCGTCGTGGTGCTCGGTGGTTGGCCGGGAGTGCTCAGCGGACTGCTCGTCACGGTACTGCTCGACCGGATGTTGCGGCGGATCGAGCCGCCGGTGGTACGGCAGCGGCGCCGACGGGAAGCGGACGACCTCCCGCTCGCCGCGGACCTCCTGGCCTCGGCGATGCGCGCCGGCGCCCCGGTCGACCGTACGGTGCTGGCTGTCGCGGAGGCACTCGGTGGGCCGCTCGGGGAGCGTCTCGCCCGGGTGGGCCGTCTCCTGCGGCTCGGCGCCGACGCGGCGGAGGCTTGGGCGGCACTCGATGCGGTGCCCGGTGCCGAGCGACTGACCGCGGCGGCGCTCCGGTCGGCGTCCAGCGGCGCGGCGTTGGCCGGTGCGCTGACCCGTCTCGCCGACGACCTGCGGGCCGACCGGGCCACGGCGGCCGAGGCGGCCGCCCGCCGGGCTGGGGTGTTGATCGTGATGCCGCTGGGGCTCTGCTTCCTGCCGGCTTTCATTCTCGCCGGTCTGGTGCCGGTGATCGTCGCCGTGCTCGGTGACGTGCTCTGACCATCCACAGAAAGGACCACGCACATGCGCAGACTCATCGCCCGTCTCCGCGGGGACGCCGGAATGAACACCGCCGAGTACGCGGTCGGCACGCTCGCCGCAGTGGCCTTCGCCGGCATTCTGCTGAAGGTTCTGACCTCCGGGAACGTGCAGTCCGCGTTGACGGCCGTCATCGACCGGGCGCTCAAGTGACCGGGCGCCGGCGGGCTGGCCGCGACCGGGGCTCCTTCACCGCCGAGTTGGCGGCCGGCCTGCCGGCGCTGCTGTTGTTCCTGTTCACTGGCCTGACCGCGGTCGATGCGGTGGCCACCAAGGGCGAATGCCTGCACGCGGCCCGGGAGGCGGCGATCGCCGCCTCCCGGGGCGAGGACGGACAGGCCGCCGCGGATCGGGTGATCCCGCCGGGGTCGAAGGTGTCGATCACTGTGAACGGAGATCGGGTACGTGCGACGGTCCGCGCTCCGGTGGGCGCTCTCGGTGCCCGGCTGCCCCGGATTGTGGTCACGGCGACCGCCGTGGCGGCGGTCGAACCCGGTGCAGCCCTACCGTGATGCCGTCTCCGAACACGTCCGCGGGCACGCTGCCCGTGGTCGCGCCGCCGCCCGACGTTCGACAGGACGGACGCGCGGGTGACGGAAGTAGGACGAAAGAGGTGAGGAATGACGTGGACGGTGACCGAGGTGGTGCGACGGTGCTGCTGCTCGCGGTCGGGATCGCGTTCGTCGTGTTCGGTACGGCTGGCGCGGCAATCGGTGCGGCTCGACTGGCACGCCAGCATGCCGGTGCTGCTGCCGACCTCGGCGCCCTGGCCGGTGCCGGGCACGCCGCCCTCGGCGGGCCGGCGGCCTGTGCCGTTGCCGCCGACGTCGTCTCGGGAAACGGCGGGCTACTCGTCGACTGCCGTCTGGACGGGCTGGATGTGGTGATCACTGCCGAGGTGACGGCGACACCGCTGCCGGGTCTGACCCGAACGGCGACGGCGCGCGCCCGAGCCGGCCCGGTCCGGGATGACTCGGCCCGGTCCGGGGCAGATTCGGCCAGGCCGGGTCGGGCGGCGTGGCACCCGTACCGGCCGGTCCGCCCGCGACGAACGTCAGCGGGCCTGGAGCGCGTCGAGGCGATGGCCGGCGTGGTCGGTGACCTCGAAGGTGGCGCGGCTCGCGGCCACGCGGGCGCATCCGCGAAGACAGCGAGGTCAGGACGGCAGATTCGTCAACACCACGTCGAGGATCCGGATCGCATCCGGCTTGGAGAGCGGGTTGTTGCCGTTGCCGCACTTCGGGGACTGGACGCAGGACGGACAGCCGGACTCGCAGCCACACTCCGCGATCGCCTCCCGGGTCGCGCGCAGCCACGCCGCTGCGGTCCCGTACGCGCGCTCGGCGAAGCCCGCCCCGCCCGGGTGCCCGTCATAGACGAAGACCGTTGGCGCCTCGGTGTCCGGGTGCACCGCAGTCGAAAGCCCGCCGATGTCCCACCGGTCGCAGGTGGCCACCAGCGGCAGTAGCCCGATCGCGGCGTGCTCGGCGGCGTGCAGCGCCCCCGGCACGTCGGCCGGGTCGACACCGGACGCCGTGAGCGACTCCGGCGAGAGGGTGAACCAGACCGCCACCGTCCGCAACTCCCGGGCGGGTAGTTCCAGCGGGCGGGTGTCGATCACTTCGCCGGTGGCGATGCGGCGCCGCTGGTACGACACCACCCGACTGGTCACGTCCACCTCGCCGAGGAAGAGCCCGACAGGCCCGGCGTCCACGTACGATCGCACCGACGCCACCGACAGCGACGTGACGTCCCGGGCGTGGGTGGACCAGTCCGGCTCCTCGGGGTGCACCAGCGCGCACCCGTCGGCGAGGTCGAGCGTGTCGACCACGTACGACGCACCCTGGTGCAGGTAGACCGCGCCGGGGTGAAGCAGGAAGTGCGACGATCCGCCGTCGACGGTGCCGAGCAGCCGTCCGGTGGCGGCCTCCACCACGCAGATTGGCGCGCCGTCCCCGCCGCGCAGGTCCACCTCGGGGCGCTCCCGGTGCCGCCAGTACCAACCGGTCGGCCGCTGCCGCAGCGCACCGGCGTCGACCAGTACGTCGATCGCCTCCTTCACGCCGTCGCCGAACAGTTCCAGGTCGGCGGGGGTCAGCGGCGCCTCGGCCGCCGCGCAGGCGAGCTGCGGCCCGAGTACGTACGGGTTGGCCGGGTCGAGCACGGTCGCCTCGACCGGTGTCCCGAATACCGCCTCGGGGTGGTGAACCAGGTAGGTGTCGAGCGGGTCGTCCCGGGCCACCAGCACCGCCAGCGCCTCCTGCCCGGAGCGCCCGGCCCGGCCGGCCTGCTGCCAGAGTGAGGCCCGGGTGCCCGGGTATCCGCAGACCAGCACGGCGTCCAACCCGACCAGGTCGACCCCCAGCTCCAGCGCGTTGGTCGAGGCCAGGCCGAGTAGTTCGCCGCGCAGCAGCGCCCGTTCCAGCTCGCGCCGTTCCTCGCGTAGGTAGCCGGCGCGGTAGGCGGCCACCCGGTCACCCAGCCCGGGCACTGCCTCGTCGAGCGCCCGCCGCGCGTTGGTGGCCACGACCTCGGCTCCCCGCCGAGACCGGACGAAGGCGAGCGTACGGACCCCTTCGGCGACCGTGTCGGCGAGGAGGTCCGCGGTTTCCCGCAGCGCCGATCGACGGACCGGCGCGCGGTCCGCCTCGGGGTCGGTGGTGGAGGCGGGCAGTAGCGGCGGTTCCCAGAGGGCGAAGGTCACCCCACCGCGGGGTGACGTGTCCTCCGTGACGGCGGTCACCGGCAGGCCGGTGAGCCGCCCGGCCGTCTCGGCCGGGTCGCCGGAGGTGGCCGACGCCAGCACGAAGACCGGTGTTCGGCCGTACTTCGCGCACTGCCGTCGTAGCCGGCGCAGCACGTGCGCGATGTGCGAGCCGAACACGCCCCGGTAGGTGTGGCACTCGTCGATCACCACGTAGGTGAGCCGGCGCAGGAATCCGGACCAGTGGGCGTGCCCGGGCAGGACGCCGTGGTGCAGCATGTCGGGGTTGGTCAGCACGAACCGGGAGTGCCGCCGGATCCATTCCCGCTCGGCGCGCGGGGTGTCCCCGTCGTAGCAGGCGGGGCGTACCTCCTCCAGCTCCAGACCGGCGATGGCCCGCAGTTGGTCGGCGGCGAGCGCCTTGGTCGGCGCGAGGTAGAGCACGGTTGCCCGGGGGTCGGTGAGCAGGGTGGCCAGCGCGGGCAACTGGTAGGTCAGGGATTTGCCGGACGCGGTGCCGGTGGCGACGACAACGTGCGTCCCGGTGTACGCCAGATCGGCCGCCTCGGCCTGGTGCCGCCAGGGCGCGGCCACGCCCCGGCGGGCGAACGCCGCGCGCAGGTCCTCCGGCGCCCAGTCGGGCCACGGCGCTGGGACGCCGGCGCGGGCCGGCACCCGCTCGACGTGGGTGACCGGGTCGGAGTTGCCGCGGGCCCGCAGCCGGCCCAGCAGGTCGGCCGGGGAAGGACCGGAGTCGGTGGTGAGGGGGGCTGCGGACGACGGCTTCAGGTCGTGCGGCGGCAGGCGCGCCGCGCCGAAGCTGTCGAAGGTCACGTTCTGCACTCTCGCACTGGTGTTCGGAGATGGAAAGTGGGGGGCTGGGGTAGGTGACTGTCGGGAAGCCGAGCGGCGGCAGCGCGGACGACCGGTCGACGGCTGGCGGTGGAGGCTGGTGGGGTTCCCCACAGAGCCCGTGAGGAGGCCGCCGTCGGTGACCGTCAGGTCCCGGCGGTAGTGGTTAGATGCCCTGGAGAGTTTACGGCTCTTGCGAGGAGGGACCGATGGAGCTGTCGCTGGCGACCCGCACCGTTGGAGCGCACTCGGTACTGGAGGTCGGCGGTGAGGTGGACGTCTACACCGCCCCCCGGCTGCGCGAGCGACTCCTCGAACTGATCGACGGCGGAGCGCGACACGTCGTGGTCGACCTCGGCCGGGTGGACTTCCTCGACTCCACCGGGCTCGGCGTGTTGGTGGGTGCCCTCAAGCGGCTGCGGACTGCCGGCGGCACGTTCGCCTTGGTCTGCGACAAGGAACCGCTGCTGAAGATCTTCCGGATCACCGCACTCGACCAGGTCTTTCCGTTGTATCCGACGGTCGACGCGGCGACCGTCGCGTGATGGCCGCCGTCCGGCTTTCCTTCTCGCCGGCACCGGTGCACGTGCGCACGGCACGACTCGTCGGTGTGGCGGTCGCCCGCCGGGCGGGCGTCCGCGAGGATCTGCTCGACGAGGTGCGTCTGGCGATCGGTGAGGCCTGCACCCGGGCGGTCGCCCTGCACCGGCAGTACGGCGTGGCCGACCCGGTGCTGGTGGAGATGACCGACACCGGGGCGTTCACCGTCCGGGTCGTCGACCGTGCCCCGATCGAGGCCGGGATCGGTCTCGCCGCGCTGCCGCCCGACGAGTTGGCCAAGGAGTCGCTCAGCGAGGATGCGCTGACCACCGGCGTCGGGTTCGCGCTGCTCGCCGGCTTCGTCGAGGATCTCCAGGTGCGTCCCGTGGACGAGGGGGTCGGCACCGAGGTGCGGATGGTGTGGCCGGTCGGCCGCTGACCTGATCTTTCTTTTCGCAGGCCGTGCCCCCCGGACCCGGACGTGGTCTGATGATCATGCATGGCCGCCTATATCAGATTTTTTCTCATAACACAGCGATGAAGATCATCCAAACGCCACACCCCCTGGATGTGACCTCCAACACTGCGGAGGGCTACAGTACGCGGGTCGTCAGCAAGTGATCCATCCCGCAGCCAGCGGGAACGGTGTTCATCGCTGGTCCGCTCGGGGTGGGTTGGCGCGTGCTTGCGACACCGCATCCAGGCGTCGACCGGTGCCTACTCACCGGTCGACGCGAGCGTTCGGTACAGGAGGACACAGATGTCCGGCACCTTGGCCGCCGAGGGCGGCGGGATCTCCCTCACCGGGGACAACGTCACGTACGTGGTCCTCGCCGTCGTGATCGCGGCGGTGGCGTTGGTCTTCGCGGCCGCGCTGACCAGAACCGTGCTGGCAGCCGGCAAGGGCACCACCAACATGCAGGAGATCTCCGGGGCGGTGCAGGAGGGCGCCTCGGCGTACCTGCTCCGACAGTTCCGCACCCTGGCGATCTTCGTGGTCATCGCCGTGGTCCTGCTCTTCCTACTGCCGGTGCACGACACCGACGGCAGCGAGACCGCGGTGAAGATCGGTCGCTCCGCCTTCTTCGTGGTCGGCGCGCTGTTCAGCGCGTTCATCGGTGGCGCCGGCATGTGGCTGGCCACCCGGGCCAACCTGCGGGTCGCCGCCGCCGCCCGGGAACGCGAGGGCGGGCGGGAGGCCGCCATGCGGATCGCGTTCCGCACGGGCGGCGTGGTCGGGTTCCTCACCGTCGGCCTCGGTCTCCTCGGCGCCGCACTGGTCGTCCTGCTCTTCTCCGGCGACGCCCCGACCGTGCTGGAGGGCTTCGGCTTCGGCGCCGCGCTGCTCGCCATGTTCATGCGGGTCGGCGGCGGCATCTTCACCAAGGCCGCGGACGTCGGCGCCGACCTGGTCGGCAAGGTCGAGCAGGGCATCCCCGAGGACGACCCCCGTAATGCCGCCACCATCGCCGACAACGTGGGTGACAACGTCGGCGACTGCGCCGGCATGGCCGCCGACCTGTTCGAGTCGTACGCGGTCACCCTGGTCGCCGCACTGATCCTCGGCCGGGCCGCCTTCGGTGAGCAGGGCCTGGTCTTTCCGCTGATCGTCTCCGGTATCGGCGCGGTCATCGCGATCATCGGCGTCTTCATCACCCGGCTGCGCGCCACCGACCGCTCCGGCCTGACCGCCATCAACCGGGCCTTCTACGCCTCCGCGCTCATCTCCGCGGTGCTGGTCGCGATCGCCACCTGGGCGTACCTGCCGGCCAGCTTCGCCGAGCTGGAGGGCGGCCTGACCGACGTCAGCGAGAACCCACGGGTGGTCGCCATCGGCGCCGTCGTCATCGGCATCGTGCTGGCCGCCGCGATCCAGGCGTTGACCGGCTATTTCACCGAGACCAGCCGGCGCCCGGTGCAGGACATCGGCAAGAGCTCCCAGACCGGCCCGGCCACCGTCATCCTCGCCGGCATCAGCGTCGGTCTGGAGTCGGCGGTCTACTCGGCGCTGCTGATCGGCGCGGGTGTCTTCGGCGCGTTCCTGCTCGGCGGCAGCTCCATCACCCTGTCGCTGTTCGCGGTCGCGCTGGCCGGCACCGGCCTGCTCACCACCGTCGGCGTGATCGTCGCGATGGACACCTTCGGGCCGATCTCCGACAACGCCCAGGGCGTGGCGGAGATGTCCGGCGACATCGATTCCGACGGCGCCCGCACCCTCACCGAACTGGACGCGGTCGGCAACACCACCAAGGCGATCACCAAGGGCATCGCGATCGCCACCGCGGTGCTCGCCGCCACCGCGCTGTTCGGTTCGTACACCGACACGCTGCGTACCGCGTACCTGGACGCGGGCGTGGCCGATGTCGGCGACGAGATCCTCAATTCGCTGAACGTGGCGAACCCGCGCAACCTGGTCGGCCTCATCATCGGCGCCGCGGTGGTCTTCCTCTTCTCCGGGCTCGCCATCAGCGCGGTGTCCCGCTCGGCGGGTGCGGTCGTGATGGAGGTCCGCCGACAGTTCCGTGAGCTACCCGGGATCATGGATCGCACCCAGCGCCCGGAGTACGGCAAGGTCGTCGACATCTGCACCCGGGACGCGCAGCGCGAGCTGATGACCCCCGGCCTGCTCGCCATCATGGCACCGATCGCGGTCGGCTTCGGCCTCGGGCCCGGCGCGCTGGCGTCGTACCTGGCCGGGGCCATCGGAGCCGGCACGCTGATGGCGGTCTTCCTGGCCAACTCCGGCGGCGCCTGGGACAACAGCAAGAAGATGGTCGAGGACGGTGCGTACGGTGGCAAGGGCTCCGAGGCGCACGCCGCGACGGTCATCGGCGACACCGTCGGCGACCCGTTCAAGGACACCGCCGGCCCGGCCATCAACCCGCTGATCAAGGTGATGAACCTGGTCTCGCTGCTGATCGCCCCGGCCGTGGTGGCCTGGAGCGTGGGCGACGGGCGCAACACCGGCCTGCGGGTCACGATCGCGGTGGTGGCGACGCTGATCGTCGTCGCGGCGGTGGTGTTCAGCAAGCGCAAGGGCGTAGCGATGGGCGACTCCGCCGACGGCACCGGCGCGGGCAGCCCGGACCAGCTTCCGGAGACGGTTGGTACCTGATCCGCATCCGGGCCCTGGTCCGCACCCGGCCCTGGTCCGGCCCACCGCCGACCGGGGTCGGGTGCCGGGAGCCGTGCCCAGGCCGGGGCTGGCCGGACAACCTGACCGGTGTGCGGCGCGGCGCGAAGCCGTACGCTGCAACCCATGCGTACGTGCCGGGCGGCAGCCGCCGGAAAGCTCACGGCGGTGCTGGCCACGGTCGTCCTGCTGGCCGCAGGCTGCGGCGGCGGGCCGAGCCCCCGGGCCTGGGCGGCGGCGGTCTGCTCGGCCCTGACGCCCTGGCGCGCCGAGATCAGCAAGCTCACCAGCAGCACCGACCAGCAGATGACTGCCCAGACCACCCCGGCCCAGGCCAAGGAGAACCTCGTGCGGCTCTTCGGCGGCGCGGAGCAGGCCAGCGAGACCGCGCGACGCAAGGTCGAGCAGGCCGGCATCCCCGACGCCGAGCAGGGCGCCGAGGTGTCCGAGGGCTTCAGTATCTCGCTGGCGCGCATGCGCGACGCGTACGGCAGGGCGCGGGACACCGTCGACGGCCTGAGCACCAGTCAGGCCACCATCTTCTACGACGGAGTGCGGGCCGCGGTGGCGACGCTGAACCGGGAGTACGACGCCAGCGCGCTGGACACCACCCGGTTGAACTCCGAGGAGCTGAAACGCGCCTTCGCCGAGGTCCCCGAGTGCCGTTGAGCGGTGCCGCCGAACCGTCGGACGCGGAGTCGCTGCCGACGCTGTTCCCGGTGCCCGAGCCGGCCCCGCGGCGCCCCGCGCGACGGCGGCGTCCCGGCCCGCCGGCCGATCCGGTGACCGGTGCGGCCACGGATGCCCAGCCCCGGAGCGCTGGGGCGGTGCTCGACAGCGCCGAGCCGGACCGGGATCCCGAGCGGACCGCCGGCCTTGGCCGTGCCGACGACGACCCGGGCCGGGCCACGGCCGGCCCGGCCCCGGCACGGCGCGCCGCCACGGCGGACCCCCGACGGCAACTCGCCATCTTCGGTGCGGAGGCCACCGACCCGTCCGTCGCTGACCTGGCCGGGCTGCTCGCCGGGCCCGCCGAGGTGTCGGTCATGGGCGGCACGGCGCGCCTGTCGGTGGTGGTCGACGCCGCGTGGCGGGTGCACGTACTCGTCACCGAGTTGGCTGCGCGGGGGTTGCGGGCGAGCTGGGCGGAGACCGCGGACGGGCGGCACGCGGTGCGGACGTCGTACACCCGGATCCTGAAACCGCTCGCGGAAGCGTGGCTGGGCCATCCGACGAAGCGCCCGCCGGACGGCTTCCACCTCAACGGCCGACGGCTGCGGCTGTGGCTCGCCGCTGCCGGGTCGGTGCGGCCGCCCGACGTCCTGCTCCACCTCGGCCCCGCCGACGAGGAGCGCCTGGTGGCGGTCGGCGCGGCACTGGCCGCCGTCGGCCTTCCCGCCGCACCAGAAGAGGCCACCCCGACCGGCCCCGCCTTCCGGATCACCGGCCGGGGACCCCGGGCCCGCCTCGCCGAACTCGTCGGCGATGCCCCGCCCAAGGCGCCCTCGGCAGCCTGGCCGGTGCGCCCCTGACGCCGCCGATCTCGCTGCCTGGCGAATGAGGGCGGACCGCCCGTGTTCCCCCCACCGGTACCGCATGGTCGACCGGGCGGGGACGGGCTGTTCGTCACGGGAGACGGCTCGGCGGGGCGTCGGCGGTGTACGGTGGCGCCGTTCGGGACCGCCGGACGGGAAACGGTGTCGTTTGTCGCCCATGAAGCCCGAATCGCGTACGACGCGTTACGTTGGACATCCGGACCGCCGGGGTCCGGAGGGTCGAGTGCGGCCCGAAGCTGGCGCCGCAGCGGTCGCGAGCAGGAGTGAGGTCGGAGAGAGACGTGCCGAGCAACGCTGGAACCACCCGTCTGGTCATCGTCGAGTCACCGGCGAAGGCCAAGACGATCTCGGGCTACCTCGGCCCGGGGTACGTCGTGGAGGCCAGCTTCGGGCACGTCCGCGACCTGCCCCGCAACGCCGCCGACGTGCCGGCGAAGTACAAGGGCGAGTCGTGGGCCCGGCTCGGCGTCGACGTCGACAACGGCTTCCATGCCCTCTACGTGGTCTCCGCCGACCGCAAGCAGCAGATCAGCAAGCTGATCAAGCTGGCCAAGGAGGTCGACGAGATCCTGCTGGCCACCGACGAGGACCGCGAGGGCGAGGCGATCGCCTGGCACCTGGTGGAGACGCTCAAGCCCAAGGTGCCGGTCAAGCGGATGGTCTTCCACGAGATCACCAAGCCGGCCATCCAGGCCGCGGTGGCGAACCCGCGCGAGATCGACCGGGATCTGGTCGACGCGCAGGAGGCCCGGCGCATCCTCGACCGCCTCTACGGCTACGAGGTCTCCCCGGTGCTGTGGAAGAAGGTCATGCCGAAGCTCTCGGCGGGCCGAGTGCAGTCGGTGGCGACCCGGATCGTGGTGGAGCGCGAGCGGCAGCGGATGGCGTTCCGCTCCGCCGAGTACTGGGACATCCTGGCCACCCTGGCCGTCGAGAACGCCGGCGAGGGACCGCGTGTCGTCAACGCCACGCTGCTGGCGTTGAACGGTGACCGGCTCGCCACGGGCAAGGATTTCGAGCCGACCACCGGCCGGGTGAAGCCGGGCGCGGGGGTCGTGCACCTGGACGAGGGCGGGGCGCGCGGGCTGGCCGCCCGGCTGGAGGGGCGGGCGTTCACCGTCACCCGGGTCGAGGAGAAGCCCTACCGCCGCCGTCCTTACGCGCCGTTCATCACCTCCACGCTCCAGCAGGAGGCGGCTCGCAAGCTCCGGTTCTCGTCCCAGCAGACGATGCGTACCGCACAGCGGCTCTACGAGAACGGCTACATCACCTATATGCGGACCGACTCGGTGAACCTGTCGGAGACCGCCGTGGCGGCGGCCCGCCGGCAGATCGTCGAGCTGTACGGCGAGCGCAACGTGCCGCCGGAGCCGCGCCGGTACACCGGCAAGGTGAAGAACGCGCAGGAGGCGCACGAGGCGATCCGACCGGCGGGGGACAACTTCCGCACCCCCGGCGAGCTGCGCAACGAGCTGTCGGTGGAGGAGTACAAGCTCTACGAGCTGATCTGGCGGCGGACCATCGCCTCGCAGATGACCGACGCGGTGGGCTCCAGTGTGTCCGTGCGCATCCGTGCGGTTTCCTCGGCGCAGGAGGAGGCCGACTTCGGCGCCACCGGCAAGACCATCACCGACCCGGGCTTCCTGCGGGCGTACGTGGAGTCCAGCGACGACGAGAACGCCGAGGCCGAAGACGCCGAGCGTCGGCTGCCGACGCTGGTCAAGGACCAGCCGCTGACCGCCGAGGAGCTGGCCGCGCAGGGACACCACACCCAGCCACCCGCCCGATACACCGAGGCGTCGCTGGTCAAGGCCCTCGAAGAGCTGGGCATCGGACGCCCGTCGACGTATGCGTCGATCATGCAGACCATCCAGGATCGCGGGTACGTCGTCAAGCGTGGCCAGGCGATGATCCCGTCGTTCCTGGCGTTCGCGGTGGTCGGGCTGATGGAGCGACACTACCCACGGCTGATCGACTACGGGTTCACCGCCAGCATGGAGAACGAGCTGGACGAGATCGCCGGCGGCGACCACGCGGCGGTCGACTTCCTCACCGCGTTCTACTTCGGCACCACCAACGGGGCCGGCGACCAGGACATCGCCCGTTCGGGCGGGTTGAAGAAGCTGGTCACGGAGAACCTGAGCGACATCGACGCGCGCAGCGTCAACTCGATCCGGCTCTTCACCGACGACGACGGGCGGGAGGTCGTCGTGCGGGTGGGCCGCTACGGGCCGTACCTGCAGCGGGCGCTGCCGGGCGAGCAGCCCACGCCCGCCGTGGAGGGTGAGGAGGGCGGCGGCCAGGGCGACCGCGCGTCGATTCCGGAGGGGCTGGCGCCCGACGAACTGACCCCGGAGAAGGTGCACGAGCTGTTCCTCGGCGGTGGTGGCGAGCGCAAGCTCGGCGACGATCCGGCTACCGGGGAGCCGATTCTGCTGAAGTCGGGACGGTTCGGCCCGTACGTGGCCAGTGGCGAGCGCAAGTCGTCGCTGCTGCGCGCGCAGTCGCCGGACTCACTGACCCTCGCCGACGCACTGAAGCTGCTCAGCCTGCCCAGACTGGTTGGCGTCGATCCGCAGGGCAACGAGGTTCTCGCCAACAACGGCCGCTACGGCCCGTACGTGAAGCGGGGCGAGGAGTTCCGGTCGCTGGACTCCGAGGACCGGATGTTCACGGTGACGCTGGACGAGGCGCTCGCCCTGCTGGCCGCGCCGAAGACCCGCCAGCGTCGGGCGGCCGCGCCGCCGCTGCGGGAGGTGGGCGTCGACCCGCTGACCGAGAAGCCGCTGGTCATCAAGGACGGGCGGTTCGGGCCGTACGTGACCGACGGGGAGACGAACGCGTCGTTGCGGCGCGGCCAGACCCCGGAGGCGCTGAGCCTGGAGGAGGCCTCGGAGATGCTCGCCGAGAAGCGGGCGAAGGGGCCGGCGCCGCGCAAGAAGACCGCGAAGAAGGCCGCCCCGGCGAAGAAGGCGACGGCGGCCAAGAAGGCGACGGCGGCCAAGAAGACCGCTGCGGCGACCAAGGCGACGGCGGCGAAGAAGACCACCACCGCCAAGACCACCACCGCCAAGAAGGCCACTCCGCGGAAGGCGGCGGCGGCCAGCGGGAGCGACGACTAGTGTCCTGCGCCGGAAATTCGCCTAATAAGTGGGTAGGGTGACGGGATGCCGAGAACTGGGCGTCCCACTGCGCCGGTGACGCTGACCGACGAAGAGCGAGCGACGTTGACGCGGTGGGTACGTCGGGCGAAGTCGTCGCAGGTCCTGGCGATGCGTTCGCGGATCGTCCTGGCGTGTGCTGACGGTGCGTCGAACACCGACGTCGCAAGGGATCTCGGAGTGCATTTGTCCACGGTGGGCAAGTGGCGGCGGCGGTTTCTGAAGCTGCGGCTGGACGGACTGATGGACGAGCAGCGACCAGGCCGCCCGCCGTCGATCAGCCTCGACCAGGTCGAGGACGTGGTGGTGACGACGTTGGAGCAGGCGCCGCGCAACGCCACCCACTGGTCGCGCACGTCGATGGCCGAGAAGTCGGGGTTATCGAAGTCCACGATCGGGCGAATCTGGCGGGATTTCGGCCTCAAGCCCCACCGTGCCGAGACCTTCAAACTGTCCACCGACCCGCTGTTCATCGAGAAGGTCGTCGACGTCGTCGGGCTCTACCACAACCCGCCCGAGCGGGCCGTCGTGCTCTGCGTTGACGAGAAGAGCCAGATCCAGGCACTCGACAGGTCCCAGCCGGTCCTGCCGATGATGCCCGGCATGCCCGAACGGCGCACCCACGACTACACCCGCAACGGGATCACCAGCCTGTTCGCCGCGTTCAACATCGCCGACGGCCATGTGATCAGCGAGTTGCACCGCCAGCACCGCGCCGTCGAGTTCAAGAAGTTCCTGACCACCATCGACAAAGCGGTGCCAGCCGAGTTGGACGTGCACCTGGTCTGCGACAACTACGGCACCCACAAGACCCCGGCCGTGCGGGCCTGGCTGGCCCGCCACCCCCGGTTCCACATGCACTTCACCCCGACCGGCTCGTCCTGGATCAACCAGGTCGAACGCTGGTTCGGCCACCTCACAGAGCAGAAGATCCGCCGCGGCGCCCACAAAAGCGTCCAAGCCCTGGAAGCCGACATCCGCTCCTGGATCGCCGACTGGAACCGCGACCCACGGCCGTTCACCTGGACAAAGACGGCCGAAGAGATCCTCGAATCACTCGCACGATTTTGTAGGCGAATTTCCGGCGCAGGACACTAGTCGTGCGACGGAACCGGTTCGGACAGCGACCGCGGCGGAGCCGAACCAGCCTGGGGCGGATGCCGGTCCGGGGCGGTTCGGCTGCCCGAATCGTGGTGAACTGACCGTCGGGTCAGTGCACCGCCCCGCCGACGCCTACCATTCGTCGAATGCCCCTCTCCCGGCCGTCGCTGCGTCGTGGCGTCCTGATCACCGCGGTCGCGTCCAGCATCCTGGTGACCGCCGTGGCCGTCGCCGCCGGCCCGGTCGGCCCACCGGCTGCGCGCACCGGTGCCGCGTGGGTGGATCCGACCCAAACCGTCGTCCCGGCCGGGACCAGCCCGACCGTCCCCGGCGGGCAGCCGACCGTCCCCGGCGAGCTGCGGCTGGTCGCGGCCGGGGACGTCCTGGTCCACCCGGCCCTCACCGACCAGGCCCGCCGCGACGCGCGCCGGGCCGGTCGGCCCGGTCTCGATTTTGCCCCGATGTTCGCCGGCGTGGCCCCCGCGATCGGCGGCGCCGACCTCGCCCTGTGCCACCTGGAGACGCCGCTGGCCCCACCGGATGGCCCGTTCGCCGGCTACCCTGCCTTCAGTGCTCCGCCGCAGGTGCTCGACGGGATCCAGGCGGCTGGTTTCGACGGCTGCTCGACCGCGTCCAACCACACCCTCGACCAGGGCGTCGACGGGGTGGTCCGGACCCTGGACGCGCTGGATGCCTCCGGCCTGGGATACACCGGCAGCGCCCGCAGCGCGGCCGAGGCGGAGACGCCCCGGATCTACGAGGTCGCTGGCGCCCGCGTCGCGCACCTGTCGTACACGCAGAACTTCAACGGCCTGCGGCGACCACCGGGCAAGCGGTGGCTGGCCAACCTGATCGACCCGGCCGAGGTGCTGAGCGCCGCGCGGCGGGCCCGGACGGCCGGCGCCGACATCGTGGTGCTCAGCCTGCACTGGGGCACCGAGTACCAGCATCGGCCGGACACCACCCAGGAGTCCTGGGCTCGGCAGCTGATCGCCTCACCGGACGTGGATCTGATCCTCGGCCACCACGCGCACGCGGTCCAGCCGTTCCGCCGGGTCGGCGAGAAGTGGGTCGTCTTCGGCATGGGCAACCAGCTGGCTCGCCACGCCACCCCGATCGACGCCAACCGCGAGGGGATCATGGCCCGGGCCACGTTCACCCGGGACGGGTCGGGACGGTGGCGGGTGAGCCGGATGGAGGCGCTGCCCACCTGGACGGAGCTGCGGCCCGACATCCGCCTGGTCGACCTGGCGGAGGCCCTGGCGGATCCGGCCACGCCGCCTGCCACGCGCCGCGCCTACCGGGCCACGTACGAACGGGTCATGGGCCACGTTCGGGCCGGCGGTGGTGCGGATCAGGTGGTGGGGCCGGCGGCGTGACCGCCCTCGCCGAGCACCCGGTCGAGATGGGGGCTGGCGAACACCCGGTCCGGGTCGAGCCGGTCGCGGACGGTCTGGAAATCGGCCCACCGGGGGTACGCGGGGGCCAGCGACGCCGCGTCCCGCCAGTGCAGCTTGCCCCAGTGCGGGCGGCCGCCCAGCCTCGCCGCCTCCTCCTCGAAGGCCCGGAAGTACGGCTCGTACGGCATTCCGACGTACTGGTGGATGGCGATGTACGCGGAGTCCCGGCCATGGCCGTGCGAGAGCCAGACGTCATCGGCGGCGGTGAACCGCACCTCGACCGGGAAGAGAACCTTGAACGGCAGTGCGGCGACGATCCGGCGCAGCGCGTCCAGGGCGGGGAGCAGGGCGTCGCGTGGCAGGGCGTACTCCATCTCGACGAAGCGGACCCGGCGCGGGGTGCAGAAGACCGCGTCGGATCGGCCGGTGTACCGGCGCTCGGTGAGGGCCCGCGCCGAGATCGCGCTGATGGCCGGGGCGAGCGCCGGCACACCGCGGCCCAGCCGGCAGGCCCCGGCGAAGACAGTGTTGGCGAGGAACTCGTCGTCCAGCCAGCCGCGCCAGCGGGACAGTGGCCGGTCGTCGGCCGGCACCCGGTCGTTGCTCTTGACCTGCACCCGGTCGGTGTACGGAAACCAGTAGAACTCGACGTGGTCGTGCCGCTCCGCCAGTTCCGGCAGCTCGGCCAGCGCCCCGGCCAGCGGCGCCGGCCGCTCGTGGGCGAGCAGCACGAACGCGTCCACGCAGCGCAGCGTCACGTCGACCAGCACGCCGAGCGCGCCCAGCGAGACCCGGGCGGCGGCGAACACGTCGGGGTGCTCGTCGGCTGAGCAGCGCAGCACCTCACCCGTGCCGGTGACCAGGGTGAGGGCCTCGAGGAAGGTGGACAGGCAGCCGTAACCGGCGCCGGTGCCGTGGGTGCCGGTCGAGATCGCTCCGGCGACGGTCTGGGCGTCGATGTCGCCCAGGTTGGGCAGGGCGAGCCCGTGCCCGGCGAGCAGCCGGTTGAGGGCGTGCAGCGTGCTTCCGGCGGGTACGGTGACCAGTCGGCGATCGACGTCAACGCTTACGTCGGTGTCCAGGCCCGCCAGTTCCATCCGCTGCCCGTCGGCCAGCGCGACGGCGGTGAAGGAGTGGCCGCTGCCGACGGGGCGGATCCGTCGCCCGGCCGCAGCGGCGGCCCGGACCGCGTCGACGACCTCGGTGACCGAGGTCGGACGCAGGATGGCCGTGGCGGTGCCACGCTGGTTGCCGGCCCAGTTGGCCCAGTCGGTTGCCGAGGGTGCGATGGCGGCCATGGAACACTCCTCAATATGAATATGAACTGACTTCATATCAGGAACGTTGTACCTGGTAAATACCGCAATCGAGGTCCAGTCGTTGTACCGGTAGTCACGGTCTCGTGACGTGCAGATATGTTCATCCGTCGAAGGGGGGTGGCACCGAGTGTCCACACCAGCCGCCACGACCGGGCCGCTGCGCCGCGTACCGGTGCAGGGTCGAAGTGTCGCGCGGGTCCAGCGAATGTTGGATGCCTGTGCCGAGCTCGTCGACGAGGTGGGGTATGAGGGGCTGACCACGACTCTGCTCGCCGAACGTGCCGAGGTGGCGATCGGGTCGGTCTACCAGTTCTTTCCGGACAAGCGGGCGATTGTGCAGGCGCTGACCCTGCGCACGATGGAGTCCTACCTCCAGCGGCTCGACGAGAGGTTCGCCTCGGACGACCTGACCCACTGGTGGGACGGGGTCGACGCGGCAATCGACGAGTACATCACGATGCACCGCACTGTCCCAGGGTTCCGTACCCTGCACTTCGGCGACGTGGTCGACCTGCATCTGCTCGATGAGCAGCGGGACAACAACGGGGTGATCGCGGACCAACTGGCCCGCGTACTCACCGAACGCTTCGGGCTGACCGACGTACCGGATCTCCGGTTTCATCTGGAGATCGCGGTCGAGGCCTCCGACGCGCTCATCAAGCTGGCGTTCCGTCGGCATCCGGAGGGCGACGCCCGGGTGCTCACCGAGGCCAAGGCGCTGATCCGGGAGTACCTGCACCGCCAGGTTGATGCCTGGGAGGGTGCGGACCAGCCGCCGGAGCTGGCCCAGACGGCCTGATTCGGTTGTCCGGGCCGCTCACATCGGCCCGGCGGCTCCCGGCTCGTCGCCCGCGATCAACGGGCGGCTCAGAGGAAGGCTCGGCCCTCGCCGCGGTACGTCGGCGCGGTGGCCACCACGGTGTCCCCCTCCACCAGGTGCAGCTCGTTGACGTGCTCGGCGAGTTCGCCGGCCTTGGCGTGCCGGAACCACACCCGGTCGCCGACCTGCAGCCCGCTGGCCGCCGCGCCGGCCAGCGGGGTCTGCACCTCGCCGGCCCCCTCGGCGTCGACCAGCTTCAGGCCGGCGGGCAGGAACGGCCGGGGGAGTCGGCTCCGCCCGGCCGGACCGGAGGCGATCCATCCGCCGCCGAGCACGGTCGCGTAGCCAGGGGCCGGGTGGCGGACCACCGGGCAGGCGAAGAAGGCCGACGGGGTGGGGCGCCAGGCGCGATAGGCATCGAACAGCGTCGGCCCGTACAGGCCCGATCCCGCGGTGACCTCGGTAACCGCGGGATCGGCGCTGGTGGCGGCCAGGCTGCCGGTGCCTCCGCCGTTGACGAACTCCAGGTCGGCGTGCTCCCGGACGGCGGTCACCGCCGCGCCCCGGCGGGCCAGCAACTCGCGGTACGACCCGCGCTGGGCCAGCCGGATCGCCGCGCCGAGCACGACCCGCCCCGGCGGCGCGTCGCCCAGGCCGGCGATCTGCGCCTCGTACGCCATGAGCCCGACCAGCCGGAAGCCGGCGCGGGCGGCGATGGTCGCGGCGAGCGCGCCGGCCGCCTGGGCGCTGTGTACCGGTGAGCGGCGGACGCCGACGTGTACCCGTCCGCGCAGCGGTCGCCAGGACGCGTCCAGGTCGAGGCAGACCCGCAGCTCGGGCCGCTGGTCGGGAGCGCACACCGCGTCCACCAGGTCGAGTTGGTCGGTCCCGTCGACCATCAGGGTCACCGCGGCGGCGAGCCGCGGGTCGGCGGCCAGCTCGGTGAGCGCGGCTCGGTCGGCCGTGGGGTACGCCACCAGTGCCTCGTCGGTCACTCCGGAGCGGACCAGCCAGAGCGCCTCGGACAGGGTGAATGCCATCACCCCCCGCCAGCCGTCCGTGCCCAGGGCTCGGGAGATCAGCTCTCGGCTGCGGACGGACTTGCTGGCGACACGGACCGGCTTGCCGGCGGCGCGGCCGGTGAGCGCGGCGGCGTTGGCGTCGAACGCGGTGAGGTCTACCACCGCGTACGGCGGGTCGAGGTGGGCGGTCGCCCGGTCGAGTCGACCGCGAAGATCGTGCCTGTCGGTGGCCACGTCGTGCACGCTAACCGTCCCGTGGGTCAATGTGAACTACCTTCGCATCTGTCCTGGCTGCGGGGGGTGGTCGCGGCGGCCTAGGCTCGGCGAACAGGAGAATGTCGCGGCGGGGACGCTCCCCGTCGGGTCTAGAGTGTTGCACCGGGACCAGCCCAGCGATGGGTCGCCACGTGGAGGTACGGCCATCGAAAGCCAGCAGAACGGCGAGTCACCCGGCGTGTCGCCGTCCGGAGCCCAGCCGGGCCCATCCGGCGACCGCGGGGCGCAGCCCGGCCCGTCCGCGTCCGGCGCCCAGGCCAGCGCGCAGCCGGACCACTCGGGCTACGCCGCCATCCGCTCGGTACTGCGCATCCGGCCGTTCCGGCGGCTCTGGATCGTGCTCGGTGCCGCCTCCTTCGGCGACTGGTTCGGTCTGCTCGCGACCTCCGTCTTCGCCGCCTCCCAGGTCGAGGGGAGCACCGCCAAGGGCGCCGCCTTCGGCACCGTCATCGCGATCCGCCTGCTCCCCGCCCTCGTGCTGGGGCCGATCGCCGGTGTGTTCGCCGACCGGTTCGACCGGCGGTGGACGATGGTCATCTGCGACGTGTTGCGGTTCCTGCTGTTCGCCTCGATCCCGCTGGTCGCCATGCTGGGAGCCGGCGGCGCGGTGGTGGTCGGCTGGGCGACCATCGCCACGTTCCTGATCGAGTCGATCACCCTGCTCTGGATCCCGGCCAAGGAGGCCGCGGTCCCCAACCTCATCCCGCGAGCCCGGCTGGAGGCAGCCAACCAGCTCACCCTCATCACCACGTATGGCCTCACCCCGGTCGTCGCCGCGCTGGCGCTCGCCGCGCTGGACGGCGCGGTCCGGGCCGCCACCGGCGGCGCCACGCCGGACTGGGCCGAGCCGGCCCAACTCGCACTCTGGTTCAACGCGCTGTCCAGGTTGGCCACGGCCGTGGTGGTGGCGTACGGGATCCGGGAGATCAGCCAGGGCCCGGCCGCCGAGCGGGACCACACCGAGCAGAGCATGCTGCGCCAGTTCAAGGACGGCTGGCGGTTCATCGGACAGACCCCGCTGGTCCGGGGCCTGGTGCTGGGCATCTTCGGTGCCTTCGCCGGCGGCGGCATCGTGATCGGCACCGCCCGGTTCTTCGCCAACTCGCTCGGCGCCGGTGACGCCGCCTTCTACCTGCTGTTCGGCGCCATCTTCATCGGCCTGGCGATCGGCATCGGGCTCGGCCCGCTGATCGTCAAGGAGATGTCCCGCCGCCGCTGGTTCGGCATGAGCATCGTGCTCGCCAGCGCGGCCGTCATGACGTTGGCCTTCGCCATCCACCTGTCGATGGCCATGGTCGGCGCGGTCCTGGTGGGCGCGGGCGCCGGGATGGCCTTCCTCGCCGGCACCACACTGCTCGGCGGCGAGATCGCCGACGAGGTACGCGGGCGCGTCTTCGCCGTCGTGCAGATCGGTACCCGCCTGGTGCTGATCCTCGCCATCGCGCTGAGCAGCCTGCTCGCCGGCGTCGGCGGCTCCCGCCAGTTCGAGATCGCCGACCTCGGTGTGTCGATCTCCTCCACCCGGCTGCTGCTGCTCGCCGCGGGCATCGCCGGTATCTTCGCCGGGATCAGCGCGTTCGGGCAGATGGACGACAAGAAGGGCGTCCCCGTCTGGGCCGATCTGTGGGGCTCGGTGCGTGGCCGCCCGCTGATGCCGGCCGAGCCGTTCGTCTCCGCCGGGCTGTTCGTCGTCTTCGAGGGCGGTGAGGGGGCGGGGAAGTCCACCCAGCTCGCCCTGCTCGCCGACCGGCTGCGCGACGAGGGCCACGACGTGGTGGTGACCCGCGAGCCGGGGGCTACCGCGGTCGGTGAACGGATCCGGTCTCTCCTGCTCGGCCAGCCCGGCACCGACGCGCCGTCGCCGCGCGCCGAGGCGTTGCTCTACGCCGCCGACCGGGCCCACCACGTGGCCACCGTGGTCCGACCGGCGCTGGTCCGGGGCGCCGTCGTGGTCAGTGACCGCTACGTCGACTCGTCGCTGGCGTATCAGGGCGCGGGGCGGACGCTCCCGGTCGACGAGGTCTCCTGGCTCTCGTCCTGGGCCACCGGCGGGCTCAAGCCCGACCTGGTGGTGCTCCTCGACCTCGACCCGCGCACCGGGCTGTCCCGGGTGGCCGCCCGCACCGAGGGCCCGGACCGGCTGGAGGCCGAGTCGGTTGCCTTCCACGAGCGGGTCCGGTACGCCTTCCTCGACCTCGCCGCCGCCGATCCGAAGCGCTACCTGGTGCTCGACGCCTCCCGTCCGCCCCGGGAGATCGCCGACGCGGTGGCCCGGCGGATCGGCGAGATGCCGGGCGCGCCGGGCGGCGTCGGGCACCCTCGGCCGGCGCAGGGCTCCGACACGTCGGTGCAGCCGGAGTTATCCGACCCGGAGCTTGTGACGACGGAGCACCGGACCTGATGCCGGACGTCTTCGCCGACCTGGTCGGCCAGGACGCGGCGGTCGGCACCCTGCGTCGGGCCGCGGCGGCGGCCGCCGCCGTGCTGTGCGCCGCCGCGTATCGATCCGAGCCGGACGAACTCGCCACCCTCGCCGAGGAGGCCGAGGTCGCACCGGCTTCGGGCGGTGCCGCCCCGGGTGACCCCGGAGCGGGCATGACGCACGCCTGGATCTTCACCGGGCCGCCCGGCTCCGGCCGTTCGGTGGCCGCGCGGGCCTTCGCCGCCGCGCTGCAGTGCGTGCACGGCACCGGCTGCGGCACCTGCCCCGGCTGCCACACCACGATGGCCGGCACCCATGCCGATGTCCGACTCGTGGTGCCGGAGGGGCTGTCCATCGGCGTCAGCGAGATGCGGGCGCTGGTGCTGCGCGCGGCCAGCACCCCGTCCGGTGGGCGCTGGCAGGTGGTGATCATCGAGGACGCCGACCGGCTCACCGAGGCAGCCGGAAACGCGCTGCTCAAGGCGATCGAGGAACCCCCACCGCGCACCGTCTTCCTTCTCTGCGCCCCGTCCACGCACCCGGACGACGTCTCGGTGACAATCCGGTCGCGGTGCCGGGTCGTACCGCTGCGGCAGCCACCGCCCGACGCGGTGGCCGAGGTCCTGGCCCGGCGGGACGGGATCGCGCCGGACGAGGCGCGGTGGGCGGCCGCGGCCGCGCAGGGGCACGTCGGACGGGCCCGGCGACTGGCCCGCGATCCGGAGGCGCGCAAGCGCCGGGACGCGGTGCTGGCGGTGCCGCGCCGGCTTACCGGGGTGGGCGCCGCGTTCGACGCGGCCTCCGCGCTGATCGAGGCCGCCGAGGCCGAGGCGGCGGCGACGGTGGCCGAGGCGGAGGCGGGCGAGCGGTCCGCGCTGGAGACGGCGCTCGGTGCGGGCGGCACCGGCCGGGGTGCCGCCAGCGCGATTCGGGGGGCCGCCGGGCAACTCAAGGAACTGGAGAAGCGGCAGAAGTCCCGGGCCACCCGGGTACAGCGGGACGCGTTGGACCGTGCCCTGGTAGACCTGGCCGGCTTCTACCGGGATGCGCTCACGACGGCCCTGCGGGCCCCTGTCGCGCCGGTGCACACCGACATCGCCGGGCTCGCCGAGGCGGGAGCGCAGAAGTGGGCTGCCGAGGGTACGTTGCGCCGGCTGGAGGCAGTACTCGCCTGCCGGGCGGCGATCGAGGCGAACGTGAAGCCCCGCATCGCCGTCGAGGCGATGATGCTTGCCCTCTGGAAGGGTTGAGCCCGCTCGAACCCGCCCCACCGGCGATCCCACAGCCATCGACAGGTGAGATTGCTGTGCGGTACGGTCCGTGTGCCGTGGTGATGACGATGTCACGCTGAGTGAGGATCGCTGGGAGGAGCGCCGATGCCGCGGGGGGAGATCGACGAGGCCTGGATCGAGGAGGCCGTGCGGCGCTACCGCCGCATCGAGTCCCTCCAGGCCGAGTTCGACCAGGCGGTCACGACAGTCGAGGTCACCGTCCGCTCACCGGACGGGCTGGTCGAGGTCGTGGTGACGGCCGGCGGACGGATCACGGACGTGCGCTTCCTCGGCCCGCTGCACAACCGGCACCCGCGCGATGTCGCCGACTCCGTCCGGGCCGCGGTCACCGCGGCCGCCGACGCCGCCCAGTGGGCACGGGAGAAGCTGCACAACGAGACGTTCGCCGCGTACCGTCCGCTCGCGGGGGCCTGAGATGGATGCGCTGCTCGCCCTCGCCGCCCGGCTGGACGCGGCGAGCGAGACCATGGCCGGCCTTTCCCGCTCGGTCACCGCCGGAGACCCGGCCCAGGTCGCCTTCGGCGGCGACGCCGCGGGTCGGCCCGGTGAGATCGGGCGGGCTCTGCACCGGCAGTGGACGGCCGCCACCGGTGACCGGGCCCGCGAGGCGCATGGCGCCGCCCTGCGGCTGGCCGCGGGCGCGTCCGCCGTGCGGGACGCCGCCGACCACTACGCCGAGGTCGATCAGGCCGCTGGCCGACGCCTCGCCGGGGAGGCGTGATGGATCCGCTGGACCGGCTCGCGGAACCCGGCCTCGACCTGCTGCGTCGGGTCGACGGGCTGCTGGCGACCGGCGCGCCGGAGGGGCATCGAGTCTGGCCGCTGTTGCGCCGCATGCAGGTGCTTCCCGGCCAGGCCGTCCGGAGCTTCCTGGAACTGCATCCCGCGCCGCTGGCCGCCGCTGGCCGGGCGGTGCGCCGGCACGTCCAGGGGTACGATGAGGCCGCCGCCGCGCTCACCGACCCGGTGCTCTGGTCCGGCGCGGCCGCCGCCGCGTACGGGGAGGCCCGCACCGCGCTACTGAGCCACCTCGACGAGGGGCCGGAGAGCCTGGTGGGGCGGCTGGAGTCGACCGCCGGCTACGCCGACGCCCTCGCCGACTGGGTCGAGGGCAGCCGGCTCGCGCTCGCCCGGGCCCTGGCCGACGTGCTGCGTTCCGCCGAGGCGGTGGCGGTGGTCGCCGCAACCTCGATGTCGCTCGCGGTGTCGGCGCCACGTGCCTCGGCCGGGGCCGAGGCCGCCGAGATCGCCGCCCGGGTGCTGGCGGTGCTCTGCGTGGCGTATGACGGTGCGGAGACACTCTTGCGGCAGTGGGGGCCGAGTCTGGCCGAGTCCCCCTGGCGGGCGTCGGCTGACGGGCGGATCCGCTACGACGCCCCGACCCGCGTCGGCTGGTGACGGCGGCTGGCCGAACCCGTCCGGGCAGGGCACACGGCGTCGCGCTCGCGAACCGGGCTCCCGGCTCCGGCGTCGACGCCGTGGCCTTCCCTGCACCCCCCGCAGGCCTGTCTCCACTCAACGCCCCGCGCCGGTGTTTGTCCCGTCGAACGCGGCCGAATCAGCCATCCGGGCGAGGGGCATCGGCCCGGCGGGACGAGCCACCCGAACGTTTCGATCGACCTGGATGGCTGCGCGGTGTGGTCGTCCCATGACGGCGGAACTGCCGGGGGTGGCCCGGCGACGTAGGGTGAGGGGCATGGGCATGCTCTGCGCGGTCAGCTTCCACCGGTACGGGCGCCTCTACTACCTGGATCCGGGTGAACTCCGGCCGCAGGTCGGGGACAAGGTGCTGGTTCCCACCGACGAGGGACCCGAGGTGGCGGAGTGCGTCTGGGCCGCACAGTGGGTGTCCGAGGACACCGACGGATTTCCCCGGTTGGCCGGGCTGGCGCAGGAGGGCGACCTGCGCCGCGACGAGGCGCTGCGGCGGCGCAAGGCGGAGGCGAAGGTCGCGGCGAAGCGCCTGATCCGGGAGCACGGACTCCCGATGAAGGTGGTCGCCGTTGACCACGTTCCAGCCAGTGCCCAGGGCAGCGGCGAGCGGAGCACGATCTACTTCACGGCCCCGCACCGGGTCGACTTCCGGTCACTGGTCCGGGATCTCGGGGCGACGCTGCACTGCCGGGTCGAGCTTCGGCAGCTCTCCGCGCGAGACTCGGCGCGAGTGCAGGGCGGCATCGGCTCCTGTGGCCGGGACCTGTGCTGCGCCACTTTCCTCACCGACTTCGAGCCGGTGACCATCCGGATGGCAAAGGACCAGGACCTGCCGCTCAACCCGCTGCGCATCTCCGGTGCGTGCGGCCGGTTGATGTGCTGTCTGAAGTACGAGCATCCGCTGTATAGCGAGAGCAGCACCTATCCCGGCTCGGGCGAGCGAGTCGAGACGCCAGAGGGGACAGCGAAGGTGGTGTCCCGGCACCCCCCGAGCGAGACAGTGACTGTTCGGCAGCTCTCCGGCGGGGGCATCAGCAGATGCTCCCTGTCCGAGGTCTGTGGATCACGCCGGGCCTACGACAGTGGCCCGTCATGAATCAACGTGGCTCAGGTCAGCGAATGGTGACCGGGGGTTCGACCAGGCGGGGGATCAACGGGGTAGCCGGAGCCAGCCAGGAGGATACGGGAGACCGGTCGGGGTTGATCCGCCAGGCCCGGGCTACCCGGTCGATCCCGATTGCGTAGATGGTGAGGGTCCCGGCCGGATCTATCCGCAGACGGAGGAAGGCCTTCGAGTCCTGAATGCCCTGGCCGGCGAAGAGTTCGTTGACATTCACCCCGAACACGCTGGCGACCAACAGGTAGGCAGCCACCAGTTGGCTCGCCACCAAGCCGCTCACCGGGCCGTACAGCACCACCGCGGCGACCGCCGGCAGCGGCCAGGGCCAGTCGTGGAACGGCAACGCCAGCCAGGCCCACGAGCCCACCAGCGCCAACCCGACGTGCGCCACGCCGTGCCCCACGCCGAAAATCCAGCGCCGGACGTGTCGCTTGCCCCCGGAACTGAGCGGCTTGGCGAAGAACGCCGCCCCGAGCAGCACCACCAGCAGCATCGCCACCAGGGGCACACTGAGCAGCCGCTGCTCGGTGCCACCCCGGTTGGTGGCGACCCCGACCACCGCCAGCATCAGCAATGCGTGCAGGCTGCCGAGCAGCGTGATGAAGCCCGGGTTACGCAGCGGCAGCCGGGGGAAGATGCCCCAGGCGTACCGCCGGGAACGCGCGGCGTCCGGGTAGCGGCCGGCCAGCTCGTACGTCCGGGCGGCACTGGCCCGCCGCGCCAGGGTGTCCTCCGGCGGGACCTGGATCCGCTCCGGCAGCTTGTGCGTGGGGTACAGATACGCGCCGCCACCACCACAGGTGATCAACTGGCGGTTGGGTCCGCCGTACCGGGCGTAGTGGTGCAGGTCGCCCGAGATGAGCAGCTTCACCTGCGCTCCGGTCGGGGCGACGATGGTACGCATGAAATAGTCGACCGAGTCGTACGCGGTGGGGTGGTCGACCGCCTTGACCCACACCGGCGCCGGCACGGCCACGATCACCCGGCTCTCGGGCCCCAGCCGTTCCGCCACCGCGTCGAAGTAGGTGAGCTGCGGGTCGTCCAGGTACGAACCGGACTGGTCGTCCAGGCCGAGCAGCCACCAGCCGGCCGGCAACTGCACCGCGAAATACGACCGGGACTGACCGGTGCCCCAACCGCCGAAGTGCCGGTCCCGAGACCGGACGAACAGGCGCAGGAACGCGGTGAGGCCGTCGTACCAGTCGTGGTTTCCGGGAACCGCGAACAGCGTCGGCCGCTCCGGCGGGGCGACCGGCAGTGCCGCCTGGTAGGGCCCCTTGCACCGGTCCTCGTATGCCTCGAACGCCGCGGACGGGTAGACCTGGTCGCCCCCCATGACGAGGGTCTGTGCGCGGGGCAGGCGATGTCCGTCCACGACCAGCTCGCGCTGGGCGAGCAGGTACGCGACCGAGTACGTGGCGTCGAAGCCGTCACCCAGGTCGGCGACGTAGTCCAGCCAGAGACCGCCGTCCGGCCCGACCTGCCGGGCAATCCTCGCGTCGAGGGCGTTCTGCAGTTCCCGCTTGTCCAGGTACGCCCCGAACAGCATCGCCAGCAGCGTACGGATTCCGGTGCTGATCAGCAGCAACGGCGCGAGCCACGGCACCGGCTTGCGCGGGGTGAAGCCCAACTCGCGTGGGTCCGTGCTGGCCGGTCGGCGGGCGGGCCGGCCACCGGCCGCCTCACTCGCGTGCAGGCCGTCGGCCGGTGGGGTGGTCGCGCCCCCGGGCGGCGTGAACTGATGGTCCGGCGATCCGGAGGGATGATCGTCCGTCATCTGCCGGAGCGTAGCGCGGGTCGGCCGGCAGCGCTGTCCGGTGAACGGTCGGGGTGACGTATGCCCAGGTCGTGCGACGGCGGGGATCCTGTTCGGCGGGCCGGGTGGGGTGGCGTACACTTTGCGATCGTTGCCGCCTTAGCTCAGTCGGCTAGAGCGACGCACTCGTAATGCGTAGGTCGACGGTTCGATTCCGTCAGGCGGCTCAAAGGGAGGCCCTGACCAGCAGGAATGCCGGTCAGGGCCTCATGTGCATCGATGTGGTTTTGAATCGCCCCCCGATAACGCGTGCGGACGATCCGGTTCGACATGTCGCAAGTCGTGGGCGCTCGCCGCCGTCGGCGCCGGCAGGTAGCCCGACCCTCCATGATCGTTTGCGTTTCGGGCTACTCGAATCGGGCCTGGCGCCACGCTGTCTGGTCCCACGCAACTCTCCGGGCAGGGCTCTGGCGGCAGGGTGGGCGGCGGCGACCACGCCAGCTAGCAGCTAGGCCACGCCTGAGGCGCCGGCCGAATCCAGTAGACCGAAGCGCAGTGGAGCGTTGCGGTGCAGGTGCTCCAGGGCAGGGCGCCATGTCCGTGGCCTCACCATGGGCAATGGCTGGCGCTCGTGGAAGAGGCCGCCAGTGGGCCCGTCATCTGGCAGCGTGGCCAGCCACACGGGGGTGTCGGCGGCAGCGTCCGCACGGGGTCAGAACGGCCCGCTGCGCGCCGGGTTGGCTCCGACGAGCACGGCCTGGTTCCAGCCGGTGCGGACGCAGCGGTCGATCATGTCCGCACAGGGTGTGCTGGTGGCAGTCGGGTCGATGCCATAACCGGATTGCCAGGCATCGACCGTGGCGGCAAGCGTTGCGGGGTTGGTCACCGCGGCGCTACGTCGCTCCGGTAGAGCCGCCGCCTGTGTCGCGATCAACGCCGGTGCCGCTTGCCCGCTGTGCTGGCTCATCGCGATGCCGATCGCTTCCCGCTGCCGTGCGTCCTCGACGAGCCAGCTGCCGGTGACAACGACACGGCCTGCTCCGGGAACGACCGAGCCTCCCCGGAACCGGGCCCCCACACGCTTGCCTACTTCGGCGAGTGGGCCTCGCTCGTGCAGCAGGATCTGGGCGGCGAGCTGTGCTGCCTCGGCGTTTCCCGGGGTGCCCGGGTGGAGCGGGATGCCGACGTATACACGAGTGTCAGAGCCGGACAAGTCCGATCGAGGGGTGGCGGGCTCATCTGCGGGTGCGTTCGTAGTCGGATCGGGTGCGAAGCTGGGTGCCCTGACAGTGTCCGCCACGGGCAGCCACTCTTCCGCCGGCCGGGAACCGACGATCACCAGCCGCTCGGGGTAGATCGCTTCGTGCCGGGCTGCATGCGCTCGCAGATCCTGCGCTGTTATGGCGGAGCTGCCACCGATGCGGCACTCGTCGAACCGGGCCAGTTGGTGTCGCTGGGTTGCTAGTGCGGCGAGCTTGTGCCCGGTGACGAGCAGCGGGTTACCGAACCACTCGGACAGTTCGACATCGATTGCTCGGCACTCGCGTAGCCGGACGTCGTCATCGATTCTTCCTGCGGCGAGCAGCTGGGAGGCGGTAGTCAGCGCCGTGACCAGATCTGAGCTGGCCTCTGTCAGTACGGTGGCCGAGACCTTCATCGTGTCCGCATGGGTTTGGGCGTGCGCCACGATGGGCGCGGTCATGACCGAGCGCAGGGTCGCCAGGTACAGGTGTTCGTGCAGGTGGGCCACTCCTGGCGTGTCTGCGGGGTCGTGGCCGAAGCCGCGCGCGTAGGTGGCGACCAGGGAGGTCGTCGAGGATTCCGGTCGATGCGCCACGATCACCGCACCGGCCGGCCCTGGCAGCTGGAGGATCTCACCATCCATGAACGGCCTCGCGTAGCTGCGTCAGAGTGGATTCAGGCAGGTGGCCTACCACGGCGACGGCTGGAACGCCGCGGTCGGCGAGCGCGACGGAATCGCCGGGTGGCGGCGGGGGCGGATCGGGTGAGGAATGGATCGCTGCGTGCAGCGCGACGCTCTGCCGCAGGTAGGGCAACTGCGCCTCGGGGATCCCCGCATCATGGATGCCACGCATCACGTGTCGCACGGTGTCGACGAGCGCCACCACGTGGGCGGCCACCGTGCTGAGGCCGATGCTGAGACAGGCGACGCCGTGCTCCTGAAGAGGCATCGCCGCAGCGGCGTAGTACGGAATCTGACGCCCTGCGAGCATCTGGACCAGAACGCCAGGCGTGCCGACTCTACCCAGATACGCGGCGGCGAGCGGGGCAGAGTCTGCGCCGCCTCGTCCGTCGGGCCAGGGGATTTGTACCCCTATGGCGAGTCGATGCTGGTTGCGGGCGCCGTAGTACAGCCCTCCGCGCCAGGGCAGCGGATCCGGGTGGCTGTTTTGACCTGCGTCGGTGCGGAGGAAGCCCATGACGTCGCGGGCGCAGTCGATGATCTGCTGGTCGGTGATCACGGTCGCCGCGGCGGCGGTCGGAAGCGCAGCCACGCAGGCTTCGCCCCAGGCCGCTAGGTGAAGTGCCCGTTGGAGCAGTCGGCCGCGGTCACTCATCTGTTGGGCCCGCTGCGTGACGAGCGCCCGCCGGAGAGTGTCGAGGTGAGCGCTGCTCAGCCGCTGGTCGAGCAGGCGGGGGGTGGCGTCTGTCGGCAGGCTGACCGCGGTGCTGCGATGGCCGACCCGGTATGCGTCCCTCCCGAAGAGGGCGGCGCAGGTCAGGGCGGTCAGGCCGGGCGCGTCCGGCGGCTCGGTGCCTGTCCCCCACGGGATCCGCCGCACCGTACGGGGGGAGGGCGGCGCGCCAGCCACCCGGCCCAGGGATACGAAGCTAGTCATCGCTGCCGTTCGGGGCTGGGGCTGTGCCGGGGCAGCAACAGTAACGTGGTGATCACCAAGTTCGCGGCTCCGGCGACGAGCAGGATCAGAGCAGGGCGGGCGGTTAGGTCTCCGACGAAGGGGATGGCCACGTATGACACGGTCATCAGGAGGTTCAGCACCGCGCGGCGGAACGCGAAGACACGGCCGATGACGTCGTTGGACGTCAAGGACTGGTAGACCACGGTCGCTGCGCCGGCGATCATCACGTTGCCGGCGCCGCCGAGAAGGCCCACCACGACAACCGCGGCCCAGCTCCACGATTGGCCGCTGAGGACGAGTGCGGCGGCTGCCACGGCGGACACCGCCGCCCCCGCCCACAGTACGAGTGGTTGGCGTGTAGATCGACGCACGATCAACGAGGAGGCGGCGATCCAGCCGATGCCGGCCAACGTCTGGTACACGGCGGCCGCCGCGATGCCGACCGATTGTTCGAACACCGCCAGGGCGATGACTACCTCCGAGCCGAGGAATAGGAAGTACGCCGCCTCGGCGAGCGCGACCCGACGTAGTTTCGGGTCGATAGCCCTCCATCGCACGGGCTCCAGCCGTGTCGCCGGCCGGTCACCCGTGGGCGCCGCCGTGCGACGCGCGGTCTCGGTCGGTGACGGACGCAGCAAGGTCGCCAGGAGTCCCGCCACGACGAACGAGGCGAGGTTGACCCACAACGCTGCTTCGATGCCGACCCCGGCGGAGAGCGCGGCGCCGATCAGCGGGCCGAGGCTCATGGTCGCGCCGAAGACGACCTCGAACAAGGCGATCACCGGTCGGACGTCGTCGCCGGCCAACCGCTCCTTGAGCATTGCTTGCACGGCGGGAATGGATGCGCTGCCCACAGCCTTGAGGAGCGCCACGACGATGTAGACGACGGTGAGGTTCTCGGCGCGTACCGCCCCGATGAGGACCAATACCAGAAGCGCGCAGAGCAACTCGCAGGTGATGAAGACCAGCCGCCGGTTGAACCGGTCGACGATCCGGCCGGCGAGGGGCGCACAGACGACCACCGGCACCCTGTCTGCCAGGGTGAGTTGAGGCCAGCGGTTCATAGCAAGTCCGCCGGACAGGGCGAGTTCAGGATCGAGAAGCGTTGGATGCTGCTGTTGACGTCGTGACGGCCCAGGATGGGGTCATGAGTGGCAAGAAGGGTCCGCGTTCAGGCGGGCCGCGGGCACGTCGGTCGTTCACGCCGGGGCAGAAGTTGGAGTTGCTGGCCGGGTATGAGCAGGCCGTCGCGGCTGGTGAGGGTGGTGCGTTCCTGCGGCGTGAGGGTTTGTACTCGTCGTTGATGTCGGAGTGGCGCCGGGCCCGTGATGCCGGGCTGTTGCAGGGCAAGCCGGCGGGTGAGACGGTCGGGAGGCCGTCGGTGGAGCAGGCCGAGATCGCCCGGTTGCGGCGTGAGCTGGAGCTGGCGCAGGCGAAGCTGGCGCGGACCGAGACGGCGTTGACGATCATGGGAAAAGCGCGAGAGCTCTTGGAGGACATCTCCAGGAGCGAGCCGGACGGTCCGGACGTGTTCGGGCTCGGCAGGCGCTGATGGCCGCCTATCACGAGCTGACCAGTGCGAGGATCACGACGCGGGACGCGAAGCGGTTGACCGGGATCGCCCGGTCCAGCGCGGACCGGGACCGGCGGCGGCCGACACGGGCGGCGCCGGTGCGGCGGACACCGGCGAACGCGCTCACCCCGGCCGAACGTGAGCAGGTCCTGCGCCTGGTGAACAGTGCGGAGTTCGTCGACGCGGCCCCGGCCCAGATCTACGCGGCGCTGCTGGACCAGGGCGTGTACGTCGGTTCGATCGCCACTATGTATCGGGTTCTGCGCGAGCACGCACAGGCGCGCGAGCGGCGCAGGCTGGCCCGGCACCCGGCCCGCCGGCGTCCCGAGCTGGTCGCTGACGCCCCGCGGCAGGTCTACAGCTGGGACATCACGAAGTTGGCCGGACCTGCGAAGGGCGTCTACTACGACGCCTACGTGATGATCGACATCTACTCCCGGTACATCGTCGGTGCCCGTGTGCACGCCCGCGAGTCCGGCCCCCTCGCGGAGTCGATGATGCGCGAGGTGTTCGGTGTCCATGGCGTCCCGCACGTCGTGCACGCCGACCGCGGCACGTCGATGACGTCGAAATCGGTGGCTGACCTGCTCGAAGACCTCGACGTGACCCGCTCGCACTCCCGGCCGAAGGTGTCCAACGACAACCCGTACAGCGAGGCCTGGTTCAAGACGTTGAAGTACGCGCCGGTCTTCCCGGACCGATTCGCGTCCCTCGCCCAGGCGCGAGCGTTCATGAACGACTTCGTGACCTGGTACAACCACGCCCACCGGCACTCCGGGATCGGCCTACACACCCCCGCCGACGTCCACCACGACCGTCACCACACCGTCCGCGCCAACCGCGAGGACACCCTCGCCGCAGCCCGCACGGCGCACCCGGAACGGTTCGGCACCACCCGGCCCCTGCCCAAAATCCTCGACCTGCCCGGACAGGTCTGGATCAACAAGCCCGAGCCACAACGACAAGCCGCTTAACTCCCGTTGGCCTCAATCCCTTGACACGTTCCGGCAGGGTGCCGACGGCGAAGGTGATGCCGGCTGCTGTGTATGACCCGGTCACCGCCAGCACCCACAGCGGAAGGGCGAGGTTTTGGACGTAGTTGCCGATCAGGGAGCATGCGTTCGCGAGCAGCAGGAGGCGCCATGCCTGCCATGGTCCGGGCGTGTGTGCGGGGGCTTCGGTAGTGACTGGGGGGCTGTCAGTTGTCACGTAACCCGCTCCATCCGAGGCTGGCAGCGGCGAGCTGCGGTTTCGTCGTCTGCGCGGGCGGACGACCGAAGTGAGCAGAGAACTTGTCGGCTACGCCGGCCAGCACGTCCAGGTCGATGCGGCTCGCCTGGTTCACCTCGACTTCCACGACCGCGAAGGTGTTCACGAGCTTTGATGTGGCGTCCCGCAGTTCGACGGCATCGCAGCTGAGGGCGAGCGTCGTCAGCTGATCGGTGAGCAGAGCGGCCTTGGTGCGCCGCTGGGCTAGGTATCCGAACACTCGGATGTCACTGAGGGTGTGGACCCTTCGCGACAGGTGCTGCCCGGGCCGTCCGGCGAGCACGTCGGCGCTGGACAGGGCCTTCATGTCCGCTACGTATTCGGTCATCTCCAGCACGTCGCGGCGACCGTCGACCCATTGGATGGTTTCCTTCGCCACGAGCCAGGAGGGGCCTTGGCCCCGGTTCACCAGCGCGGTGAGGGAGCAGTTGGCTGCCGACAGCGACCACTGCGCGTCGTCGAGGCACAGGGTGTGCTGCAGGATCGTTGTCTGGTCCGCCAGCCGCAGCCCCCTCTGTGTCATCCTTGGGGAAGGCAGGTTGACCTGCTGAAACTCTGACCCGTGAGGGCGTGCAAGGAGATCCACCCCCGTGACATCGCATCACCCGGTGCCCGACCCCGAGGTACCAGCAAAGCCCCGAACAAGGACATACACCGCCGCGTACAAGGCGCGGATCCTGGCCGAGTACGAGACCCTCGATAAGGCCGGCAAGGGCGCCCTGCTTCGTCGGGAAGGCCTGTACACGTCGCTGCTCGCGGCGTGGAAGCATCAGCGTGACGCCGGCGCCCGCGAGGCCCTGGCCAAGCCGGCCGGGCGGCCGAAGACCGATCCGGCGGTGCTGGAGGCAGCCCGGTTGCGGGCAGACAACGAGCGGCTGCGCGCCGAGTTGGACAAGGCCCGCAAGGTGATCGAGGTGCAGGGAAAACTCTCCGCGCTGTTGGGGCAACTCGCGACCGACAGCCAGCACAGCGGGAGCGAGCCGACACCATGATCGACGCTGCGATCACCGAACTGACGTCGCTGATCGGCATCCGGGCGGCGTGCCGAGCCACCGGCCGGCCGCAGGCCAACCATTACCGCCGGCACCGCCAGACGCCTGCGCCACCGCGGCCGGGGCGTGAACCCAGGCCGCAGCCACGTGCCCTGAGCGCGGCCGAGCGTGACAGCGTCCGGGCGTTGCTCAACAGCCCGGACTTCGCCGACATGGCCCCCGCGGCCGTCTACCACACCCTCCTCGACGAGGGCGTGTACGTGGCGTCGGTGTCGAGCATGTACCGGATCCTGCGTGCCCACGGCGAAGTCAGGGAGCGCCGCCGTCACGCGGTGCACCCGCCGAAGGTCAAGCCCGAACTGATCGCCGACGCCCCCAATCGCGTGTGGTCGTGGGACATCACCAAGCTGCGCGGCCCGGCCAAGCGGGACTTCTACCACCTCTACAGCGTGATCGACATCTACAGCCGTTACACCGTCGCGTGGCTGCTCGCCGAGCGCGAGGACGCCGCCCTGGCCGAACGGCTGCTGTCCGACGCGATCACCAAGCAGGGCGTCGCGCGTGAGCAGTTGACCATCCACGCCGACCGCGGCACCTCAATGGCGTCCAAGACGGTCGCGCAGATGATGGCCGACCTCGGCGTGACCAAGTCCCACTCCCGGCCCAGGTGCAGCAACGACAACCCGTTCTCCGAGGCCCAGTTCAAGACCCTGAAGTACCGGCCCGACTTCCCCGACCGCTTCGGCAGCGTCCAGGACGCCCGAGCTCACTGCCGCGCCTTCTTCACCTGGTACAACACCATCCACCGGCACTCCGGCATCGGCTGGCACACCCCACACGACGTCCACCACGGCCACGCCCGGCAGGTCCGCGATGTCCGCGCCGACGTCCTGACCGCCGCCTACACCCGCAACCCCGAACGATTCGTCCGCGGCATCCCGCAACCACCCGCCCTGCCCACCACCGCGTGGATCAACAAGCCCGAGGACACCACGACTCAGTCAACGAACCCCTGAACCGACCGCCCCAAAAAGGTTGACACCTTCCGTTCCCGGGTCTGACCGGTCAGACCCAGGTCTCTCCGGCCTGCACGGACGCCAGGGCGTCCAGGCCCTCGTCGGTCTCTTCGAGGGTCTCGATGACCTCGATGATCTCCGCAACCTGCTCCATGCTGGCTCTCCCTTCAGTTGCGCCGGTGATGAGCGGATCACGACCCCCGTGCCCTGCGTACTGATCCCTTCGCTCCGGCTGCGATCAGCTTCCACGGAGCTTGCATCGCACCGTCATCCAACTTTCATCCACCGCCGTTGAGCTGGGGAAACAATGTTTACCCAGGAGGCAGCAACTGCGTCGGAGTCGCCCAGGTGCGAGATTCACGCCGTCTGAGGGCTGTCGGCCAGGTCGCCGATCAGTCGCGCCATGTCTGCCTCGCCTGTGGCGTCGTTGTTCTGGCGGTAGACCTTCTGCGCCTGCCGGAACCACGCGACAGCGTCGGTGCGGTTGCCGGAGCCCAGGACCGCATGACCAATACGGACTAGGGTGTCCGCCTCGGCGGTACGGAAACCGGATCGCCGCATCATGGCGAGTCCCTCATGCAGGTACTCCAACGCTTCGGCATAGGCGCGCTTGCGAACGAACAGCGCGCCGATGCTGCTCAGAATCGCGGCCTCGTGGTGCCGCAGGCCGCCTTGCCCAGCAAGCTCGCGCCCGGTCTTCAACCGCTCGAGCCCGGCGTCGATGTCGTCCAGGGCGACCAGCGCGTCGGCGGAGTTGTTGAGGGAGTGCACGACGAGAGTCGTGTTCTGCGCAGCCTGGGCAAGTTGCAGTGCCCGCTCGTACTCGGTCAGCGCGTCGCGGTATCGACCTTGTGTCTCGTAGACGAAGCCGAGGCCGAGCAGGGAGCCGGCCGCGCCGCCCGGGTGTCCTTCCCGCTCGTAGAACTCGGTGGCCAGACGCAGGTGCCCGGCTGCGGCGTCGAGGTCATGAGTGACGGCGAGCGCGCCGCCGAGGGCATGGTAGAGGTGGGCGCGCACGAGCGGCCGGTCGATTCGGTGGGCGTCGGCCCCACAACGCATCCAAGCGTCCACGTCGGCGGTTGAGAAGCCTGACCGCACGAAGTAGCTGTGCAGGTGGTAGATCAGCTCCACCGCCCGGTCGATGTCGTGGCGGACCGCGACAGTGGTGATCGGCGCCAGGTTCTCGCTCTCCTCCTCGAGGAAGCTGATGGCGTCGACGTCCTCGGCGAACGGCTCGATGAACGTCTCCACCCGCGCGGTCGAGTCGGCGAAGGCGTCACGGTCTGGCCGCAGCGTGCCGTTGGCCATAGCAGCCACGGACTGGTACCAGCCCAAGAGACGATCTACAGCCTGGTCCGGCCGGTCATCGCCGGCGCGCGCCTCGAGACACTCCGCGGCGAAGGACCGGACCAGGTCATGCATAGTCAGGTAACGATCGCCGGTCTCGGTGACCAGGTGCAGCGCGATCATGTTGTCGAGGCTTCGCTGCACGACAGACAGCGGGAGCGCCGCGAGCGCCGCTACCAGCTCCGGCCGCATCCGCCGGCCGGGGTGGACCGCGAGCAGGCGAAAGAGCCGGGCGTCGTCGGCTGACAGGGTCGCGTAGGCGTTCGCCAGCACTGAGCGGACACTGCGCGCGTCGCCGTCGATGGCGAACCCGTCGAGCGACGCACCTCCCCGGGAGAGATCGGCAGCCAGGCCCTCGACCGTCAGGGACGTCTCCGCCACCAACCGCGCGGCGAGGATCCGCAAGGCCAGCGGCATCCCACCGCACAGATCGAGCAGGCGTTCCAATGCCCGACTGGCGGCCGCCGACGCTGGCTCGGTGGCGCCGAGGAGAACCGACCGGCTCTCTTCGCGGCTCAGTCCTTCCAGCGCGAGGCCCTTGACGGCCAAATGGGTGTGCAGTGCCGCCATGTTGTTACGGCTGGTCACGACCAGTTGCGTGCCGCCGCCGGGCGGGACGGCCGGCAACACCTGATCGATGGTGCCAGCGTTGTCGAGGACGATGAGTGCCTTCTTGTCGGCGATGGCCGAGCGGTACAGGGCGATCCGTCTCTCCAGCGTGGCGGGTATCTTCTGCGGCGGCAGGTTCAGGCTCTCCAGGATGTGCGCGAGCACGCCGCCCGGCGATCGGCTGGCATCCGTGCTGTGCCCGCGGAGGTCGAGGAATATGTGACCGTCCGGGAAGCGCTCCTGGGCCTGGTGGGCCCACCGCGCGACGAGTGAAGTCTTGCCCATGCCCGCCGCGCCGGCCACCACGAGCACCTGCGCCTGCCCGCAGTGCTGCTCGAGCAGTGTCAGCGCGTCGTGCCGGCCTGTGAAGGAGCCGTCTGGTGGAGGAATCTGCCTCGGTACCGGCGGCATGGCGGCGGAGAGGACCGGCGGCGGGACGGCCGCCACCGTCTCGTACGCCGCGGGGCCCAACAAGGCCGGGTCGTTCTGCAGAATGCGTTTGTGTAGTTCCTGCAGCTCTGGGCCAGGGTCGATGCCTAGCTCGTCATTCAGCAGGGTGCGCACTTTCTGGTAGGCATGCAGCGCGTCCGTCTGCCGGCCCGTGCGGTACAGCGCTGTCATGAACAGCCCGGTGAGCTGCTCGCGGAACGGGAACTCGGCGACGAGCGCGGCAAGCTCCGTCACCACCCGACCGTGTAGGCCGGCCTGCAGCTCCAAGCGCATGCAGTGTTCCCAGACCGCGGGCCGCTCCTCGTTGATGAGCAGCGCGTTCCCCTGGATGGCCCGGCTGTCGATGCCGGCGAAGGCAGGAGCACGCCACAGTCCCAGCGCTTGCCGTAATCTCGCGACGGCCGCCAGCAGATCACTGGCCTCGGCGAGCGCGCTGGCTTGGGTGACCATGTCGCGGAAGAGGTACAGGTCGATCTGGTCCAGGTCCACGTCGAGGGAGTAGCCGGCCCGGGCGGTACGAAGGACCTCTTTAGCCGCGGCCACCCCGGCGCCCAGCCACGCCTGCCGCAACTGTGACGCTGTGTTCTGCACCTGTCGTTCCGCGGAGGCGGGCGGTTCGCCGTCCCAGAGTGCCTCGGCAAGCGCACCGATCGATACGAGGGTGTTCGGGCTCAGCAGTAAGCGCGCAAGGAAACGCTCCTGCCGGGGCGGGAGCGCGGGGAGCCGGCGCGCGGACGCCCATACCTCCAGGTTGCCGAGCACTTTGAAGTTCATCCACCACGCCCCCGACAGATACAGTCCTACGCCCGCCGCGCGGAGGATCTGTCGAACGATTCCCGTTCGTTCCCTTGCCGGCTACCCCCGCGTCGCTTCCGCCTTTGAAAGCTCTCCAGCGTCTACCAGCCGCGCGACCGCCATTCGGGGAGCGACGGCCGTTCAGCGCCGAGCGTGGTGTCTGCACCGTGTCCCGGATAAACCCAGGTGTCGTCCGGCAACTTGTCGAAGATCTTGCCCTCGACATCCTGGAACAGGGTGGTGAAGGCGTCGGGATCACCGAAGGTGTTTCCCACCCCGCCGGGGAACAGCGAGTCACCGGTGAACAGATGGGGATGGCCGTCCGGGTCGTCAAACAGCAATGCGACGCCGCCAGGGGTGTGACCGGTCAGCCGGATCACCCGCAACTCGAACGCGCCGCAGGTGATGACGTCGCCGTCATGCAGCAGAATGTCTGTGGGGACAGCGATAGCCGGTGCGTCGGGCTCTCCGGTGTAGGTCGTAGCGCCAGTGGCATCGACCACTGCGGCAAGCGCGTGCTCCCAGTGATCCCAATGTTGGTGCGTGGTTACGACGGCGTCGAGGCGACGGTCGCAGAAGTCGAGCAGAACTTCCGGCTCGTTGGCCGCGTCGATCATGAGCTGCTTGCCGGTCGATCGACAGCGCAGCAGGTAGCAGTTGTTGTCACCAGGCCCCACGGAGATCTTGCTGATGGTCAGCGCGGAAAGCTCGCGAAACCCTGGAGCCACACCGGAGTATCCCGTCATGTCCTAAGCTTGTCGTTTAACCTGCCGGGTCTGTCGATGTGACCCTGGTTGATCATGGGGGCAGCCCTTGCGTGATCATGGTTCTTGCGAAGGAGCCATGATCACGCAACAAGGGCTGCGGTGATCAGTGTGAACGATGCCGGTCGGCGTGCCGCGTTCGGGGAGTTGTCGGAGTTCCGGCAGGAGTTCTACCGGTCTCTGCGCCGCCGGGCGGACGCGTTGTTCGAGCTCACGGATTCGGTGTTGTGCACCGACGGGCCGGTCACCAGCTTGGTCGGGTTGTCACTGGCGGCGGAGCATCGTCGCGGTCACGGCGCGTTGTACGACGCGGTGAACAGCGGCGTTGTCGAGGTGGACCGGTTGCGGCGGGCGCTGGTCGGGCTGCCGTTGCCACGTGACCGCGACGGCCGGATCGTGCTGACGGTCGATGTCAGCCCGTGGTTGCGGCCCGACGCCGCGACCGCGGAGGCGCGCTCGTTCTGTCACGTGTACGGCCGTGGCCGTAACGCCGCGCAGATGATCCCGGGCTGGGCGTACTCGTTTGTCGCCGCGCTGGAGACTGGGCGTTCGTCCTGGACCGCGGTGCTGGATGCGGTGCGGATAGGGCCGATCGAGGATGCCACCGAGGTGACCGCCGGGCAGGTTCGGGAGGTCGTCAACCGGCTTCGTGAGCACGGGCGGTGGTGTGACGGCGACCCGAGGGTGCTGATCGTGTTCGACGCCGGCTACGACGTGACCCGTCTGGCCTGGCTGCTGCGCGACCTGCCTGTGGATCTCGTGGGGCGGCTGCGTTCGGACCGGGTGCTCTACCTACCCGCCGCGGCTTCGGCGCCGGGGCGGGTCGGACGCCCGGCCCGGCACGGCGAGGTCCTCGACCTCGACCAACCGGAAGATCATCCGGACCCTGCCGTGGCCACGGTCACCGAGACCCTCCGCTACGGTACGGCGTTCGCCGACGCATGGGACCGAACCCACCCGAGGCTGACCCGCCGTGGCGGGTGGGCTGAGCATGCGGGACCGCTACCGATCATCGAGGGCACCGTCATCCGGCTGTGCGTGGACCGGCTGCCCGGTGACCGCAATCCGAAACCGGTGTGGTTGTGGGCCTGCGCGACCGGGCTGAGCGCGTCGGAGGTGCACCGAATCTGGCAGGCGCACCTGCGTCGTTTCGATGTGGAGCACACGTTCAGGCTGTTCAAGCAGACCCTCGGATGGACCCGGCCCCGGCTGCGGGATCCGCGAGCCGCCGACCGGTGGACCTGGCTGATCATCGCCGCGCACACCCAACTACGGTTGGCCCGCGATCTGGCCACCGACCTGCGTCGTCCCTGGGAGCGTCCGCCGACCAAAACCGGACGGCTGACCCCGGCCCGCGTCCGGCGCGGATTTCCGAACCTCCACCCGAAACTCGCCCAGCCGACCAGCGCACCGAAACCCACCCGACCAGGCCCAGGACGCCCGCCAGGCTCCCGGAACAAGCACGTCAGACCACACCCGCCGGTCGGCAAGACCCAACACCAGAACGCGACGACCAATCACAACAAGCCACAAAAGGTTTAATCACAAGCTAAGAGTACCGATGCCGATCTAGGTGGGCGCCCGTGGTCAACGATCCGCATCGATCACAGTGTGTCCTGGTTCGGCACCCGCAGTCAGACCCTCGCCTGCCGAAAGGCCCGCCCTGCTCTGGACGCGAGTACCTGCGGTGGTCATGATCCAGTTTTGTCGGATGTCTTCACGTGCGGCGGCGCGTCACCGCCATGGGGAGGTAGGCGGACCTCTGCCTGCGTACAGGTGCAGCAGGGCTGCTAATACTGCAACGGCGGGTCGTGACTTATGGCGGTTTGAGTCGTTTGCGGTAGTGGGCGGCTCGGGCTTGTTCCTGGCGGCGACGGCGGAAGTCGGACCAGTGCAGGATGTGGTCGGCTCGACGGCGGGTGGTCAGGACGAGGTGGGCGAACAGGCGGCGGATTTCGTTGCTGCTCAGCGGGATCTGGCTGCGCTCGTTTGCGGTGGTGCCCCCTTTGCGGCTTCGAGGGCGCGGGTGACGACGAGGAACGCGGCGGCGGCCATCGCGAGGGTGATGTGGGCGTACCAGGCGTCGTAGCGGCGGACCTGGTACTGGTCCAGGCCGACCTCGTTCTTCGCGGTCTGGAACGATTCCTCCACCGACCAACGGCTACCGGCGACCCGCACCAGGTCGCGTAGTCGGGTGCCGCGGGGGCCGAAGCAGACGTAGTAGGCGATGTCGCCGGGATCCGTGATCGAGCGTCGGGCCAGGACCCAGCCGCGGCGGCCGTGGGCAAAGGTGCGGCGGATCGGCAGCCGAGCCCAGTCGTAGCGGCGCGGCCCGTGCGCGCCGTCACCACACGACAGTCGTTGCCACGCGCCCGCACGCACCCTGCCGATCAGCTCGTCGACACCGGTGGTGGTGTGCAGCCCGGAGGGCACCCGATCGTCGCGTCGGGTGGCCATCACGTACGCGATGTCCCGATCCTCCAACCAGCCCCGCAGGCCAGGGTTCTGCCCGTAGGCCTCATCGGCCGTGAACCACGAAAACGGCACCCCCGCGGTGACCGCCCGCTCCAGCATGGCCTGCGCCTGCTGCGGCTTGGTCGCGAACCCGACGGCGTCCGGGATCGCCGAGCGCCGGCACCGGTCCCGATCACCGGTCCACGACTTCGGCAGGTACAACTCCCGATCGATCAACGCCCGACCCCGCGGCGTGGCGTAGCACAGGAACGTGCCGATCTGGCAGTTCTCGGTCTTGCCCGCCGTACCCGAATACTGCCGTTGGACCCCCGCCGACGCACGGCCCTTCTTGACGAACCCCGTCTCGTCAGCGATGAGCACCCCGGCCGCATCGCCGATCTGGTCCACCACGTAATCGCGCACGTCATCGCGGACCGCGTCCCGGTCCCACGCCGCGCTGCACAGCATGCCCTGCAACCCGTCCGGCGACACATGCCCAGCCTGCTCCGCGAGGGTCCAGCCGTTACGCCGCTCCAACGGTGCCAGTAGCCCCCGCACATACGCCCATGCCCGCCGCCGCGGCTCCACCCGCTCAAACCGATGCGCGAACCGGAAGAACAACTCCTCCAACCCGGCATCCCACGACCCGACCACCCGCGCATCCACCACAACCAACCAACGAATGATCAGCACCCGAAGCTACGACCCGCCGTTGCAGTACTAACGGCGCAAAACGGCTACAGTCTCCGGATGACCGCTGGAATTATCGTCCCAGGCCGCGGTTACGGCCCGCAGGCGCCGTTGCTCCACCTCGCAGGCGAAGCGCTCACCGATCTCGGCGCCACCATCGAGACCATCACATGGACCGTGCCAGACGGGCTGCTGGACATCGGGCCTGAGCCTTTCGTCAGAGCGCACGTCTCGGCGGCACTGCACCGGCTCGCCGATGCGGAGCCCGGCATGAGACCTGTGATCATCGGCAAGTCGCTCGGAACATACGCCGCCGGTTTGGCGGCTGAGCGGCAACTGCCGGCGATCTGGCTGACGCCACTTCTGTACGACGATGCAGTGACCAAGGCGATCGCCCGTAACCCGGCGCCAGCCCTGCTCGTCGGAGGTACCCGAGATCGGACCTGGGTTTCTGACGCTGCGGCGTGGACGGGCAAGACGGTCCTGTCCATCGAAGGCGCCAACCATGACTTGCGGCCGCCTGGACCGCTGCGGGCTTACACCGAGGCCCTGGGCGCTGTCGGCACGGAGATGGAAAAGTTCCTGTCCCAACTGACCTGACCGCGGGTCATCGGAATCGCAGGGATCGTGGTCGGCATCCTGGGCATCGGCGTAGCCGTTGCACTCGCACGACGCCAGCGAGCCGTCGAGAGGATGCACGCCGAGGCGGCGCTGGCAGACCAGCGTGATCGAGACGCGGCAGCCCGTCGCGAGCGTGTGGAGCAGGCGGCCAAGGTCGGTCGCCGAGACAGCTGGCGCATTCGGTTTGAAAAGATCGACGGGGAGCTCGACCAGTTGGTCGACGTCGCGTCTCGAGTACTCAATCAGGGACCCTGCACGTCGGCTGGCTTCACTGCGCTCGACCTCGAGGACATCCAGATGCGCGCGGAGCGACTCGCCGACTGCGGGATCGACCCCCTGAAGGAACCGTTGTTGGAGCTGGTGACACTGGTGGGTCGGCTGTTGGATGCCGCCATCTCGAGCAGCGCGACGCTCGACGGCTCGGACCTTCGGGCCGCGTACCGCCTCGCCGTGACTCAGGATCGCGTCGCGCACGAGATCCGCCAGCAGGTGAGCGTCACGCGCGAGCTTCTGCACGGCGAGTGGGGCCGCTGAGCAGCTCGCTCCGGCCGGCCCGCAGCTGCGGCCGTGCTGGGAAGGGTGTCAGTCGCAGTACCTGGCCTGGCGCAACGCGTCAGGATCGATGTCTTGGTGCGTCGTGCACCTCGGTGCCGGTCTCCGAATCGCTGGAGTTCTGCGGCCCGTGCGGCGAGCAGCTGGATGCGGAGATGGCCGGACAGATGTTTCCAGACGACCTGCCCTGGGCCGGACACCGCCGCAGCGAGTTGGGCGCCGAGCTCATGAGCCTCGTCGCGTTGATCAGGCGGCTGTCCGGGTTGCCGTTCGACGTGGTCAACGGCCGTCTCAACCAGGCCATGAAGGTCGCCCGGCGAGCCGACGCCGGCGCTGAGCAGTTGTGGGCCGGAATCCGCGCTGCCCGGTTGTGGCTGAGCGCGCTCACCGCATCGCACCGTGACGCATGACTGGGTGCCTGCTTGTGGGTGACGGCGATCGTGGCAACGGTCAACGGTGCCCCCCGTTTACCCCCCGAAAACCCCTGCCAACGGTCCACTGCGTGTCACAAGCGCTGATTAGTCGACGATCACGTCTGTGCAGGTCAACGATGGATTCTGACGATCGATGACAAGTCAGATAGCGTGACGTTCGGTAAGCGTAGGTCGACGGTTCGATTCCGTCAGGCGGCTCGGGGACGACGAAGGGCCTGGTCACACCGCTGACCAGGCCCTTCGCTATGTCTGAGGTCGAGAAATAGTGATCAAGCGCATCGTTTGATCACTATCTGAGGACAAGATTGAGGACGCAGGCCTACCCGGCGGTCTTCCTGACCCGATCCTCGGCAAGATCCGCGGCCGTCGCACTCCTATATGCAGGTTGACGGTATATGACAACCAACGTAGTGTCCGTGTGTGACATCGATGCAGGAGCCGACGTTCTTGATCCTCACCGCGCTGGCGACGGGGCCCAAGCATGGCTACGGGGTGACTCGGGAGGTCGCCGAGCTCTCCGAGGGAGCGGTCACGCTACGGGCCGGCACCCTCTACGGAGCCCTCGACCGTCTCGTTGAGCAGGAACTCGTCGCGGTCGACCGGCAGGAGATCGTCGACGGGCGGTTACGCCGCTACTACCGGCTCACCGACGCCGGTGCTGCCCGGCTCGCCGAGCAGGCCCGCCGGCTGCGTAAACATGTGGCGGCGGCGGAGAGTCGACTGCAGACCCGACCGGACTCGGCGTTCGGTTTCCCCGGCTCGTTCGGTGCTCCCGCATGACCGCCTCAGGGAGGTCATGCGGGAGCAGCGGGCGCATGTCGAGTTGGAACGCTGGTACCGGCGGCTGCTGTGGGCTTATCCGGTCGGTTACCGCCGTGCCCGCGGTCAGGAGATCCTCTCGGTGCTGATGGACTCCGCTGAGCCAGGCCAACGGGTGCCTGCCCGGGCCGATGTGGTGGATCTGTTGCGCGGGGCGGTGCGGCAGTGGTTCCGACTACCAGTCGGCGTGACGGCCGTGATAGCCGCCGTGCTGGCGGCCATGGTCCTGGGTGCTGTGGGAGCGGCGGCGGCCTCTTGGTCGGCGTGGCAGACAGCGGCGGATCTACCGTCCGACACGGTGGCCCTGCAAACCGCCGAGACCGTCGTGGGTGCCCCAATACCTGCACCGGAATTCACCCGATTTGGCAGTCCGTGGATGGTCCTGCCGGAGCGTGAGGTACGCGTGGACTTCCTCTTAGCTTGTGATTAAACCTTTTGTGGCTTGTTGTGATTGGTCGTCGCGTTCTGGTGTTGGGTCTTGCCGACCGGCGGGTGTGGTCTGACGTGCTTGTTCCGGGAGCCTGGCGGGCGTCCTGGGCCTGGTCGGGTGGGTTTCGGTGCGCTGGTCGGCTGGGCGAGTTTCGGGTGGAGGTTCGGAAATCCGCGCCGGACGCGGGCCGGGGTCAGCCGTCCGGTTTTGGTCGGCGGACGCTCCCAGGGACGACGCAGGTCGGTGGCCAGATCGCGGGCCAACCGTAGTTGGGTGTGCGCGGCGATGATCAGCCAGGTCCACCGGTCGGCGGCTCGCGGATCCCGCAGCCGGGGCCGGGTCCATCCGAGGGTCTGCTTGAACAGCCTGAACGTGTGCTCCACATCGAAACGACGCAGGTGCGCCTGCCAGATTCGGTGCACCTCCGACGCGCTCAGCCCGGTCGCGCAGGCCCACAACCACACCGGTTTCGGATTGCGGTCACCGGGCAGCCGGTCCACGCACAGCCGGATGACGGTGCCCTCGATGATCGGTAGCGGTCCCGCATGCTCAGCCCACCCGCCACGGCGGGTCAGCCTCGGGTGGGTTCGGTCCCATGCGTCGGCGAACGCCGTACCGTAGCGGAGGGTCTCGGTGACCGTGGCCACGGCAGGGTCCGGATGATCTTCCGGTTGGTCGAGGTCGAGGACCTCGCCGTGCCGGGCCGGGCGTCCGACCCGCCCCGGCGCCGAAGCCGCGGCGGGTAGGTAGAGCACCCGGTCCGAACGCAGCCGCCCCACGAGATCCACAGGCAGGTCGCGCAGCAGCCAGGCCAGACGGGTCACGTCGTAGCCGGCGTCGAACACGATCAGCACCCTCGGGTCGCCGTCACACCACCGCCCGTGCTCACGAAGCCGGTTGACGACCTCCCGAACCTGCCCGGCGGTCACCTCGGTGGCATCCTCGATCGGCCCTATCCGCACCGCATCCAGCACCGCGGTCCAGGACGAACGCCCAGTCTCCAGCGCGGCGACAAACGAGTACGCCCAGCCCGGGATCATCTGCGCGGCGTTACGGCCACGGCCGTACACGTGACAGAACGAGCGCGCCTCCGCGGTCGCGGCGTCGGGCCGCAACCACGGGCTGACATCGACCGTCAGCACGATCCGGCCGTCGCGGTCACGTGGCAACGGCAGCCCGACCAGCGCCCGCCGCAACCGGTCCACCTCGACAACGCCGCTGTTCACCGCGTCGTACAACGCGCCGTGACCGCGACGATGCTCCGCCGCCAGTGACAACCCGACCAAGCTGGTGACCGGCCCGTCGGTGCACAACACCGAATCCGTGAGCTCGAACAACGCGTCCGCCCGGCGGCGCAGAGACCGGTAGAACTCCTGCTGGAACTCCGACAACTCCCCGAACGCGGCACGCCGACCGGCATCGTTCACACTGATCACCGCAGCCCTTGTTGCGTGATCATGGCTCCTTCGCAAGAACCATGATCACGCAAGGGCTGCCCCCATGATCGACCAGGGTCACATCGACAGACCCGGCAGGTTAAACGACAAGCTTAGGGCAGCGGAACTGGACGGTCGAAGCAGCGCAGGCGCGGCTGCGGGCCGACGGCTGGACAAGTCGCCCCGTCGTGACCTTTCCCTCTCCTGCGTACGAGCGGTGGAAGGCCGTCCAGAGGTTTCAGGCAACCCGAGGCGGCCTCGTCCTCACCGTCACCGCGACTACCACCTCAACCGGTGCAGTACCGCAGACCAGCGTCTCCCCAGCCCCGCGGGTGTGGGAACCGGGAGCGATCCTGCTGGGCTGGCTCGTCGGGGCGGTGACCGGCTGGGTCCTCGCCGGCTGGGTGGTGCACCGTCTTCGACGCCGGGCGTTACCGCGCCGGCTGGCCGCTTTCGCGCTAGGCCTCACCGCGCTCTGGCTCGCCGCCAGTCCCATCATCAGCCTGTACGCGGCGCCGGGCGGGCCCGCTTTCACCGATCTCCCTAGCGTCTATGTTATCTCCTCGGCCTATCAATTGGTCGTGAGCAGTCCCTCCGCCGAGAGGGTCGGCGGAGCGATGGTGATCGGACTCGCGATCCTCGTTCTGGCGGCCACGGGCCGACGCCGGCCCATAGCACGGCCCACGGCAACGGTGTCCTAGACGAGCGGCCCGGGTTCAGCCCGCCAAACTCGCCGGGCTGAACCCGGGCCATGTCCAGCGGCGGGGGAGTGTCAAGTTAACGGCTGATCTTGGTTGTTGAGGTGGTCAGTTGTTGGCCGGGGTGAGCCGGCCTTCGAAGGCGATCTGGAAGGCGTTCAGTGGTGCTTTCCAGCGCATGGTCCAGCGTCGGCGGCCGGCTCCGGTCGGGTCGAGGCTCATCAAGGCCATGTAGACGCACTTGAGTGCGGCCTGCTCGTTCGGGAAGTGGCCACGAGCTCGCACGGCCCTGCGGATACGGGCGTTGACGGACTCGATCGCGTTCGTGGAGCAGATGACCTTGCGGATCTCCACGTCGAAGGCGAGGAACGGCACGAACTCCGCCCACGCGTTCTCCCACAGCTTCACGATCGCCGGATACTTACGGCCCCACGCCTCGGCGAACTCGAGGAACCGCTCGGTGGCGGCGTCCTCGGTCGCCGCGGTGTAGACCGGCCGCAGCGCTTTGGCGATCTTGTCCCAGTCCTGCCGGGCGGCGTAGCGGAACGAGTTGCGCAGCAGGTGCACCACACACGTCTGCACGATCGTGCGCGGCCACACCGTCTCCACCGTCTCCGGCAGTCCCTTGAGCCCGTCACAGACCAGCATCAGCACGTCGGCCACGCCGCGGTTCTTCAACTCGGTGAGCACGTGCAGCCAGTACTTGGCGCCCTCGCCGCCGTCACCGGCCCAGATACCGAGGATGTCGCGGTGGCCGTCGACGGTGACCGCCATCGCGAGGTAGATCGGCCGGTTCGCGACCTGACCGTCCCTGATCTTGACGTTGATGGCGTCGATGAACACGACCGGGTAGACCCGGTCCAGGGGCCGGTTCTGCCACTCGGCCATGCCGTCCATGACCTTGTCGGTGATCGTGGAGATGGTCTGCTTCGACACCTCAGCGCCGTAGACCTCAGCCAGGTGCGCGGCGATCTCGCCGTGGGTCAGGCCCTTGGCCGACAGCGACAGGACCATGTCGTCGACGCCGGTCAGACGCCGCTGCCGCTTACGCACGATCTGCGGCTCGAACGTCCCGGCGGCGTCGCGTGGGACCCGCACCTCGACCGGCCCGACGTCGGTGAGCACCGTCTTGGTCCGGCTGCCGTTACGGGTGTTCCCGCTACCCCGACCCGCCGGGTCGTGCTTGTCGTAGCCGACGTGGTCGGTGATCTCCCCATCCAACGCCGACTCGAGGACCCGCTTCGTCAGCTGCTGCAGCAGCCCACCCTCGCCGGTCAGCTTCAACCCGTCACCACGAGCCCGATCGACCAGCATCGCGATCAACTGCTCATCCGTGACCGCACCCACCGGCTCCACGGCCGGCTGTCCCACGGTGGTCTCGGTCGTCATCTGGCGTCTCTCCCTTGATCGGTCGATCAGCCGTTATTTGTACAGTCCCGGTCCCGGCGCGGCCAGGCGCGAGGTCGTTGTCTGTCTGACCCCCCACCGGCGTGGTCGGGTGATTCTGATTGACCCCGCCTGGCCGCGGCCGTTTCACTTCATGCCACCAGGGCAGACCTTGCGTGGCGGAGGAATGACCGGCACCGGGACCCCCGGCCTGCCAACCGTCCGCCTTACCGGACGGTGAAGAACACGGCCACCCACAACTTCACCAGTGAGAGCCTCCCGGCGCATCGATTCTGCGCCGCACGGGATCGCCGTCAAGACCAAGCCGCTGACGCGGTCGACCTCCGGTCGAGTCCTGACCCCGACCCCTCACCGGCGTTTGCCCGCACCGAGCCGGGAATCAGCACAAACCGGTCGCAGCAGTCCGACCGAGAAGGGTTGACACGGCCCCACTCCTTCAGGAATGACAGTGCCCCGTCTAGCCCTCACGGCCCAGGGTCTTTGCGTTGTCGATGTGCGGGGGCTATGAGCTGGGATGACACGTGTTGGTAGGGGGCAACTGAGGACGGGTGCGACCCATCGGTGGTCATGGGGTTTGTCTAGAACGTCATGATCCCGGCGGGTCGCACCCGCGCATGTCATCCGCAGCAACCCGGCGACTTACACCGGGATGCTGGAGCCGATCCGCAAGATGTTCGCCAGGGCCAACGGGGTCAAGCCGACGCTGTTCAGCCCCAACTCCGAGGGCGCGTGCCCGCAGTGCAAAGGTGCCGGCGTCATCTACACCGAACTGGCGATCATGGCGGGCGTCGCCGTGCCGTGCGACGAGTGCGACGGCAAGCGTTCCAGGCGTCCGTGCTGCGTTACCGCGTCGGCGGCCGCACCATCAGCGACGTGTTCGAGATGTCCGTGACCGACGCCGCGGAGTTCTTCGGCGCCGGCGAGGCCCGGACGCCGCCCGCGCACACCGTCCTGCGACGGCTCGTCGACGTCGGCCTCGGCTACCTCAGCCTCGGCCAGCCGCTCACCACTCTCTCCGGGGGAGAGCGTCAGCGGCTCAAGCTCGCCGCGCACATGGGCGATGACAGTCGCGTGTACGTGCTCGACGAGCCCACCACCGGGCTGCACCTCGCCGACGTGGAACACCTGCTGGCCCTGCTCGACCGGCTGGTCGACTCCGGCACGTCGGTCATCGTGAGCGAGCACCACCAGGCGGTGATGGCGCACGCCGACTGGGTCATCGACCTCGGCCCGGGGGCCGGACGGGACGGTGGCCGGGTCGTCTTTGAGGAAACGCCCGCCGACCTCGTCGCCGCCCGTTCCACGCTTACCGGCCAGCACCTCGCCGACTACGTCGGCGGTTGAGCCGCCATGCACCGAGACGGTCGTGTGGCCCGTCGGGCCGCACGACGACGCACCGTTCGCGCGAATAGCCTGCGACGACCCGACTATCGGCGGGGCGGGACGGTGTGCCCAGCCGGAAAGGAACTTGCCGGGCACCAGCCACGGCCCGAGGCGACCGAAGAAGGTGTCCGTCCACCTCGCCGGCGAACGCCAGCGAATCCCCGTACAGTCGGCTGACCGGCAACAGGCCGAACTCCATCGCGGTGACGATGCCCAGGTTGTCTCTGGCGCTGCGGGTCGCCGAGAACAGCTCGGGCTCGGTCACTGCCGTGGCGTGGCAGAGGGCGCCGTCGAGGTTGACAACATCGAGTGCGGTCACGTGGTCGCTCGCCTATCCGAATGCTCTGCCCATGGTGGGCTCAGCCCGCCTCCCAGGGGTAGCCGACCACACCCACGGTCGCCGACGAGCCGTTGAGCGGGGCGAGGCCGTGCGGCGCGGTCGCCTCGACGACCTGCTGCCAGCGCACTCCGGCACCCACCCGGGCGCGTCGGAGCTTCGTGTCGATCGCTACCGCTGCGGCGCGTGGGTGACCAACACGGCGTCGCGCACGGCCGGGAGACTGGTGTGGCCGGTGTTCAGCACGGCGACGGGACGGCCGTGGGCGCCGGCGAGGCGGACGGTGGGCGACGACGTGGCCCGGCACTCGGTCGAGCGCGGCTCTTCGCGCCGGTGGCACGGCCATCGGCGCCGATCGTGGTGCCGCCTGTCGGGCCGGCGGACCGGATGACAGAAGTCCGCACGAGGATCAGCGGGCGCCGATGTGCCAGCGGAGCGGACTGAACTGGCCTGCGTCGCGGTGATCCGGCCGGCCGATAGATGACGGCCTCCGTCAGCGGACACCGGGGCCGCGTACGGGGAGCGCCGGGCGTCGCCGGATTCGCGATCCTGGTCTGGTCAGGGCCGGTTGGCGCGGCGGAAGACATGCCGGTAGGTCTGCGGCGAGACACTGGTGACCCGGCGGAAGTGCTGGCGCAGGCTCACCGCGGTGCCGAACCCGGTCCGGCGGGCGATCCGCTCGACCGGCTCGTCGGTCGTCTCAAGCAGCTCCTGCGCCAACCGGACCCGCTGCTCCAGCAACCACTGCAACGGGCTGGTGCCGAGCGTGTCCCGGAACCGCCGGGTAACGGTGCGTGGGCTCAGGTGCGCCTGCTCGGCCAGCTGCGTCACGGTCAGCGGCTGGTCCAGGCGCCGTCGCGCCCACTCCAGCAGCGGGGCCAGATCCGAGCGTGGTTCGCCGCGGGTCACCGGCTGGGCGAACTGGGCCTGGCCGCCGTCGCGGTGCGGTGGCACCACCATCCGACGGGCCACGTCGTTGGCGATTGCGGCACCGTGGTCCAGCCGGACCAGATGCAGGCAGAGGTCGATTGCCGAGCCGGTCCCGGCGGAGGTGAGCACGTCCCCCTCGTCGATGTAGAGCACGGTGGGGTCGACCTTCACCTGGGGAAACCGGTGGGCGAAGTCGACGGCGTTCATCCAGTGCGTGGTGGCCCGCCGGCCGTCGAGCAGGCCGGCGGCGGCGAGCAGGTAGGCGCCGCTGCAGATCGAGACCATCCGTACACCCCGGGCGTGGGCCTGCCGCAGCACGTCGAGCAGCGCCGGGGGCGGCTCCCGCTGGGTCGTTCGGTCGCAGGCGGGCACGATCACCGTGTCGGCGGCAAGTAGGTCATCCATCCGATACGGGGCTTCGATCCACAGGCCGCCGCTGGTCCGCAAGGGACCGGGTTCGACGGCGCAGAGCCGCAGCTCGTACCAGGGTTCGACCAGGTCGGAGCGGTCGATGCCGAAGACCTCACAGGGTACGGCGAACTCGAAGACGGGCATCGCGTCGGTGACCGCGATCGCCACCACGTGCCGCAGCTTCATGGCCGAAATCTATCGCAGATTGGCGTTCCGGCCACTGTCACCCGTACCCCTGCCAACGCGATCCTGGCCGGGTGACCGAAACGTTGACCAAAGCCCGGCCGCCAGCGCGGACGGCCGGCCGGCTGACCGTGGCGACCGGCACCGCGCTCTACCTCGGCGCGGTGCTCGGCACCGGCGTGATCGCACTGCCCGCGCTCGCCGCGGCCGTGGCCGGCCCGGCATCGCTGCTCGCCTGGCTCGGCCTGGTGATCCTGTCCATGCCGCTGGCGGCGACCTTCGCCGCGCTCGGCGCACGCCACCCCGACGCCGGTGGCGTCTCCACGTATGTCCGCAAAGCCTTCGGGCCGCGGGCCGCGACCGTCGTCGGCTGGTGCTTCTACTTCGCGGTCCCGGCCGGCGCGCCGACCGCGGCGCTCTTCGCCGGAGCCTACGTGGCGCAGGCGCTGGGCGGAGGCCGGAGCACCGTGGCGGTCACCGCAGCCACCCTGCTCGCGGCGGTGACGGCGGCGAACGCGTTCGGCGTGAAGCTTTCCGGCCGGCTTCAGCTGGTGCTCGCCGGGCTGCTGGTGAGCCTGCTCGCCACCGCGGTGATCGCCTCGCTGCCGCACGCCCAATGGGCAAACCTGCGACCGTTCGCGCCGCACGGCTGGACCGCGATCGTCCCCGCGGCGTTGCTGCTGGTGTGGAGCTTCGCCGGTTGGGAGGCGATCACCCACCTGGCGGCGGACTTCCGGCGGCCAGCCCGCGATCTGCCTCGCGCCGCCACCGTCGCGGTGGTCCTGGTCGGCGCGCTCTACCTCGCGGTCGCCGGCGCGACCGTGCTGGTCCTCGGACCGGCGGCCGGCTCCACCGAGGCGCCGCTGGCGCAGCTGCTCGACCACGGCATCGGCGGGCCTGCGCACCTGATCGCGGCCGTCGCCGCCCTGCTGCTCACGTTCGGCACGATGAACGCGTACGTCGCCGGGGCCGCCAAACTCGGCGCCGCGCTCGGCCGCGACGGCGGCCTGCCGGGCTGGTTGGCGCGGGGTAGCGGCGCTGGCGAGGTGCCGCGGCGCAGCCTCGGTCTCGTCGCCGGCCTCAGCGCTCTGGTGCTGGCGGTCGTGCTGGCCGCCGGCACCGGTCCGAAGCCGTTGGTGATGCTCGCGACCGGCAACTTCATCCTGGTGTACGTGCTTGGCGCGGCCGCCGCGCTGCGCCTGCTTCCCCGGCGTAGCCGGGCCCACTGGTACGCCCGCTTCTCTCTGGTGGCCGTCGTCGGGCTATTGGCAACGGCCGGCTGGTATCTGCTCTGGCCGCTGCTGCTCGCCGCCGGCGCCCTGCTCTTCCTGCGGCTGCGCCCAGCCGACCTTGGTGAACCCGAATAGGATCATGCAATGCCAATCTACCCTTCGAGCAGCGACGCCCGGCCGACCGGCCGGGCCAGGGCGGGTCAGCGGGGTCGACGGAGTCGGCGTCGGTGAGCGGCCGGGGATCCGTCGTCCTCGGGTCAGTGATGGTCGTCGCGCTGTGTTGCTGCGGTCTGTCGGTCATTGGGAGGCTGACCGGCGGAGCGCCGGACGCCGAGTCGGCCCGTCCCAGCCCCTCGGTTACTGTGCCGAAGCCCAAGCCGACCCGGCCCTCGCCAACCCCGACAAGCGCCAGCCCGTCGCCGAGTTTGAGTAAAATCCCGAACTGGTCCCAGCGGACCTATCGGGTCGGCCAGAAGATTCCGGGTGGCAACGAGTGTGCGACCCGAGAGCATCTGGACCGGCTCTGCTTCGAATACGTCGTGCGCGGCGTCACCTGCGGCATCCGCGAGGCCGACGGGTACCGGGCTCGCGGCCAGTACTGCCGGGTGGAGGTCACCGCCACCAATGTCATCGACATGCCGAGAGAGCCCCAATTCGGCGGGCTGGTCCACGACAAGGCCGGGCGGGAGTACACGGACGAGTTCCAAATCATCGACGGCAGGGACGGGAGCCTCAACCCCGGCCTCACGGCGCGCGCCCACGTCTACTTCGACATGCCGCCGGGGGTCAGGCCCGCGAAGCTCACCATGAGGCTCGGCTACGGCCGATCCAGCTCGGGACGGACGGTCCTGCTCGACGGGTGAGGCAGCGCCATGTGGGTATCACAGGTGCGGCGAGCATGGCACCACTGGGGTTGACCCGGTTTGACGGACAGGGTCGGTAAGTTGATCTCACGCTACCTTGCTCGTTGGCCTGCGGGAATAGGCCGTCGCCTCATACTCGGCCGGGCTCATGTAGTCCAGGGTGGAATGGCGGCGGCGGGTGTTGTACCACCCCTCGATCCACTCGAAGATCGCCGCACGGGCGGCGGCCCGGGTCGGCCACGCCCTCCGGTCGAGCAGTTCGGTCTTGATCGTGGCGAAGAACGACTCCGCGACGGCGTTGTCCCAGCACTGACCCCGCCCACCAACCGACAACCGCACCCCGTTGCGGTCGGCCAGCCGGGCGTACTGCGCACTCGTGTACTGGCAACCCCGGTCGCTGTGGAAGATCACCGGCCCGGTCGGGCGTCGGACGGCGATCGCGTTGGACAACGCCTGAGCGGGCAGATCGGTCCGTAGGTGGTCGGCGGTCGCCCAGCCCACAACCCGGCGTGAGGCGATGTCGATGACGGTGGCGAGGTACAGCCAGCCCTCCCACGTGTGGATGTAGGTGATGTCGCCGCACCAGCGGGTGTCGACCCGGCCGGCGGCGACGTCGAAGTCCCGGCGGATCAGGTCCGCCGACAACGCCGCCCCCGGGTCGGGCACGGTCGTGGTGCGCCACCGCTTCGGCGTGCGGCCGCACAACCCGGCGCCCCGCATCAGCCGGGCGACCCGCTTGCCGGAGTGCCGCCGCCCCTGGGCGGCGAGTTCGGCGCGGACCCGGGGTGCGCCGTAGGTGCCGGCCGAGTCGGCGTGGATCTGCGCGATGCGGGCGGCGAGGTCTGCGTCGTCGCGTTCCCGCCGCGACGGCCCGGCACGGTGCTGGTAGTAGGCGGACCGGGAGACCTCCAGCAGCTCACAGGAACGCTTCACGTTCCCGTCGGGCCGCGCCTTCTCCGCCTCGATGAACGGGTACACGTTCACCGGGTCTCCCTCACGAAGAAAGCCGTGGCCCGTTTCAGGATGTCGACGTCCTCGCGGAGCCGGCGGTTCTCCCGCCGCAGCCGCGCCAGCTCGTCGCGCTCGTCGCTGGTCAACCCGTCGCTGCGGGTGCCGGCGTCGATGTCGGCCTGCCTGACCCACTCACGGACCGCGGTCTCGGTCAGGTCGAAGTCCCTCACGACCTGCGCCACCGATCGGTCACCCCGCCGGCACACCTCGACGATCTCCGCCTTGAACTCCGGCGTGAACGCTCTGCGCGGCCGGCGTGGCTTCTTGCCCATGCCTTCCATGATGAACATCCTCCCGAGGAGCACACAGCCCCTCTGAGCTGGGATGTCCGTCAAACCGGGTCAGGCCCACCACCCGGCGGGCAGCGGATGGGTGGGGCGCCGTGGCATGCATCGACCGCGGGCCCCATGCCCACCGACACACGGCGGGAATGGGGCCTGCGCCGCCCACCACCGACCACCCGTTCGTGGGTATCGGGCCACCCCGCTGCCTCGCCGCGTCACACGCCGTGATCCAGGCGGACCGTGCCGGCGTTGAGGCAGGAAAGCAAGGTGCGGGCCTGGACGTTGAGGTAGTGGCCGTGCTGGGCGAGATTGTTGAGCTGGCCCGGGGTGGCCCAGCGGAACCCGGTGGGCGGATCGAGCGGTGCCTGCGCCTCGTCGGCCTCGACGAACAGATAGTTGCTCTCGGCGTTGAGGAACCGGCCGCCCTCCTCGGAGTGCACCGCGGCGTAGCGAATGCGGTCGGGGTCGGCGGCGTGCACGACGTCGAGGAAGCACGGGCGCTGTGGCTCGGGCAGGTGCGTCCAGTTTTCTGGCGTGCACTGCACCGTCGGCGCCAGTTCGACGGTATCCAGGAACCCGGCCTCCACCTTTGCCTGCACCAGCAGGTGCGGTACGCCCGCGAGGCGGCGGACGAGGAATGCGGCCACGCCGGTGCTCGTCGGCTCGAACAGCGGCTGCGACCAGCCGGTGACCTCGCGGTTGCCGGCCTCGACCCCGACGGCGACCAGGCGGAAGTACCGGCCGTCCGCCCGGCCGATAGAGTGCTCGCCGCGCTCCCACTCGTCGATGCCGGCCAGCGGCACACGCTCGACGGCCACGTCGTGGCGGGACCGCTCGACGGTGAACCAGGACAGCAGCTCCGCGTCGGTATGCAGGGCACCCGGCTCGGCCGGCGCCACCGGACAGCAGGCGAGGACCGTCCGGGCGTCCATGTTGACCACGTTGTCGCGACGCAGCAGCTCGCCGATCTGCCCGAGCGTGAGCCAGCAGAAGTCGTCGTCCACCGGCACGTGGTCCACCGCCTCGACCACGATGTTGCGGTTGGACTTGCGGTAAAACCAGGAACCGTGCTCCGACTGGAGTACGTCGGTGAGAACGAGGCCGCGGCTTCGGTCCGTGAAGTACTCCAGGTACTTCACGGGCGTCCCACGGTGGGCGCCGGTGTAGTTGCTGCGGGTGGCCTGCACCGTGGGTGACAGCTGCAACAGGTTGGGGTTGCCGGGCTCCATCTTGGCTTGCATGAGGAAGTGCAGCACGCCGTCGAACTCCTTGGCGAGGATGCCCAAGATGCCCACCTCGGGCTGCCGGATGATCGGCTGCTGCCACCGGCGGATCGCCCCTTCGTCGAGGCTCACGTCGAGTCCTTCGACGGAGAAGAATCGGCCGGTGCGGTGGTGCAGGTTGCCGGTGTCCGCTGCGAAGAACCAGCTGTCCAGAGCATCGAGCGGAATTCGCTCGACTCGGAAGTGGTGGGCCCGGGCCCGCTCGGCGAGCCATCCGGCGACATCGGCCGTGCGCAGCGCGGCACCCTCGGAGCGCACGGACGTCGAGCGGGCCAGCCGTTGCGCCAGGGTGTCGTCGGCGCGCGGGCGCAGCGCGGCCGTCGGGTGCTTCGGCGGCTCGGTCTCCGCCGTGCCTGGGCGCCCGGCCGAGGCCGGGCGGTCGGAACGGTACCGGGTCACGACAACCCCTCCTCCGCTCCGCTGGCGCAGAAGTTGACCGTGCGACGTAGCGCTTCCGTCAACGGCACCTGTGGGCGCCAGCCGCTGACCGTTTGGAACGCCGTCGCGTCGATCGTCACGCTGTGGAAGTCGCCCGGCTCCGCGTGCGGGGGTGGCGGCACCGAGACAACCCGCACCGGCGGCTTGCCGGTGCGGTCGGCGACCAGGTCCGCCACCGTGGTAAACACCTCGCCCAGGGGTAGCCCGCGCCCGGATCCGAGCAGCCACGCCCGCCCGGCCAGGGCGTCAACGTGGTCGACCGCCGCGACCAGCGCCCGCGCCACATCCTCGATGTAGAGCAGGTCACGGCGCACCGTGCCGTCGTGCCACATGGTGATCGGTTCCCCAGCCAGGGCACGTCGCACCATCGTGGACACTACGCCCTTGTCCCGAGCGGTGGAGCGCGGACCATACCCGAACACCGTGGGCAGCCGGATCGACACGGCTCGCAAGAGCCCCTCGGCGTGGGCGTCGAGCAGCACCCGTTCGGCCGCGAGCTTCTGCCGGTCGTACTCGCCCTTCGGACGGTCGGGCTCGCTGCCGTCGAGGACCTCCTTGTCAGTGGGCCCGACCTGCGAGGCGGCGCCCGCGAAGACCACGGGCAGGGGCGGGCCGGTCCGGTCGTCGTCCCGCAGCACTGCGACGAGGTCACGGACCAAACCGACGTTGACGCGCTCGGCGGCCGAGTCGCCCTCGTTGATGCGCCAGGTCGTCGATCCGGCGATGTACGCGATGGTGTGGATGACGGCGTCTGCGCCGGCGACGGCCTCGGCCAGGCGGCCGGGCTCGGTGAGGTCGGCGGTGTGTACCTCGACCTCGGCACGGGCATCCGCGGGGACCGGGGCCGCGCGGCGCGAGACGGCCCGCACCCGGACGTCACGCGCGGCCAGTCCGCGCAGTACGGCGGAGCCGACGAAGCCGGTCGCGCCGAGTAGCACGATGAGGGGACGATTCACTGCCACAGCTTCGCCTCCACGTCTCGGCACACCGCGTAGTCGGTCAGCAGGCCGCGATCGCGTGCGTCGGCGAGTGTGGGGGCGGCCCGGTCCCGGTCGGACTGAATCGGAGCGATCCCGGCCGGCAGGGGCAGCCCCAGCGCCGGGTCCAGCGGCGAGACCGCCCGCTCGTTCTCCGCCACGTAGCCTTCGGACATCGCGTACACGATCATGGAGTCGTCCTTCAGTGACAGGAAGGCGTGACCAACTCCCACGGGGATGTAGAGCGCCCGGCAGGTGTCGCCGTCGAGTTCGGTGCTCTCCCACCGGCCGAAGGTGGGTGAGCCGACCCGCAGGTCGACCAGAAAGTCCTGGACCCGCCCGTAAGGGCAGTAGACGTACTTCGCCCGCCCCGGCGGCGTGGCGGTGTAGTGAATGCCGCGCAGTACTCCACGGGCCGACAGGTTGTGGCTGATGTCACGCACCGGGAACAGCGGCCAGCCGACCGTCCCGGCGAATGCCGGCTCCTGGTACGGCGAAGCGAAGAGGCCGCGCTCGTCCCGGTAGACGGGGGGCGTGAACTCGACGGCCCCCTCGATGGCAAGCCGGCGCACCTGCACGCCGCCGATGGCTTTACCTTCCTTCATCGGAGGTCCCTTCCGGAAACGCTTTCGCTGCTTGTCCTGCGAGGATTGAGATGGGACGGTGCGCTGGAGCGGCGACCACCAGGGCTCGACGCCGGCCAGGAGGTCGTGCCGCGAGGACTGGTCCGTCGGCACTGTCGTAGCCGCCGCCGGGGTCGTGGATGCCGACGGTGGCGGCCCTGCGTGGGACCGCCCTCGTCCTGGATTCCGGGGTTCGACGTGAGCTCACAGTGCGGCCAGAACCTTGCGCAGGGCCGCGGCCACCCGCTCCTGCTCCGACTCGGACAGGGAGGGGTACATGGGCAACGAGAAGATCTCCTTGGCCAGCCGCTCGGTCACCGGCAGAGACCCCTCGGCGTAGCCGAGGTGCGCGAAGCCGCTCATGGTGTGTACCGGCCACGGGTAGCTGATGTTCAGCGAGATGTCGTAGGCCTGCAGCGCCTGAAGGATCGCGTCGCGTTGCGGGTGCCGGACCACGTAGACGTAGTAGACGTGGGTGTTGCCCGGGTTGGTGGTGGGTAGCAGCAGACCACCAGGACCGGTGAGGTCGCCGAGCAGTTGCTGCCAGCGCCGGGCGACGGCGTTGCGCCCGGCGATGTACTCGTCCAACCGGCCCAGCTTGCGTCGCAGGATTTCGGCCTGCACCTCGTCGAGGCGTGAGTTGTGCCCCGGTGTTCGTACGACGTAGTAGACCTTGTCCATGCCGTAGTACCGCAGCTGCCTGAGGTTGCGGTCGGTCCGCTCGTCGGCGGTGATCACGGCCCCGCCGTCGCCGTACGCTCCGAGGACCTTGGTGGGGTAGAAGGAGAAGGCGGCCGCGTCGCCCGTGGTACCCGCGAGACGCCCGTGCTGACGGGCACCGTGGGACTGGGCACAGTCCTCCAGGATCTTCAGGCCGTGCTCCTCGGCGAGCCGTACGAGCGGCGCCATGTCGACGCACTGGCCGTAGAGGTGCACGGGTAGGATCGCGCGGGTGCGCGGCGTGATGGCGGCTGCGACCTGGTCGGTGTCCATGAGGAAGTCGTCCTCGCGGATGTCGACGAAGACCGGCGTCGCTCCGGCACCCACGGTGGCGACCACGGTGGGTGCCGCGGTGTTGGAGACCGTGATGACCTCGTCGCCGGGGCCGATGCCGAGCGCTTCCAGACCCAGCTTCACGGCGTTGGTGCCGTTGTCGACGCCAGTGGCGTACGGCAGCGAGTGGTACGCGGCGAACTCCCGCTCGAAGCCCTTGACGCTCTCACCGAGCACCAGTTGGCCCGAGCCGAACACCGTTTGGACCGCGTCGAGGATGTCGTCCTTTTCCTTGGCGTATTCCGGTAGGTAGTCCCACACACGGGTCGTCACTTGGTTGGCTCCTGGTTGTCGAAACGGATGGGGTGCACAGGCCGGCTCAGGTGTCTGCGGTGGTGGGCGACGCCGAACCGTTGGCCACGACGAACGCGTCGTGGGCCGGTCGTCGGCAGGGCGTGCGTCAGCGGGCCAGCTGCCGGGTAGCTGTCCTCGGGCGAGATCAAGGCATGCCTTTTTCCATTTCTGCGGAGGGATTGGCGGATCGGGGTTCGGTACCCGCTCGGGTGTTCCGGTGTCAGCCGGCGGCGGTCACTTCCATCACGTACTGCCCGTATGGGGATTGAGCGAGCCGGCGGCCGAGGCGGTGGCAGGCTTCCTGGTCGATGAACCCCATGCGCCAGGCGATCTCCTCGAGGCAGGCGATCCGGACGCCTTGGCGGTGCTCCAGGATCTGCACGTACTGGCTCGCCTCGGTCAGCGCGTCATGGGTGCCCGTGTCCAGCCACACGAAGCCGCGTCCCAGGGAGATCAGCTCGGCCCTGCCCCGCTCGAGGTAGACGCGGTTGACATCGGTGATCTCCAGCTCTCCCCGTGCGGAGGGACGTAGGTCCCGGACGATGTCGAGGACCGTGTTGTCGTAGAGGTAGAGCCCGGTGATGGCCAGGTTGGAGCGCGGCCGGGCAGGCTTCTCCTCCAGGCCGACGAGCCGTCCGCGCGCGTCCACCTCGCCCACTCCGTAGCGCTCGGGGTCGCGCACCGGGTAGCCGAACAGCACGCAGCCGTCGATGTCGGCTGCGCTCCCCTGCAGCATGCCGCTGAAGCCTGGGCCGTGGAAGATGTTGTCGCCCAGCACGAGCGCGACGGAGTCGTCGCCGATGTGGTCGGCGCCGATGCGGAAGGCGTCGGCCAGCCCGCGGGGCTTGTCCTGTTCGGCGTAGCTGAGCGACAGCCCGAGCTCGGAGCCGTCGCGCAGCAGCCGCCGGAACAGCGGCAAATCGTCCGGCGAGGAGATGATCTGTATGTCGGTGATGCCCGCCAGCATGAGTACCGACAGGGGGTAGTAGATCATCGGCTTGTCGTAGACCGGGAGGAGTTGCTTCGACACGCCGAGAGTGATCGGATGCAGCCGGGTTCCATGCCCGCCCGCCAGGATTAGTCCCTTCACGCCACTGCCTCCATGTGTGCACTCTTTCCGCGTCGGAGCAGATTTCCGGATACTGGACGGCGGCTGCCTACGGACGAACTTTCCCTTTCGGTGTTCCCGCCCGTCCCGCGGTCCTGAGACTTCCTGGTCAGACCATTGACGAATTGGCTGAGCCGGTCGGCGCCTCGGCGCGGTTGCCTCGTATCGTGTCGACGAATTCGGCTGGGTCCGCAGGCAGGTCGTCGCCCCGCCATGCCACATGGCCGTCTGGACGGACCAGTACGAAGGGCCGTTCGTAGAGCTTTGCGATCTCCTCGTCGCGTCCGTTCCGCACGGTCAGGGGTACGGCTCGCTCGGTGAACGCGCGCTCGAGCGCCGCGAGTTCGCCGTGCTCGGCGAAGGACAGCAGGACGAACCCGCGCCCGAACAGGTCGAGTGTGGAGGTGGTGGCGTCCCACCACGCGTGCGCGGCGCGGCAGCCCGGGTCGCCGCCGGGACGCCAGTCGGCGTCCGGCAGGCCACGACGGATCGGCGCCTGGGGGTCGGCGATGACGATCGGGGAGCGGTAACACAGCCCGAAGTGAATGTCCGGCGCGTCGAACTCCCGGTGTGCTCCGCTGTCTTTCAGTCGCTGTGCCATCTCCGCGCGAGCCTGTTCACCCTCGGGGCCGTTCAAGTGTATTTCGGGTGGGACCTGCCGGCGCATGGTGCGTTGCAGGTTGAGATTGGCCTCCTGCAGGCTTTCCACCGCGATCGGTCTGCGCTCGGTTTCGTACGTGTCCAACAGGTGGCACCCGGCCCAGCCGTTCAGTGCGGCGGCGAGTTTCCAGCCCAGATCGGCGGCGTCGCCCAGTCCGGTGTTGAGCCCGAAGCCGCCGGAGGGGGAGAGCGTGTGCGCGGCGTCGCCGGCGAGGAAGATCCTTCCCGCTCGGTAGCGGTCGGCGACCCGGTGGGTGAGATGCCACTCGCCGTCGCTCAGCAGTTCCACCGGCGTGTCGAGGGCGATGGCGTCCTTGATCAGCGACTGTGCGTCGAGCCGGGTGACGGCGGGGTCTGCGTTGACGACCAGGTTGTACAGGTCACCTCCGTTCAACGAGCGCATGGGAAAGCGCAACGTGGACGACAGCATGAGGAAGTAGACGAGGGCGGCGCGGTCGCCGAGTTGCCGCTTGAGGTCGGGAGCGCGGAAGAGGATGTTCCGGAAGACCTGGGTCTTGTGGCGCGGCGGAGCGTCGATGCCGCAGGCCTGACGGATGGGAGAGGCGGCGCCGTCGCAGGCAACCAGGAACCGCGCCCGGACGGTGCCTGTCGTGCCGGTGTCACGGTCGGTGAGAACGGCCTCGACATGGTCGTCTGTTTGCTGTACGCGGTCGACGGTCGTCTTGAGTCGCAGCGGACCGTTCGGGTGGACGCCCACGGCACGCGTCAGCAGCGGGTTCAGCCAGTGCGCCGGGCATATCTGATCGGGCTCGGGGGTGTGGGTGAAGGCCGTGCGGGTCGCCGCCGTTCCCCGGCGGTACCGGTGGACCTCGTGGCCGCCGACCCTGGTGACCCAGGCGATGTCCAGGGGGTGGTCGGCAGGCCATCCTGCGCTGCGGATGGCATCTGCGACACCCCACCGGCGAAACAGTTCCATCGAGCGTGGGCCGATCGTGCTCACCTTGGGGTGCCGGACGTTTCCGTCGCCCGCATCGACGACCACGCAGTCGATCCCGCGGTACGTCAGGTCCAGCGCCAGCGCCATCCCGACCGGGCCGCCGCCCACGATGAGCACGTCGGTCCACTCGCCGGAGTTCGTCATGTCGTCCCGTCCTTCTTCGATGCCTGGGATCGGATGGCCCGGGGCGCCGGGGAGCACGCTCAGTGGCCTCCCCGGCGCCTGGGTGGCCTACGGACGTTCCGCGGTGGCCAGAAGGCAGCCGAAGTCGTCGACGCCTTCCAGGTCGGAGGGCTTGAAGGCCTCGTCGGAGAACTCGAAGTTGCCTTCGTTCAGGGCCGCGGGGCGCTCATCGGCGACCGGCACCTTCGCCAGTTCGTACGACAGGCGCAACGTGGTCTGCTCGGTGACGTCGAGGATCTCGCGCAGCCGCAGACCGGAACGGTGCAGCATCGGAACGTAGTCGTCGATGTCCGCCATGGTCGACATCAGGTCGCGGCAGAACTTGTCGACACCCTGGGGTCGGACGTCCTTACGCGGGAATCGATCGAACACGTCGGTCAGGACGAGCCGGCCGCCGGGCACAAGTACTCGGCACACCTCGCTGAGCACCTGCTGCCGGTCCGGCATGTGGCACATCGACTCCAGCGCCATGACGGCGTCGAACGACTTGTCCGGGAACGGAAGCCGCATCGCGTCGCCGTGCTGGAACACGGCGCGGTCGGCGACCCCGGCCTCGGCCGACAGCCGGTTGGCGGTCTTGATCTGCTCCTCGCTGATGCTGATGCCGGTGACCCGCGCACCGGTCTTGGCCACGACCCGCAGACCGGGACCACCGACCCCGCAGCCCAGGTCAAGGACATGGGAGGACGCGTTCACTTTCAACCGCTCGATGAACACATCGGTCAGCCGGTCCATTGCCTCGTCGATCGAGGCATCGGATTCCGGAGTGTCCCAGTATCCGATGTGCACGTTGGGATTGAAGGTGCCGTCGTTCATCGCGCTCAGGGTGAGCCGGTCGTACAGCTCGCCGACCGCGTTCGGCACAGGTAGGGTTTGCGCGACGTTGGTCATGGTTGCCGCCTTTCTGGTGGACCGAAGTGACTGGGCAGTGGAGCGTGATGCCCTCGGTGGGTCAGACGTCCCACTCCGGCACCGGGGCCGGTGCGGAGACGCTTGGGGTGAAAACGGGTGCGCCATCGATGGCGTGTCTGCGTGCTTTCAATCTGCTCCTGCGGTTGGATGGACGGCTCGGCGAATGTCGCAGCGTCGACCGCACTTCGCGTGGTGCGTCGATGCCGTTGTCGTGCCGGCCGGGGTGAACGAGGGCCATGTCATCGACGAAGACGATGACGTGTGGTGGGATGCGGCAGGCTGTGCCGGACGGCCGCGTCACCGTTGTCGATCTTCCGCGGGGTGACGGTGCGTGGTCGCGGGCCGGGCGGTGGTGTCGGACGTGTCGAGGACCAGACGTTCCGGCCCGTGGAAGACCATGTCGTCGGCGTAGTCGACCTGCTGGGCTCCGTGGCTCAGCGTGGGGACGCCGTCCAGCAGCGCCCGGAGGCCGATCTCGATCTCGGCGCGGGCCAGCGTCGCTCCCAGGCAGTAGTGGATGCCCAGGCCGAAGCCCAGGTGTCGGTCGGCAGGGCGATGCACGTCCAGGACGTCGGGTCGCGGGAAGCGCTCCGGGTCCCGGTTCGCCGAGCCCAACAGCGCGACCACTCGGCTGCCGCGTGGTACGTCATGCCCGCCGAGGCTGGTGTCCTGGTGGGCCCACCGTGTCACGGCCTGCACTGGTGGGTCGTAGCGCAGGAACTCCTCGATTGCATCCGATGGCAGCTCGCGAGCGCCGCGCAGCTCGTCGAGCACCTCCGGGTGTGCCCGCAGCGCCAGCACCGCCTTCGCCAGCGAGTTGGTCGTGGTCTCGTGCCCGGCGGTCAGTAGGTGAACGCAGGTCCCCACGATCCCGTCCACGCTCAGCGGCGCACCGCGGTCCCGCGCGTGAACCAAGATTGTGATCAGGTCGTCGCGGTCGCTTCCACGCCGCAGGCGCACCTGCTCCCGGAAATAGTCGGTGAACTCCTGGGCGGCGGCTTCGGCCCGGGCATAGCCGTCGGCGCCCCGGCGCGCTCGCGCGGTGCTGGCTTCCTGCAGCGCCACCGCGTTGGCACGCAGCCAGGCGTGCCGTTCCTTCGGAATGCCGAGTAGTTCGGAGATGACGAGGATGGGCAACGGCGCGGCGAAGCCTTCGACGAGGTCGATCTCCTGTTGCCCACCGAGTCGGGCCAGGAGCTCCCGCGCGATCTGCGCGATGCGTGGCCGTAGTGCGGTGACGATCCGGGGGGAGAATTCCTTGCCGAGCAACGAGCGTAGTTCGGTGTGGCGCGGCGGGTCCATGAACACCAGCCAGTTCTCGACGATGGCCCGTAGGGCCCGCTGCTCGGCCGGAACCGGGACGGACGTCGCCGCGGCGTCGACGGATCTCCCCCGGCCGAAGCGGCTGCTCGAGAGCACCTGGACCACCTCGTCGTAGGAGAACACGTAGAAGGTGCCCGGAGTGGCACCGTCGCGTGCTCCTTCATGCACCGCGGCGGCCTGCCGGTAGCGCTGGTACACCGGGTAGGGGTTGGCGATGTCCTCCCTGCCCCAGCCGGTCAGGTCGAACCGCGGCAGCGTCGCGGATGGCATGCGGTCTCCTTCTGCAGTCAGCACGGTGTTTGCGTCGGGCACGCCGGCCCAGGCACTGTCACGGCCGGAAGTGGTTGGCCCAGAACGTGCTCAGCTCCGCCACCCGAGGGGGCACCAGGGGACACTTGCCGCACTCTGCCGCGAGATCGTCGAGGCGCAGCGCGATCCCGCGCCTGGCCACGTCCGGGCGGGACACCGGCACCGGCTGCTCAGGCAGTTCGAACGACGGCCCCGCCGTCGCGCCGCGCCGTCCCGACGGCAGTGTCACCAGCAGCTCCGCCAGCGGGCGCATAAGGCCCGTCATCATGTCGATTGCCGCGTTCATCAGGTCGGACCGCCGCAGGCTTCCATCCGGGCGCTCACCGAAGTGCTGCGCCATCAGCTGAAGTGCCATGAAGTACGCGCGGTTGAACAGGTCCATGACCGCTCGGGCGTCCGGATCGGTGACCGTTACCATGGCCGGGTTTCCACTCCGGAGCGTCGGGTTTCGCACGACCGGGTAGACCGGGCGCCAGGGCTCGCCGCCTGGGACGATCGCGCCGCGGAGGAGTTCGCCGATCCGCAGGAACGCGGTGTAGTGCGACTCCTCGTCGGTTCCGGCGCCGAGCACTCCACCCTCTCCCTGCTCGGTGATGACGTCGATCGCGAACAGCGCGCTGGACAGATCGTCGACCTCGAGCTGGTAGTCGGGGTGGCGCCGATTGATCGACTCCCGTAGGAAGAGGTGGTGTTCTCCGCCTCCGCGGCCCTTGTCGACCAGGAAGAGGTCGGGTATGTGCTGCAGGCCGTCCCGGATGGTGGCGTACAACTCGCTCAGTGAGGCGTAGGCGTGCCTGTCGTCGTGGATCGCCGCGGCGTTGCCTCGTCGCACGTCGCCCACGAGGTCGTCTGGCCGTTCGATCAGCGTGAACCGCTCCACACTGCCGTGTCCCAGTCCCTCGAGGGAGAAGTCCAGCGGCACCGGCAGCTCGTGGTTGATCGTGCCGAAGTCAATCCTTGGCACGTGGAAGGGTTCGCCGAGCGCGGCGATGATGTTGTTGACCAAGAGGAAGTGGATCATTTCCTCGCGGGCGATGGTCATCAGCATGCTGCGGATGCCCTCGTCGAGGGTTTCGCCGCCGTCGCCGCAGGCCAGTCGGAGCTGCTCGGGCGTCCACACGCCCTGTCGGACGTACTCCAGACCGGCGCCGTGGGTGGGCACGGAGTAGGCCGCGTACAGGTACTGGAGCATGACGGCCAACTCGATCGCCGCCGCCTCGCGTAGCACCTGCACGAGCCGGTCACGCGTGGTGATCCTGCTGCTGCCGCGGCCTGCCGCGGGCACGGTCAGCAGGGCCGCGTCCGGTACCTGCTGCGCCCGCAGGTACTTCAGCAGGAGCCGTGCCTTCGGCTCGGACAGATCCCGCGTCGGCGGCATGTAGTAGGTCTTCGCCTTGTTGCGCGGATCGCACATCTGCCAGATCAACTTCGCGTACGTCTCCACCCTGCAGCGGTCCGCCAGGCTGAAGACCTCCGCCTTCATGAAGGAGAACACGTGCTCGTAGAAGGCGAAGACCTCGCGGTAGACCAGATCGAACGTCACGGCGTCCTGGTCGACTCCGGCCAGGCGCCAGTCGTCGGGCAGTACGCGTACCGACAGGTACCCCGCGCCTGGCCAATAGTCGAGCGTGTCGTCGTGGTCGTAGGCCAGTGCCGCCGAGCCGGGTACGTCCACGTCGCAGGGCAGGTCACCAGCGTCGGTGGACAGCAGGACCAGGGCGGTACCGGCGGTCGCACCCCGCATGGTGAACCATCCGCGGCCCGCGTGGTCGGTGTCCAGGACGCAGGCACTCGACCAGTTGCCGGGATCTTCCCGGCGGCCCGCACGGAGCCGGACGACGTCGATGTCGGAGCACCGCGCCTCGGGGGAGCACGCCGCCGCCTCGCGAGGGAGAGCCCGGGGGTTGAAGAACTGCCGTACGCCGATCTCGCGGATCGGGCGCGGACGACCCCGCACGAAGGCCCGCACGGGCACCTCGACGTCGTGGTCCGCCTCGTCAGGGTCCCGCGGGTGCTCCAGGATGAGGGACGCTTCATCGACCTGGACGTTGATTTCTCGTTCCCGTAGCCGCACCACCGGGCGGTCGGGACCGGTGGTCACCAGCCGCAGCGCCTCCTCGGCGGCGGCCTCGGCTGGCATCTCGATGGGAGCGGTTACCAGGCCGCAGGCCAGGACGTACTCCTGCCCGAGATAGGTTTCCCTGGGCAACCGGGCCACCAGCCGATCGCTGCTCGCGGTGCGCAGTTCGAGGTCCCCGACATCGACCGGTCCGGCCGCTGACGCGGGTACCGCGGTGATCAGGTTGAAGGTGACGTGGTCGTCGGTCAGCTCGACGGACAGGTTGTGCAGCCCGCCGGGATTCCGGCTCGCCCCGCGGCTGCCCGGGACGAGCAGGCGGCCCGCCGGGTACGTGCACAGCTCGTGTGGGTGCCAGGGGGCGACCGTCCCGCGTAGTTGCCACCGGCTCGGCTGGTCGGGTGCGGCCGGCACGGACATGTGGCTGAGCGCGAACTGCACCACCAGACCGCCTGCTCCCGCGTCCTTCAGTAGGCGCACGGCTGGCGAGACGGTCGCCCCGTCAAGCCACGTCAGTTCGTCCTCGGTCACGACGAACTGGTGCACCACGGACCCGCGCAGTTCCTTCGCCTGCCAGTGGTCGCCGACGTCGACGACATGGTTGGCGTTGTGCCATCTCGGCGGCTGGAAGCCGCGGACGTCTCCCGTGGCCAGGTAGCTGACGTCGTGGGATCGTCCGTCCCGCCCGAGGCCGAGCTGCCCGACCATGAGCGTCGTGGTCCGGTCGGAGGACGGGTCGACGTCGAAGACGCGGGCCCGGTTGACCGTCGTGGCGAGGTACTCGTTGTAGTGCCCCCACATGTCGACACCGCGTCCGATCAGCGGATCCGCGGTGTCGATCTTTCCCGCGTGGACCTCGACGCTGACGATCCGCGCGTCGACCGAGAAATGTCCGTTCCCCGCGAAGTGCCTGCCCTTGGCCGCGCTGAAGGGTCCGTCGGGGCTGGGGCGGCCCGTGTGGTCGAAGCGCGGTCCCAGCCGGTCGAGGTAGTCGTGGTACGCATGGGCCGGGTGCTCCACGGGGAAGGGCCTGCCGTCGTCGGTGAGCGCCGTGTTCGTCGCCAGGTCCACCAGACCGTTGCGCGGGCCGGTGGGCAGGTGCGTCGTCGCCGTTCCGCGGAAGTGCAGCCGAGGCAGGTCGAAGACGCTCATGCCGACTTCTCCGTGCGGCTCGGCCGGGTGGCGGCGAACTCGGGTCCAGGCTCGTCCCACTCGATTTCGTGCGCGGCGTCGATGGCCGATTCGATCGCACCCTCGATCCACGCGGGCTTCGACGAACAGTGCTCGCCCGCGAAGAACAGCCGCTTCTGCGGTCGGGCCGCCTCCAGTCGCTCGGCCTCGCGGAGGGCCGCTTTCTGTCCCCATCGGACGGTGGCCGCACCGAGGGACCATTGGTGCAGGCCCCAGGCCCGCGCCGCCACGCCCATGATCATGCCCGGCCTGCGCAGCTCGGGGTGCATCTCGCTCAGTTCCCGGATGATGAGCGCGTTCCGCTCCACCTCGCTCAGCCTGCTGAGCTCGTCGGCGTCCGGCCCGATGCTGTAGCTGGCGAGCAGAACGGCGCCGAGTGCCGGATCGCCGTCGGCCGGCGGGTAGTAGGTCTGCCGCACGTGTCCGCCGGTGAAGGATGCGCCGCCGCTGATCCCGTCTTTCTGCCAGAAGGCTTCGCGGCAGTGCAGGGCGATCTTGGTGGCCGCCCAGTACTTCGTCTGATGGACGATGTCCAGCTTGTCCTGGTCGAATCCGGCCAGCCGCATCGTCCTGAGTACCGTGAACGGAATGGTGCAGACCACGTAGTCGCAGCTCGTGGCGACGATCCCCGCACCATGACGGACGTGCAGGACCACCTCGTCGTCCCGGACGTCGATGCTCACCACCTCCCGGCCGGTCGAGATCGGCCCCCTGATCTTCGCGGCTAGTCGCCGGGGCAGCAGGTCCATCCCGTCCCGCAGTCGCACGAGTTTGGAACCCGTCTCGTCCAGTACGTCGTCGAGAAACCGCTCGAGGTGCGGCGGGCAGAGCGACCGGAATAGGGGATGGTCGGCGTAGAAGGAGTGCAGGTCGATTCGGTTTCCCGCGGTCCCGGACCGGTACGGCGTCAGATCGATGTCGTCGATGAGGTCAAGTAGTTCCACGCCGATTTCGTTGTGCATTCCGTCGTAGAACTGGCGGGGGGCGATAGCCCTGATGGTGGCATCCAGCCAGGCACCGAAAAGCAGGGTGTTCTCTCGGTACCGCCGGTTCGGCAACCCGGCCACGAACTCCTTGACCAGCGTTTCGTGCGCGTCCCGCACCCGGAGGTATCCAGCAGAACTAGGCAGATACGCGGCGTCATCGGAGAAAAGCGTTTGAAACCGGCAAACCTGGTCTTGTAGACCTAGTTCGGCGATGTAGTGCCTGGTCAGCCGATGCCCCGTGGGGATCCGCATTGCTCCGAGCTCGGCGAAAGGTCCGGGCTGACCGTCGACAGGAAACCGGTGTGTGTCGATGCGTCCACCGACATCGCGGCTTGCTTCGATGACCTCGACGTGATGCCCGAGGCGCTCCAGCTCATATGCGGTTACCAGCCCGGCGATGCCCGCACCGATGACGGTGACGCGCTTCCGCTCACTGATGTCGGGGCCTGGCCCGCCACTGTCTTGCAAGGGTGTCACCACAGATTTCCTCTCGACGCGACGCAAAGCACGGGAATGTGCTCGAAAGGCGATGACGGAATCGGCTCGTTGACCATTGTTGGGCCCGAGGACGCGCGTTCACATCACGTGGTCGGCGGGTGCACGGGTGGGTTGCCCTGCGGTCCGTCGAGTCGATCGCGGCGGCTCGGCCGGGCCATCCTGCGTGGCCGCGCAGGTTTCGTCCCGAGGCGGTGTCCAAGGCCCGGAGTTCGGTGACACTGGCGGGCGATGAACCTGAAGCCCGACGGAGGCGATGTTGATGCGAGTGTTGATCGCTACCACACCGGCACCGGGACATGTGGTCAGCATGGTGGAGGTGGCGGGCGAGCTGGCTCAGCGCGGGCATGAGGTGCGGTGGTACACCGGCCGGGCATTCCAGCCGCAGGTGGAGCAGGCCGGGGCGCGCTTCGAGCCCATGAGTGCCGCGCTCGACTTCGGCGGCAGGAGCCGGGAGGAGGCCTTCCCGAGCCACGCCGGACTGACCGGACTGGCCAGTTTCAAGATCGGTATCCGGGACATCTTCTACCGGACCGCGCCGGGGCAGCTCACCGACCTGCTCGCGGTGCTCGAACGCTTTCCCGCCGACTGCATCCTCGCCGACGACATGTGCTACGGCGCCTGCTTCGCAAGCGAGCGCACCGGACTACCGTTGGCCTGGCTGAGCAACTCGATCTATATCCTTGGCAGTAGGGACACCGCGCCGCTCGGCTTGGGACTGCCGCCGAGCTCCTCCCCGCTCGGGCGGGTGCGCAACGCCCTACTTCGATTCGTCGGGGACCAGGTGTCCATGCGGGACCTGCGCAGGGAAGCCGACCACACACGAGCCGCGGTGGACCTGCCGCGGCTGAGGACGCGGGCCATGGAGAACATCGCTCGCCCACCGGACCTGTACCTGGTGAGCACCGTGCCCTCGTTCGAGTTTTCCCGCAGCGACCTGCTTCCGGGCACACACTTCATCGGCGGTCTCTTCGGACTCCCCCCGGAGAAGTTCGAGCCGCCCGGCTGGTGGGCGGAGCTGCAGGCAGGTAAGCCGGTGGTGTTGATCACCCAGGGCACCACCGCCAACGACGTCGACCGGCTGCTCGTTCCCGCAGTCCGGGCACTGGCCGACGAGGACCTCCTCGTTGTGGTCACCACGGGAAGCGACCTGGATGTCGACCTGCTGCGGCCACTGCCGGGCAACGTCCGGCTGGAGCGGTTCATTCCCTACCACCACCTGCTGCCGCACGTGGACGTGATGCTGACCAATGGGGGCTACAACGGCGTGAACGCCGCCCTCGCCCAAGGCGTGCCCCTGGTCGCCGCACCGGCCACCGAGGAGAACCCCGACGTCGCGGCGCGAATCAAGTGGTCCGGGGCGGGGGTCGTCCTCGCCCGACGTGCCGTCTCCGAGGCCAGCCTGCGTGCGGCCGTGACCACCGTACTGAACGACGGGCGCTATCGGGAGCGGGCACGCGCGCTGTCCCGCGAACACCAGCGTTGCGACGCCCCACGACGGGCCGCCGAGCTCATCGAATCCATGGCCGAATCCCAGGGTCGAGTCCCCACCGGAGGTATCACACAGTGAGTGTCACCACGAACACCGACTTGGCCGAAGCCCCCGAGACGACGATGCCGGTCGACCCGGGGCCGTTCGACTGCATGCCGGAGCTGCTTGCGGCGGCGCGGGTGGCGCCGGTCGTGCGGATTCCCTACCTCGACAAGCACGCGTGGGTCGTGTGCGACCGCGAGCTGGTGAAGATCGCGCTCACCCACCCCAAGATGGGTAAGGACATCACCCTCGTTCCAGACTGGATGCGCAAGCCGGGCCTGATGGTGGGAGCGCAGCCGCCCCCGGAGTACGCGCGTGCCATGATCATGAGTGACGGTGAGAACCACGCGCGGATCCGACGGGTCCACGCGCCGGTGCTGAGCCCGCGGAACACCGAGCGATGGGGCGAGCGGGTCGCCGTCAAGGTCGAGGGATTCCTCGACGAACTCGAGCAGGCCTCCAGGGGCAGCGCCGAGGTCAACGTGGTCACGGACTACACGCACAAGATCCCGCTGGCGTTCATCTCCGAGATGCTCGGTCTGCCTCCGGAGGCGGAGCAGCGGCTGCGGGGCATCACCGACATCATGCTGTACTCATCTGACTACGCGGCCCGCCGGGAGGCGATCGGAGGGCTGTTCGGGGCGGTCGAGGATTGGGTGCGCAACCCGGCCGTGCTGCGCGACGGTGTGATCACGGGGCTGCTGGCCTCCTCCGACGGGCCGGACGCGGCGGTCACCGAGGGCGAGGTCATCGTCTGGACCCTAGGGATGATCATCACTGGCTACGAGACGACCGGGAGCCTGATCTCCGCTTCGCTCTACGAGGCCCTGCGGCGTCCCGCGCAGGAGCGACCGCGAACCGACGAGGACCTCCGGGCGTGGATCGAGGAAACCCTGCGGGTGCACCCGCCGTTTCCGCACCCGACCTGGCGCTTCCCCCTCGAGGACATCGATCTCGGTGGGTACCTGATTCCCAAGGGGGCGCCTGTGCAGGTCAGCATCGCGGCGGCGAACCGTAACCCGGACGAGGGAGCCGACAGCTTCGACGCGGAACGACAGGGACACGGACACCTTTCCTTCGGCCTCGGAGCGCACTACTGCATCGGCGCCTCGCTGGTTCGGCTCGAGGCGCAGATCGCGGTGCGCGGTTTCCTGCAGCGGTTCCCACAGGCGCGGTTGAGCACCGGCACCGCCGTCCAGTGGGAGTCGGAATGGATGATTCGCCGAATGAGCGTGCTGCCCGCCGTGTTGACCTGAGTCGGGAGTGCGCGCGACCCGGGAGCCTGACCGGCCGGGCTCTGGGCCACGCGCACTCATCGACCAAGTCTTTGCCGGAGCTATGCCGTCGAGGCTTCGGGGCGGGACGTGCGCAGGGCCTCGCACCGGATCAGCGCCGAACGGGATCGGATCCCGAGCTTGCGGTAGATCTGCCGCAGGTGGAACCCGACCGTATGTGGCGAGATGAACAGGTGGGTCGCGGTCTGCTGGTTGGTGAGCCCGCCGGCAACCAGTTTCGCCACCTTTCGTTCGGTCTCGGTGAGGCTGTCCCAGCCCGATACCGGCCGCTTGACGTGCTTCCAGTGTCGGCGCCACACTCCGAGCCCGCGCAGCCGAGCGCGCACGCGGGCAGCGTCCCGATCTCCCCCGAGCGCGCCGTAGGCGTTCATCGCACGGTCCAACTCGGCGATCGCGGTCTCGTGATCGCCTCGGTCGAGCAGGATACCGGCGTGGTCCTCGGCGGCTGTGGCCTGAGCCCACGGGTTTCGGTGCAGTCTGCCCGCCTCGGCCAGGGCGTCCGCGTCTGCTTCGGCGAGCGCGCGGGCATGCACGGCCGCGCCGAGCACCGCGGGAACGCGTGGGTTGCGCGCGCTGAGGGACTCGGTCGTGTCAACCACCGCTCGGGCGATATCCGGCCGGTCAGCCGCGAGCGCGCAGCGGACCCACCAGGCCGCGGCCGCCGGGTCCTCCAGGACGATCTCGCACGGGGTAACGGCCTGCGTCCCGATCTCAGCCAACACCTCGACCGCCGCCGTGGGGCCCGCCTGGGCCTCGGCCAGCTGCGCCTGCAGGAGGAGGCGGGCCGCCCGCCAGGGATTGGAGGCGTCCTGCGGGCACTTCCTCGCCAAGGCGTTCAAGTGATCTTCGGCGTGGTTCGGCGCTCCACGGCGCAATGCGACGTGGGCCAGCACCAGCCACGCCTGTGGAGCGAGAATCGGCACGTACCGGCCGTCTTGCCCCGTGCCGGCCCGCGCCGCCTCCTCGGCCTCGTCCAGCCGCCCGCGAACAAGGCTCAGGGGGGCCCTGAGCGCAGCCCCGACCGCGGCGGCCGGGGTCCTCGCAGTCGAGGCTGTTGTCTGGGCATACCCGTGAACCACCGCCTCCGCCTCCTCGTATTCGTCAATTCTGGTCAGGGCGAAGGCCAGGAACCAGCGCGGATCGAGGACCTGAACGCCGTCACCAACCTGGTTGAGCGCGACGGCGTCACGCAGCGCCGCCACCGCGTCGCCCACCTGGCCGTCTCGCCACCGGTCCAACGCATGGACAGTCATGGCGGCTACTCGCACAGCCCCGTCATGAAGGTCCGGTCCGTTGAGGATCGCCCGCACTCGTCCGACTGCCATGCTGTCCCCGGTCAGGTAGGACGCGGCGAGGTGGGTGACGAGGGCCTCGCCGGGCTGGAATCCGCCTTCCTGCCTCGCCAGCGCGTCCTCTGTGGCTCGGCGGGCCGCCAGCGCGTCGCCCCGCAGCAGCAACGCGGTCGACATCGACGCCTGCAGGGCGGCGATGTCCCCGGCGGGTGCCACCGACGCAGCGCCTGCCAGACTCGCGGCCTCATCGATCGCGTCCCTGGCCACGGTGACCGCCTCGTCCAGGTTACCCACCGTGGTGAGTGCTTTCACCGCGGTGTTCGCAAGGCGCGTGCGCTCGACCCGTCCGGGGCCCAGCAGTTCCATGCCGCGGGTCGCCAGCGACGCCGCGGTTGCGGGATCGGTGGCTACCAGCCGTCGGGCTCCCTCGGCGATGACATCGAGTTCCTTGGCATCATGGGGCTGGGCTACGTGCGCCAGTTGGAGGGCGGCGCGTTCGACGCCGTCAGGATGCGACAGCAGGGTCTCCGCCGCCTGCCGGCGCAGCAGCGCGCGTACCGGTGGGGGCACGGAGTCGAGTAGTACCCGCCAGATCGGCTCGGTGCGGAACGCGAGCCGATGCTCCTCACGACAGACCAGAACCCCGCGTTCCACCGCCTCGTGCACCGCCGTCAGCAGGCCAGCAGGCGACTCGTCGAGCATGGCCGACAGGTCCTCCGGTGCAAACGGCGATCCGAGCACGGCGGCCAGCCGGAGAGACTTGACGGTGGGGGCGGAGAGTTGCAGAAGACTCTCCTCGATCATCAGGGAAAGGCGTTTTGGCACCGGCGCGGGCACACCCACGGCGGTCCCGGTGGGGGCGCTGCCGGGTGATCCGGGAGTCAACCGCGAGGTGCCGTCGACAGTGCATATGTCGCCATCCTCCATCAGCCCGCGTACCAGCTCGATGACCGCGCAGGGCGAATCGTTGACGCTTTCCACCAGGGCGAGGACCGCTGGGTCGGGGACGGCTCCGGTGTGGTCGGCTACCAGGTGCGCCAACGCTTCGCCCGTGAGCGGACTCAGCCGCAGGATCGGCTCTACGGCGACCCTGCCCCGAAGCCTGCTCAGGCAGGTCGTCATCGGCTCCGAAGGCGCGGCGCCCGCTGGCGAGGTGAAGGCCAGCAGCCAGACAACCGGTCGACCCTCGTGGGCCAGGATGAGGTCGCACAACGCCATCAGCGTGGAAGGATCGGCCAGGTGCAGGTCGTCGAGCGTGACGATGGTGGGGATGTGTTGCGCGGCGTGGCGTAACCGCGCCCGCGCTGTCTCGACCGTGGACGTCACCCTCGGGCTGTGAACTCCGTTGGCGACGATGCCCGGCGTGGGCAGCTGAGCGCCGGTAGCCACCTGCGCCGCCCCCGGCACGGCGTTTTCACCGGCCGCGACGCCATTGACGACGGCGAAGCTCATGTCGTCGGCGATGTTGGCGGCCTCGATCAGGAGGCGGGTCTTGCCGCTGCCGGATGCTGCCGTCACCATGAGGACCCTGCTCTGTCGGACGGCGGCTACCCTCTGCAGGTTCGTGCTGATCTGCTCCAACTGCTCTTCCCGGCCGCGTACCTTCCGCAACCGGAGTGCGTGGAGCCGTACCGGATTCTCCGTGTCCCGGTTGTGGGTGACGGGCGAAACCGTCTCCCGCCGACCCGGAAGCTGGCGCAGGCGGTGCAGATCGGTTTCCCCGGAGCCCACTGACACACGGTGATGGCCAGGGGCGCGGGCAGCCACAGTTGTGGCGTGTAACCCGAGTGCAGCCTTGTTCATGGTATCCCTCCCCAGAGACTTGTGCAGATCCGTCGCGCGGTGATGCGCAACGCGCTGGTGACGTCACCGATCGGTCGCTGACCCGCTCACCCGCGTGTCAACGGCCGATTCGAAACTCGGCGTAGGCGGCCAGTAGCTCTCCCTCCTGGCGGTCCCGGCTGCTTGCCAACGCCGGCCAGATGCGTGTCCCGCCGCGTGGTGGCGCTCGGATTCGTGCAGGGCCTTGACTCCTCACTCCGTGGAAGGTCGATCGAATCGATGGCCGTCGCCGCAGGTCACGACGACGTGGGCCCGGCGCGGGAACCGGTCGACGGGGCGGCGGACCTTGATGCCGAGGTCGTCGACGGTGCACCAGGCGACGGTCACGCCGGCCTCGGCGGCGGTCTGGCCAGGCCTCGCAGAAGTGTCTCCTGCCGCTGCCCGAGGGGCCGCGGACTGACGGGAGACCGACACGTTCCCCTTGTGGCGCAACCGATCCACGCTGCGCGTCACGGTTCGGCCCCCGCGAGCGGTGCCGCCTCCTCGCCGCGCTGGTAGACCGGATGCGGATCAGGCGGTGGTCGGCGAAGCGTCCCGCCGGCACCGCTGTTCCCGGCGTCCGCCCGATCTGGTCGACACCGTGCGGCGTGGCCGGGCCGACGGCCTCGGCCATCGGGCGGCGAACCTCGCGGGCCCTGGCTGCGGTGGCCCTGGCTGCGGCGGCCTCGACCGGGCTGGCCGAGCCAGGAGGCAAGCTCCACCTCAGGTGCTCAACGCCGCCGATTCAAGCCGCCATCGCAGCTTCGACCACGTCGAACGACGGACGCCGGGTCGGGTAGCCCTGCGTGGATACTGGGTCGGGTAACCCCGCTCGGACCCTGGGTCGGGTAACCCCGCTCGGACCCTGGGTCGGGTAACCCCGCTCGGACCCTGGGTCGGGTGACCCCGCTCGGATCCTGGTTTGGGTAACCCGGTCCGGGGACCAGGATGGCGGTAGTCACCCAACCACCCTAGGTGCTCGGATCTGCGGGTGCAATGCGAGGCTTGTTCCACGAAGGTGGGATCGCTGCCGGCGCCCTACCGGTACCGTTCGAATTCTCGCCGTGCTCAGGTCACCGGCCCGTCCTAGCTGCTACATATGAACCGGCGCGGCCATCCGTACAGGCAACCGGGGTGAGGAGGGCGGCATGGCATGGCGGCCGACATGGCGGCAGGTGCTGACCCACGGCGCGGCCGCGGCCGGCCTACTCGCACTGGGCAGCCTCGTGACCCGGGCCGTCGCCAACTGGGTCGCCGAGGGCGCGATCCCGCCCCCGGTGCCCCCGGGGCCGGTTCTCGACGACGCCAGCCGGATCAACCCGACCAGGGTGCGCGGCGTTCTGTACGCCGCATCCAGCGCTGAAGGTACCGCGCGGGTAGTCACGCCGCTGCTCCACCGCATTGCCAGCGGCGCCGACCCGGCCCTGGCCGTCGCGGGCGTGCGGCATTCGATGGGGGGGCAGAGCATGCTGACTGGCGGCTGGGTGCTCGACACTCGGCCGCTGAACACCATCGCGCTGGACAGCGCAGCGGGCGTGGTTCGCGTGGGCGCCGGCGTTACCTGGCGGGAGCTGATCCCGGTGCTCAACGCCGCCGGGTTCTCGCCCAAGGTCATGCAGGCGAACCATGACTTTTCGGTGGGCGGGTCGCTCAGCGTGAACTGTCACGGCTGGCACGCCAACCACCCGCCGATCGCCGCGACGGTCCGCGGTCTGCGCCTGCTCACCGCAACCGGAGAGATCGTCAGCTGCGGGCCGGCGGAGAACACCGAGCTGTTCAGCCTCGTGCTGGGCGGCTACGGCCTGTTCGGCGTGATCCTCGAGGCGGATCTCGAGGTGTGGCCCGATGTGCGCTGCACGCCGTACTTCGATCCGGTCCGCACCGCCGACTACACGGAGGCGTTCCTCCGGCTCGTCTCCGGCGCAGACACCGAGCTGGCGTATGGCCGGCTGTCGGTCGCCCCACGCAGCTTCCTCGAGGAGGCGATCATCGTCCGGTTCGTCGCCGACCCGGGCACGCGCGGCGAGGTGCTCCCCCTGGCCGGTAGTCTGGCCTCACGGGAGTTGCAGCGTGCGGTCTTCCGTAACTCGGCCGGCAGCGACCTGGGCAAGATGGTCCGGTGGGGCTTCGAACGCGAGGTCGGCCCCTGGCTGGCCAACCCGTTGAGCCGCAGCAGTATCCAGGACGAGCCCGTTGCGGTTTTCGCCGACCAGTCAGTGGAGACGTGCGACATCCTGCACGAGTACTTCGTGCCGCACCCGGCGTTGGCGACGTTCGTCGCGGCAGCCCGGGAGATCATCCAACGGTCGGATGAGAACGTGCTCAACGTCACCGTCCGCGACGTCCGCCGGGACACCCGCAGCGCCCTCGCGTATGCCCGGGAGGACATGTTCGGGGTGGTGATGAACTTCCGGCAGCAACGCACGACCGAGGCGGACGCGCGGATGCGTACCCTGACGCGCGCGCTGATCGATGCCGTGCTGGACGTGAACGGCTCGTTCTACCTGCCGTACCGGCTGCACGCCACGCGCGACCAGCTGCGTCGCGCCTACCCTGGCTGGGACGCCGCCATGGCGGCCAAGTCACGGATGGACCCGAAGCGGGTCTTCCGAAATGCCCTGTACGACACCTACGCAAGCTAGCAAGCTACTGCGGGGTCGGGCGGTCAGCGTGGGCGGGGCGCCGGCGACGGCTGTCCTTGTCGACAAGAAGTGAATGATGGTTCAATCCTTGCGTGGCGTACCGGACGACCGAGCGGGTCAAGGCCCGGCTCAACGCGTCGCGCGAGCGGACGATCGCGGCGGCCCTGAAAACCATGGCCGAGCACGGTTACGCCGGCTGCACCGTCGCCGCCATCGCCGAGCGGGCGGGCATCGCCACCGGCAGCGTCTACCGTCACTTCCCGGCCAAGGCGGACCTGTTCGCCGAGGTCTTCCGGGTGGCGGCACAGCGCGAGATCGACGCGGTCTCCCGCGCCGCCGCGCGGGAGAGCACGGCGGTATCCCAACTGGCGGCGGTCGTGGCCACCTTCGCGGGGCGGGCGTTGCAGTCGCCGCGCCTGGCGTACGCGCTGCTCGCCGAGCCCGTGGACCCGGCGGTTGACGCGCAGCGGCTGATCTTCCGCCGCGCTCACGCCGACTTGATCGCCGGCTACGTTGCGCGGGGAGTGGAAGCCGGTGAACTGCCCCCGCAGGATCCGGAGCTGACCGCGACCGCCGTGGTCGGTGCCCTCGCCGAGGCCATGGTCGGCCCGCTCGCCGCCGGGATCGCCGGCCCCGACACCATCCCCGGACTGACCAGATTCATCCACCGCGCGTTGGGAGTGTCACCGTGACCACACACGAGGTGTTCAACCAGGTGCCGCCGCTGATCGGCTACGACGCGGCGGACGATCCGGCGCTGCTGGAGGGGCTGGCGCGGGAGGGCGCCGGCTGGGCGGCCGGAGAGCTGCACGACCTCGGTCGCCTCGGCGGCGGTCCCGAGGCGACCGAGCATGGCCGGTTGGCCAACGAGCACCCGCCGGTGCTGCGTACCCACGACCGCTACGGCCACCGGGTGGACGAGGTGGAGTTCCACCCGTCCTGGCACGAGCTGATGCGGGCGGCGGTTACCCACGGCCTGCACGCCGCGCCGTGGGCCGACGACCGGGCCGGCGCACACGTCGCCCGTGCCGCGAAGTTCTACACCTGGCGACCCGACGCCGGTCACGGCTGCCCGATCTCGATGACGTACGCGGTGGTGCCGGCGCTGCGGCACGCCCCGGAGCTGGCCGCCCGGTACGAGCCGCTACTGACCGCCCCGGTGTACGACCCCGGGCTGCGGGCGCCGCTGGGCAAGCGGGGACTGCTGGCGGGCATGTCGATGACCGAGAAGCAGGGTGGCTCGGACGTCCGCGCCAACACCACCACCGCGCGGCCCGAGCCGGACGGCAGCTACCGGCTCGTGGGGCACAAGTGGTTCACCTCGGCACCGATGTGCGACGTGTTCCTCACTCTCGCCCAGGCCCCCGGCGGGCTCACCTGCTTCCTGGTTCCCCGCGTGCTGCCGGACGACACCCGCAACCCGATGCACCTGATGCGCCTGAAGGACAAGCTCGGCAACCGCTCGAACGCCTCGTCCGAAATCGAGTACGAGCACGCGGTGGCCTGGCGGGTCGGTGACGAGGGCCGGGGCGTCCGCACGATCATCGACATGGTCAACCTGACCCGGCTCGACTGCCTGATCGGCGCGGCGGCGGGGATGCGCCAGGGTGTGCTCACCGCGGTCCACCACGCGGCGCACCGGCAGGCCTTCGGCCGTTACCTGGTCGACCAGCCGCTGATGCGTAACGTGCTGGCGGACCTGGCGGTGGAGTCCGAGGCGGCGACCATCCTCATGCTGCGACTGGCCGGGGCGACGGACCGCTCGGCGCGGGGCGACGCCGACGAGACCGCGTTCAAGCGGCTGGCCGTCGCGGTCGGCAAGTACTGGGTCTGCAAGCGCTGGCCCGGACACGCCGCCGAGGCCCTGGAATGCCTGGGGGGCAACGGGTACGTGGAGGAGTCGGGGATGCCGCGGCTGTTCCGCGAGTCGCCGCTCAACGGGATCTGGGAGGGGTCGGGCAACGTGGCGGCGCTGGACGTACTGCGCGCCCTGACCCGGGAGCCGCAGGTGCTGGCCGCGTTCGAGGCCGAGGTGGCCACCGCCGCCGGCGCCGACCCCCGGCTGGACGCGGCCGTGCGGCGGCTGCGCGGCGACCTGGCCGAGGAGTCCGCGGTGGAGCTGCGGGCCCGGCGGACGGTGGAGCGGCTTGCCCTCGTTCTGCAGGGTTCGTTGCTGGTGCGGCACGGCCACCCGGCCGTCGCCGACGCCTTCTGCGCGTCCCGGCTGGGCGGCGAGCACGGCTACGCGTACGGGACGCTGCCGGGCGGCGTCGACCTCGCCGCGATCATCGGACGAGCCACCCCGAAGGTGGGCTGACCAGGTGGGTGCGGAGCGGACTGGCCCGAGGCCGTCAGCAAGCCCGCACCGACACTGAAATCGCCCTTCATCGTCACTGCCTGCGACATCGTCATCGGCTGTCAGCGCGCTGGCGGCGACGCCTACGCCGTCCGCGTCGCCAGCCGGGCCAGTCGCCTTCCAGAGTGGCCTCCATATCGGTCGTGACCAGCGGAAACCCTAGAACTCGGGGGCCCTGTCGGGTGGCGTGCGGTGGTTGTGCCGGGCGGATTCGGCGAGGGGATGCGAACTAACGGTGTCGATTGAGTTGCCGGGGGTGAGCAATAGTTGCCGAGTGTATATCTCGAACAGGTAAACACTCGCCACTCTGATTGTCCTTAGTTACCGATAAGGAAATGAATTTTCATTGACACAGAGCCATGTGGTGCATAGCCTTGCTGTCGCGGAGCTCGGCCGGCAACGTATGAATCATCTTTGGATTACCGAGGGGGTAGTCGTGCGGATCATGGGCAAAGTGGCTGCGGTGTCCGCCGCAGTTGGCGTCGCGTTGGCTTTCGGAGCCACGCCGGCCTACGCAAAGACAAAGGAGTACGACGCCAATACGTGGACGAAGCGCCAGAAGAATTTTTTTGAGAACAAGGTGTTGAATTGCGAGAAGATTCAGGCCAAGTCGAATCCCCGCAAGGCCGACAACTGTGCAATCAAGTTTGAGGGCACGTTCACCCCGCTCCCGCGAGCTAAGCAGGAACTGCTCTCCGGTAGCCACTACAACTTCTCCAACGACAGGCAGGTGGCTGTCTACTCAATCGCTCTCGGCTACTCGGTGTCGCACAACGTCTCGTTCAACTTCTCCATCAAGGCGGCAGGAAACGGAGGGGACGGCAGCTTCTCGATCGGTTACTCGAAGACCAATACTCACACGAGTACGGAGACCTGGGGGTACAACCAGTGGATCCTTCCGTGCTACCGGGGCTGGGCGACCGTCGCGCCGAGTAGAGCGAACTACAAGGGAACGATCTACATTGAGCGCGAGAAGCGCAGAGACCTCGCCGTCAAGAACGTTGACATGACGGTGGAGAGCAGGCGATTGGCCGATTTCTTTACCTACTCCGCGCCCATCAGCGAGGCAGAAAAGAAGGCGCTAGGGCAGGAGTGCACACCAGTCCCCTAGACGATCTATTCCAAGGGGTACGGGGTAGTGAAGGGAGGCGAGGGCGTCCATGATCGAAGTTGCGAAGCAACGATGACCATGGAGGCCACGTGCACGTCGATCGGGACACCCTCGCCACCGCACTGTACGTGAAGATCGACGACGTGTTGAAGTCGTCGCCCCAGCTCACCCGGTGGCGACCCGCGGTCGGGATCGCCCCGAAGATCACCGACGCCGAACTGATCACCCTCGCGGTGCTGCAAGCCCTGCTCGGCTACCACAAAGAAGCCCGCTGGATCCGTCACGCCCGCATGAACCTGACCCACCTGTTCCCCTACATCCCGAAACAGCCCGGGTACAACAAGCGGCTACGGACACTCGGCACGCAGATCACCCACCTGATCCGGGTCCTGGCCCTGGACACCGACCTGTGGCAGCACCCGGTGCGCATCGCCGACTCCACCCCGGTGGAATGCGGACGCTCCCGCGAGACCGTCACACGCTCTGATCTGGCCGGGTGGGCCACCTACGGCTACTGCGCCTCGCACTCGCGTCGCTTCTGGGGCCTGCGTCTGCACCTGGTCACCACCGTGCACGGACTGCCCGTGGCATTCGCCCTGACCACCGCCAAGACCGACGAACGCGAAGCACTCATGGACCTGTTCGACCTGGACACCGGCCTGTTGACCCACCCCGACGGGCTGATCCTGGTCGTGGACAAGGGCTACCGCGACGCCGCCACCGAACGACAGCTCACCGAACGCGGCGTCACCATGATCCGCCCCGCCTACCGCACCGAGAAGCCACGCCCCGGACGGACACTGCTGCGCGCTGTGCGACAGAACATCGAGTCCGTCAACCAAACCCTCAAAGGTCAACTCGACCTCGAACGACACGGCGGCCGTACCGGCACCGGCGTACTCGTACGCGTCGCACAACGCATCCTCGCCATGACCGCCGCGATCTGGCACAACTGGACCACCGGCCAACCCGTCATGCGCTCCCTCATCGCCTACGACCACTGATCCCTCGGAATAGATCGTCTAGCTGGTGGCCCGGCCACCGTCGGCCTGTGCCGGCGGTGGCCGGACGCGTTGCACCCCATCACCGTGAGGTCGGGAGTCGCCCACACCCGAAGCGGCGCGTGACCCGGCGGATGCTGATCTCCGCCGTAACGTGACCCTCCCCCATCCGTTGACCCGGGTGGCGGCACGCCGCCACCCGACAGCCTAGAGGCGGGTCCACCAGGGGCGAGGTTTGCCCGCCGGAGTCGGGGGTACAGCCGCGCCGGCAGGACCCGAGCAGGAGGCCCGGTCATGGAGAGCCGACTCAAGGTGCTCGGCCACCCCGTTCACCCGATGCTGGTGACGTTCCCGGTCGCCCTGCTCGTGACCGCGGTGCTGTTCGACATCGTCGACACCGTCGGCGGTCCGGACTTCCTCGGCGAGGTCGCGTACTGGAACGTCAGCGTCGGGCTCGTCGGTGGCCTGCTGGCCGCGGTGGCCGGGACGTTCGACCTGCTGGCCATCCCCACCGGCACCCGCGCGAAGCGGGTGGCGCTCAGCCACGCCGCCGCGAACGTGGCGGTGATCCTGCTCTTCGCCGCGGTCTGGGTGGTCCGGCTCAACGCCGACTCCCGGGCCGCCGGCGGTGCGCTCATCGCGATCGAGGTCGTCGCCCTGGCCATCCTCGGCGTCAGCGCCTGGCTCGGTGGTGAACTGGTGGACCGGCTCGGAGTCGGCATCGACCGTGACGCCGACCTGGACGCGCCCAGCTCGCTGCGGTCCCCGACGGCGACCCAGCGGATCGGAGAGGTGTAGTGACTGACCACAGCGGCGGCGGCTTCGGTCGGGGCGGGCACGGTCGGCAGCAGGGCTGGAACCCGATGGGCGAGCTGCAATCGCTGCGCGCCGAGCTGGGCCGGCTGGTCGGCGGCCGCTCCGGCTCGCCCGACCTGGAGCTGACCGAAATCGCCGACGGCTGGGAGGTCGTCGTGCGCCTGCCGGGCGTCGCACCCGAGGAGGTGGCGGTCGAGCTGAACGACCGCGAGCTGTGCGTACGGGCCCGGTCGGAGGCCGAGGTCAATGCGGACCACGGGATCCCGGGTGGCTTCGAGACCCGAGGCTTCGAGTATCGGGTGGACCTGCCGTCGCGGGCGGACCCGAATGCGGTGGACGCGGTGATGGACCACGGGCTGCTCCGGATCCGGCTGCCCCGGGCGGCGCGACCCGTGCCCCGCACCATCACCGTCGGCCGCACCGGCAGGCGTGGACCCGCCGGCGGCACGCCGCTGCCGGTCGACCCGGCGGCCGACCGGGAGTTGCACCACCCCGACACCGCCGTCGGCGGGATCGACCGGCCATAGGAGTCACATGGACGCCCCGAATCTGCTCGGCCCGGCCACCGGGCGCGTCCCCGACGCCGAGCGGATCGCGGTGCTGCGCGCCAACGCGCTCGGCGACTTCATCTTCATCCTGCCGGCGTTGGACGCGCTCCGGGCCGCGTACCCCCGGGCGGAGATCGTGCTGCTCGGCGCGCCGTGGCACGCGAAGCTCTGGCGCGACCGGCCCGGCCCGGTGGACCGGCTCCTGGTGGTGCCGCCGGCGCCCGGGATCCGGGAACCGGAGCCCGGCGAGCAGCCGGAGTCGACGATGGTGGACTTCCTCGGCGCGGCCCGCGAGGAACGCTTCGACCTGGCGTTGCAGTTACACGGCGGCGGCGCCAACTCCAACCCGGTCGTCGCGGGCCTCGGCGCCCGGCTGACGGCGGGCCTGCGCGCGGCGGACGCGCCGCCGCTGGACCGCTGGCTGCGATACGTCTACTACCAGCACGAAGTGATCCGCTACCTGGAGGTGGCGGCGCTGGTGGGCGCCCCGGCCACCACCGTCGTCCCGACCCTGGCCGTCACCGACGCCGACCGGGCGGAGGCGGCGGAGATCCTCGGCCCGCCGCGGCGGCCCCGGGTCGCGCTGCACCCGGGCGCCACCGACACCCGGCGGCGCTGGCCGGCGGACCGCTTCGCGGAGGTGGCCCGGGAGCTGCACGGCGACGGGTGCGAGGTGCTGGTCACCGGCACTACCGGCGAGCAGGCGGTGGTGGAGCGGGTGGTAGCGGCGGCCGGGGTGCCGGTGCGCCCCCAGGTCGGCACGCTCAGCCTCGGTGGGCTGGTCGGCTGCTACGCGGGCTGCGCACTGGTGGTCGCCAACGACACCGGTCCGCTGCACCTGGCCGCGGCGGTGGGCACCGCCACGGTCGGCGTCTTCTGGGTGGGTAACCTCATCAACACGGCGAACCCGCTCCGGGCCCGGCACCGCCCGATCAGCTCGTGGACGGTGCACTGCCCGGTCTGCGGCGTCGACTGTGTCCCCGGCATCTACCCGCACCGCCCCGGCGACGGCGACTGCCCGCACCGTGACTCCTTCGTCACCGACGTTCCCGCGATCGAGGTGCTCGAGGCCGCCCGCGAGCTGCTGGCGGTGAACGGCGGGCGTTCCTGACGTCGCCGGCGCGCAAGGACCCCTGGCGACACCTCACGCCGGCTGCGGGAGGTCATCCTCGGCGAGGAGCACCTCCCACGCCTCCACCTCGCGCTCGGTCACCGTGGTCGGTGACTCCAGGTGGTACGCCCCGCTGGGCAGGACGCCGGCGCCGCCGTGCCGCGCCAGCACGGCCAACTGGGCCGCCACATCCTCGCCCTGGTGTTTCTCCCGCACCCGACGCCAGAACTCGAAGCCGCCCGCGTCGACCAGTTTCGCCCGGTCGTAGAGCACGCAACCGCCGATCCAGGAGACCTTGTAAGCCCGCCACGTCCCCGGCGGCAGGCCCAGCTTCTCGGTGACGTGCAGCAGGTTCGCCGCCGGGTGGATGGCCGCGCGCTGCCACTGCGGAGTTCCCGGGCGGACCCGCTCCGGCACCGGCGGCCCGTCCCACTCCTCGTAGTGCCGGTGCGTCTCCGGTCGGACGTCGTCGAGGTAGGACAGGCCGTGCACCGCGTTGCCGACGAACCCGCAGCCCAACTCCTCGATCGCGGTGACCAGTCGGCGCAGCGATCCCGGCTCCAGCCACACGTCGTCGTCGAGGCAGAGCACGTACCGGCCGGCGGAGGCGGCCAGGAGCGAGGCGCGGTGCTCGGCCAACCCGCGCCGCGGCAACCGTCGGGTCAGCAGCACCGGGTGCCCCCGGTGGCGCAGTGCCCGGACCATGGTGGCTGCCGCGGGGTGCGCGTACGCGGGCTCCCCGTCGGACTGGTCGCTGACCACCACCCCGAAGCCACCCACCCCCTCCTGGGCGGCCAGCCCGGACAGGGTGACCGCCAGTTCGGCGGGCCGGTTCCGGGTCGGGATCAGCACGTCGAGGTGCCGCGCGGCGCGGAACTGGTCGCAGGTGCCGAGGTCGAGCGGTCGGTTCACGCCTGACCCGCCACCGGCGACGTGGTGCCCTGGGCGCGAATCCGGTCGATGATCGCCGACGTGGACCGGTCCGGTACGTACCCGAGCGTGCGGACCTGACCGCCGAGCCGGCGTACCAGCGGCGCCTCCGGCACCATCTCCGGTGGGTAGTCGCCACCCTTGACGTAGACGTCCGGGCGAACGGTCTCGATGAGCCGGGCCGGCGAGTCCTCCTCGAAGACGACCACGTGGTCCACGCAGGTCAGCGCCGCCAACAGGGCCACCCGGTCCTCGACCGGGTTCACCGGCCGGTCGGTTCCCTTGAGCCGGCGGACGCTGCCGTCGGAGTTGACCGCCACCACCAGCAGGTCGCCGAGGGCGCGGGCCTGCTCCAGGTACCTGACGTGCCCCCGGTGCAGCACGTCGAAGCAGCCGTTGGTGAAGACCACCGAGCGGCCAGCCCGCCGGTGCTCGGTGACGATCGCCGCCAGTCCGTCGGCCGCGACCAGGGTCGGTTGGCCGGCGGCGTCGGCGGGGGAGTCGAGCGCGGCGAGGAGATCCTTCCGCCGACACACGCAGGTGCCGGTATCCGAGACGGTGACGGTGGCCGCGAGTTGGGCCAGCTGCGCGGCGGTGGGCAGCGGCGCGTCGGCGGCCAGGGCGAGCGTCATGGCCGCCAGGTACGCGTCTCCGGCCCCGACCGCGTGACTCGCCGGTACCGGGGTGCTGTGGCTGCGGCGTCGCTCCCCGTCCGGCCCGCCGACCACCGCACCGTCGGTGTCCAGCGTCACCGCCACGACGTCGGCCCCGGTGTGTGCCCGCAGCTCGGCCAGGCGGGACTCGGCGAGCTTCGCGCGGTCCACGCCCGCACCGGCCGTGGCGTTCACGGTGACGCCGGTGCCGGTGACGCTGAGCCCGTCCCCGGTCATCGCTACCCGGTCCTCGGCCGGGCCTGGCTCGCCGGTCGGCCCGAGCCGGGCGGACGAGCCGTCGCCCGGGGACACGCCTACGGTCAGCTCGGACGGGCCGTCGGACGGGTCGCCGTCCGGGTGGTCCAGGTGTAGGGCGTTGGCGGCCGGCCGGGCGATGGTCCGGGCGAGCAGCCGGGCCGCCTCGGCGAAACTCGGGGTCACCACCGTTGGGGCGAGGCCCCGCCAGTCGGCGAGGTCGTGCGCGTCCAGGGCGACGGTCGCGTACCGCTCCCGGTTGGCGACCAGCCAGGCGCGGACCGGCGTGGGCAGCGCCCCCAGGGCGTAGTCGCAGACCACCAGGGTCGGCGCCGTCCCGTCGGCAGCCGCCCGCAGCTCCTCGGTGGCGCTGTCCAGCGCGGTGAGCAGGCCAGCGATCCCGTCGTCGTCGAGGGCGTCGTCGGGGGCGCCGGAGTCCTCCCGCAGGAGGATCTGGTTGCCGGCCAGCATGCGCCGTTTGACGGGCGTGGCGCGGACCGGCTGGTTGACCGTGCGGTCCCACACTCCGGCCCGGTCCAGGCAGTCGTGCAGCTCGTCCCCGGCCACGTCCGCGCCGACCGGTGCGACCAGCGCGGCCCGGCCGCCGAGCGCGGCGATGTTCACGGCGGTGTTCGCCGCGCCGCCGGCCGCGGAGATCCGCCGCCGCAGGGTGAGGACCGGGGCGGGTGCCTCCCGGCAGAGCCGGTCGGACTCGGCGAACCGCCACTCGTCGAGCAGCGCGTCCCCGACGACCAGGACGGCGCGCCCGAGCCAGCTCTCGACCACGGCGGCGAGCCGGCGCTGTTCCGCTGCTGCTGCCATGCCCTGCCGGGTCCCCCCGGCCAGTCGGATCAAACCTGGGGTGTCGGGGAGTGGCGACCGCCGGGTGGACACTGGTCGAGGCCGACGTCGTGCGGGGCGTCCTGCTTGAGGATCAGGGCGTCCTACTTGAGGATCAGGCGGTTGGTCTGCTCGAAGACGTCCAGGTCGGCCAGGGTCTCCGGGACGCTGGCCGACAGCGGGCCCGGCAGGCGGGTGCGGTCGAAGAAGCCGGCGTCGAGGGTCTCGTCGGTGACCCGGGCCAGTTCGCCGTCCCACTCCTCGATCCGGAAGGCGGTGGTGAAGATCTGGTACGTGTGCCCGTACATGTTGGTGTGGGTTCGGTCCGGGCCGGTGTAGAGGGCGAACGCGCTGACTCGCAGCGCCCGCAGGCCGGTTTCCTCGCGGACCTCCCGGACGGCGCAGTCGGCGATCGACTCGCCCAGCTCCATCGCCCCGGCCGGCATGGCCCACTGGCCGTTGTCGGAGCGCTGGATCAGCAGGATGCGGCCGACGTTGTCGCGGACAACCGCTCGGGCGCCAACGAACATCAACGTCCGGTTGCCGGCGATGGCGCGCAGTTGTCCGACGTACGATTCTGCCCAGGAGATGCTCACCCCGGACAATCTACGCACCTTCGTCGGGGTGGTCCCGAGATCGGGGCTTCCCAAGTTGTGACCGCCGACACTAGCTTGTTGCCCATGCGTAGCACGATGATGGACGCCCCCCTCCAGGTCTCCCGGATCCTCGACCACGGCTCCAGCGTGCACGGCACGGCCGAGGTGGTCACCTGGACCGGTGCCGAGCCCCGCCGGATGACGTACGCCGAGGTGGGGCGGGCTGCCGCCCGGCTGGCGCACGCACTGCGCGACGAGTGCGGCGTGACCGGCGACGACCGCGTCGCCACCTTCCTGTGGAACAACAACGAGCACCTGGTGGCGTACTTCGCTGTGCCCAGCATGGGCGCGGTGCTGCACACCCTCAACATCCGTCTCTTTCCCGACCAGGTCGCCTACATCGCCAACCACGCCGAGGACCGGGTGGTGCTGGTCGACACGACGCTGATCCCACTGCTGGCGAGGGTGATCGGCGACATGACCACCGTGCGGCACGTGGTGGTGGTCGGCGGCGGCGATCCTGCCCCGCTCGTGGCGGCGGCCGGGGACCGGATCGCCGTGCACCACTGGGATGCCCTCTTGGCGGATCGATCGGACCACTACGACTGGCCGGAGGTGGACGAGCGGGACGCCGCCGCCCTCTGCTACACCTCCGGGACAACCGGGCACCCCAAGGGGGTGGCCTACTCGCACCGTTCGATCTACCTGCACTCGATGCAGATCTGCATGCCGGAGTCGTTCGGCCTCGGGCCGAACGACCGGGAGTTGGCGATCGTGCCGATGTTTCACGCCATGTCGTGGGGCCTGCCCTACGCGGCCTTCCTCTCCGGCGCGTCGCTGATCATGCCGGACCGGTTCCTCCAGGCGGCGCCGATCGCCGAGATGATCGCCGCCGAGCGGCCCACGCTGGCCGGTGCCGTGCCGACCATCTGGAACGACCTGCTCGCTCACCTGGACAGCAACGACGTGGACACCTCCACACTGACCGAGGTGATCGTCGGCGGGTCGGCCTGTCCACCGGCGCTGATGCACGCGTTCGAGGAGCGTCACGGCATCCGGGTGATCCACGCCTGGGGGATGACCGAGACGTCGCCGCTCGGCTCGGTGGCCCGTCCGCCGGCCGGCGCGGGCGGTGCCCAGGCGTGGCGGTACCGCTACACCCAGGGCCGGGTCCCCGCCGCGGTCGAGGCCCGGATCGTCGGCCCGCTGGCCGAGCGGCTGCCCGCCGACGGGACATCCGTGGGTGAGCTGGAGGTCCGCGGGCCGTGGGTCACCGGGCGGTACGTCGGCGACGAGAGCCCGGACGAGGAGAAGTTCCGGGACGGTTGGCTGCGTACCGGTGACGTCGGCACCCTGTCGCCGGACGGCTACATCACCCTGACCGACCGGGCCAAGGACGTGATCAAGTCCGGCGGGGAGTGGATCTCCTCGGTGGAGTTGGAGAATGCGCTGATGGCCCACCCGGACGTGGTGGAGGCCTGTGTGGTGGGCGTACCGGACGAGCGCTGGGGCGAGCGCCCGTTGGCGACGGTGGTGCTCCGCGAGGGCGCGACCGCCGATGTGCCGGAGCTGCGGGACTTCCTCGCCGCGTCGGTGGCCCGCTGGCAACTGCCCGAGCGGTGGGCGGTGATCGACGCCGTGCCGAAGACGAGTGTGGGTAAGTTCGACAAGAAGGTCGTCCGGTCCCGGTACGCCGACGGCGACCTGGACGTCCGCGCGTTGACGGCCCCGTAACGTTCTCCGACGGCCGGTCGCCTCTCGCGGGGGAGGAGCGCTGTCGCGGCCTCCCTCCCCAGAGCGGCCCCGGCGTTCGCACCGCGCCGGGGCCGCCCGTTCCACGCGGGGTGACCCGCACCGTCATTCTTGCGAAACTTGTTCGCCTATGCCCCGACTATGACGAAACATACTCAGGTCGATCGGGATCACCGGTCGTCGGTGGCGCTGATCAGCACCTTGCCGACGGCGGCGTTCTCCACCGCCTGGTGCGCCGCCGCAGTCGCGGCCAGCGAGTAGTGGTGCAGCGGGAGCCCCGCCTCCTCGCCGACCCGGATGCCACCCTGCGCGACCGCCGCCGCCACGTCGGCGACCGCCTGGGCCTTCGCCGCCTTCGGCTCGGTGTAGACGAGCACGAACTGCCAACGGGCGTTCAATACCATCAGGGGCCGGACCGGTAGGGCCACCTCGGCGCCGCCGTCGTCGGCGTACACACAGACCGCACCGCCCGGCCGGAGTAGCTGGACAACGGCGCCGGCGTTGCGCGCCGCGGAGACCTCGACGACCACGTGCACCCCGTCGGGCACGATCTTGCGGACTTCCTCGACGACGTCCTGCTTGCGGTAGTTGACCACGAAGTCGGCGCCGGCCGCCGCCGCGAGCTGCGCCTTCTCCGCGCTGCTCACCGTCGCGACCACGCAGGCGTCGGCCCAGCGGGCGAGTTGGATCGCCGCGTTGCCGACCGCGCCCGCCCCGCCCTGCACCAGCACGGTGTGGTCGCTCAACGCACCGGCGTGCAGCGCGTCCGGCAGGTACTCGCCGGCGGTCAGGCAGCGGTGCGCGGTCAGGAACGGGATGCCCAGACAGGCGCCGAGATCGAATGAGGCGTCGCCGAGGCGTACCGCCTGGCGGACCGGGACGACCGTGTACTCGGCGGCCGTCCCCCACGGCCGCTGCCAGGCGGCCTCCCAGAGCCAGACCCGCTCCCCGACCAGGTGCTGGTCGACGCCGTCGCCGACCGCCTCGACCACGCCCGCGCCGTCCTGCCCGGGCGTCTGCCAGCCGGCGGGCAGCGGCCACTGCTGTCGCGACTTCCAGTCCGTCGGGTTCACCCCGGACACCGCCACCCGGACCAGCACCTCACCGGCGCCGGGTTCCGGCACGGGCCGGTCGACCAGCTGCAGCACCGAGGCGTCGCCGGTGCGCTCGTACACGATCGCCTTCATCCCCGTCTCCTCACCCACCGGCAGCACGGCGTGCCCGCTCGGCACGCCTGCCGTACCCGGCCGGCACCCGGTCATGCCGCGGTCCGTTCCCCACGTGCCTCGACCGATCCCACCGACCCTCTCGACCGATCCCACCGACCCGGAAACCGTACAACCAGGTGGTCGGCGGGAGGGATGGGCGAGCGGCGGTGTCTGCCCCGGCTGAGCCGGAGCCGGTCGACGCTGAGGATCAGGATCAGGCGAGCCGGTCCACCGTCGCCGGCGTCAGCTCCACGATCTCCCCGAGCACCGCCGCCGCGAGTTGCTCCGCGGCCGGGTCCAGCGGGTACGACCCGTGCGGCACCGCCACCACCGTCATCCCGGCGGCGGCCGCGGAGCGCACACCGTTGGAGGAGTCCTCGACCGCGACGCAGCGCGCCGGATCGACGCCCAGCCGCTCGGCGACCGCCAGGTACACGTCGGGCGCCGGCTTTCCGTGCGAGGTCTCCTCGGTCGACAGCGTCGCGCCGAACGCGTCGGTCAGGCCCGTCGCCGCCAGCGCCGCCGCGATCAGCCGGGTCGGGGAGGAACTGGCCAGGCCGAGCGGCCACCGCCCGGCCATCCGGTGCACGACCTCGACGGCGCCGTCGACCACGGGTACGCGCTTCGTGTACCGCCGGGTCATCTCCTCGACCACCTCGGCGGCGACCTGCTCGGCCGTCCGGTCGACACCCAGCTCCCGGCTCAGGTAGCGGGACCACTCACCGGTGCTCATGCCCATCAGTCGGCGCTGGGTGTCGGCCTGCCACGTGCCGCCGTGCGTCGCCACGTAGGCTCGCCGGACGTCCTCCCAGACCGGCTCCGAGTCCACGATCACGCCGTCCAGGTCGAAGACCACCGCATCCGCCACGCCCCCATCCTGCCGGACCGACCGGGGTCGGGTCAGCCCTGGAGCGCCGGTAGGCCGATCGGGCTGTCCGGCGGTATCACGGTGTGGCTGGCGCGGGCGATCGGGTCGAGCAGCTCGCACAGCCGCTCGGTGCGGTCCGGACCGAGCACCCGCCACGGGCGGGCGGCGGCGCTGTCGGTGGCGTCCTCGACCGCGCGGAACTCGGCCCGACCCTGCTCGGTCGGTTCGCCGTCCGGAGTGAGCCAGCCCCGCCCGACCAACCGTCCCCGGGCCGCCGTCCACTGCTGGTCGGTCCAGCCCCGGCCCAGCAGGTTGACCGCCGGCATCCCCACCGCGACCCGCCAGGACAGCGTCTCCACCGGGTCGAGATCGGCGGCCACCAACGCCGCGACGTGCCCGTCGCCGCGGTGCTCGCGCAGCGTGGTAGCGGCCTGCCAGAGCCGGGCGAGCGGGTACTCGCCGCGGGGGAGCGCCGAGTTCGCCGCCCCCAGCACCCGGCCGGCCACCTCGACCTCGGCCGCGGCGGCCTCCAGCAGCTCGGCGGCCTCGGTGAGATGCGACTCGGGCAGCTCGTACGTCAGCTCGGCGAGGGCCTGCACCGCGCCGGTGAGGCGAGCCCGCAACGCCTCCTCCGGGGAGGCCAACTCCCAGACGGCCGGCAGGGCCCGGCCCACCATGTGTGGGGCGAAGTTGAAGAACGCGGCGACCACCGGTGCGGCGTCCGTCGCGCCGAGCGGAGCGGCCCGGCCGGCGAAGTAACCCCGCCAGTAGCCGCGCAGCCCGGCCGCCTCGTACGCGGCGCGGGCACGCGGATGGAAGTAGGTGACCGCGTGCACCGGCTCGAAGTGGGTCCACAACCGGCGTGGGATCCGCCCGGCATCGTCGTCCGTCACGTGCACCTCCGCTTCGGCGTCATCCCGGCACGGGCGGGGCCGCCCGGGATGACGCCGAACCTACTGCCAGCGGGTGACGGCCCGAAAGCCGGTTGTGGGCAACCGCACCGCTCCCGGATGACATCCGGGTGCGGATCCGTCGGTCACTGCGCGGCCAGGACGTCCACGACGAAGCGCAGCGGACCGCTCGGCCGGCCGCCGGACGAGTCGGTGCCATACGCCAGCTCGGCGGGGATGTCCAACTGCACCCGGCTGCCGACGGTCACGCCGACCAGACCCTGGTCCCAGCCCGGGATGACCTGTCCGACGCCGATCGCGAAGCTCGCCGGCTCGCCCCGCTGCCAGGAGGAGTCGAACTCCTTGCCGTCGGCGTAGAAGACGCCCACGTAGTTGGTGGTGATCGTCTGGCCGGTCGTCACCTCGGGGCCGGTGCCCTTGATCAGCGGCGTCACCGCCAGCTTCGTCAGCTCGCCCGTGCCGGCCTCGACCACGGGCTTGGTGTTCAGCGCCGGGTCCGCCCCCTCCGGCAGCGGGGCGCCCGCGCCACCGGCGCTGGCGGAGGGGGTGCCCGCCGAGGGGGTGCTCGCCGCCGGGTCCGCCTCCTCCCCGCCCCGCCCGACCAACACGAAAACGGTGATCAACACCGCCACGACGGCGACCCCACCGAGACCGCCGGCCCAGGCCTGTCGGCGTCGCTTCGCCTCGGCCGCCTTCTGGGCGGCGAGCTGGGCGGCCAGTCGCCGCTCCGACTTCTGGGACCGGTTCTGCGTCGTCACGGCGTCGACTCCCTGCTCGAAGGTGGTGGCCGGCACCGCGTGCCGGAGGGGGGAAGGCCGACGCACACGGTACCCGCCCGAGTCCCCGGTGTGCAGGCGTCGGTCCGTCTTGCGGTCAGCCGGCCAGCACCGCCGGGCGCCGGTAACGTCACGAATGCGGCGATCCTCACCAACGGCGGTTTGCCCTGCCGGTCGAGCCGCAGCTCGGCGGCCGCTGGCGCCAACGGGGAACATCCGCTACGCACGGGCTGGGAAGCGCCGCGTCCGTGCACCTCAGGCCGTCTTGCGGGAGGCCTTCTTCGCGGCGGCTTTCTTGGCGGGCGCCTTCTCGGCCGGCTCGGCCTTCTTCGCGGTCGTCTTCCTGGCGGCGGCCCTCTTGGGCGCGGTCTTCTTCTCGGCCGCCTTCCCGGTGGCGGCCTTCTTCGGCGCGGTCTTCTTCCCAGCCGCCTTCTGCTGCGCCGATCGCGCGGCGGAGATCGGCGTCGGCTCGCCGGCGCCGCCGGCCGGTGCCTCCCCCCGGGCGGCCCGGGCCCGGTCCACGGACGCCTTCAGCGCGGCCATCAGGTCCACCGCTGCCGGTGGTGCCTCCTCGGCCTCCTCCGGCTGGACGACCTCGCGGCCCTCCACCTTCGCGTCGATGACCTCCTGCAGCGCGGCCCGGTAGTCGTCGGTGAACGAGTCCGGCTGGAAGTCGCCGGCCATCGAGTCGATCAGCGAGCTGGCCATCGCCAGCTCCGGGGGCCGGACCTTCAGGTCCTCGTCCAGGAAGCCGAAGTCCGGCTTTCGGATCTCGTCGGGCCACAGCATGGTGTTCAGCAGCAGCACGCCCTCGTGGACCCGGAGCGTCGCGAGCTGCTCCCGCTGGCGGATCGCCACCTTGACGACGGCCACCCGCTCCGAGTCGGTGAGCGCGTCGCGCAGCAGCACGTACGGCTTGGCGGCAGTGCCCTCCGGCTCCAGGAAGTACGACTTGTTGTAGAGGATCGGGTCTACCTGGTCCGCGGGGACGAACTCCAGCACGTCGATCGCGTGCGAGGTGCTCAGCGGCAGATCGGCGAAGTCCTCGTCGGTGAGGATCACCATCTCGCCGCCGCCGATGTCGTACCCCTTGGCGATGTCGTCGTAGCTGACCTCCTCGCCGCAGACCTGGCAGGTGCGCCTGTAGCGGATGCGGCCGCCGTCCTCCCGGTGCACCTGGTGGAACCGGATGTCCTTCTCCTCGGTCGCGGAGTACAGCTTCACCCCGATCGAGACCAGCCCGAACGACACCGCTCCCTTCCAGATGGCCCGCATCCCGCGCTCCTCTCCCGGGGCTCTGACCAGAATCGCAAACGATCGAACCGGATGCACGCGCTTCCGTGCGCAACTACAGTCAGGAGGTGCCCGGCGCGCCGTTGAAGCCGATGCTCGCGATGACCGGGCAGCTCCCCGCCGGTGCCGGCTGGGCGTACGAGTTCAAGTGGGACGGGGTCCGCGCGCTCGCCGACATCTCCGCCGGCCGGCAGCACCTGTACGCCCGCTCCGGCGTCGAGGTCACCGCCGCGTACCCGGAACTGATTCCGTTGGCCGAGCAGGTCGACGACGCGTTGCTGGACGGCGAGGTGGTGCTCTTCACCGACGGTCAGCCGTCGTTCACCGCCCTCGCCGAGCGGATGCACGTCCGCAACGCGACCAAGGCCGCCCGGTTGGCGGCCAGCATCCCGGTCACGTACATGATCTTCGACCTGCTCCGGTTGCGCGACGCGGACCTCACCGGCCGTCCCTGGCACGAGCGGCGCGCGGTGCTGGAGTCGCTCGGCCTCGGCGCCGCCCGGTGGGCGGTGCCACCCGCCTTCCCCGACGGGCCGGCGACCTATGCGGCGGCCGGTGAGCACGGGCTCGAAGGGGTGATGGCCAAGCGGGTCGACTCGGTCTACCGCGCCGGGGTGCGCTCGCCGGACTGGGTGAAGGTCAAGCTGGAGGTCACCGGAGACTTCGTGGTCGGCGGCTGGCGGCCCGGCGCCCGACGGGTCGGCGGCCTGCTGGTCGGGGTGCCCCGTCCAGACGGCCGGCTCACCTTCCGCGGCCGGGTCGGCGGAGGGATCGGCGCGGCCCTCGAACGGGAACTGCTGCGCGAGTTGGAGCCGCTGCGCGTCGCCGGGTCGCCGTTCGCCGGGGACGTGCCGCGCGAGGACGCGCGGGGGGCGATCTGGGTGACCCCCCAGGTGGTGGTGGAGATCAAGTATGGGCAGCGCACCCCGGACGGGCGGCTGCGTTTCCCCCGGATCCTGCGCCTGCGGCCGGACAAGCCACCCGAGGAGGTCGACGATGCCAGCTGACCGGTTGACGGTGGACGTCGAGGGGCGGGCCCTGGAGCTGTCCAACCTGGACAAGCTCCTCTATCCGAAGGTCGGCTTCACCAAGGGTGAGGTGATCGACTACTACACCCGGATCGCCCCGGCGCTGCTGCCCCACCTGGCCGACCGGGCGCTCACCCGGATCCGCTTCCCGAACGGTGTCGACGGCGGCTCGTTCTTCGAGAAGAACGCGCCGGCCGCCACCCCCGGCTGGGTACGCGCCGAGACGCTGCCCGCCCCCGGCTCGAGCAAGGGCCGGGACGCCATCGACTACGTGGTCGCCGACGACCTGCCCACCCTGGTCTGGCTGGCCAACCTCGCCGCGCTGGAGCTGCACACACCGCAGTGGAAGATCGGCGAGCACCCGGACATGATGGTGGTCGACCTGGACCCGGGCGCCCCTGCGGCGCTGAAACAGTGCTGCCAGGTGGCCCTGCTGATGCGCGATCGGCTGGCCGAGGACGGCATCGCCGCGTACCCGAAGACGTCGGGGAAGAAGGGTATGCAGCTCTGCTGCCCGATCGCGGGGACGCAGGATGCCGACGACGTGTCCGCCTACGCGAAGCGGATAGCCCGTGAGCTGGAGCAGGCACACCCGAACCGGATCGTGTCGAAGATGGCGAAGAATCTGCGCCGCGGCAAGGTGTTCATCGACTGGAGTCAGAACAACGCGGCGAAGACGACGGTGGCGCCGTACTCGCTGCGCGCCCAGCCGGTGCCGGCGGTGTCCACCCCGCTGACCTGGGACGAGGTCGAGGCGGGTGCGGCCGGCAAGCGCCCGTCCACCCGCCCCTACACCGCCGACGAGGTGCTCAAGCGGGTCGAGACGCACGGTGACCTGCTCGGCCCGCTGCTGGAGGGCGGCCCGGTGCTGCCGGTGAGCTGAGCCACGGTGGGCGCGGCGCGCAGCACGCGGTGTGATCCACCGGTAGCGCGCACCGGCCGCCGCCGTCCGGCAGCGGCCGGTCGCAGAAGACCCAGTGGCGCACGTGCTGCTGGTCTTCGGCCGACACGGTCACCCCGCCCGGCTCGACCCGCGCGCTGAGCGGGGCCAACACCCGCGCGGCGGCACGGGCGAAGACTCGGGCGCGGAGCAGGTCGGGCGCGCTGATCGGCAGGTGGATCACCCAACGGCCCGTCATCGGTAGCGGTGGTTCGCCGACTGGGCGCTCTGCCAGGCACGCAGGGCATTCTTGATGCGTACGTTCTCCTCCTGCACCGCGACCAGGGCGCGCTGCGCGACGGCCAGTTCGTCGGCCACGCGGTGCAGGAAGGCACGGATCTCGACCGGGTCGACGCCACGGCGGCGGACGGTGAAGCAGCGGTCCCGCACCTGCCAGGGGCGTAGCGGGATGTGGTTCGTCGGCGTTTTCTGGATCGGCGTCGGGTGCGGAGCGTGATGCCGGCGGGTCAGCCGGCGGAGCAGGTTGCGCACGAGGTGACCGCCCTTCGTGGAGGCCGCTGGGACGGGGGAGGGGCGGCCTTCGCCGGTTGCGATGCGGCGGAGGCCGCCCCGCCGCGCCGGGGAGCGCGGAGGGTGTGAGGTCTCGTCGGCGATGCGAGACCGGTACGAGAGGCGCCAACCGACCGCAGCAGCACCGCATCACCGAGAGCGACGGTATTGGCACCGAGTTACCTATGTCAAGGATGTCTTTGAGTCAGCTACCCACTTATGTCTTCCGTGCTACATCTGTTGCCTGTGTCGAATTGGTTGATCGATACTGGGCGGGCCAACCGACTGCAAGGGGCCTACCGTGCCTATTCCGCCCACAATGGACGAACTACTGGATGATCTGCTCGAAAAGATCAAGGACGGGACCTTTCCACCCGGCTCACAACTCCCCTCGGGGCGGGTGCTGGCAGACGAGTACGACGTCTCTCAGTCCACGATCAGCCGGGCGGTGGCGCGGCTGCGGGAGCAGGGCGTGTTGGTCGGGCGGCCGGGTCGCGGTGTCTTCGTCGCGGAGTCGAGAAAGCGGTGACCCGATCGAGGGCGCGACTCGGCCGGCAATTCAGCGCGGGTCTGTTGCCGAACGGTAACGACGTGTTCTTATACCGGAGCGACGACGTTCGCCCCGCACATTGACCACCCTCGTCGGACCCGAACCCCCCTCTCGAAAGGCGCGACGATGCACAGGCGACCAACGTTCCGGCTGGCAGTCCTCACCGCCACCGCTGCCACGTTCCTCGCGGGCGGTGGAGCCTCCGCAGCAGTGGGCACGGCAGCGCCCGCGGCAGCCTCCCCGGGAGTCGAGGCGTGCGAGCCGGGCGCCGAGGGACACAGTGCGGCGCGGGTGAAGGAGGGCGCCACCGCCAAAGAGCCGGAGCTGTACTCCAAGAACGAGGCGAACGCCTACGGCGTGATCAAGGATTCGCCCCGCCTTGCCGACGGCGGTGTCACCGTCCCCACGGTCTTCCACATGATCTCCGACCACCCGCTCACCGCCGCCGAGACGGAGCGGTGGAACACCATGATCGCGGACCAGATGGAGGTGCTGAACGACTCGTTCTCGGGCGCCACCGCGCCGGACGCCTCCGACACGCCGTTCCGGTTCTCACTCGTGGACATCACCTGGACGGTGAACAGCGACTGGTACACGGTCGTGCCCGGCAAGAACGAGCGGGACATGAAGAAGGCGCTGTACACCGGCGACGCCCGCACACTGAACGTGTACGCGGCGAACATCGGCGACGGGCTTCTCGGCTGGGCGTACTTTCCGAAGGGCTACAACAACGGCCGGGACTACATCGACGGTGTGGTGCTCCTCGACGAGTCGATGCCGGGCGGAACGGCAGGCAAGTACGCCCTGGGTGACACGCTGACACACGAGGTCGGGCACTGGTTGATGCTGGAGCACACCTTCGCGCACGGGTGCTCCGCCGCCGGCGACTTCGTCGCGGACACGCCCCGGGAGGCCGGGCCGCAGTTCGACTGCCCGGAGGGCGCGGACAGTTGCACCGCACCCGGGCTGGACCCGATCCACAACTTCATGGACTACACGCAGGACTCCTGCATGAACATGTTCACCCCCGGACAGGCGGACCGGATGAGCGACGCCTGGGTGGCGTTCCGGGCCGACGGCGGCAAGTGACCCAGCCCTGACGAGCACGGTGCGGGGTCGACGGGCCCGGCCCGTCGACCCCGCACCGCGCCCCAGGCGCGCCCCGCGACAGCGGTCAGTCCACGGTGGGCAGCTTGGGGCCGAGGACGTCGTCGGCGTCGACGATCGTGTACGCGTACCCCTGTTCGGCGAGGAAGCGCTGCCGGTGCGCGGCGTACTCGGTGTCGATCGTGTCCCGGGCGACCACCGTGTAGAAGTGCGCCTGGCGGCCGTCGGACTTCGGCCGCAGCACCCGACCGAGGCGCTGCGCCTCCTCCTGCCGCGACCCGAACGTGCCGGACACCTGGATCGCCACCGCCGCCTCCGGCAGGTCGATGGAGAAGTTGCCGACCTTCGAGATGACCAGGGTGCGGATCTCGCCCGAGCGGAACGCGTCGAACAGCCGCTCCCGCTCCTTGTTGGTGGTCGACCCCTGCACGATCGGGGCGTCCAGGTACTCCCCGAGCTGGTGCAACTGGTCGATGTAGGCGCCGATCACCAGCGTCTGCTCATCCGGGTGCCGGTCGAGCAGCGCCTTCACCACCGGCAGCTTCGTGCGGGCGGTCGCCGCCATCCGGTAACGCTCCTCGGCCTCCGCCGTCGCGTACGTCATCCGCTCGGTGTCGGTCAGCGTCACGCGTACCTCGGTGCACTCGGCCGGGGCGATCCAGCCCTGCGCCTCGATGTCCTTCCACGGCGCGTCGTACCGCTTCGGGCCGATCAGGCTGAACACGTCGCCCTCGCGGCCGTCCTCGCGGACCAGGGTGGCGGTCAGGCCCAGCCGGCGGCGGGCCTGGAGGTCCGCCGTGAAACGGAAGATCGGCGCCGGCAGCAGGTGCACCTCGTCGTAGATGACCAGGCCCCAGTCGCGGGCGCCGAACAGGTCCAGGTGGGTGAACGCGCCCTTGCGCCGCGAGGTGAGCACCTGGTAGGTGGCGATGGTGACCGGGCGGATCTCCTTGCGTTCGCCCGAGTACTCCCCGATCTCCTCCTCGGTCAGCGAGGTACGGGCGATCAGCTCCCGCTTCCACTGCCGCCCGGCGACCGTGTTGGTGACCAGGATCAGCGTGGTCGCCTTCGCCTCGGCCATTGCCGCCGCGCCGACCAGGGTCTTGCCGGCGCCGCAGGGCAACACCACCACGCCCGACCCGCCGGCCCAGAACGCCTCCACGGCCTCCCGCTGGTACGACCGCAGCGTCCACGGCTTCCCGCCGTCGGAGCCGGCCTCGGCCAGCGCGATCGGGTGGGCCTCGCCGTCGACGTACCCGGCCAGGTCCTCGGCCGGCCAGCCGAGCTTGAGCAGCGCCTGCTTGAGCCGGCCCCGCTCGGACGGGTGCACCGCGATCGTGTCATCGTCGACCTTCGCACCGAGCATGCCGGCGAGCTTCTTGCTCTTGGCGACCTCGACCAGCACCACCCGGTCCAGGGCACGCAGCACCAGTCCGTGCGCCGGGTCGTTGGCGACCTGGAGCCGGCCGTACCGGTCCATCGTCTCGGTCACGTCGACCAGCAGCGCGTGTGGCACGGGGTAGCGGCTGTACGTGATCAGCGCGTCGACCACGCCCTCGGCGTCGTGGCCGGCGGCCCGCGCGTTCCACAGCCCCAACGGGGTCAGCCGGTAGGTGTGTACGTGTTCGGGGGAGCGCTCCAGCTCGGCGAAGGGAGCGATCGCTATCCGGCAGGCCTGCGCGTCCGGGTGATCGATTTCCAGCAGCAGGGTCTTGTCCGACTGCACGATCAGGGGTCCACCACTCACCTGAAGAGCCTCTCCTCGGTCTGTCGTGCCGGTCGCGATCTGTCGTGCCGGTCGCCGGGGGCGGGCGGTCGCCGGATGCGGGGCCCGACCTGCCGCGGGCCGACCATCCAGTGTTGCACGCGGACGGCCGCCACCCAGAAAGCGCGCACCGAGGCGCAACCTTACGGTGCCGTGAGGCGTCTTTAGAGAGACCGCTGCTCCACGGCAGGTGCCACGTTCGAGGCCGGCTCCTCGCTTTGGCGGTGGTCACGCTGGTCGGCGCCGGTGCGTGCGCGTTCGATCCGCACAACCCGGGCGGCAGGGGTGGAGGTTGCCGGTCGGGGCGGCGGAGCAGCCAACGGGGGCGAGCGACTCGCTCGTGCCGGACCGGCCCAGCAGCTTACTGTCACCCGCGGGCTGCCCGCAGGTGAGCGCCGGCGCGTGGTGCTGGTCGGTAACCGCTCCGAGTGACACCCTGGACTCCAGGTTCACTAACGGACGGGGAGGACGGGATGGTCGTCAACCAGAACGTGGTAACCGAAGTGCGGCAGGCGCAGGTCGAACCGGTCTCCGCCGGCACCGTGGTGGCGTACACGGTCGCCGGGGTGCTTCTCTTCGGCTGGTTCCTCTTCGGCTGGCTCGTGCAGCGCCAAGGTTTCGTCGCCTCGGTCGGTGAGACGGCGGGCACCGGGTTCGGGCTGCTGCTGCTCGTGGCGGTCGTCGGGACGGTCCGCCGCAGCCGCCGCTGACCGGCGGGCTCCGGTCAGTCCGCCAGTACGGCCGCGGCGATCCGGTGCAGGGCGAACGTGTGCAGCATCTCGGTCCGTTCGTCCTCGGCCCGCAGGTAGCCGGCGCCGATTGAGACCGGCCGAACCAGCCGGGACGCGGTCGCCCCGTGTGCGTCCACATACCCCACCCAGACCAGCGCCTTGTCCCGTACGGCCTGCTGGAGCACGGCCAAGGCATCGGTGTGACTGGGCACCGGCACCGGCCCGGTGGGGGCTTGGCCGCGCACCACCGCCGGTGCGCGGCGGGCCGCGCGGGCGGCGGCCTCGCCCCGCCGGATCTGCTCGACCATGCCGAGCAGGCGGGGCAGCGGCAGCTTCGGGGCGGTGAGCGGGTCGACCGTCCGGGCGGCGACCGACACCCGGGCCGGTGCCCGGCGTACCTTGGGTCGGGTCAGCACCGCGGCGCCCGTGGCGTCCTCCGGCACCGGCGCGTACCCGGCCTCACGCAGCGCGGTGAGCATCCGGCCGACCTGGTGCGGGGTGGTCAGCACGGTCGGCGCCAGCCGCCGCAACGCCAGCGTCTCCAGCCGCCTGTCGGCGAGCAACTCGGTGAGCAGCGCCTCGTCGTCGCTTCTCACGTACGCCCCGGCTGGGCCGACCCGCAGCCCGCCGTGCCGGCGGGCGACGTCGTCGACCAGGTACGTGAGCCCCTGCGGCACGGGTGTGCGGGAGCGCCGCCGGAACAGCCCGTGCAGGTCGTCGGCGGAGAACCCGGAGTCCAATGCGCGACGGACGCTGGCCGGGGTGACCCGGTGCACACTCGCCCCGCCGGCCGACTCGTGCTCGGCCACCACGTCGAGTTCCGCCGCGAGGGTCGGATCGGGCGGGCCGGGCACCACGACGGTGAGGTCCGCCTGCACCAGGAAGTGGTCGACCGGGGCGGGGAGCAGCACGTCCAGGGCACGAGCCGCGGTGGACACGTCGGTGTCGGCGTCGGCGTGCAGCCCCAGCGGGTCGTCCGCACTTCGCTTGTCGCCCGCCACCACGTCGGCGAGCAGCACTCGCCCGTACGAGGTGAGTGCCCCCAGCCCGGTCACGCCTAGCGTGGCGGCCTCGGCCAGCACCTCCCGGTGCGCCGCCTCCCGCCCCCGGCTGCGGCGCGGCGCCCACCAGTCGAGCAGCTCCAGTGCCTCTTCCGGAGTCGGTGCGGTGGCCGGTTCCAGATCCGCGAGAACGTCGAGCACCGCCCGCCGGACTGCCGGCGCCCCGGCCCGCTCCGCCTCCGGGGCGAGCACTGTGATCGGCCGGTCCCGGTCGTCGCGCTGACCGACCAGACCCGGCTGACGGGTCATCGTCAGCCACGCGCGAGCCAACTGTTCCCATCGCTGCGCCAGCGATCCAACACGCCACACCTCGTAGCCGGCGCTCGGCAGCACCTGCTGGTCGGTGCCGTGGCGGGCGGTCAGTGCCCCGGGCGCCTCCAGCTCACCGGTCAGCCCCGCCGCGTGCGTCGCCTCCAGCAACAGCGCGGCCGTCGGTTCGTCCAGCCCGGTGGCGCGGGCCAGCCGGCGCAGGTCACGGACGCCCAGACCACCGGAGCGGAGCACCGTGGCCGGTTCGGCGGCGAGTTGCTCCAGCAGCGCCTCGGTCTGGCGTACCACCTCCATGGTCTGCCCGGCACCGGCGGAGTCGACCGCCTTCGGCTCTCGCGGTGCCGCCGACACCGGCGGCGGGCTGGTGCGCATCGGTCCGAGTGGGCCGGCGTCCCGGCGCAGCAGCAGCCCGACCTCCCGGGGGAGTTCGACGGTGCCGGGTCCGCCACCCCGGCCGGTGCTGACCGGCACCAACAGCCGGTGGTCCACCAACCAGCGCACCGGCGACCCGGTCGGTGTCCCGCCGTTGGCGGTGTCAGGCGGTAGGTCGTCCTCGCCGCCGAGCGGCGGGGCCTGCAACGCTCCTGGGGGCACGCTGCCCACCGGCGGGCCGGCGGCGAGTCGGTCCAGGATCGCCCGGGCCGAGGGCGGCGCCGCCAGCAGCGCACGCCGCAGCTTCGGCGGGTCCGCGCAGAGTTCCGCCGCCCGCAGGTCCAGCTCCGCCGCCGGTCGGCCCAGCCCCGCTGGGTACGGGGCGACTTCATCGACGCCGCCGATCAGGTGTACGCGGTCATCCGGGCCGTACAGCAGTAGGACGGACCGGAGCTGCTGTACCGCCGCCCGCACCGCGGCGGGGGCGGGCGGCTGCGCACCGGAGGTGGCCATGGCGAGCATCGCGTCGACGGTGGTGGTGCCGTCCGACATGCCCCGGGTCAGGCGGGCGGCGTCCAGGATCTGAAGGGTGAACTGGTCCAGGCCGTCCAGGGCGCGGGCGACCGACACCCGGGATTGGGCTCGGATGGCGAGCGCGGAGATGTCGGCGGGAACAGGTACGACGAGATCCGGCCGCTGCTGAAGCAGGGCGGCGAGCGCCGCGTCGGGCAGCGTGCGCAGGTGGTCGGCGAGTGAGGTGGTCATCGTCGTTCCACGCTAGCCCGGCCGGAGCCTGTCCCGCCCCTCGGACCTCCGGCTCGTCCACCGGCGACGGGTACCGTCTCGGGATGCTTACGCCGCCGACGGTCGGCTTCGACCGCACCGACCGTCCCGCTGCCCGGCGCCCGGGCGGCGGTTGACGCCGTGCGCGGGTACGGGGGGCGGGTGCTCGTGGTCACGTCCAAGCTGGGGCGCCTGGCCCGGCTGCACCTGGACCACCTCGGCCTGGTGGTCGACGAGGTCGCCGGCGACCTGTTCGCCGAGGGGAAGGCGACCGCCTCGCGGGCGTTCGACGTCACCCACTACGTCGGCGACCACGTGGCTGACATGATCGCCGCCCGGACCGCCGGGGTGCCCGGGCTCGCGGTGGCCACCGGCCCGTGCACCGCCGGTGAGCTGCGCGCGGCCGGAGCCGAACTGGTGCTGGATGATCTCACCGGATTCCCGGCGGCGCTCGATGGCATGATCCGGCTAGCCTTGGAGCACTAGACGTTTTGAGTGAAGCAGGGGTTCTCAGGTGCCAACGGGTCGAGTGAAGTGGTACGACGCGACCAAGGGATACGGGTTCGTCACCAGTGACGAAGGTGGCGACGTGTTCCTGCCCAAGGCCGCGCTGCCGGCGGGTGTCACCGACCTCAAGGGCGGGCAGCGGGTCGACTTCAGTGTGGTCGACAGCCGCCGGGGCGCCCAGGCGATGGGGGTCAAGCTGCTGGAGGCGCCGCCGTCGGTGGCGGAGCTGCGCCGCCGGCCGGCGGAGGAGCTGCACGGCCTCGTCGAGGACATGATCAAGGTGCTGGAGGCGAAGGTCCAGCCGGACCTGCGCCGGGGCCGCTTCCCGGACCGGAAGACCGCGCAGAAGATCGCTCAGCTGGTCCACGCGGTCGCCCGCGAGCTGGAGGTCTGAGGAACCAGCCCGGCATCGGCGGCTCGGCCGAGCAACGCATCGACGGCGGCGACGCCCGCCTCACCCAGGTCGGCGGTGAACTCGTTGACGTAGAGGCCGATGTGCCGGGCCACCACGTCGGGCTCCATCTCCTGCGCGTGCGCCAGCACGTATTCCCGGCTGACCGCCGGATCGGCCCACGCCTGGCGGACCGACTCCCGGATCCACTCGGTGGCGGCCTCCGGGTCAACCGCGCCGCGCCGGGCCAGGATCGCGCCCAGCGGGATCGGGAGGCCGGTGTCGGCCTCCCACCACTCGCCGAGATCGACCAGGGCGGTCAGACCGTGCCGCGGGTAGGTGAACCGTGCCTCGTGGATCACCAGACCGGCGTCGTACCGCCCCGCGGACACCCCGGGCATTATCTCGTGGAAGGGCACCACCTCGATCCGGGCGGGCGGCCGGCCGGCTGACCAGAGGCGGAAGAGTAGGTACGCGGTGGTTCGGTCCCCGGGCACCGCGACGGTCGCGTCGGTCAGGTCGGTCAGGTCGGCGCGCTCGGGTCGGGTGAGCACGAGCGGGCCGCAGCCCCGGCCGAGTGCGCCGCCGCAGGGCAGCAAGTGGTAGTCGTCGAGCAGCCACGGCAGCGCCGCGTAGCTCACCTTGACCAGGTCAAACGCCCCGCGCTCGGCTGCGGTGTTGGTGACGTCGACATCCGCGTAGGTCACCTCTACCAGCGGTGCCCCCGGCACCTGTCCGTGCACGAGGGCGTGGAAGACGAACGTGTCATTGGGACAGGGCGAGATCGCCAGCGAGAGCGTCACGCCCCCACGGTAGCCCCGCCGCGAATCCGTCCGCCCACCCCGACCTGGCGGTTGTGCGCCATCCCGCGCCCTGCTTTACCGGCGAGCGGTGGCCCGTGCCCGAGACGCACCCGGGCGCTTCCGGCCCACGGTCTCGGGCCTACGGTCTCGGGGCCCACGGTCCGGCGGTCCTGGCTCACGGTCCTGGGCAACATTGGCGCTGGCCTAGAGGTTCGCCGCTGTCCGTGCTGTCTGCTGCTCGGAATCAAGCCGCCTGGTGACGATGTCCGCTCTCGCGCCCTCCGGAGCTGCCCGCACAGATGGGGCAAGCGCCGACCAGAGCGCCGCAACGACCGGGCTGTGCGACCGGCTCATGGGCGACCTGGAACTGCTGAATTCGCCGAGCCAGCCCTGTCACACACGCTCGACGGGTCGGCAGCCCACCCGCGCGGCGCGTGTGGGTGGGCTGGGCGCCGGCAGGCGGCGTGTGGGGTGGGTCACGGCCACGGGCGGCAGGCGGCGATCCGCTGTCCGGAGGGGCGCACGGACGGGGCAGCTCCAGAGGCGCGGCTGGCCTGGTTGGCGGGGAGACCTGCGGGCTGCCACCCGGCTGTCCACAGGAATGACGAGTTGTCCACAGCCACCCGCTCTTATCCACAGCCACCGGTTTCGGGATTGAACGCCGTCTGCGCGACCGGGATCATTACCGGCGTGCCGGACGCCGACGCCGCTATCGACATCGGGGGGATGCTGCGACGGCTACGTCGCCAGGCAGACCTGAGCCAGCGTGAGCTCGCGGCCAAGGCGGGAGTGCCCAAGAGCACGGTGGCGCGGATTGAGGCCGGTGAGGCGGCGAATCCACGTTTCCGCACCGTGGAGAGATTGGTGCAGGCGGCCGACGGTGTGGTGGTTGCGGGGCTGTCGGGCGCCGTGGCGGATGTGGTGCCTCCGCCGCAGCTGCCGCACGACGGGTGGGCGGACGAGGCGGGGCGTCGCTATCCGGCGCATCTCGATGCCTGGGAGGTCCGTGAGCCGAGGGACTGGCCGGGCGCCTGGTGGGCAGAGTGGTATCGGCTGCCACCGGAGCGCTGTCCGCTCAGAATTCCGGCGTTCACGTACCAGCGGAATCGCGAATACCGGGACCAACGTCGGTGGGGTGAGGAGATCCGCCGGACGTTCCGGGTGCGGCGTGTGACCAGTGCCGGCTTGCCGGAGACCTCGTGGCGGTTCGTCGCGGAGCTGCCGGACGGCGCGCTGATCGGTGCACTTCGGGCCCACGAGCGAAGCCCACACCTCTGTTTCGGCGACGAGCCGGGTGACGAGCGCGAGGTCGTGCTGGACGGGGTGCTGGTCGCCGCCGAGTACCGGCGGCTGGGCGTGGGGCGGAGGCTGGTCGAGCGCCTTGTGCAGGAGATGGACCAGGCTGGCATTCAAACCTCGTACGCGTTCGCGGACGCGCTTGGGTCTCACCTGCTGTTTGCCTGCGGCTACCGGATCGAGCGGCGGGCGTGGACGCTCCGGCTGGACCGCGCGGTCGGCCCACGGAGCTGACCCGAGCCGACCCCACATGCGGGCCAGGGAGCGGTACGGGCCGGGGAGCGGGGCCAGGGCTGCGGTTGTGCCGGCCCTGGCCGGCGCGACGAATGCGCCGTCGGCCCGGCCAGCTGGTCAGCGGACGGTGATGGTCAGCAGGGCCGGGGCGGCTTCGGTGAGGGCGGCGAGCGCCTCGCTCAGGCGCCACGCGTCGCGATCGCGGGGGCCGACCGGGTTGGAGACGGTGCGCAGCTCCACGAAGGGCAGGCCGGCGTGGTTGGCGGCGACTGCCACCCCGTACCCCTCCATGGCCTCGGCCACCGCGTCGGGGTGCCGGTGGCGCAGCGCGTTGGCACGGGCGGCGGTGCCGGTCACCGTGCTGACCGTCAGCACCGGACCAACCGCGGCGGCCGGGAGCGCGGCCCGGAGAGCGGCCACCAGCACCGGGTCGGCGGTGACGGTGGTGGTGGCGCCCAGCAACTCGGTCGGGATGCCGAGCTGGTCGACGGGGACGAAGCCCCCCGGGACTCGGCACCCAGGTCGGCGGCGACCGCGTTGCTCCCCACGACCGTTTCGCCGACCTCGACCTGACCGGGGAATCCGCCGGCCACACCCGCACTGACGACCAGCCGGTACGGGCGCCCGGCGGCCTCCGCAAGCGCCAGCAGCCGTGCGGTGGCGGCGCCGGCCACGGCCGGCCCCACCCCGACCGGCGCCACCGTGACGGCTCGATCCGACCCGTCCGGCGTGGCGGGTACGCCCAACGGACTCGCCACGCCCCCCGGAACCGACGGGCGGGACAGGCCGGCCCGGACCGCCTCGGCCTCCGCGGGCACCGCGGTGACCACCAGCAGACCGGTCACGGAAGCGGTCCCCGCGGCTCCCGTCGGGTCTCCTCGTCGGTGCCGCCCGGGCCCGCAACGGCCGACGACGGACGGTAGATGTGGTAGCCCGGCGGTGCGATGCCGTCGTCGTCCACCAGCCCGCCTCGCATCGGGGCGGGGGAGGTGGGGGTGGGGTCCTCGGTGGTGCGGCCGAGGTGTCCGGGCTCGTCCGGCGCCGACTCGTCCTCGGTGAGTTCGTCGTCCGCCAGCGGCCGGCCGATCAGCTTCTCTCCGCGTAGCCGGCCCGCGACCACGATGCCGCGGGCGGTGGAGAGAACAGCTACGCCGGCGGCGACGGCGATGCCGAGCCGGCCGTCGAACGGGACAAGTCCCAGGCCGCCACCGGCGACGAAGGCGAGCATGAGCACGGTTTCGGAGTGAGCGAAGGAACTTGCCCGCAGCCGCTCCGGGATGCGTTCCTGGACCGAGGCGTCCACGGCGAGCTTGGCGATGCCGCTCGTCAGGGCGGCCACCAGACAGAGCAGCGCGACCATCGGGAGCGAGAACTTCAGTGCGGTGAGGACGGCCACCCCGGCGACGATCACCATTCCGCTGGACTGGATCCCCGCGGGACGGTGGATACGTAGCCGGGTGCCGATCGCGGTGGCGAGGAAACTGCCGACCGCCAGTGCCCCGCCGACCAGGCCCAGAGCGCCCTCGTCGCCCAGGTCCCGGCCGAAGACGGTGGTGGTCAGGTCGCCGGCCTTGATCGCGAATGCGAGGAAGAGCAGGAGGAAGCCGTACACGGCGCGGAGCGTGGCAGCGCCGACCAGGGTGGCGATCACCAGTCGCCCGGCGGGACGCCCCCGGCCGAGCGGCCGCTCGCCGGTGCGCCCCCCGAGTACCCGTAGCGGGCGCGGCACCCGCTCCGGTGGCTCGGAGTCCGCCTTCGGTGGCAGGCGCAGGGCGATGACCATGCCGACCAGGAAGATCACCGAGGCGACCCGCAGCGGCCACTGCGGCCCGAACCAGAAGGCGGCCAGCCCGATCGGCGCGACCAGTGCGCCGGTCACCGTGCCGTAGAGGCTGGCGCGCGCGCCGACCTGGGACAGGCCGAGGCCCTCGGGAAGCAGCCGGGGTACGGCCGCGGAGCGGGCCACCCCGTACGCGCGGGAGAGCGCCAGCACGCCGAAGGCCGCCGGATAGAGGCCGAAGCCGTGGATGTAGTCGGAGATCAGCCAGGCCAGGAAGGCCCGGCCGAGCATGGTGGTGGCCAGTGCGTATCGACGGCCGTGCCGGAAGTGGTCCAGCAGCGGGCCGACCACGGGGGCGAGTAGGGCGAACGGCACCATGGTCACCAGCAGGTAGAGCGCGACCTTGCTGCGCGCCTCGCCGAGCGGCACGTTGAAGAAGATCGTCCCGGCCAGGCCGATGGCGATGAGGGTGTCGCCCGCACAGGAGATCGCGTGCAGGTCGAACAGGCGGACCATGCCGGCGTCGCGGCCGGCTCCCCGGGCCCGGACCTGCCCCGCCGAACGGGTCATCCACCGGCTCCCGCTGACCGAGCCCCGGCACAGCAGCCGGAAGGCCTTGATGCCCGCGCCGACGGTCCGTCCGAGGACGGACCGCTCGGAGCGGGTGGACAACGGCATGTGCACCATCCTCGCCCATCGGATCGGCGTATGCGGCACCACCATCGCAGATGGTTCCGGGGAGTGCCTGTCAGACAGCCGTACGCGTGGGGAACAATGGTCGGGTGACCAGGCCCGCCTCCTCCCGCGCCGCCCGTCTCGACCAGGTCTGCGCCGCCGCCGTCGATGTGGCGCGCGACGCCATCACCGAGGTCGACCCGGCGGACGTCGGTGACCACCTCCAGGTAGTCGCCGAGGGCGATCGCCTCGTCACGCACTACTTCGAGTGCGGGCTGGCCGGCTACCGCGGCTGGCGATGGGCGGTCACCGTCACCCGGGTGCCACGCAGCCGCACCGTGACGATCTGCGAGACCGTGCTGCTGCCCGGCCCGGACGCGCTGCTCGCGCCCGGCTGGCTGCCCTGGCAGGAGCGCCTCAAGCCGGGCGACCTCGGCCCAGGTGACCTGCTGCCCACCTCGCCGGACGACGAGCGGCTCCAACCCGGGTACCTACTCTCCGACGACCCCGCGGTCGAGGAGACGGCCTGGGAGTTGGGCCTGGGCCGGGCGCGGGTGATGTCTCGGGAGGGGCGCGGCGAGGCCGCCCAGCGGTGGTACGACGGGGACCACGGCCCCGCCGCGCCGATCTCGGCCGCCGCCCCCGCCGCCGCCCGCTGCGGTACGTGCGGCTTCTACCTGCCGCTCGCCGGTGCCCTGAGGCAGTCCTTTGGCGCTTGCGGCAACTTCTTCGCCCCGGACGACGGCCGGGTGGTCAGTGCGGACCACGGTTGTGGCGCGCACTCGGAGATCCTTGTCGAGGCGCCGGAGGCCCCGGTCGAGGAGATGCCCACCGTCTACGACGACAGCGTGGTCGAGGCCGTGTCCGTCAGCCGGGCGCCCGGGTCGGTGGAGGCCGCCGAGTCGGCGGAGTCGCACGGGCACCTGTGAGGTGACCAGACCGGGCGGGTCAGTGGCCGGTGCGGCGGCGACGACGGTTGGCGTCGTGCCGTAGCATCACCGCGAGGCCGGGGAAGCCCCACAGGAAGCCAGCCAGACAGGTCCAGAGCCAGTTCTCCTGCCCGCTGGCGACCAGTCGATCGCGGAAGAGTAGCAGCGCGAGCCCGGCGACGGCCCACGCTGCCATCCCGGCGAGGGCGACCGGCACCATCGGCGGGTCGAGCGGCTCAGGCCGCGGTGGCTGCTGCTTCGGCACCCGGCAAGCGTACGGGATCGGCTTCCCGGTCCGGCCGCCGATCTGGGACGATGCGGCGCGACAACGTCGTTCACCTGCGAGGAACCGATGGCAGTAGCACCGCCCGACAACGGCACTCCGCCCGCGCAGCCGCGGAACGGTTTCGACCGCTACTTCGACATCTCTGCCCGTGGCTCGACGATGGGCCGGGAAGTCCGAGGTGGCCTGGCGACCTTCTTCACGATGGCGTACATCGTGGTGCTCAACCCGCTCATTCTCGGTGCCGCCGTCGACGGTGCCGGGCAGCGGCTGCCCATCCCCGCCCTAGCCGCGGCGACCGCCCTGGTGGCCGGTTTGATGACGATCCTTATGGGCGTGGTCGGCCGGTTCCCACTGGCGCTCGCCGCGGGCCTCGGCGTGAACGCGCTGGTCGCGTACGAGATCGCCCCGGAGATGACCTGGGCGGACGCAATGGGCCTGGTGGTGATCGAAGGTGTGATCATCTCGCTGCTGGTGCTCACCGGCCTTCGTACGGCGGTCTTCCGCTCGGTGCCGACGCAGCTGAAGACCGCGATCGGCGTCGGTATCGGCCTCTTCCTGACCATCATCGGGCTGGTCGACGCGGGCTTCGTCCGCCGGATCCCGGACAGTGCGAACACGACCGTGCCGGTGGGCCTCGGCATCGGCGGGAAGCTGGTCAGCTGGCCGATGCTGGTCTTCGTGGTGGGTCTGCTGCTGACCCTGGTCCTGGTGGTACGCCGGGTCAAGGGCGCGATCCTGATCGGCATTTTCTCCTCGACCGTGCTGGCGATGGTGGTCGAGACGCTGGGGAACATCGGCCCGTCGGCCGTCGACGGGGTGTCGAACCCGAAGGGCTGGGCGCTGAACGTGCCCGAGCTGCCCAGCATGGTCGTCGACGTGCCGGACCTGTCGTTGCTCGGCCGGTTCAACGTCTTCGACTCGTGGAGTCGCGCCGGTGTGCTGGTCGTGCTGATGTTCGTCTTCACTCTGCTCATCACGGACTTCTTCGACACGATGGGCACGATGGTCGCGGTCGGCCAGGAGGGTGGCATGCTCGACGAGCGGGGCACCCCGCCGCGGGCGAAGGAGATCCTGTTGGTCGATTCGATCGCCGCGGCCAGTGGTGGTGCGGCGAGCGTTTCCAGCAACACGTCCTATATCGAAAGTGCCGCGGGCGTCGCGGAGGGCGCCCGGACCGGCGTGGCCAACCTGGTCACCGGCGTGCTGTTCCTGTTGGCGATGTTCCTCGCGCCGCTGGTGGAGGTCGTGCCGTTCGAGGCCGCGTCGACCGCGCTGGTGGTGGTCGGGTTTCTGATGATGACCGCGGTGCGGACGATCGACTGGTCGGACTACGAGATCGCGATCCCGGCATTCCTCACGATCGTGCTGATGCCGTTCACGTACTCGATCTCCAACGGCATCGGCGCCGGCGTGATCACGTACGCGGTGGTGAAGCTCGCCAGGGGCAAGGCGCGGGAGGTCCACCCGTTGCTCTATGCCGTGGCGGCACTGTTCGTGCTGTACTTCCTGCGTGGGCCCATTGAGTCCGTGGTGCTGTGACGTCCTGTTCCGGGCAGGTGCTCCCGAATCGGGAGCACCTGCCCGGAACAGGGTAGAACTCCCCCGTGAGCCTGGTCATATCGCATGTCGTTAGGCAAGCTCATTAGTTAGGCTAACTATCGTGACGGAGCGGACGGTGACGGCGAACCGCATGCCACCGGCGCAACTGGCCATCCAGTTGCGTGATGCGATCACCCGGCTCAACCGGCAGGTCCGCCGGGCCCGGCCGGTCGGCGACCTCACGGTCACCCAGCTCAGCGCGCTCACCAGCCTCCGGCTGGCGGGCGCCCTGACGCCCCGGGAACTCGCCGACGTGGAACGGGTGCAGCCGCCGACGATGACCAAGATCGTCGCGAAGTTGGAGGAGCGCGGCCTCGTGCAGCGCACCCCCCACCCGACCGACGGTCGGCAGGTGATCCTCGCGGCGACCGAGGGGGGCCGGGCGGTGCTCGACCAGTTCGAGCGCGCCCGCAACGAGTGGCTGGCCACCCGGCTGGCCGAGCTGAGCGAGGAGGACCGGGACACGCTGCGCCAGGCGGCGGAGATCCTGCACCAGCTCGCCCGCGCCTGACGCCCACGCGCCCGCGCCGTCGCACTGCGATGACGCGTACGCGAGGGAGGCGCACCAAGAGTGCAGGCGAAGCTGAGCACGATGTTCCAGTCCCTACAGGTCCGTAACTACCGGCTCTTCGCATCCGGGCAGCTGATCAAGCTGATCGGTGTCTGGATGATGTTCATCGCCCAGGACTGGCTCGTGCTTGAGCTCTCCGACGACTCGGCCACCGCCCTCGGTATAGTCACCGCCCTCCAGTTCAGCCCCGTTCTGCTGCTCACCCTGCTCTCCGGCCGGCTCGCCGACCGGTACGACAAGCGCATGCTGCTCTTCGTCGCCAACACGTTCTGGACGGTGCTGTCGCTGGCGATGAGCCTGCTGGTGCTCACGGGGCTGGTGCAGCTCTGGCACGTCTTCGCCTTCGCCGCCCTGCTCGGCGTCGCCAACGCGGTGGAGACACCGGTCCGGCAGGCCTTCGTCTCCGAACTGGTCGGCACACCACTGCTGGCGAACGCGCTCTCGCTCAACGCGGCGACGTTCAACTCCGCGCGGATCGTCGGACCGGCCCTGGCCGGCCTGGCCATCGCCGCCGTCGACGTCGGGCCGGTCTTCCTGGTCACCGCCCTCAGCTCGATCGCTCCGTTGGTGAACGTCGTGCGGATGCGCCCGGCCGAGCTGCACCGCGAGACGTTGCCACCGCGGCAGGAACGCTCCTCGGCCCGGGTCGTCGACGGGTTGCGTTACGTCTGGCGTCGCCCGGACCTGTTGCTACCGATGGCGATGATCTCGATCATCGCCACCTCGCTGTTCAACTTCCAGCTCACCCTCGCCGCGCTGGCCAAGACCGTCTTCAACACCGGCGCCGCGTCCTTCGGCCTGTTCAGCAGCGCCCTCGCGGTCGGCGCGCTGGCCGGCGCGCTGGCCGGCACCGGCCGGCGCAGCCGCCCATCGGTGTGGCTGGTGCTGGGTGCCGCCGTCGCGTGCGCGTCCTTCGGCACGTTGGTCGGGCTGGCGCCCACGTACTGGCTGGTCGTGGTGCTGCTCCTGCCGACCGGGTTCTTCATGGTCTTCTTCGCGCAGGCGAGCAACCAGCGCATCCAGCTCGGTACCGATGCCGCCTTCCGAGGCCGGGTCATGGCGCTCTGGGTGCTGGTCTTCCTCGGCACCAACCCGGTCGGCGCGCCGGTCATCGGCTGGCTCGCCGAGACGTACGGCGCCGGGGCGAGCATCTGGATCGGTGGCCTGGCCTCCCTCGTCACCGCCCTGCTCGCGCTGACCTGGCAGCTGCGCCGCTCCGGCGCCCGGCTGCGGTTCCGGGTCCTGCCGATGCCCCGGTTCTACGTGACCCCCACGGACTGACGGCGCCGGCTGGACCCCAGCGATACTCGTCGGGCGGATGCGGCGAATCCGGTGGCGGGGCGGTACCGGCCGGCTTAGCGTCGGTTCGTGGAGGTGGGACGAGCGCTGCTGCTGACCGGGATGGTCGGTGCCGTGGTGTGCCTGCCCGTCGTGATCGCCCTGCTCTTCTGTGCCGACGAGTTGATCGACCGGCTGGTCTGCGGCTTCGGGGAGTGGCGGGAACGGCGGCGGGAACACCGCACGATCGCCCGGCTGGACCAGGCGGTCGAGGCCGACGCGCTCACCCGGAACCTTGACCTGAGCGGGTTCGACCGGCCGGACCGGCGCCCGCTGGAGCAGCTCGCGGCCGACCTACGCCGCCTTGGCAGCCAGCGGGTCGGCGCCAACGGGCGGTCCGCGGTCTGGCACGGGGCGGTGCTCCGGGCGTACGACGAGCGGCTCCGCCTGGCCTGCGCCGCCCTCGGCATCTCCCAGCACCTCGACGAGTTGACCGGGGTCGACCGCGAGATCGAACGAGTGCGGGTTGAGGGCCTGCTGCACCGGGCCGGGCTGATCCTGCCCGCCGCCTGGGCCGAGCACCGCCAGCGGCACCGCTGAGACGGTCGCCCCGGTTGAGGCTCTTCGCGGCTGTCTACCCGTCGCCCGAGGCCGTCGAGCACCTGGGCGCCCAGATAACCCACCTGCGGGTCGGCGTGGCCGGCGCCAACGGGATCAACGTCCGGCTCGCCGATCCGGTCCGGGCGCACGTCACGCTCGTCTTCCTCGGCGAGGTCGAGGCGGATCGGCTGATGGCGGTGGAGAGCGCCCTCGGGCTGGCGGCCGAGTGGTCCCGGGACGGGCGGGAGGTCGCGCCCCGGCTCCGGCTGGGCGGCGGCGGGCGGTTCGGGCGGGGCCGCTTCACGATCCTGTGGGTGGACCTGCGCGGCGAGGTCGAGGCGTTGACCGTGCTGTCCCGGCTCATCCGGTCCCGCCTTCGCAGCGGCCGCCTGCCCTACGACGAGAAGCCGTTCCGCCCGCACCTGACGATTGCTCGCCCCGGTGACCGGCTTCCGTCGGCCGACGTGGCGGCCGACGTCGAGGCCCTGCACGCGTACCAGGGCCCGGAGTGGCCGGCCAACGAGTTGGTGTTGGTCCGCAGCCATCCGGGCCCCCGCCCGACCTACGACCGGCTGGCCGGCTGGCCGCTCTGACCGCCCCACCGGCAAGCGCCGGCGCGACGGCACCAACGCGACGGGCAAGAACCTGCGACCGGTCGTCGGATCGGACCCGCCGCGACCGACCGACCTGTCGCAGCGTGGCGTCGAGGACCTGGCGCGGAACCTGGCGACGCTAGGAGGACTCGCGGGCCGCTGGGCCGCTGCCGAAGAGCACGTCGTCCCAGCTTGGTAGCCGCTTGCGTGGCTTGCCCTCGGTCGACTCGGTGCCGCCGGCTGCCGCCGCGGCGCCCGTCCGCCGTGGCCGCAGCACGGCCAGCGACGGTACGGCCGGAACCTCCTTCGGCGTGTCGGCGTCGTCGTCGAAGGCGGAACCGGGGCCGCCGCCGATCAACGCCGCCGCTCCGCCACCGACCGGGCGCTGGCGGGGTGCGTCCGATCCGGCCAGCGCGGCCGGGGTGCGTGGTTCGCCGAGACTGCGGCCGGAGGCGCCGCCGAGCGGCCGGTCGAGGGAGGCGAGCAGGGCATCCCGGCCGGCGCGGATCGGGTCACGGCCCGAGCGGGTGTGCTCGGCCGGTGTCGGTAGACCGTGCCCGCCCCGACTCGGTTCGCCGCGCGACGGGCCGGGCAGCCCGTGGCCGCCGCGCTCCGCCGCCGGCTCCTGGCCGAGGATCGGAGTGGGGCGCTCGGCGCAGAGGTACTGCGCCATGTCGTCGTGCGGGGCGACCGTCTGCCGCGTCTTGTCGAGATCCCACACCGCCTGGGCGGTGGCCTTCCCGGACGGCCAGGTGGCCACGATCCGCCAGGTGCCGTCGTCGCGACGCCACGCGTCCCACGAGATCTTCTCGGCGTCGATGCCGTGCTGGGCCAGCCGGCCGTTGACCACCTCGGCGAGTGGGGTCGCCTTCTCCCCGCCCCTGAGCCGGGTGCGGCGGGCATGTTGAGCGAGCATCGCCCGTTCCTGGAGCACCGGACCGGCGTAGCGCAGCACCCGGTCGACCGGGACACCGGCGATGCGGGCCACGTCCTCAGCGGACTCGCCGGCGCGGATCCGGGCCTGGATGTCCCGTGGGGACAGTGAGGGTGCCAGGTCGGCGGCGGAGACCGGAGCCACCGCGAGCGGTGGGGCGCCGGGCTCGGCGTGCAGCGCGGTGGCGATGCGCTCATCGATGGGCAGGGCGAGGAGCCGTCCTACCTCGTCGGCGAGCACCAGGGCTTGGCCGTCCTCGGAGAGGGCGACGAAGCGTACTGGGCGCATAACGTTGCCTCCGTCCCGCTTCGCTGCCGCGCGCCGCGGGCCGGCCACCCGGGCGTCTCGCACCACCGTACGCTCATCTGTCCCTGGGTGGGGGATGCGACACCCGCATGTTGCGACTGAGCTGCGACGATGATCACGGTGGGTGGCTGGGCATGGAGCTGCCAGACACCCACCGTGACGGTCGTCAGAGTCGCTCGACGACGTAGTCGATGGCTGCGGTCAGTGCCTCGACGTCGGCCGGCTCGACGGCCGGGAAGAGCGCGACCCGCAGTTGGTTGCGGCCGAGCTTGCGGTACGGCTCGGTGTCCACGATGCCGTTGGCCCGCAACACCTTGGCGATCGCGGTGGCGTCGATCCCGTCGGCGAAGTCGATGGTGGCGACCACGTTGGACCGCAACGCCGGGTCGGTGACGAACGGGGTGGCCACCGCCGAGCGCTCCGCCCAGCCGTAGACGATGCCGGCGCTCTCCGCCGTGCGCTTGGCCGCCCAGGCCAGGCCGCCCTGCGAGTTCATCCAGTCGGTCTGCTCCGCGGCCAGGAAGATCGTGGCCAGGGCCGGGGTGTTGTACGTCTGCTCCAGCCGCGAGTTGTCGATCGCGGTGACCAGGTCGAGGAAGGCCGGGATGTAACGGCCGGAGGCCTTGATCTCGGCGGCCCGGTCCAGCGCGGCCGGCGACATCAGGGCGAGCCAGAGACCACCGTCGGAGCCGAAGCACTTCTGCGGGGCGAAGTAGTAGACGTCCGTCTCGGCGACGTTGACCTCCAGCCCGCCGGCGCCTGAGGTGGCGTCCACCAGGAGCAGCGAACCGTCGTCCGCGCCCGGCACCCGGCTGACCGGCACCGCGACACCGGTCGAGGTCTCGTTGTGCGGGGTGGCGTAGACGTCCACCCCGGCCTCGGCCACCAGCGTGGGTGCGCCGCCCGCCGCCGACCTGCGGACCGTCGGCTCGCTGAGGAACGGCGCGTCCCCGGCCGCCTTGGCGAACTTGGCGCCGAACTCGCCGAAGCTCGCGAACTGCGCTCGGTCCCGGATCAGGCCGAACGTGGCGACCTCCCAGAACGCGGTGGTGCCACCGTTTCCGAGGATCACCTCGTAGCCCTCCGGCAGGGAGAAGAACTCGCCGATTCCCCGACGCAGCCGCGCGACCTGGTCGCGGACCGGCTTCTGCCGGTGCGAGGTGCCCAGGTAACCGGCCGCCGCGTCGGCGAGGGCGGAAACCGCCGCCGGACGGATCTTGGACGGCCCGCAGCCGAACCGCCCGTCGGCGGGTTTGATGTCGTCGGGAATCCGGATGGTCGGTGCGTCAGCCACGGTCTTGGCAATCCTTCCGCATGGCGAGGGCGGGCCCGTACTGTGCCGGACACGGATCGACGGCGGGCCTGCGAGAGCGCACGGCGCGACCGGTATCCGAACCCGGTCCGGCGACACTGCCGACCCTCATCCTCGCACCTTCGGCCCGCCTGCCCGCCGCCGGTCCCACCCGCGAGCATGAGGCGTGCGGCACAGCGGCGCCGGCGCGACGAAGGCCCCGCCCGTGGCCGGGGCCTTCCGGACGGGTCAGCAGGGCGCCGTCTCCGCCCGAGGCGCCGAGAACCCCGGCCGTCGCCGTGGCTCAGACGTCGTGCGGGACGGCATCCCAGCCGTCGACCTCGTGCGGCTTGCGGGGGCCGGGGCCGACGTAGCGGGCGGAGGGGCGGACGAGTCGCTGGAGCTTCTTCTGCTCCAGGATGTGCGCGCTCCAGCCACCCATCCGGGCGCAGGTGAACATCGAGGTGAACATGTGCGCCGGCACCTCGGCGAAGTCCAGCACGACGGCTGACCAGAACTCGACGTTGGTGGCGAGCACGCGGTCCGGGCGACGCGCCTGGAGCTCGGCCAACGCGGCCTTCTCCAGCGCCTCGGCGATCTCGAAGCGGGGTGCGCCCAGTTCCCTGGCGGTGCGGCGGAGCACCCGGGCGCGCGGGTCCTCCGCGCGGTAGACCCGGTGGCCGAAGCCCATCAGCCGTTCGCCCCGGTCGAGGACACCCTTGACATATCCCTCGGCGTCGCCGCTGCGCTCAACGGCCTCCAGCATGTTGAGCACCCGCGACGGGGCGCCCCCGTGCAGCGGCCCGGAGAGCGCGCCGATGCCGGAGGAGATGCAGGCGGCGGAGTCCGCGCCGGTGGAGGCGACGATGCGGGCGGTGAAGGTGGAGGCGTTCAGGCCGTGCTCGGCGGCCGAGATGAAGTACGCGTCGACGGCCTTGACGTGCCGCGGGTCCGGCTCGCCCCGCCAGCGCTTCATGAAGCGCTCGACGATGGTGGACGCCTTGTCGATCTCCTTCTGCGGTACCGCCGGCAGACCCAGGCCGCGGGCGGACTGGGCGACGAAGGAGAGCGCGGTCACCGACACCCGGGCCAGGTCCTCCCGGGCCTGCTCGTCGGAGATGTCGAGGAGCTGGTCGAGGCCCCAGTACGGCGCGAGCATCGCGACGGCGGACTGCACGTCGACGCGGATGTCACCGGAGTGCACCGGGACCGGGAACGGCTCGGCCGGCGGCAGGCCCGGACCGAAGCGCCCGTCCACCAGCAGCGCCCACACGTTGCCGAACGAGACCTGGCCGATGAGATCCTCGATGTCGACGCCGCGGTAGCGCAGCGAACCGCCCTCACGGTCGGGTTCGGCGATCTCGGTCTCGAAGGCTACGACGCCCTCCAGTCCGGGTTTGAAATCGGCCATTTCGCTCTCCTGGATCTGCTCGGTGCGCCCGCCCCGGGCACCGATCCCGGCCCAGCCGGGCGAGCGCCTCAGGCGACCCTCAGGGATGTGTTCGTGTCATCTTGCCTGCTGGTTACGGAAGTGCGCGACCCACGGCCACTGTGCTGCACGCGACATCCCCCGCCGGCTGCGGCCGGGCCGCGTCGGTGAGACTGTGCGATGGGCGTTGGCCTGCGTGGCGGGGTGGTGCCCGGCCGAAGGGTGAGGGGAGACGACGTGATGCGGGACACAGTGTCGGCGGCGGGTATGCGGGACGAGTACGCGGCGGAGCTGGGCCTGACCGAGGCGGACCTGGCCGGTGACTGGCACACCCAGTTCCACCAGTGGTTCACCGCGGCGGTCGCGGCGGGGCTGCCCGAGCCGAACGCGATGGTGCTCGGCACGGCCGACCCCGCCGGCCGGCCGAGTGGCCGCACCGTGCTGCTCAAGGGGTACGACGCGGAGGGTTTCGTCCTCTTCACCAACCACGGGTCGCGCAAGGGTGCCGAACTGGCTGCCAACCCGTACGCCAGCCTGGTCTTCCCGTGGATCACGATGCAGCGTCAGGTGATCGTGACCGGGCTGGCGGAGCGGATCGACCGGGCGGAGACCGAGAAGTACTTCGCCAGCCGGCCGCGCGGCTCCCAGCTCGGCGCGTGGGCGAGCAGCCAGTCGCGGGTGATCCCGGACCGTGTGACGCTGGAGGACGAGTATCGGGCAGCCGCCGAGCGCTTCGCCGACGTCGAGCCGGTCCCCGCCCCGCCGTTCTGGGGCGGTTTGCGGATCCGCCCGGACAGCGTCGAGTTCTGGCAGGGGCGGGCCAGCCGGCTGCACGACCGGCTGCGGTTTCGGCGTACCGGCGACGGCGGCTGGGTGGTCGAGCGGCTGGCGCCGTGACCGATGTCAAGGCGACCCGGCGGCCGGGCCCACGCCGCTGGGCGATCGACCTGCGCCCGTTGCGGACGCCGGCGTTCCGCCGGATGTGGCTCGGCAACGCGCTGGCGATGTTCGGGTTCCAGTTCACCGCCGTCGCCGTCCCGGTCGAGATGTACGCGCTGACCGAGGACTCGTTCTGGGTCGGCCTGCTCGGCGTCGCGGGCTTCGTACCCTTGCTGGTCTTCGGGCTCTGGGGCGGGGCGGTGGCCGACGCCGGCGACCGACGTCGGATCCTGCTCGGCGGGTCGGCGCTGCTCTGGGCCTCGGTGCTCGGCCTGCTCGCGCACGCGCAGGTCGGCGTCGGCAGCCCGGTGCTGCTGCTGGCGCTGGTCACCGTCCACTCGGTCGCGTTCGCGATCAGCGCACCCGCCCGCTCCGCGATTTTGCCCCGGCTGCTGCCACCGGAGCTGGTTCCCGCCGGCACCACGCTGAACTACACCACCTTTACGGCGGCCTCGGTGGTCGGCCCGCTCGCGGCCGGTCTGCTCTTCGCGGCGTTCGGTGTCCAGCGCGGCCTGCCGGTGGCGTACGCCGTGGACGCGGTTCTCTTCGCGGGCCTGGTCGTCGCGACCCTGCGGCTGCCCGCGATGCCGCCGGAGCCGCCCGCCGACGGCGAGGTCCGGCGAGGTGGGCTGGCCGGGATCGCGGACGGCTTCCGGTACCTCGCCACCACGCCGGTGCTGCTGCTGTCGTTCGCGATCGACCTGATCGCGATGATCCTGGCCATGCCCCGGGCGCTGTTCCCAGAGGTGGCGCAGGAGCGGTTCGGCGGCGGCGCGGCGGTCGGCTGGCTGTTCAGCGCCATCGCGATCGGCGCGATGCTCGGCGGGCTCACATCCGGCTGGATCGGCCGGATGCGCCGGCAGGGGCTCGGTCTGGTGGCCGCGGTGGTCGGCTGGGGGCTGGCGATCGCCGCGGCGGGTCTGGCCCGGCAGCTGTGGCTGATGGTCCTGCTGCTCGCGGTGGCCGGCGCGGCGGATCTGGTGAGCGCGGTGCTACGGCAGTCGATGCTGCTGGTGTACGCGCCGGACCGGATGCGCGGCCGGCTCCAGGGGGTGAACACGGTGGTGGTCGCCGGCGGTCCCCGCCTGGGCGACCTGCGAGCCGGCGCGACGGGTGCCGGCTTCGGTACGGGCGCGGCGTGGGTCGGCGGCGGTCTGCTCTCCGCCGTGCTCGCGCTCGGGCTGGCGCTGGCGTTCCCGGCTTTGATCCGCTATCGCGCGGCAAGCGTGGCGAGCGGATCGAAGGGTTGACCGATTAGGGTCCCGGCATGGGCACTCCCGAGCAGCGTTCCCCCTCCGGCGCGCAGTGGACCATCGCCGCCGCCGGCCACGAGGCCGTGATCGTCGAGGTGGGTGGCGGGATCCGGACATACCGGCAGGGCGGCGTGGACTACCTCGACGGGTACGCCGTCGACGAGCTCTGCCCCGGCCACGCCGGGCAGGCGCTCGCGCCCTGGCCGAACCGGATCCGGGACGGGCGGTACCGCTTCGGCGACCGCGACCTGCAACTGTCGGTCAGCGAGCCCGAGCGGAACGTGGCGATCCACGGGCTGGTCAACTGGGTGCCGTGGCGGCTGCTGGAACAGGCGGCTGATGCGGTGACGGTCGGGTTCGAGCTGCCGCCGACGCCCGGCTACCCCTGGCCGCTGCGGCTGCGCAGCCGGTGGAGTGTTGGTCCGGACGGTCTGCGTGCCGAGCACGAGGTCACCAACACCGGAGCCGACCCGGCTCCGTTCGGCTTCGCGGTGCACCCGTACCTGCGGCTGCCCGGCGTGGCGGTGGACGATCTGACGCTGCGGCTGCCGGCCCGAAGCCGGCTGCAGGTGGACGGCCGGCTGCTGCCGGTCGCCGTCACGTCGGTGAGCGGGACCGAGTGCGACTGGACCAGTCCGCGCCGCATCGGCCGGGCGATGGTGGACCACACGTTCGGCGACGTGATCCGGGACGACGACGGCGGCTCGGCGGTCACCCTCGCCGCGCCAAACGGCTCCACCGGGGTGCGGATCTGGGCGGACCGCCAGTTCGGCTGGTGGCAGGTCTTCACCGGTGACGCGCTGACCGGAAAGCGGCGTCGGCGGTCGGTGGCGATCGAGCCGATGACCTGCCCGCCGGACGCGTTCCGTTCCGGCCGGGACCTGATCACGCTGGAGCCTGGCGACACCTGGCGGGGTGTGTGGGGCGTCCGGACCGGGAGTTGAGGAGGGCTGCGGGATGGAGTTCGACGAGGTGGTCCGGCGCCGCCGGATGGTCCGCAACTACGACCCGGACCGGCCGGTCCCGCCGGAGGTGGTGGAACGGCTGCTCGACCACGGGATCCGGGCGCCCTCGGCCGGCTTCGCCCAGGGCTGGGGCTTCCTGGTGCTGGAGAGTCCGGAGGACCGGGAGCGGTTCTGGACGGTGGCCACCCCGGGCGGGGGCGGCCGGGACCGCTGGCTGGCCGGCATGCGGCGGGCTCCGCTGATCATCGTCCCGCACGCGAACCCCTCGGCCTATCTGGACCGGTACGCCGAGCCGGACAAGGGTTGGGCGGACCGGTCGACCGACCGCTGGCCGGTGCCGTACTGGTACGTCGACACCGGCTTCGCCGCGCTGCTGATGTTGCTCACCGCCGTCGACGAGGGGCTGGGGGCGTGTTTTTTCGGTATCCCGCCGCAGCGCCGGGACGACTACCGGGCGGCGTTCGGGGTGCCGGCGGAGTACGAGCCGGTCGGCGCCATCACGGTTGGTTACCGGGCCCCCGACCACCGGTCACCGTCGCTGCGCCGCGGGCGGCGCCCGGTGAGTGAGGTGGTCCACCGGGGACGGTGGAGCTGACCCGAGATCGCGTTGCTCGACCTGGTGCGAAGCGGACGGGCGGTAGTGAAACTGGCATCAGGCAGCAGAAGCGGTGTGACTCGGCCAGCTAGGCTGACACGGTCATCGGTGCCGCGCGTCGCGGTGCCACGCCGCGACCCGGCTCGGCGTCGTGGGTCGGCCCGGTCAGGGGAGGGAGCGTGCCGTCGTGATCTTCAGAGCGGTCCGGGACGGGCGTCCCTACCCCGAGCACAATCTGACGCTCAAACAGTGGGCGGAGATCCCCCCGCGTCCGCTGCGCCTGGACCAGTTGATCACCACCAAGCGCGAGCTGGCGTTGGACAAGCTACTCGCCGAGGACTCGACCTTCTACGGCGACCTTTTCCCGCACGTGGTGCAGTGGAACGGTGGACTGTACCTGGAGGACGGCCTGCACCGCGCGCTGCGGGCCGCGTTGCAGCAGCGCAACCAGATCCACGCCCGGGTGCTCGTGCTCTCCGAGGCGGTGGAGTGAGCGTTCCGTCCTGAGCCTTCGTTAAGGTGACCCCATGAGCCCTCTGGACCTGCTCGACCTGGACTCGTCGCTCACCGAGGACGAGCGGCAGATCCGCGCCGTCGTGCGCCAGCTCGTCGACGACCGGGTCCGCCCGCACGTCGCCGGCTGGTACGAGGAGGGCCACGTGCCCGCGCGTGAGCTGGCCCGCGAGTTCGGCAAGCTCGGCCTGCTCGGGATGCACCTGACCGGGCACGGCTGCGCCGGCTCGTCGGCCGTCGCGTACGGGCTGGCCTGCCTGGAACTGGAGGCCGGTGACTCCGGCCTCCGGTCGCTCGTCTCGGTGCAGGGCTCGCTGGCCATGTACGCCATCTGGCGCTACGGCAGCGAGGAGCAGAAACTGCGGTGGCTGCCGGCGATGGCCGCCGGCGAGGCGATCGGCTGCTTCGGGCTGACCGAGCCGGATCACGGCTCCGACCCGGCGTCGATGACCACCCGGGCTCGCCGGGACGGCGACGACTGGATCCTGCACGGCAGCAAGATGTGGATCACCAACGCGCCGATCGCGGACGTCGCGGTGATCTGGGCACGCACCGACGACGGGATACGCGGCTTCGCCGTACCAATGGACACGCCCGGGGTGACGGCGCGGGAGATCCGCCGGAAGATGTCGCTGCGCGCGTCGGTGACCGGGGAGGTCTCCCTCGACGAGGTGCGGCTCCCGGCGGACGCGCAACTGCCCGGGGCGGCGGGGTTGAAGGCGCCGCTGAGCTGCCTTACCGAGGCCCGGCACGGCATCGTCTGGGGCGCGCTCGGCGCGGCCCGCGACTGCCTGGAGACGGCCCTCGGGTACGCGACCACCCGCACCCAGTTCGGTAGGCCACTCGCCGCCTTCCAGCTCACGCAGGCGAAGCTCGCGGACATGGCCGTCGAGTGGAACAAGGGGCACCTGCTGGCGTTGCACCTGGGTCGGCTTGCCGACGCCGGGCGGCTGCGCCCCGACCAGGTGAGCGTCGGCAAGCTGAACAACGTTCGGGAGGCCCTCGCCATCGCACGGCAGTGCCGCACGATCCTCGGCGCCAACGGGGTGTCCGGGGAGTACCCGGTGATGCGGCACGCCAACAACCTGGAGAGCGTGCTCACCTACGAGGGCACGTCGGAGATCCACCAACTGGTCGTCGCGCAGCGGCTGACCGGGATCTCGGCGTTCGTCTGAGCGGGCACGGCCACCCGATCCGGTCGCTCGCCGAGCGGGTGTCGCACGGAGGCCGTAACGTTTTCTTCAGACGGGATGTCTGACGAGGACGGTGAGGGCGATGGCGCGCGAGGGTGACATCAACGAGCCGACCCGGACGTTTCCGGGCCATCTGACCTCCGACCCGCTGACGGCCCGGCCCGATGACCCGCCGGAGCCACCAGTGTCGACCTCGGGCGGCAGGCCGGTCCGCGGCCTGCTGCTGGTGCTGGGTGCGGCGGCCCTGACGGTGGTGGTGCTGCTCGGGGTGCGGGCCACCGGGTTCCTGCCCGATTTCCGCAACCCGTTCGCCACGCAGCAGACCGACCGCAGCCAGCCCCCGCTGCTCACGTCGATTCAGGACCTGAGCCGTTACGTAGCCGCCGAGGGCGCCTTCCAGGTGGTGGTCGACCTGCAGAACGACCGGCGCAACGTGCCGGACTGGCTGCTCAACGAGCGCACGCTCTTCGTCGGCGCGGGCAGCGTCGAGGCGTACGTCGACTTCGCCACGATCTCCGAGGGCGCGATCACCCAGTCCGCCGACGGGACGTCCGTCGAGGTCAAGCTGCCCGCGCCGCAGCTGGCCAGGGCCAATCTGGACCTGGAAACGAGCTACGTCTTCGCGGAGCAGCGCGGGCTGCTCAACCGGGTCGGCGAACTCGTCAACGGCGACCCGAACCGGCAGCGGGAGATCTACCGGCTCGCCGAGGAGCGGATCACCGCCGCCGCCCGGGACAGCGGCCTGGCCCAGCGCGCGCAGGTGAACACCCGCAAGATGCTGGAGGGGCTGCTCCGCTCCCTCGGCTACGAGCAGATCACCGTCACGTACGCCACCCCGTGAGCCCCCGGCGACGCGGGCGCACTCTCCGAGGGCGAGTGGCTTCGCGGCGGCCCTCGTTCGGCATCAGGATCCAGAGCACCACATAGATGATCACCTGGGTGCCGGGCAGCAGCAGGGACAGGATGAACAGCAGCCGGACGAACCCGGCCGACCATCCGAACCGTTGCGCCAGGCCGGCGCACACACCGGCGATCATGCGCCCCTCACGGGGCCGGACCAGTCTGCGACTCATCGTTGTTTCTCCCACTCTGCGGCGTTCCGCCGCCGCTGATCCAACGGTAGAAAGGTGGGGTCATCGTGCCCTCGGCCTCGAGGAGGATCGGCGGGCCGTCGCCCCGTAGGTACTTACCCGTGTGGTCCGCGCGGCGTGCCAGATGCGGCAGACGGCCCGACGCGTCGGTGGCGGCGACCGTGTCACGGTCGAGGCCGACGCCACGGGTGTTCGGCCGGCGGTCGGCTCCGACTCGCCCCGGGACGAGGTGGCGGTAGCGCGGGCCGCGGCTGCCGGTGCGAGTCTCAGGACACACCGACCGCGAGCTGCGGCGGTACCCGTGAGAGGGGTGCCGCCGCAGCACGTCATCGTGCACTCTGGTCAGGAGAACTGGACCGGGTGGACGCCAACGCCGGGCGATGGGGTCCGATATATCCGTTTTCGGACGTCCCCTGCCGCGCTGAGGTCCATGTCGGCCGGCCGACTGTCCGCCAAGACCCTAGTCGACTTCGTCCATTGCGCTGACATCTTTGCTGTCTAGCGGCGGCGGCGGCGTCGTTTCATCATCATCATCATCATCATCTTCCTCGTCGATATGTGTATCGACTTGGGATGGCTTTTCAATCAATATGGGTGACGCAGAGATTAGGGGTCGCTCTTTCTCCTCGAACTCAAAGCTGTAATTCTTGTCTTGAGGTGAATCAGTCCTCCCGAGGGGGCTGTTCTCCGAAATCGAAGGATACGTCACCTTCGACTCCGGATCGTCCTTGTTGTCATTGGGCCCCAGCATTGTGTTGTCGAGGCGGACCGACACCTTGTTGTGGAGGGTGAGCGAATCCAAGAAGATGTTGGCGAGCGCCTTCGTCGAGAATGCGAGGGTAATCTGGTCCAGTCGCCTGAGGGCTGGCCTGTGGCTAGGCTTCACCAGGTTCTCGGACTGCTTAAGCAGCCTTGTGCCCAACCACAACATCCGGCCCATGACTTGGTAGTAGACGTTGTTCAGGGCCTCGTAACCGTGACCATGTCCGACGTCCCACGACTCCCCCCGGTCCAAGTGGATGGCGGATGGAGGGAAGCCCGTCGCGTACATGAAGTAGGTGCAGGGAGGGCATGAGGCGAGCTTCTTGGTATTCCCGCCGATGGTGAACTCGTACGGGACGGTCCAGGGTCCCCGATTCCAGCAGCTGTAGATCCCGTAGATCATACCGTGCAGGTAGCCCGCAACGGAATCTTTGCCGAACGGCCCCACCGACGGCAACCACTGGGACGATAGCTTAATCTTGTGATCGTCAAGCTGGGAAATCTTCTCTCGCAATTCGGTTTCCGTGTCTTTAAGCTTTAAGATTTCATTCTGGGCATTCGCGACCTCAATCGACTCTTTCTGTGACTGTTGAGGGCCAAGACCTTGCTGCAGTAACGGACTCGATTCATCTTTTTCGACTTGCATAGCCTCCCTGAGCTTATCTCGCGCGACTTTCTTGTCCGCTCCAACCTTGAGGAGTTCCTCCGATAGTTGCTGGATTTGGCGTTTAACTCTGTCCAAATCGTCAGCGAATCCATGCTGCTTGGTCCAATTCTCGTCCCCCCTGATAACGCCCCAGGGTGTGCCCCGGCTCTTGCCCTCCCACTGGGGCGGAGCCCAGCGGTAGTGGTTGCTCGGGACGGCGTGAATCGTCGTGGAGCTGGTTCCCCCTTCGCCTTCCGCGATTATCTTATCGACATTGTGGGGGTTCGCTTTTAGTGCAATCTCGTACCTGGCCGTGTCGACCCATATGCCCTGATAGGCTCCGAATCCCTGATAGAGCCCCTTGTTCCCTAGGATCTGTTGAACGGCCTCGTTGACGCCTCTGAAAATGTTGTAACTCTTTCGAGTGGTAAACTGACTGCTTGGCCCCCCGGGGAAACCGACGATCTGCCGTGAATTGTCGTCCCAGACGGGCGCCGGCCCCACTCTGATGTTGGTCGGGATCTTCGCATTGATGAGGACCTTGCGGACTCGATCTACGATCGCTTGGAGCTGGCCGATTTTCTGAGCGCCTTCGTCATCCTCCTCCGAGACGTCCACGCAGACTTCGACCGGCTGCCCGAGGATGTTCCGAGTTGCCCAGAACCCCAACCATGCAGCCGTGTTGATAACGTCGGCCTCCACGTTGGCGATTTTGTATCCGTCGTCCGGTTCATTGCAGCCGAGGATCGAGTTGTCAACCCGATATCCAGCCGCCTCGTGTGGTGATGGCGGCGACAGTTTCTTCGCCGCCGTCGGCGTCGTCGGCGGCGGCGTCCCCTTTAGCTCATATTCCTCGTCGTCGGAAGTGGTTTTTAGGAGGTTTGACTGGATCAGAGGTTCCGTCACTTCTGACTCCTTCGAGTGTGGTGTGCTGTGGCGGATTCGGATTTCGTGAGCCTCTTGTGGCGACGCTCTTCGCCGCGGACGTTCGGAACCGTTCGACGGCAACGGGCGACGCGGTGCCCTGCCGCCTTGACGGGGAGGACCTCGGGCTACGACAGCGGGCGAGGTGACTGAGGTTGATGGTGTGGAGTTCCTGCCGGACATGCTCCCTCCCCAACTCCCGGCACCTGGTCTACGAAAGTGGAGCGGTGAGGGGGCCGCGAGCCCGGGCCCGGCGATGAACCACCACTCGTCGTGACCACGTTTCGGCTGCGGCCGTTGCAGGCCCGCCGACGCGGGATTCTGTGCCCGCCACCACGAGCGTTACGCGGAGACCGGCACGACCAGCCTGCGCGCTTCCCTAAGGTGAATGTCAATGCTTGGCGGGAATCCCGACCTCCAGCTTCTCCCCGGCCGTGGTATGCGCGCAGAACCTGACCGAGGACATCGGGCCACCGATGCGGCCCCGGTTGCGACCCGCGCCGCCGGTGGGGGCGCCGGGTGACCGGGCGGGTAGGCTGGCCGGTCGGGCGTCGGGCAGCCCGGCGCCCGCCGACGGCAACCCGGACCGGGCGGCCAGCAACCGGAGGCCCGCACGACGGGTACGGCGGCGGGGAAGGCAGTTGTGATCAGCGTCTTCGACCTCTTCAGCGTCGGCATCGGGCCGTCCAGCTCGCACACGGTCGGGCCGATGCGCGCCGCCCGGACCTTCGTCACCGGGCTCAAGGCCGACGGCCTGCTCGCCGACACCGCGCACGTCCGCGCCGAGCTGTTCGGTTCGCTGGGCGCGACCGGCCACGGCCACGGCAGCGACCGGGCGGTGCTGCTCGGGCTGGCCGGCGAGGCGCCCGAGACGGTCGACACCGACACCGTGGAGCCGCGGGTCGCCCGGATCCGCGCCGAGCGGCGGATCGCGCTGCTCGACGCGCACGAGGTCGACTTCGACCCGGACCGGGACCTGGTGTTGCACCGCCGCCGGTCCCTGCCGTACCACCCGAACGGGATGACGTTCGCCGCGTACGACGCGACCGGCGACGAGATGAGGGCACGCACGTACTACTCGGTCGGCGGCGGGTTCGTCGTCGACGAGGCGGCGGCCGGGGCGGACCGGATCACGCCGGACGCCACCGCCGTACGCCACCCGTTCGGCACCGGGGCGGAACTGCTCGCGGTGACCCGGCGGACCGGGCTGTCGATCAGCGAGGTGTTGCTCTCCAACGAGCTGTCCAGGCGCAGCGAGCGGGAGGTGCGGACCGGTCTGCTGGAGATCTGGCGGGTGATGCGGGAGTGCGTGGCGGCCGGCTGCCAACGGGACGGTGTACTCCCGGGCGGGTTGAAGGTCCGGCGGCGCGCGGCCGAGATGTACCGCGGCCTGATGGTGGACGCGGACCCGGTGCGGTCGGCGGCGGGTGCGGCGGGCCGGGGGGCGGCGGACCCGCTGCGGGCGATGGACTGGGTGACCCTGTTCGCCCTCGCGGTCAACGAGGAGAACGCCGGCGGTGGCCGGGTGGTGACGGCGCCGACCAACGGTGCGGCCGGGATCATACCGGCGGTGCTGCACTACTACGACCGGTTCGTGCCGGGCGCCACCGAGGACGGCGTGGTGCGGTTCCTGCTGGCTGCCGGGGCGATCGGGGTGCTGTTCAAGGAGAACGCGTCGATCTCCGGGGCCGAGGTGGGGTGCCAGGGTGAGGTGGGCTCGGCCTGCTCGATGGCGGCGGCTGGGCTGGCCGAGGCGCTGGGCGGCACCGCCGAGCAGGTGGAGAACGCCGCCGAGATCGGTATGGAGCACAATCTCGGCCTGACCTGCGACCCGGTCGGTGGCCTCGTGCAGATCCCCTGCATCGAGCGGAACGCGGTGGCTAGCATCAAGGCGATCACCGCTGCCCGGCTGGCGCTGCGCGGCGACGGGGTGCACCACGTCTCGCTCGACAAGGTCATCAAGACCATGCGCGAGACCGGAGCCGACATGAAGGTCAAGTACAAGGAGACGGCACGGGGCGGCTTGGCCGTCAACGTGATCGAGTGCTGAACCCGGTCACCGCGTCCGTCTCCCGGGCGGGAGGCGGCGATGACCTCTGGCGTCGGGGCGCTCTGGTCGCGCCGCGGCGCGCTGCGCATCCTGGTTCGGCGCGACCTCGCGGTGAAGTACCAGCAGTCGGTGCTCGGGTACCTGTGGTCGTTGATCGAGCCGCTGGGCACCGGCGTCATCTACTGGTTCGTCTTCGGTGTGCTGTACTCCCGGGACACCAGCCGACACCTCGGCGACGCCGCCGACTCGTATCCGCTGTTCCTGCTGACCGGGATCTTCGCCTGGATGTGGGCCAGCTCGGCCCTGCACGAGGCGACCAACGCGCTGACCGGCCAGGCCCGGCTGATCACCACGATGAACATCCCGCGGCAGATCTTCCCGATCGGCCGGGTCGCCGGCCGGATCGCCGAGTACCTGGCCGGCCTGCCCATCCTGGTCGGGGTGGCGGTGGGGTACGCGGTGACGGGCCGGATCGACCCCGACTGGTCGGTGCTCGCCCTGCCGCTGGCGGTGGCGGTGCAGGGCGTCCTGCTCGTCGGGCTGGCGCTGCTGCTGTCCGCGGCCAACGTGCTGATGCGCGACGTCGAGCGGTTCATGCGGCTGGCGGTCCGGGTGCTCTTCTACGCCACGCCGATCATCTACCCGCTCAGCCTGGTCCGGGAATCCGCGCTACCCGGCTGGGTGAAGACCGGGTACGAGCTGAACCCGCTGGTCGGTGTCTTCCAGCTGCACCACGCGGTCTGGTATCCGGACGAGTTTCCCGACGCCCGGCTGCTCGCCACCACCATCGTGGGCAGCCTGCTGGTGCTCGCCGCCGGCTGGTGGGCGTTCCGCCGGCTGGAACCGGCCGTGCTGAAGGAGCTGTGATGGCCGGGCCGATCATCGAGGCGGACGGGCTCGGTATCCGGTTCGTGCGCAACCGCCGCCGGCTTCTGCGGTTGCGGGAACTGGCCATCCGTCGGGGGCGGCCCAGCCGCGCCGGTGACGGCTGGTTCTGGCCGCTGCGCGACCTGTCCTTCTCGATCGCGGCCGGCGACACCGTCGGTGTGATCGGCCGAAACGGCACCGGCAAGAGCACGCTGCTGCGTTTGATCGCCGGCGTGCTCATTCCCGACGAGGGCCGGATCACGGTGCGGGGTGACGTCGCGCCGCTGCTGGAACTGTCCGCCGGGTTCTCCAGCGAGCTGACCGGTCGGGAGAACCTCTACCTGGTCGGCGGCCTGCACGGCCTGTCGTCGGGGTTCCTGCGCCGGCACTTCGACGAGATCGTGTCGTTCGCCGGCGGGCAGGTCGAACGGGCCATCGACACGGCGGTCCGGCACTACTCGTCCGGCATGAAGGTCCGCCTCGGCTTCGCGATCATCTCGCAGCTGCCACATCCGATCCTGCTCATGGACGAGGTGACCGCGGTCGGCGACGCGGAGTTCCGCCGGAAGTGCTATGCGACGATCGAGCGTCTGCTGGGTGAGGGGCGCACGCTGGTGCTGGTGTCACACAACGAGCAGGATCTGACTCGATTCTGCCGACGCGGCTTCTTCCTCGACGCCGGCCGGATGACCGTTGACGGGACCATCGACGAGGCGCTGACCGCCTACCGCCGGGCGGTGTCCCGGTGATGCTCGTCCGGCTGCCCCGCCGTTGCATGCCACCGTGCTGGGCTGGGACGGGCGTTCGGTGGTGCTGGCCCTGGCGGCGATCGCCGGAATAGCTGGGATCGGCATGGTTACACTCTGCACGTACCTTTTGGTGTTTTCAGTGGGTGGCGTCGCCTTCGCCTGGGTGGTCCTGCCCGCCCGCGCCGGGCGGGCGGTGCCGGTCCGGGTCGGAGCCGGCGGCCACTCACCGGGTTAGGGCCGCTCGACCGAGGACTTCGACACCGGCCCTGGACGACAGGGGCGGCCAGGTGACACTGATCAGCTTCGTGGTCCCGGCCTACCGCGTGCAGGGTTACCTACGAGAGTGCCTGGACTCGATCCTGGGTCAGCCGGAGGTCGGCATCGAGGTGATCGGGGTCGACGACTGCTCACCGGACGGCGGCGGCGAGATCCTGGCCGAGTACGCGGCTCGCGATCCGCGGATGCGGGCGCTCCGGCTACCGGAGAACGTCGGGCTCGGTCCGGCCCGCAACGCCGGGTTGGACCGAGCCACCGGCGAGTACGTCTGGTTCGTCGACGGCGACGACTGGCTGGCGCCGGACTGCCTCACCGAGGTGGCCGGACGGCTGCGCGACAGCCGGCCGGACGTGCTGGTGGTCGACCACGTCCGGACCTGGTGGAACGGGACCGCCACCCGCAGCGGGTTGCTCGACGTGTTCCCGGAGCCGCCCGACGCGCGGACGTTCCGGCTGGGGGAGCGGCCGACGGCCGTCCACCTGCTGCACACGGCGTGGAACAAGGTGCTGCGGCGGCAGTTCCTGCTCGACCACGGGCTGCGCTTCGCGCCCGGCTGGTATGAGGATGTCTCGTTCAGCTACCCGGCGCTGCTGCTCGCCGAGCGGATCGGGGTGCTGGACCGGGTCTGCGTGAACTACCGCCAGCGCCGGACCGGGGCGATCACCCGGACCCGCGGGGACCGCCACTTCGAGGTCTTCGCACAGTGGCACCGGGTCTTCCGGCGCCTGCCCGAGTGGGGCCCGGCGGTCGACGACCTGCGACCGGTGCTCTTCGAGCGGATGATCTCGCATTACCTGACGGTGCTCGGCAACGGGGAACGGATCGCACCGGAACTGCGTCCCGGCTTCTTCGCGCAGATCACCGCCGATCACGCCCGCTGGCGGCCGCCGCAGGGTTACCCGGCGCCCGGCGGGGTGGAGGGACTCAAGCACCGGCTGGTCGCCGACGGCCGGTGGCGGACCTTCAGCGTGCTGCGGGGCGCCTACCAGGCGCGGGAGGTGGCCGAACGGCGGGCGCGGCGGGCGAAACGGCGGGTCGCGCCGCTGGCCCGGCGTGGTGCTGGCCTGACCCGGGACGCGGTGCTCCGCGGGTACTACCACGCCGAGCTGCGCCGGCCGGTCGACCCGACGCTGGCGGTGTACGCCGCCTACTGGTACCGCGGCTACGCCTGCAATCCGGCGGCCATCCACGAGGCCGCCCGCCGGCTCGTCCCCGAGGTGCGCGGGGTGTGGATCGTCCGGCGGGACCGGGTGGCCGAGATGCCGCCCGGCGTCGAGTACGTGGTGGCCGGCACTCCCGCCGAGTGCCGGGTGCTGGCGCGGGCGCGCTGGCTGGTGAACAACGTCAACTTCCCGGACTTCGTTCGCAAACGCCCCGGCGCCGTCCACGTGCAGACCCATCACGGCACCCCGGTCAAGGTGATGGGGCTGGACCAGCAGCGGTACCCGGTCGGGGCGGTGGGACTGGATTTCGCCGGTCTGCTGCGCCGGGTGGACCGGTGGGACTACAGCATCACGTCGAACAGCTTCTCCAGCCAGATGTGGGAGCGCGCGTACCCGGCCGCGTACACCACCCTGGAGGTCGGCTACCCGCGCAACGACCCGCTGGCGACCGCGACCACCGACCAGGTGCTGCGGATCCGCGCCGAGCTGGGCCTCGGCATCGGCGAGCAGGTGGTCCTGTACGCCCCGACACACCGCGAGCACCTGCCGGGCTACCGACCGCCGTTCGATCCGGACCGGTTCCTCGCCGTGCTGGGCCCGACCGGCCGGCTGCTGATGCGCAGCCACTACTTCCATGATCGGGAGCGGCGGGCGTTGCGTCCGGTGACCCGGGAGCGGGTCCACGACGTCAGTGGCCACCCGCGCGTGGAGGACCTCTACCTGGCCGCGGACGTCCTGGTCACCGACTACTCGTCGGCGATGTTCGACTATGCCGTCCTGAACCGGCCGATCGTCGTCTACGCGCCGGACTGGACCGCGTACCGGCTGACTCGGGGTGTCTACTTCGACGTCACGGCTGAGCCGCCGGGGGCGGTGGCGACGGACTTCGGCGGCCTACTCGACGTGTTCCGCTCAAATGCGGTGCGGGGCCCGGCGGCGGAGGAGGCGCGGCGGCGGTTCCGGGACCGGTTCTGCCGGCTGGACGACGGCCACGCCGCCGAGCGGGTGGTGCGGCGGGTCTTCCTCGGTGAGGAACCGGAGCCGGGCCCGGCCTGCTGAACCGTTCCGGCTGGGTCGGTCCGGGCCGGCAGCACTCCGTCCGACGGGCCGGGCGTCCGGAATGTCACACTGCCGTCGTTCGATGGTGCGTAATGGGACTGTCACGGGTTGAACATGGAACGTTCACCCGATGCCCTTCCGGGGTGCTCCTCGTCACAGTCATTCGGGGTCGGGCTGACGAGCTGGGGGAGGAGACGGGTGACCACCGTCGCGCTCAGGGACGTGACCAAGGTCTTCAGGGACGGCACGCGCGCCGTCGACGGGGTGAACCTTGATGTCAACGACGCCGAGTTCATGGTGCTGCTGGGGCCCTCGGGCTGCGGCAAGTCGACGGTGCTGCGGATGGTCGCCGGTCTCGAGGACCCGACCTCCGGTGCCGTGCTGCTCGGTGGTCGACTGGCGAACGACCTGCCACCCCGGGAGCGCGGAGTGGCGATGGTCTTCCAGGACTTCGCCCTCTACCCGCACATGACCGTCGGCGGTAACATCGCCTTCCCGCTGCGGCTGGCCGGTTCCGAACCGAGCCGACGGGTCGAGCGGGTCGCCGACGTGGCCGCCGCGCTCGGCATCAGCGACGTCCTCGCCCGTCGGCCCAGCCAGCTCTCCGGCGGGCAGCGCCAGCGCGTCGCGATGGGACGCGCGATCGTCCGCCGGCCCCGGCTGTTCCTCATGGACGAGCCGCTGTCCAACCTCGACAGCGGACTCCGCGCGGAGCTACGCGCGGAGATCTCCGGCCTGACCCGCGAGTTGGGGGTGACCACCATCTACGTGACGCATGACCAGGCCGAGGCGCTGACCATGGCCGACCGGGTGGCGATCATGCGCAAGGGGGTCCTCCAGGACGTCGGCACGCCCACCCAGGTGTACGGCCGCCCAGCCACGCTCTATGTCGCCGCGTTCCTCGGCAGCCCCCGGATGAACCTGCTGGAGGCCTCGGTCTACGTGCACCTCGATCGCCACGTCGCGCTGGCCCTCGGGGAGCAGGCGCTCCACCTGCCGTGGAACGACATCCGCGCCCGGGCGGTCGCCCACTACCACGGCGAGCGGATCGTGGTCGGGATGCGGGCCGAGGCGCTGACCCCGGTCGCCGCGGGCGCACCCGGCGACGTGCTGCAGGGCCGGATCCGCTATCTGGAGCACCACGGGCACGAGTCGATCGCCTTCCTCGACGTCGGCGCCACGGCGGTGGTGGTGGACGAGACGGGCGCGCCGGCCGAACGGCCCGCTCCCGGCGAGCGCGGCCTGCGCCGGCTCAACCAGGTGGTGCAGCGGATCGCGGGCCGGGGCGCGGAGCCGGCGAAGGGTGAGGCGCCGGCGGTGGAGGCCCGTGCCAGCGTCCTGCCCGACCCGGGCCGGCAGCACCGCCACCGCCCGGCCGAACTGGCGGTCCGGCTGGCCCCCTATCCGGCCGTGTCGCCGGGCCGTCCGCTCACGGTCTCCGTCCGCATGGAGGCCCTGCACTTCTTCGACGAGCGCGGCGACCGAATCGACGTCGGCTGGCGCTGAGGTTGCTGTACGGAAGGGGCCGTTGCTTGCGCCTCAGCTTCACGCCGGCGTCCCTTGCCGACCAAGTTACCGACTAGTAACGTACGGGCATGAGCATCGACTCTCGACAGGTGGCCGCCGGCATGCTGGAAGCCGTGCCGCTCGTCCGTACCCTGGGCTTCGAATTCGTCGAGGTGGCCGCCGAGGCCGACGGTGAAGTGCACGCCGTCGTCCGGCTGCCCGACACGCCGGCCACCCACAACCATGTCGGCGGGCCACACGCCGGCGCCATGTTCACCCTCGGCGAGACCGCGTCCGGCGCGGTCGTGCTCGCCGCGTTCGCCCACCTGCTCGACCGGGCCACGCCGCTCGCCGTGCGGGCCGACATCGCGTACCAGAAACTCGCCCGGGGTGCGGTGCGCGCGACCGCGCGACTCGGCCGGCCCGTCGCCGAGGTGATCGCCGAGCTGGACGCGGGCCGGCGGCCGGAGTTCCCGGTCCGCGTCGAGATCGCCACCGAGGAGGGCAAGCCCACTGGCGAGATGACCGTGGTCTGGACGCTCCGGCCGAACTGAGCCGCGCCAACCGTCAACGCCGGGTGTGCGCCGCAGGTCCGCCACCGTCCGGGCCGCGCAGAGCAGGCTGACGAGAACAGCGCAGCACCCTGCGTCGCGTCCCGCCCGCCCCTGGACGTCGACCGGGTCGTGGAGCAGACCGCTACCGCAGGTTGCCGCCCGGTGAACCTCCGGTCGGCCCGGCGCGGCGTGCGTCGAATCGGGCCTCCCGGGACGGAGGGCTGGTTAGATTCGTACGATGCTCGGCCTGCCTGCGCACGTGACCGCCTGTCTCTTCGATCTGGACGGTGTGCTCACCCAGACCGCCCGTGTCCACAACGCCGCGTGGACCGCCACCTTCGACGAGTTCCTGCGGCGGTGGGCCGCGCTCACCGGTGAGCCGTTCCGGCCGTTCGACCCGGGCGCGGACTACAACCGGTACGTCGACGGTCGGCCCCGCCACGACGGGGTCCGCACCTTCCTCGCCTCGCGCGGCATCGTGCTACCCGAAGGGGAGCCGGACGCCCCGCCCGCCGCCGACACGGTCGTCGGCGTCGGCAACCGCAAGAACGTCCTGTTCCTCGAGGAACTGCGGACACACGGGGTGGACGTCTACCCCGGCTCGGTGGCGTACCTGGAGGCAGCGGCCGCCGCGGGGCTGCGCCGCGCGGTCGTCACGGCCAGTGCCAACGGCCGTGAAGTGATCGCGGCGGCCGGCCTGGAACCGCTGCTGGAGATCCGGGTCGACGGCCTGGTCGCCCGGACCGAGGGGTTACGTGGCAAGCCCGAGCCGGACACGTTTCTCGCTGGCGCGAAGCTGCTCGGGGTCGACCCGGCGGACGCGGTCGTGTTCGAGGACGCCCTCGCCGGGGTGGCCGCCGGACGGGCCGGTGGATTCGGGTACGTGGTCGGCGTCGACCGGGTCGGCCAAGCCGATGAGCTGCTCGAGTACGGCGCCGACGTGGTGATCCGCGACCTCGCCGAGCTGCTCGACCGGGACCCGGCCGGGCCGGGCCGGGCGGAAACCGGGCCGGCGCGGGAGCCGAGCCGGCTGGACCGCGGGCCGGTCGTCCGGAACCGGGAGCCGGGCGCGTGATCCGGGAACGCGCGTACCCGGTCGAACCGTGGCATGTCCGGGAGACCCGCCTGGACATGGACGTACTGGCCCAGTCCGAATCGGTCTTCGCCCTGTCCAACGGGCACGTCGGGCTGCGCGGCAACCTGGACGAGGGAGAGCCGCACGGTCTGCCCGGGACATACCTGAACTCCTTCTACGAGCTGCGCCCGCTGCCGTACGCGGAAGCCGGCTTCGGTTTCCCCGAATCCGGCCAGACGATCGTCAACGTCACCAACGGCAAGCTCATCCGCCTGCTCGTCGACGACGAGCCGCTCGACGTGCGCTACGGCGAAGTCCTCGCCCACGAACGGGTGCTCGACCTGCGGGAGGGCACACTGCACCGGTCGCTGCACTGGCGGTCGCCGGCCGGCCGCGAGGTGCGCGTGCGCAGCACCCGGCTGGTGTCCTTCCGACAACGGGCGGTGGCCGCCATCAACTACGAGGTGGAGGTAGCCGACGGCGAGCCGCTACGCCTGATCATCCAGTCGGAGCTGGTGGCGAATGAGACGCTGCCCGCCCAGAGCAAGGACCCGCGGGTGGCGGCGGTGCTGGAGTCGCCACTGCAGGCCGAGGAGGAGCTGACCACCGACGACGGCGGCCTGCTGATCCACCGGACCAAGGTGTCCGGCCTGCGGCTGGCCGCCGGGATGGAACACGAGGTCCAGACCACCGCACGCACCACCATCGAGTCGGAGGGGTACGAGGACTGGGTGCGGACCACGGTCGCCTGCGTGCTCCAGCCCGGCGAGACGCTGCGGGTCGTGAAGTACCTGGTGTACGGGTGGTCCAGCCGTCGCTCGCTGCCGGCGCTCCGCGACCAGGTCGGAGCGGCGCTGGCCGCCGCCCGACTGGACGGCTGGGAGGGGCTGCTGCGCGAGCAGCGCGAGTATCTCGACCAGTTCTGGGACGCCGCCGACGTGGTGGTGGAGGGCGACCCGGAGGTACAGCAGGCGGTGCGGTTCGGGCTGTTCCACGTGCTCCAGGCCGGTGCCCGGGCCGAACGCCGACCGATCACCGCCAAGGGCCTCACCGGCCCGGGCTACGACGGCCACGCCTTCTGGGACACCGAGATGTTCGTCCTGCCGGTGCTCACGTACACCTATCCCGCCGCCGTGCGGGACGCCCTGCACTGGCGGCACCGCACCCTGCCGGCCGCACGTGAACGGGCCCAGACGCTCAACCTGGCCGGCGCCGCCTTCCCGTGGCGGACCATCGAGGGCCCGGAGTCGTCCGGTTACTGGCCGGCCGGCACCGCCGGCTTCCACATCGCCGCCGGCGTCGCCGACGCGGTACGCCGCTACGTGCTCGTCACCGGCGACCGGACCCTGGAGCGGGAGATCGGCCTGGAACTGTTGGTCGAGACCGCCCGCCTCTGGCGATCGCTGGGTCACCACGACCGGCACGGCCGGTTCCACATCGACGGGGTGACCGGGCCGGACGAGTACACGGCCGTCAAGAACGACAACGTCTACACCAACCTGATGGCCCAGCGGAACCTGATCTCCGCGGCGGACGCGGTGAAGCACTACCGGGACGAGGCGTACCACCTCGGTGTCACCGACGAGGAGGCGGCGGCCTGGCGGGACGCGGCGGCCGACATGCACATCCCGTACGACGAGGAGCTCGACGTCCACGAGCAGGTGGAGGGCTACACCCGCTTCCAGGAGTGGGACTTCACCCGCACCCCGCCGGAGAAGTACCCGCTGCTGCTGCACTACCCGTACTTCGACCTGTACCGCAAGCAGGTGGTCAAGCAGGCCGACCTGGTGCTCGCCATGCACTGGCGGGGGGACGCCTTCACCGCGGAGCAGAAGCTACGCAACTTCCTCTACTACGAACGCCGTACCGTCCGGGACTCGTCGCTGTCGGCCTGCACCCAGGCGGTGCTCGCCGCCGAGGTGGGGCACCCGGAGCTGGCGCACCTGTACCTGCGCGAGGCGGCGCTGATGGACCTGCACGACCTCAACGAGAACACCCGGGACGGCGCGCACATGGCGTCGTTGGCGGGGGCGTGGATCGCCCTGGTCGCCGGTTTCGGTGGGCTGCGCGACCACGACGGCATGCTCTCGTTCGCGCCCCGGCTCTCCAGCCAGCTGAGCCGCCTGGAGTTCTCACTCCAGTGGCGGGGGATGCGGCTGAGGGTCGACGTGCGGCCGGAGCAGACCACGTACGCCCTGCGTAACGGCGGCTCGGACAACATGCTGGAGCTGTGCCACCACGGCGAGCGGGTCAGGGTCACCTGTGCGGAACCGGTGACCGTAGCGATTCCGGTGCCCGAGGTGTCCGGCCCGGCCCCCGAGCAGCCCCCCGGTCGGGGCCCCCTGCTCCGCCTTCCCGAACGCGAGCCGTAGGAGGTCGGCCCCCACGTCGTACCGCACGCCGGGTCGCTGCCGCGTTGGTTCGGTCTGCGGCTCGCACGTCTCCGTGGCCTTCCGCTCCGTGGCCCTCCTCGGCGTTCGGACCGGGACCGGGCCGGCCCATCCAATCCGTAAGTCAAGGCACTCTCGGCAGGGTGGGCGGCGGTGGCCGGAACGCCATGACGATGCCCGGGATCGAGCCGATCAGCATGACGATGCCCCAGATCACGGCCACCACGGCGAAGATGACGGCGCCGATGTCGTCGGTGATGCTGACGAGGATTCTCGGCACCATGTGATGCAGGAACCCCAGTACGACCGTGCACACCATGGTGGTGAGAGCCAGCGCCACCAGGCCGATGTTCTGCAGGAAGCGGGGCTGGGCGAGGAGGAGCAGGATCGCCCAGGTGAGTTTGAGCGACAGCAACAGACCGACTATCACGGAGGCTTTGCCAACTGGGAAGAATCCCCAGATCACCAGGTAGGCCAGGGTGCCGAAGGGGAACGCGAGGAGTAGCGACACCATGACGGTGAGTCGAATGATCGCGATCGCCAGCATGGCGAGCGCCCCCAGGATCAGCATGATGGCGAAGATCAGGGTGGCGATTCCCTGCGCACGTCCCTCGATCCGGCGGGGCACGATCAGGCTCAGGCACAGCAGTCCGGTCGTCCAGACCGCTACCGCGTCGACCAACGCCAGATAGCTCGTGCCTCGTCCGGGAGGCTCGGTCACGTGGCTGGTGTCGCCGATCTCCACGCCCAGGCTGCCCGCGCTGTCTCGGAGTGCCGCGGCGGCGTCACCGCCGCCGCTCACCATGCCGGTACCGAGCTCCACGCCGACTGTCATGGCCATGACGATCAGCGCCGCCACCAGGAATGGCTTTCGTAACTCACCCATGGTCTCTTCCTGTCGTCCGGTTGGCTGCTGGTCAGGACGAGGCGATCGTGACCGTGCATTCGTCGGCGCCGACACACGAGAGGGCGATCCGGGTCTCGCGGTCGACGGCGATCTTCGCGACGGCGGTGCCGGCAGCGGCACTGGCGGTTGGGGTGGCACCGCCGACGGCGCTGGCTGTGGGAGTCGCGGCGGCGCTGGCTGTGGGGGACGGAGTCACCTCCTGGCGGGCGGTGGTGTCCGAGTCGCCCGGCGTCGGCGCCTGCACCACGAAGGCGGCCGAACTACGCAGGATCAGGGTCTCCAGGCTCCCTGGATCTTGGACGACCAGGTGGCAGTCGTCGGCAAAGGTGAGGATGTCGCCAGCGCGGGAGCAGTCCGCGGTGACCGTCGAGGGATCCACGACGGAGTTCCCACCGAACGCCCCACCCAGCCAGTCGACCCAACGCGGTCGCGCGCCCGGATCACCCTGGCTGTTCGTCCCCGTGCCCAGGGCGATCGCGTAGAACGCCACCAGTGCGAGGGCGACAACCGCCAACAGGATCTTCTGTCGTCCGCTCATCACGTGGCGGGGGTGCTCTCGGGGACGACCTCGGTTAGTCGGATCACGTCGATGCCGGCGTCGAAGCCGGTGCCCTGCGTCCTGCCGACGACGACGAGGCTCAACGTGTGTTCACCGGCAGTGAGCTTGACAGTTCCGGCATCGATCCAGCTGGTCTTGATAGTGTTCGCCGTGTATCCGAAGAACAGATTGCCGAGCTGCTCACCATCCAGTGTGTAAATCGTGTTGCCGTAGCTGGGTGCGGTGGTGCGCACCACGGATACCTGCCAGAGGTCGTCGGTGGGAATGTTGAAGGACACCGTCAGTTTGTCGCCGGCGGCCTTTCCGTTGAATAGCAGCTGAGCTCCACCGGACCAGCTGACGTTGCCGCAGCACGCGTCGAACTGCTCACCGACGCTTGCCGGCGAGCCGGCGAGCGATGAGGTCACGGTCGCGGTGGACGACCACGATTCCGCCTCGATGATCAGTGTCTGCGGTGCGGTGGGCGCCGGGTCCTGTCTGCCACGCAGGTAGCCGACCACCGCACCGGTGATGAGAATCAGCACGGCGCCGGCGGCGATCATCCACCACGGCACGGGCATTGTCCGGGGTACGCGCTTGACGTCGAACGTCACGCGTTGGCTGGATTGGGAGGTCTCCTCCGGTGCGAGCTGGGCCGAGTACGCGAGGCCCTTCATCTCGTAGCGTCCGGTCGGGGTGCCGGGGGGCACCGCGAGGTCCACCAGGAAAGTGGCCGACCCCTGGCCGGAAATCGGCCGATTCGGATTTTCGACGGTAAACCAGGCCCGCTTCGCGTTTTCACCGGGTTCGACGTCGAAGATCGCTCTCTGCTCCTCCATGCTGGTGTTCGAAACGGTAAAGGTCAGCTTGCCGGTGTTGTGGGCGTCCAGGACGAAGCGATCGTTTACGGCCCGGACCTTCCAATCGATACTCATAGCTTCTCCTTTTCCGAGGGCTGCGGGGAGACCGCCCGGCCGCCCGCCTGAGTCGACGTGTTTCCCGCCCGCCGGGGCGCCGTCGATGCCGGCGCCGGCATCGACGGCGGCTCAGCCCCGGTCGCAGCGGCGGCCTGCTGCGAATCGGTGGTGTGCGGTGGCCGGCGACGCGGGCCGACGGCGCCGGTGACGATCTCGGCGGTGACGGCGGCGGGCTTTTCCGCCGCCACGATGCGGGTGATCACACCGAGCCGGTCGGTGGCTGCCGGTGGTACCCGTACCACCACGTGGAAAGGCCGGTCCGTCGGCTCGTCGAGTTCGAAGCCAGTGACACCGGTGGCCAGTTCCAATATGTGTCGCATCCCGTACGGGGTACCTCGCCAGCGGGCCAGTAGCGCACCCTGTGCGACCAGATTCCGCAGCCGACCCAGCGGCAGGGTCGACGGGGCGTCCGGCCGGGACGCGGTCGACAAGACGTGATCCATCGCCACCCAGCGGGTCAGGTACGTCACCAGATGGTCCGGCGCTCGGTACGGCGCGAAAAGCGCGTCGACGTCGGCGAGCACCGCCTCGTCAGGAGCGTGCAGCCGCTCCATGACATCCAACAGCGCGGTCAGCACGCTGCCCGGCACGCCGGACCGTTGGTAGGCGGCGGGTAGTAGCCGTTCAATCGCCGCTCGGCGCATCGTGCCGCACCACCTCGATGTCGTGCTCGCCTGAGCAGAGCAGCCAGGTGTCCGGGATGGTCACCACGTCGGCGCTCGTCTGGTTCGCGCTGGCCGTCCAGCTGATCGCGTCAGCACTGCGATAGACCCCCCGCTCGCCAGCGACCATGTACAGTTCCCCAGCCCCGCCGCCGGCATCTGCGCCCGGGGTGTTGTCGCGAGTTGCCCTGACTCCGGCGGTGGCGGCGATCGCCTCGACGGGTGCGAACCGGGTGCGGTCCCGCAGCGGCAGCCCGCTGTTGACCGTTACGGCCTGCCACCGGGCTTGGGTGGCCAGGGTGTCGAGCCGGAGCACTCCGCCGCTCTGGGTAGCGGCGACGGCTACGGAATCGGCGAAGGTGAGATCCCGGCAGGTGCCGCCGGTCCAGCCTGGAATCTGATGCCACTTGACGTCGGTCTCGAACAGTCGGGTGCGATGGCAGCCCTGGCCCGGCTTGCGCGGATCCGGCTCGGCCGCGCCGCTCCAGAGCATGGTGGCCGGGCCGTCGTACTGGACGGCAAGCACCCGGTTGTCCACATCGTCGAGACCGATCTTCCGAAAGGTGCCGGGGCGACCGGCCGTGGTGGAGAGGTACACTCCGCCGCCGGCTTGGGCGGCCACCGCGACCCCCGGTGCGCCCTGTTCGGAGACGAAGGCGCTGACGGCATAGAAGTTGCGGTCCGCGTCGCCGGGATCGACCAGGATCTGCAGCGGAACCGATCCCAGCACCAGGGATACCTCGAAGAGCCCGGAGTCCGTGGCCAGCACCAGGTTGCCCGTGCCGTCCCGGTCCAGCCACGCGAGGTCCTGGACGTGCGAGTCGAGATCGGTGAGCAGTGACCAGGTCTCGCCCAGGTCGTCACTCAGGTACACGCCGGAACCTCCGCTGTCCCGGGCGGTGATCGCGGCGACCGAGCCGGGCCGGCGGACGATGCCGGGGCGTGTCGGAGCGGGAGCGGGGACGATCCGGACCACCGTTTCGCCCGCGAACCGACCGGTGGGTTCCCAGCCGGCACCGTCGTTGGTCGAGCGAAACAGCACGGAACCCCGGGCGGCATACCAGGTTTCGGCCTGGTATCGGTCACGGGCGACGGAGCGGACCTGGGCGTCAGGGGCCTCGTCGACGACGAACTGAACCGACGCGACGTACCGCACGCCAGGTTCCGCCTGCTCCAGGAGCCGGTACGCGTTGGACGCCCGGAGCGGTTCGCCGAACGCCCAGCCGGTCGGGTTGAGCGGGGTCGGCAGCGGGCTCAGCGTCTGGTAGAGCCGGGTGTGGATGCGGTCGCGCACCGCAGCGATGTCCTCCTCCGGGCTGACGACCACCCGGCCGCGGACCGACACCGGCTTGTACTGGGCCCACCTTGCCCGACACGAGGTGCCCAACGACCGGCGGTCGCTCAGGTCGACCTCGACCTGGCGGCGGATCTGATCCCCTTCGTGCGCGCGCAGGACCCCCACCGGCAGCCGATCGTCTTGCTGCGCCTGATCCGGCACGTACGGCACCAGCACCACCTCGACCTCGCCCGGTTTGGCGAAGCTGTAGACGGCTGCTCGGGTGAAGGCTCGGGCCCGCGCGATGGCGGGAAACTCGGTGGCGAGCACCTCGTAGTCCCGTGCGGTAACCGCGCGTTGCTGCGAGAAGAAGTCGTATGGGCCGCGGGTCAGCGCTGACTCCATGGGCTCGAGGTCCCGGCCGCCACTGGCCGGATCGGGGTTGGTCACCTTCAGCCCGGGCAGCGGGTCCCGCAGGCTGGTCAACGTTCCGGCGGCCACGTTGCCGTCCGCACCGCCCCCGGTGCGGTACCACGCTCGCACCTGGCAGCCGTCGGGGGGAACCGCCGCTAGGGTCACCGGGCCACCGGGAGCGCCGGTACCGCCGCCGCTCTCCGGGCCAGCGGTCGCCGGGACGCCCATCCCGGACGGTGGTGCGGGCTCCGCCGGCCTCGGCCCGTCCTCCGGAGCGGGTGATGATGCCGGCGGCGAGGTGGCCGCGCCGGTGCCGGCGGAGGCGGCCGCCGCTCTGGTGGCCGCCGCCTCGGTCGCCCCGGACCGGCTGTGCGGGGCGGCCGGCCCGGGTCGGCCGCCCGTGGTGTCGGCCGTGCGGATGTCCAGGGCGGGAGCGAAGGTGACCGTTCCTGAGGAGCGATCAACCAGGTAGACCTTCGCGTGCGGGCCGACGCCGGCAAAGCTGTCGACGGGTAGCCAGATCTCGTAGGTCCGTCCGTCGTATTCGCGGGCTGCCGCGCCGATGGCCACCGATCCGACGGGCACCTCGACGCCGACCAGCAGGTCGAGTGGTTCAGTGGTGCGGGTCAACGGTGGATGGGCGGCGCGGAGCACCTGACCGGGTTGGCCGGTGCCGGTGCCGAGCAGCTCCGCCTCCACCATCTCGCAGTGGTACATGCGGACGGTGCGGCCCGGTTGACCGGCGGGAATGCGGGCCGGCTCAGTGGTGACAAAGGTGATCTGCTGGGAGTCGGCGCCCCGTCCGGCGGTGACCCGGGTCCCGGCGGGAATGCGGATCGGATCCTTGTCCGAGCCGGTGCGGGTGAACCGCACGTCGGCCCAGGCCGCGGTGGGTGGATGCCGGGTGACCCCGAGTAGGTTGAGGAAGACGACGAATGCCTTGTCCGGCAACTGGTTGAGCCGGAAGATCATCACTTCGGTCAGGTACGCGAACGCCTCAAGCAGCGCTGTTCCCGGGTCGTGTACCGATAAATCGGTCCAGTCCGGGCAGGACTGGCGAATTCGTTCCCGTGCCTCGGTGACCAGGTCGAGGAAGGTGCGGTCGTCGAGGCGTGGCACCGGCAGTGTCATGACTGGACTCCCTCGGCTCGTTCGTCGCGGTCGTCATCACTGGGCAGCAGGTCGACAGAGAAGGCCAGCTGGCCCGGGGCGAGGCTGGCCCGGATCCGGTAGTCGAGCCGGATCAGAAGCCGCCCCGGCGTTCCTGGGTCCGGTCCGGCGTTCACGTCGACCACGTCGACCCGGGGCTCCCACCGCAGGATCGCCTGCCGCACGTAGTGGATGGCCAAGCCGGCGGTGGTGTCGTCGTTGGGCGCGAAGACCAGCCGGTGCAGTCGCGAGCCGTACCCAGGCCGCATCAGCCGCTCGCCCGGAGTGGTGGACAGCAGCAGGAACAACGCTTGGCGCACCGTCTCGTCCCCGTCGGTCATGGCCAGACCGCCGGCGGCGGTCACGGCGAGACCACCGGTGTGACCGGAGTCGAAACCGGCGCCGACGAACCGGATGGCCCTCATGCGTCTGCCTCAACAAATGACTGGCTGGGATCGCGGACGGTGTAGTGGACCAGCCCTGGCGGGCTGCCGTCGGTGAGGCCGTCGAGGTTCGACAGCACGACGCGCTGGCCGTCGACCCGCAACCACGAGCTGTAGCCCGCCGTCACCCGCAGCGTCCGCAGGCAGGGCTTGATGGTCGGTCCGAAGTTGGGGCAGCCCAGAATCGCCTTTCCCTGCGGGTCGGCGTCCACCAGCACCGGCGCCCCGCCGATGGTCACCCAGCGCTGCGACGCCACGTTGACCACTCGGCCGTCGTGGTCGCACTCGATCAGCGAACCGCGGTGGATCCAGCGCATCAGCCGCCTCCCCCACCGGTGCGCCCGGTGGCCGCCCGACCTGCGGCGTCAGCCGCCTCCGCCGCCAGTCCAGCGTGCTGGAAGTCGACGGTGCCAGCCCGGACCACCATGGCCCGGCCGGGCGCGGAGAGCACCAGTTCGCTCGCGGCGTGCAGAGTGGTGCGCTCGGGCGTGATCTCCAAACGGCTGCCGTAGTCGGTAGCCAGCCGCAGACTGCGCCCGTCGTCGTCGATGACGATCGACTGGCCGGTGCTCGTCCGCATCGACCAGCGGCGAGATCGTCCGCCCACGACTCCCGAGTCATACGGCTCGATCGCTCCGAAGAGTGATCCCAGGACGAGCCCGGCGGATGGCTCCCCGCCGGGCAATACCACCAGGACGGTGTCACCCGGATCGGGCAACGCCACGATGCCCCTGCCGCGACCCGCCCCCGGGGCGGTCACCTCAAGCCACCCTGCGTCCAGACCGCCGTACGCCGGCAGGTTCACCTGGATCCGGCCGAGCCGGTCCGGGTCGTCGATGTCGGTGACCAGGCCGAGGGTCACCGTCGCCGGTGCGGGCGGCACCACGGTTGGCGGCGGGTCGGGCGGAGCCGTGGAAAAGTGCGTCAGGTGGCCGTTGGCGTCCACCGTGTGCACCACCTCGGTCAGCACATACACCCCGGCGACAGGCGTGGCGACCCCGGTCAGCGAGATTCGTCGGCCGGGACGCAACGCGGGGTCCCCGTCGGCTGTCCCCGCGGCGGTGACCAGCGCGGCGACCCGAGCGTCCAATCCCGCCTGGGCCAACGCGGCCGCCTCGTCGTCGCTGCGGACGGGCTGGTTCAGGATGGTGCGCACACCATCCGCGCCCACCTGCCCGGGTTCTGGACGCAACGGGATCCGGCGACCCGACCGTGCACGGTCCGCCCGCTGCTCGATCGGCTCCGCCAACCCCGGACGCCAGCCGCGGACGGCCGTGGCCCCTGCCGCTTGGTCGAGGTTGGTGGAGATTCGCAGCGCGAAGACGTTCCGGCCCAACGCCAGCTCGACGGGATCGCCGAAACCGTCGAGGGTCACCAGCCGCAGCCGATCCTGGTCGACGGTGACGTGTAGGCCGGCACGGCCGGTGGTCTGCAGCAACAGGTCGAGGTCGTTGTTCCGGTGCTGGAGTAGCCGGTCCAGCCGGGGGCCGTCGGCCGTCGCGTCCACCACCAGCCCGAGACCCGCGCAGAGCTGGTCGGCGAGCTCCGCTGCGGTAACCGACGTGAAGACCCGTAGCTGCTGCCGCCTGCGTAACCGGTGCAGCGGGTCGTAGGCCCGCAGCCGGAGCAGGGCCGCACCGTCGGCGGCGTACTCCACCTCGACGCAGGTCACCTCGCCGGTGAACAGCAGGTCGGTGCTGCCCGTTAGCCACACCCTGAGCGCGGTCCCGGTCCGGGCCCACGGCGGGATGGCGGCCGCGCCCGGCGCGGCGGAGAAGACGATTTCGCACTGGGTCGGCACGTCCAGGCGTGCGGCGACACGCATCGACCGCAGCTGTCGCATCGCCGGGACGGGCAGCGGTGCGCCGTCGATCAGAACGGCTGGCACACGGGGCACGGTGACGCTCACGGGTTACCTCCGTCCGACGTGCCCGGGACCGGTGACCCGTCACCGGTGGCCGTGCCGGCTCCTGGCAGACGATCGACGATCGACGGAATGGACAGCACGGTGCCGGCCGGGACAGCCAGCGGATCGGCGATCCCGTTGCGCTCGGCGAGCTGTCTCCAGCGCAGCGGCGAGCCGAGAGCGTCGTTGGCGAGCAGATCGAGACGCACCCCCGACCAGCCGGGTTCGCCCGCACCGCCCGCTCTGGCGATCACCGCCGAGCCGGGCGGTACGGTCGGGGTGCTCGTGGCAGCCAGGTCCTCCTCGAAACCGTCCGGGGCCGTCTCGGCGGGCTCCGCCACCCGAACCAGCTTCAGCCGCAGCCACGAGCGGCGGGGAGCACCGGTGAGCGTGAACCCGTCGAACCGCTCCGCGATCGCGGCGATGACCCCGGGCACATTCCACGCCTTGCCCCACACCAGTCGGACCAGCGGGGGGCGCAGCCAGCCGTGCTCAGTCGTGCTGTTCTCCGCCAGCATCCACAGCGGGCGGGTGAGCGCGCGGACGTCGTCAGGGGGTACCTGCGCCTCCACGAAGTCGATGTCGAAGAGCAGGTCCAGCACCAGGGTCGTACGTCCGCCGCCGGTGAACACCAGTGCGTCGTCGGCCAGCCCGACACCCGTCAGCTGTCCGTCTTCGGCGCCCCGGGGGCGCACCCCGGCCAGCCTGGCGACCCGCACGGTCTCCGGATTCAGCAGGCAGTCGACCCGGGTGCCGGAGCCGTCGATGAGGAAGGCGACGCGTTCCATCAGTCACCCGCCTGTTCCCGGTCCAGCCGGCGCAGCTGGTTCGGATCGGTGGCAGGGCCAGCCGGCAGCCGCAGCTCGGGGTCGTCGGGCAGCGCCGGCCACACGTCGAGCCGGTCCGGGAAATCGCGGACAGCCGGTGACGCTCCAGCCGCGCTGTGGTGCGGCATGGAGAACCCGGCATGCGGGGTGGCGGGCCCGTCGGCCGGCAACTGAGGCCAGGGAAGGACCGAAGCGGTCCCCGACGGGTCGGTCGGGCCCACCCACCGGTTCCCCGGGGCGCCGTCGTCACCACCGTGACGGGTCAGCGCGATCGGCGGGACGACCGCCGGCCAGGCAGGTAAGTGGCCTTCCCACCGTCCGGTCCGCTTTCTCCCGGGTCGCCACCCACCACCGTTCCCGTTTCCATCGGTGGATGCGTCGGGCTGCGCTTCGGCAGCCCGGCCCGAACTGCCGTCTGTCCGCTCGGCCCTGACCGCCGGCAGCTGCCCAGCGACTCCGGTTGAACAGGTGCCGAGGACCGGCGGAGAGCTGCCCCAGGGTGGCGCGTCGCCGGTGGGCGGCGTCTTCGAGGGCAGCGCCCCGCCAGCGCCGGCGGAGTGCCTGCCTGCGCCGTGTCGGCCCGTCGGGTCGGGCAACGGCCCGCCGATCAACGCCGTGCCCGGCTCGGTGTGAGAACGGCTCGGGTCGGGGACTCCACGCTGGCGGAGAGCGCTGTTCGGCGTTGGCTGCGCCGCAGCCATCCAGCTGGCTACCCGGTCGGGCGCTGTGCTGGCGCGTTCGGTGGGGTATCTGTGCGACAACCCGGGTGGGCACATCGCGCCCGGGAGGGTCGGGCTCGTGCGGGCGTTCGAGCCTGCCGGCGCCGGTCCGCGGTCACCAATGGCAGGAGACGGTGGGGATGCCCCGACCGGTGCGGCCGCCTGGTCGACGATCGGCGCTGCGCGTCGCGGGTTACCCGGGGCGGTCACGGCGTTGCGCCGGTTCCGCGGCTCGGGGGCGGGCGCCGCGACCAGTTCGGCGGGTTGTGCCTGGACCAGGCGGAGCCGGTGCCCGAGCCGAGTGCCGGCGGTACCGGGCGAGGACGGGTCGTCCGCTGGGCGGGTGCGGCCGGCCAGCCGGGCGAGCCGGTCGGTGATCCGGGTGGCCGCCCTCGACCACTCGGTGCGGTGGGTGGCACCGGCCGTGGCGGCGCGACCGGTGGTTGTCACGGACCCGGTGTCCTCACCCGCCCCGTCGGGCACACCCGCTGGCGTCGCTCGGCAAGCCTGTCCGGCGACGACGCCCGAAATCCCGGCCGCCCGCTCGCGTCGGGGGATCCTCGTGCCGGTTGTGTGCCTGGCCGACGGGTCCGGGACAGGTGTGGACGCCTGGCCGACGGTCGGTGTCGCGGTGAGACGCGGGTCACGCAGCAGCCCGGGAGCATACGCCGCGACCAGGCGGAGCCAGTGCTCGGGTGGCCCGACAGCCCAGGACGGAACGGGTGGGCCGGCTGCGGGGCGCGCGCCTTCGATCGCCTGGGCGAGCCGGTCCGCGGCCCTCGCCACGGCACGTAGTGCCCGGGCGAGCCGTTCACGAGGTCGCGGCGGGTGCACTGCCTCACTCCCGATCCAGGCCGTCGTAGGCCAGGGTCAACGCCTCGACGGCGATCTCCTGGGCGAGGGTGTTGAGGTGGGCGCCCCGCCACTGAGTCGGCCAGGCGTTGATCAAGTTCCAGCGCATGACCTCGGTGGTGCCGGTCGGGTCGAGTAGGACGATCGAGACGTTGCGCCTGGTGACCGTTCCCTTGGCGATGGCGTTGACCCAGTCCCACAACACACGCGAGGAGGTGAGCCCGTAGCGGAGGGTGACCGGTGTGTAGTCGGCCTGACCCGGCACCGTTCGAGTGTGGTCGTTGCCGGCCTCCCGGTAGCGCAGCGTTCTGATCGTCACCTCCAGGCCGCTGACCTCGGTGAAGTGTCCGTTGGTCACGCCGTTGATGAGCAGCTTGAAGGTGTACGCCCGGTACGGGTCGACAGGCGTACCAGGTTGCGGTGTGGCCGTGGTCGGCATCTCAGCCTCCAGTCGTCTCGGTCTCGGTGCCGCCAGGCCACTGGCTCAGCTTGAACACCACGAACTCCGCGGGCTTGACCACCGCGATGCCGATGAGCGCGACCACCATGCCGGCGTCGCGGACGTCGGCCGGGTTGGTCTCCTCGTCGCACTTGACAAAGAACGCCTCCTCGGGCGTCCGCCCGAGCAGCGCGCCATCCCGCCACACCCGGGTAAGGAACGCCCCGATGTCCCGGCGGATGGAGCGCCAGAGGGTGCTGTCGTTCGGCTCGAACACCATCCACCGGGTGCCGCGGGCGATTGACTGTTCGATTTCGATGGTGAGTCGCCGGACGTTCAGGTAGCGGAACTCACTGGCCTCGGCGGCGAGCGTGCGGGCACCCCAGACTCGGATCCCCTCGTCCGGGAAGAAGCGGATCACGTCAACGCCTTTCGGGTTGAGTACGTCCTGCTCCGACCGGGTGACCCGATGGGCCAGGTCGACCGCGCCACGGACCGGCTCGTTCGCCGGGGCCTTGTGCACCCCGCGTTGGGCATCGGTGCGGGCCCAGATGCCGGCCACATGACCACTCGGCGGTACGTACACGAGCTTCCCGCCGATCGGGTCGCGGACCAGGAGCCAGGGGAAGTAGAACGTGCCGAAGTCGGACTGTCGCGGCCGGTACGCGGCCGGCTCGGCGACGGTTTCCTCCTCACCGTCGCCCGCGCTTCCCGATGTGACGGCACTCGATCGGGACGCCGGTGCTCGGGACGGGGAACCCTCGGAGTCGGTGGGGTCAGGATCCGGTCGAGACCCGGCATCGCCGGGTGGCTTCGTGCCGGCCGGCCGGGTCGCTGGCGTACTACTGGCAGTTCCGACGCGGGTCAACGCCGAGATGTCGTTGACCTTCAGCGGCGGGTCGCAGATCGCCACCATGGTCCGCGTCTTCTCGGCGAGGGCGAGGAGCGCCTCGTGCGAGACCGGATCGGAGAAGCCGGGCGCGGCCACGATGGAGATCTCGTCGATCGGCTCCAGCAGTTCCAACCCGGCCCGACCCGTGCCGGTTCCGGTGACCTGGCCGTCTTCCCCAACGTTGACGACCCAGCAGCGTCGGCCACCGTTGTCCATGTAGCCGTAGACCGCCTGCGACAACGCGGTGCCTCGCGGGTGGTCGCCGCTGGCGTAGAGTCGCAGGAACTCCGACCAGTTGTTGACCGGTATCGCCCGGTTGACGTGCGCGGACCGATCCGGGGCGATTCCGACGAAGGCGGCGGTGCTGGTGCCGACCGGGCCGATTGGCCGCGCGCCGCTAGGGACTTCCTCGACATAGATGCCGGGAGAGAAGTAGTCGGGCATCAGTTCCTCCTCGGGAAAAGACCGCGAACCGTCAATGGGTAGGGGCTTGGCAGACGATCACGTGCTCGGGTTTTCCGGGGGCGAGTTCGGTGACGTCGACGCGACCCCGGCAGAGCAGGCGGATCCGCACGGGGCGATCCGGTTGGTCGGGGTCGAGCGGGACTCCGGCCAGCCGGAAGCGGCCGTCCGCATCGGTGTACGTGGCCTGCCCGGTGGCTTCGATCTCAACCCGCACCGCCGCGAGCGGCTGCTGCCGCGGCCCGACCACCCGACCGGCAAGCGTGCGCATGTCGACCTGCCGCACACGCAGCTCCTCCAGCACGGGTGGGACTGGCGGCTGTGGCCGGGCGATCTGTGCGGGCACGTCCACCAGCACCGCAGGCCGAGGCGCGACGCCGAAGACTCGCCACAGTGCCGGGTCGCCAGCCGTGAGCCTCACCTCCGGCTCGCCGGCGGATGCGGCGGCGGCGATCACCCGGTCCAGTCGGGACAGGGCGGCCGTTCCGGTCCCGCAGACCAGCAGCCGGACCACGAGGCGATACGGATCCCGTCCCGTCCCGCCCCGGGTCTGCAGGACCGACCGTAGTTCCAACGGCCACAGGACGAGGCCGTCTCCGTCATTGCGAGGCATGTCGATCGGAACGGGTTCTCCCACCGTGTCGGTCAGCCAGGCCGCGACGTTCGTGACAGCTGCCTCGATCGAGCCGTACCTGGTGTGCATCGCGGACCGCCCCTCTCCCGCTGCTCGCCGCTAAATCCACGAGCGCAGATACCGCGGGACCCGGCCTTTGGCGAGGTCCGCCGTCGACGGTTCCGTGGCCCGACGGTTGCCGGGGGGCAACTGGTTGATGCCCAGCGAGGCGACGAAGATGATCAGTGCGTTGACGAACGCGACAACTGCCTTCTCGATGCCGGCGCCGTCCACGACCACGGCGGTCATGTAGGAGAGCACGAGCGCCAGCAGCCCGGCGATCCATTTGCGGAATTCGTCGCGGTCGACGCCTATCCACGCGCCGATGGCGTTCGTGCCTGCCCAGGTGACGATGATGGCGCCGGCCAGGCCGAGTAGGGTGCCGTATGCGAAGAGGCCTTCCATGGCAATCATCCTTCGCTGGTCGAGGTGGGTTTTGTCGGGGGTGACGTGGCGGGTGGTCCGCCGCTGCCCGGGGTCGGACCGGTCTGCTGCCCTCGCCGCCGGAACAGCCGGAGACCGGCCAGCGCGACGGCCGCCAGCAGGATCACGGCGCCGGCGATGACCAGCGCCCACCAGCCCCAGCCCCAGCCGGAGGATTCGGTACCGGTGTCGGCGGCCTTCGGGCACGCGGCGGCCGCGGCGGAGGCGCATGCGACGGCGGTAAGTGCGGACGGTTTCGCGTCGTCGGCGGCGTACTGCCAGGTCACTGAATTGCCGTTCACCGTTCCGTTGGTTTCGATGACGCGACCCGGAAAGGTGAGCGATATCTCGATCGAGAGCGCGGTCAGCGATTTGCTGTGGCTCTCGGACGAGGACAGGGGAAAGCTGAACTTGTACTCGTTGCCATCACGTTTCAGGGTCAGGGCGTCGGGCCATATCCCCGCAACCGGTGTGTTCGAGTATTTGACCTGCGTGCCGCGGAATCCCGGCCGGGAAAATAGGGTTCCGGCCGGAGGCCTGGGGTAGTTCTCTACTGCTTTCGCCAGTTCGATTAACTCGACGGATCCAGCCGGGAGTGACTGCGCTTCTCTAGGCGGTAACGAGCGTCTGATGTCGTACTGGCTGAGGTAGGAGTCATCGAAGTACAGAAGAAGTTGGCCGTCGACGGTTTCGTCCTCGCGGGCATCCAGCCCCATGCGCAGATGTGCGCCGCAGCCGGACAGGGCGGCGACCAGTGCCAGGCAGATGGCCGTGCGGGCTATCATGGTGCGAGGGTTTCTCATGATTTTCCTCTTCTTTCGACACCCGCCGGCGGCGAGTACTTCCGACACCGGCTGGCGTCGAGCCAGGCCGTTGCCGGCTGATCGTCGCGGGACCTCTAGGTGCGTGACCCGGTGATGTCGGTTCAGCAGGCCAGCGGATGGGTGCGTTCCCCTTGACTACTGTTGCGTGTCAGCCGCTTCATGTTGCTTCCCTCTGCCTGTGGGTGTTGGTTGTGGCGGACTGGAATGTTTGATTCGGTGGGTCGTGAGGCGGGCGCACGGTTTGTGGCGCCCTCTTTCTTTGCGAGGCCCTCGACAATGAGATTGGCAAGACGTCCACGGGCGGCTGTCTCGTCGGCCACCCGCCGCCAGAAGCCGCAGATCGCCTCCGCCGCAGCAGTCGGTTCCAGACCGCACACTGTGCGAATTTCGGGCAACGACATACCGATGCGGCGTAACCGGGCGATCAGTCGCGCCAATTCGATCTGCTCCGGGTCGTAAAGCCGATACCCCGACTCGGGATCAACCGCCGCCGGTGGTAGTAGCCCCAGCTCGTCGTAGTGGCGCAGCGCCTTCGGTGTCAAGCGTGTTGCCTTGGCGAACGCCCCAATTGTCAGACGCTCCACATCGGCCTCCTCGTCGTACTGCTCGACAACGAGTCACGTTCAAAGGCTGCACCCTCCCCGAAGGGGAAGGTCAAGGGGTGTCGATACTCCATCGAACAAGATCGATAATCGGCTTTTCTGTTCGATTGTGGGTGCAAGTAGGCGGACTGCCGCATGATGTCGACCAGCGACATCGCGATCGCGAGCGAAAGGTGGAGTTTGGGCGCTTCGCGCCGGTGTGGTGGGTGTGGTGGCCGTGGGTGGAAATGCGCGGCGGGGATGGCCGCACGCTTCCTTGTGTCAGGTGATCCTGATCAGTTTTACCGGCGTTGTTCGCGACGGGCTTCTTGATGACGGTCTGGACGACACCGTTGTGTTGAGGTGATCTCAGTCAGAGACGTGGACCGGGAGCTGACCGACACGGGCGTGCGGCGCTCGATGCGGGCATAGAGCCATTGAAAGACAGGTTCCGGGACGGAAACCGCGTCCTCGATTGGGCTTTACGTGATTTCTTATCGTGCCATGGTCGGCGTGGCCAGGGAACTGGTACGCCACGTCGCTCACCTGTTGGCCTCCGAATGCCGCACCCGAGCACGCCCGCCGTGGGATGCCGGGTGCCGGGTTCGGCGCCTCTTGGTCCGCCATGTGCCGGTATGCGGCCGAGGGCGTCGCCGTCCGCGGTGCGGCCGCCCAGCGTGCTCGCAGCGGTGCGGCGGAGCCGGAACGACGCCGGCGCCGCGGGGTGAGATCTGGGGGACCTCAAGGCCGGTGAACGCCTCGCCCTGGGTGACCTGCCTCACGCGCCGTAACAGCGATCGGCGACGTGGTGTCTCGTGGCCGAACCCAACGAACGGAGGGACACCATGACTGGGGTCACCGGTGTGGTTGTGATTGGCGGCGGATACGCCGGCGTCATGGCGGCGAACCGCTTGACGCAGCGTGACGACATGACAGTTACTTTGATCAACTCGCGTCCGGTCTTCGTCGAGCGGATCCGCCTGCACCAACTGGTGGCCGGCCTCGATTCGTCAGAGGGTTTTGATCCCTCGCCGTCCGTTTCGGTTTGACCGTTTTGTCCCACGCGGTTGGGGGTCGGGGTCGGCGCGTGTCGCTGCGCGGGCGCCGGTTCTCCAGGTCCGGGTGGTTTCTCTGCTGGTAGGGCCGGGGGGACGGGTCAGGTCGGCGGGGGTATCAGGCCTAGGCGGTGCCAGCAGAGTTGGAACGCCTCAGCCCAGGGCCAGGTGTCGGGGATGGACAGGATCTTCCGGCGGGCGTGGCTGGCCAGCTTGGCGGGTAGGTGCAGCAGCCGGTAGCGCAGGGTGCCGGGTTCGGCGTCGGCGAGGTCGGGCTGGTCGTGCAGGCCGAGCAGTCGGGTCCAGGCGGCCAGATCGGCGGCGATGTTCGCGGCTAGGACCCAGCCGCGGTTGACGGTCCAGGCCTTCGAGGGCAGGTTTCGCAGGCCCATGGCCTTGTTCGTGCGCACCTGATCTTCCACTCCGGCGTGCGAACGGTGCAGCACGTCGAGCCATTGCGGCTGGTGAGAGCCGGCCACGCCGTGGATGCGGCGGATGTTGGTGGCGACGATCGCGTACCGCCAGCCGGTACGTTTCTCCAGGTCGGTTAGGTTCCTGACGTGTCGGGTGGACGGTCTGGTCCGCCGCACGATCAGCCGTAGCCCGTCGATCCAGTTGCCGACCCGCTGGTTGAGGCCGGTCAGCTCGGCGACCTGCGCCTGATCGGTGGCATTACCGTCGGGTTCGAGGCTGCTGGTCCAGGCATCGGCGGGCAGCACGGCGATCGCGGTCTCGTCGGCGTCGGTGATCGTCCAGCCGACAGTGAACTTCACGCTGCGCCACAGCCGGTTCATCTGCTCCAGGTGGGTCACCAGGTCGTGGGTGGCGCCGGCCCCGTCGACCCGCACCAGGATCTTGCGCCGGTATCTGACCGGCAGTTGGGCGACCGCCTCACCCAACACCCGGATGTGATCAACCACGGTGTTCGAGCCGGCGTTGCCCGGCCGCAGCAGCATGGCCAGGCTCTCACTGGTGTTCGCGCACCACGCCCCGAGGGGGTGGAACCCGAAGCCTTTCTTGAACGTGGCCGCCGCGCCCTGCTTGTCGGAGTGAGCGGTGATCAGGGTGGCGTCCAGATCGATGACCACCCACCCGGTCAGCAGCTTGCCCGCCACCAGCAGCCACGGAAACCCCTGCGGCCGGCGCTCGAGAAGCTCCCAGACCCGGGCGCGGGCCTTCGCCCGCGCCTTGGCGATCCGGCGCAGGGCGGTCTCGTCGAGGCCGGCCAGAGCACGGCGCACGGTCGCTTCCGACGGTGGCTCGGCGAACACCAGCGCCTGATGGGCGAGCAGCCCGATGTCGGACATGCTGGTCGCGCCGAGCACGATCGCGGTCGCCAGGCAGATCAAGACCGTGCCCCGGTCCCACCACCCCGGCCCCGCACCGCGAGGCAGCACCGCGTTCAACGCCCAGGCCAGCCCGGTCCGGTCCGCGCACCGCCGCAGCAAAACCGCGCCGGCATGCCCGACCAAACCCTTCCCACCCGCCGCGACCTGCAGCCGCTGATCCCACCCGCTACTCTTACTCACCAGAAAGGTGCACCCGACTCTGCTGTGGACATGACGTAGACACTCACATCCTTGCAGGCCAGGCGCACCTTTCCTTCATGACCCTCGATGAATCAAATCCGCTCTGAACGGACGAGGCCGGCTCCGGCGACGCTGCCGTCGACTACAGGGAGGTCCTGGCCGAGGACGTCCGGCTCGTGGTCGACACCGTGACGCGAATCGACGCGGCCGGCCGTGCTGTGACGCTGGCGTCGGGCGCCACAGTCCGCTACGACTATCTGATCTACGCCCTCGGTAGCGGCAGCGGCGACCTGAGGGTGCCCGGAGCCGCCGAGTTCGCCTACCCGATAGCCACCCTGGAGGCGGCCCAGCGGCTGCGACCGATTGTCGACGCCGCTTCCGCGACGGCCCCGGTGACCGTGGTCGGTGCCGGTCCGACCGGTATCGAGACCGCCGCGGAGCTGGCGGAAACCGGCCGCTCCGTGACCCTGGTGTGCGGTCAAGCGCTCGGGCCGTACCTACATTCGCGGGGTCGACGGTCGGTGGCCGGGCGGCTGGCGGCGCTCGGGGTGACGGTGCTCGAGGGCCCGGGCGCGACGGTGACCGCGGTGACAGCCGACGTGGTGCGGCTCAAGGACGGCCGCACGCTGCCCAGCGCGGTGACCGTCTGGAGCGCCGGTTTCGGCGTGCCGGACGTGGCCCGCCGCAGCGGACTGAGCACCGACGGAGCCGGGCGCCTACGCACGGATGAAACGTTGACGAGCGTGGACGACGAGCGCATCGTCGCCGCCGGGGACTCGGCCGCGCCGTCGGACCTGCCGCTGCGGATGAGCTGCCAGGCCGCGATCCCGCTGGGCGCGCGGGCCGCGGACACGGTGCTCAGCCGGGTCACGGGTGAGCCGCCCTCGACTGTCAACGAGCTGTTCGTCGGCCAGTGCATCAGCCTGGGCCGCCGCGCCGGCCTCGTCCAATTCACTGACAGGCACGACGTCGCAAGGTGGTTCCACATCGGCGGTCGGCCGGGCGCGCGGCTCAAGGAGTTCGTGTGCAGGGGCACCGTCAGGCAGTTGGCCGGCGAGGCCCGCAAGCCCGGATCGTACCGTCTGCACCGTGCTCCAGGGGGCGCCCAGCGCCAGCAGCTGCTCCAGGCCAGGCGCGACGGCGCGCCTGCTTCCCGGTGAACGGGCAGCCCGGCGTACCGGTGGGACCGTGAACGGAGCTGGACTCCCATGTCGTGCGCCCTACCGCGGTCGGCGCCGCACGACATGGGTCAGCGCCGCAGGCCGTGCGATGTCCCACATCCGATCGCACGTACCGGCTCGGGGCGGATCGAACAGCCACCAATGATGTGGAGGGAACCAGCTGTGGAGGCACGCTTGGAGTCCACCGGTTTCGGGGACCGGTCGCGAAGCAGAGGGGCCGAGACATGAACGATCACGCAACCGACGTGGCGACCGACACCTTCCTCGCCCACCGCAACCTGCTCTTCACCGTCGCGTACGAGATTCTCGGATCGGCGGCCGACGCCGAGGACATTCTCCAGGAGACCTGGCTGCGGTGGGCAAAGGTCGATCTGGGGCAGGTGCGCGACCGGCGCGCGTACCTGGTCCGGATCGTGACCCGGCAGTCGCTCAACCGGCTACGCACGATGAAACGCCGCAAGGAGGCGTACGTCGGCTCGTGGTTGCCCGCGCCGTTGCTCACCACGCCCGACGTGGCCGAGGACGTCGAACTGGCCGAGAGCGTGTCGATGGCGCTCATGCTCGTCCTCGAGACGCTCTCGCCGACCGAGCGCGCTGTCTTCGTGCTACGCGAGGCCTTCGATGTCAGTTATGACGACATCGCGGTGGCTGTCGACAAGACTCCCGCCGCCGTCCGCCAGATCGCGCACCGTGCCCGCCGTCACGTCGATGCCCGCCAGCCCCGCCGGGCGGTGTCTCCGGGCCAGACCCGGGCCGTGCTGGAGTCGTTCCGGCGGGCGGTCGAAACCAGGGACCTGCAGGGGCTCCTCGACGTGCTCGCCCCCGAGGTCGTGCTGGTGAGCGACGGTGGCGGTGTCAAGCATGCCGCGCCACGGCCGGTCACCGGCGCGGGGAAGGTGGCCCGGATGTTCGTCGGCGTGTTGAGCAAGCTCGGCGGTGCGCTGAGCGTGGAACAGACCGCCGTCAACGGCAACTCGGCACTCCTCGTTCGCTTGAACGGCGAGGTCGACGGCGTCATCGCGGTTCGTGTCGAGAATGCCCGCATCGTCGGTCTCTACTATGTCCGCAACCCGGAGAAGCTGTCCCACATCGGATCCGAGACCCCACTCACCCTGAGGTGAGTGGGGTCCACGACGCCCCTGGCCGCCACCGACGTCGACCCATTTGTGAGGAAGCGATGTATCTGACCAAGTATGGTCATGCCTGCGTCCGTCTGGAAAGCGACGGACGCGCGCTGGTTATCGACCCCGGCGCGATGACCCCCGAGCCGGAGGCCCTTGCAGGCGTGGAAGCGGCGCTCATCACGCATGAACACTTCGATCACTTCGAGGCGGAGCGGCTGAGTGCCGCGGCGGCCAACGATCCCCGTTTCGCCGTCTACACCTGTCCCGGCGTCGCACGGCACCTGACAGATCTGCACGACCAGGTTCGTGTGGTGCGTGACGGCGATGTCGTACATGTGGCTGGCCTCCAGGTGCGCGTGATCGGGGAGAAGCACCACCACAGCCACCCCGACGTCCCGCCCGTCGAGAATGTCGGCTTCCTGGTCGAGGACGAGGTGTTCCACCCCGGTGACGCACTGACCGTGGTGGACGTACCCACGTTGCTGGTAGTAGGTCAGGCGCCGTGGATGACGGTGCCGGACTTGATCGGGTGCCTCCGCCGGGCAGCCCCTCGACGGGCGTACGCCATTCACGACGGTCTCCTCAACAGGTGGGGCTGGACGTGCTCGACGGCGTACTGCGAAGCGAGGCGGAGCGGCTACGCGCCGACATTCGGCGATTGCAGTCCGGTGAGACGCTGTTGCTCGCAGACTGACCGGGCATGCCTGGCGGGACTCGCCGGGGAACCGTACGACGATGACGTCGGTGCCGCGCTGGTGGACGTCAGCAAACCCTTGAGACAGATGCGAAATCTGTGGAGACACGTCACGATCGGCCGTGACGGTCACGGCCGATCGTGATGATGTACGGCTAGCCCCAGCGGTCGAGCAGGGGCCCGCCCCTGGACACCCGACTGCTCAGAGCGTTCGCCCCTGCGAGGGGCGTCCGGCAGCGTCGCGGGGCGCCATCGCCCGCGGATCGTCGGCGGTACGCGCCTGCGCGGCCTCGTCCGCCCAGTCCCGGGTGCGTTCGGAGTCCTGTTCCCGTCGGTCCCGTGCGGCGGCCTGCTGCCGGGACCCTCGCTGCTGCTGCGCCATGACCATCCTCGCGATCCGTCGGCGGCGCTCTGGTGCGCCGGTACGCTCTACGGCCGCCCGTCGCCTACCCGAAACCCCGGCCGGCAAACGCGGGCTGAACCCCGCCAGGTCTGTTGGCAGGGCCCGCCACGACCGCAGGCGTTGACGAAGGCCCCTCGGCTCGCACGTATGGCGGGACGGTGGCGGGGAACGCGCGAGGCATGGGCGTACGGAGCAGCGAGGTGACGATTCCGGCGGGGGACGTCCGGCTAACGGCCGATCTGTTGGTGCCGGAAGCGCCGGCGGGCGTGGTGGCGTTCGCGCACGGCAGCGGCAGCTCCCGGCACAGCCCGCGCAACACCGCGGTGGCGCACGTGCTCAACCGCGGCGCCCTCGGCACCGTTCTGGTGGACCTGCTCACCCCGGCCGAGGACGCGGTCGACGTCCGTACCGCCGAGCTGCGCTTCGACATCGGCCTGCTGGCCGGCCGGCTGGCGGAGATCGTCGACTGGCTCGCTGCCGAGCGGCCGTTCGGCCCGGTACCGATCGGGCTGTTCGGTGCCAGCACGGGTGCCGCTGCCGCCCTGGTGGCCGCCGCCGAGCGACCCGATCTGGTCGGGGCGGTGGTGTCCCGAGGCGGTCGGCCGGATCTGGCCGGCCCGGCCCTCGGGCAGGTCCGGGCGCCGACCCTGCTGCTCGTCGGTGGCCTGGACGAACAGGTGATCGCGCTGAACGAGCAGGCGCAGGACGCCCTGCCGGACAGCGCCGAGCTGACCGTCGTCCCCGGCGCCACCCACCTCTTCGAGGAACCCGGCACCCTGGAGCAGGTTGCCCACGCGGCGGCAACCTGGTTCACCACCCACCTGCGTTGAGAGTCCCCGTCTCGCCACACCCACCATGGCTGTGGCGCTGCTGCTGCCAACACCACTGCGGAGCGGACCAGCCAGCGCCGGTGCGCCCAGGGCACGGGGAGGCGGACGGGCCGGCCTCCCGGCGGGGAGACCGGGGCCCGTGACCGGTCAGTGGGAGTAGCCGCGTTCGGCGATCCAGTGGGCGACCTTCTCCAGCGTCATCCAGTACTCGCCCCGCGGTGCGGCAGGGTCGGCGATCCGGATGAGATCACCGCCGTCGCGGTAGCCCACCAGTGTCAGATAGTGCCCCCCCTGGTACGAGTGCGGGGTGCCCTCCGTGTCGACCGCGATGCCCTTGATGTTGGCTACGACCGGGCGCCCATCGTCCAGCGCGGCCAGGACGTCCGCGCGTAGCCGGTCGACCTCTTCCGGCTTGGCCACCGAGTCGGGGATCTCGGTGGTCTTGTACGTCCCACCGGTCAGTTCGTTGAGCACCCGGGTGGTGTCCAGGGCCGAGTCGGTGCCGGCCTCGGTGGTGCCCAGCATCTTCGCCACCTTGTCCTGCGACAGCGCCCTTCCCTGCGCGGACAGCGCGATCCGGGTCGCGGCCGGGCCGCAGTAGTAGAAGTTGGGCTGCGCCTGGTATTCGGTGCGGAGCGTGCGTTCGGCCCGCCGGTTGGCCTGCCCAGCCTGGACGGCCGCCGGGTCGGTGCGGACCGAGCTGACGGGTCCGGCGCCAGCCGGGGCGGCGTGGGCGGTGGCCGCCGGGCCCACCACACATCCACCGGCCACCAGCAGGCCGGCGACGGACAGACGACTCTTCTGCGCGAACGGACTCATGGTCGGGCTCCGATCGGGGGGTCTGACGCCTCCGACGGACGGAGGCGGCAAGCACCGGGAAGGGCGCTCGGCTCACGGACTGGGCCCGCACGAGGGCCGCGGGGGGTACCGGTTTTGCAACGGACCGGATCGGGCGGGCATTCCCTCGGGTGTGGTCGTCGTGGGACGCGACGAGCTGGCGAGCGGGGCAGATTCCACGGCGCGTGGTGCGCCGGGTGTCACGTTCGGGGCGCGGGATTGGGGTGCCTGCCATCCACCCCGCCACACCCGCCCCAAACCACCCGATCGCCACGTGTTTCGCCTCCGCCGAATGCGCCCCTCGTGGCGGGCGCTCGATCCTCGTTCATCGTCTGCGCGGGGCACGCGGCCGTGAGATCGGCGACGGGCGGGGGCCGGGATCCGGGCGGGACCGAGTGGGGTGGGCTAGCGTGGCCGGTGTGTCGTGGGAGGTCTGGCTGATCCTCGGGGTCGTGGCGGCGGTCACGCTCGTCGGGGCGGTGCTGCTGGCGATCCGGGTGCTCCGTATGCGGCGACTGCTCGGCGACCTCGGCGTCGGGGGTCGGGTCGCCTGCTACGGCGCGCTGATCTACGCCGTTGTGCCGGTCGACGCGCTGCCCGACCCGATCTACCTCGACGACATGGCCGTGCTCGCCGGTGCCTTGCTCTATCTCGGCCGTCTCGTGCGTCAGCGCCGCGCCGTCGACCACAGTGGCCCCGCGCTTGCCGACCGCCCGGCGTCGCCGGCCACCACTCGTCGCACCGACGGTCAGTAGGCGGGAACGGCCGCCCGCCCCCGCGCCGCCGGTACCGCCGGAATTTCGCGGGTCTGCTCCGCCGTCGGCTCGGAGACGCCGACCAGCGCTAGCACTGAGGGCAGCTCCTCGGGGCGGCGGCTGGTCGCCGAATGCGCCTCCACGCGCAGCGTGCGGGCGGACTCGGCGGCCCGTTCGGCGGCCTGCCACGCGGCCTGCTCCTGCTCCTGGGCCGCGCGGTGGCGGGTGGCCATGTTGTCCCGCACCGCCCGACGCAGCACCAGCTCCTGCTCGACCGGGTGCAGCCGGGGATCCCACCCGTCCTGGTGAGCGAAGACGGCACTGAGCTGCTCCACCGACAGTTCCCGCCGCCAGTACGCGGTCAGTGCCGCCCGGTGCAGGAACCGCTCCCGCTCGGCGTACTCCGCGGGCGAGCGCCCGGTATGCGGCAACGGCATCGCCGCCGCGGCGCTCAGCCGGCGTACGCCGGCCTCCGCCTCCTCGCACGCCGACCAGGCCGACTCGACCATCTCCTGGGCGGTCAGCCACTGCGCGCGCAGCCGTCGGGCGGTGGCGGCGGCCCGCTCCGCGGCCACCGCGACCTCCTCGGCGTACCGGCTGAGTTCACGTTCCTCAGCCGCCCGGTCCGGATCGCTCGGCAACGCCGCGCGGCGAATCTGGGAGGCGACGTCGAAGCGGTGTCGGCCGGGGCGTAGCAACAGGGTGGCGACGGCGACGGCGGCCACGGCGAGCAGGCTGAGCCAGATCGCGGCGGCACGGGGGACTTCGGGGAGGAGGGCGGAGAGCACGATCTGCATCGGAGTGCACCTTGCGGTCGAAGGACGAAGTCGACTGTGGTTGCGGGCCGCCGGTGTGAGGTCCCGGTGATCCGAGGCCCCTTCGGGGTCGCGGCCTTCCAAGATCTGAACACCGTTCGCTGCCACCGCTCGCCGGGACGCATCGCCGGGCGGCGTGGTCGGCAGGAGTGGCGCGGTGGATCAGGCGGAGGGTGGACCACGCCGGGTGGACGCGCCCCGGGCAGGCGCATCCGCCGGCGCGTCCCGACCGGCCGTTGTCACGGCGCCGGCCAGCGCCGGCCCGACGCCCGGCAGCGCCGCCGCCCAGGCGGGCAGCGCGGCGGTGGATTCGGTGTCGCTGGTGGCGGTCGCGGTGAGCCACGCGGGAGTGACGTCCTGCGCGGCGGTGGTGTCGCTGGTGGCGGTCGCGGCGAGCCACGCGGCTGTGGTGCCGTGCGCGCCTATCAGCGGAGGAAGCTTGCGGGGGTCGGAGTCGACCGCGGGAAGCACCTGGGCGGTGTGAGCGGCCAGCGGGACGGCAGCGGCGGCCGTGGCGCCACCGAGGCCGGCCGTGAGTGCCAGGGCTGCCACCGCCAGTCGCGTCATCTCGCGCAGCGATCGCAGCACCACATCGCACAGCGGGTGGGTGGACGCGACGGACGACACCTGATCAACCTATCGTCGGATCCTCGCCGGCGCAGCGTCCGGATGACGTCGATCCGGGTGACCGCCACCACGTGTGCGATGTGCCGTGGTAGGGCCCCTGGTGGCTTTCGGTCTCGTACCGCTGGGTGTACTCAGAAACCTGGCTCCCCGGTCGGCGTTTGTCCACCACGATCAGGGTGGCGGCGATGTCGGCGGTGTTGGCCGCGTTGCCGCCCTCCGAGCAGGACGGCGACAGCGCCACTGAGGAGGATCCGGGTCCGGTCCGGCGGGCGGGAGCGGACCGGCCCGGTCGCAAGCTCTCGCGCACGCGGTGCGACTATCGCCGTCCGGCCGTGTGCGGGCCGCCCGGAGGGCCCTCGGCGACCGGTTCGTCGGTGAAGAGCGCGAGGAGGTCCCCGACCTGTCGGTCCGCCTCGGCGGGGTGCCGGAACCGGCCGGCGGGGTTCAAGGTGTACTCGTTGCGCCGACCCACCCGGGTGCGTCGCAGGTAGCCGCCCGCCTCCAGGTCGGCGACGATCGCCTGCGCGGCTCGTTCGGTGACGCCGACCTCGTCGGCCACGTCCCGCAGCCGGGCGGTGGGGTTCCGGGCGATGGCGAGCAGCACGTGTGCGTGGTTGGTGAGGAACGTCCAGTTCCGGGTGCTCGGCTGCGCTCCTGTGGTCGCCATGTCCGCCATCGTATGACCCGTCATTCGGGGTTCCGGCCACCCCGTGGGGTTGCCCGCCGGGCCACCCGTGAGGGGGCGACAACACATGAAGTGCATATCACGTATGCCTTGACGCGCCTTTCGCTGCGTGTGACGGTGGGTGTCAGCCCGCGTCCACCGCCGGTCCGGGCCCTACCAGGTTCGTCACCGTAGGGACGAGGTGAGGGATGAGTCGTCCGGGAATGCCCGGCACGCAGCCGGGCCCGAAGCGGGAGCCGATCGGTCCGGCGGCCGTGGCCGCCGAGAGCCCGACCGGCCCGCTGAGCGGAGCCGCCGCCGGCCTGGCCGGCCCAGAGCAGGCACTCGCCGAGTTGTTCGCCGGCAACGAGCGGTTCGTGTCCGGCGAACCGCGCCACCCCAACCAGGACGCCGGCCGCCGGGCGGCGGTGGCGGACGGGCAGCAACCATTCGCGGTGATCGTCGGCTGCTCCGACTCGCGTCTCGCCGCCGAGATCATCTTTGACCGCGGTCTCGGCGACCTGTTCGTGGTGCGGACCGCGGGTCACACCCTTGGGCCGGAGGTGCTGGGCAGCGTCGAGTACGCGGTGACCGTGCTCGGCACCCCGCTGGTGGTCGTGCTCGGTCACGACTCCTGCGGTGCCGTGCAGGCCGCCCGCACGGCGGACGCCACGGGCACGCCCCCGCCCGGGCACCTGCGCGCGGTGGTGGACGCCGTCGTGCCCAGCCTGCGTCGCGCCGACGCCGAAGGTGTCGCCGACATCGACGGGATCGTCGACCTGCACATCGCGCACACAGTCGAGGCGATGGTCAACCGTTCCGAGGCGCTCACCGCCGCCGTGGCCGCCGACCGGTGCGCGGTCGTCGGCATGTCCTACCGCCTCGCCGCCGGCGAGGTGCGGACGGTGGCCGCTGTCGGCGGCCTGGGCGGCGGGGACCCGACCGCCTGACCGACAGACACGCGTGGGTGTCGCGGCTACAACAGCGACACGTGGACGTGGTCGGTGTGGTTCGAGGCCCCGCTGTAGGACTTCCAGCCGGTCGCCGGGAACCAGATCTGCCGGTTCCAGATCACGTAGTAGATGCCGAGCTGAGCGGCGTTACGGACCAGGAACGCGGTCAGGTTGTTGCCGTACATCCGGGTGTCGTTGTTGTGCCAGGAGCGGAACCCGCTGTTCTGGAGCGACCAGTCGCAGGCTCGCCCCTTGGGGTGTTCGTACGGGCCCCCCGACCGGTGGCAGCCGACGAACCGGGTGAAGCCGGCCCGTCTGACCTCCTTGTACATGTGCAGGGTGCGCGGGGTGACGCAGCCGGAAGTGGTCGGGTCGTCCTCGCTGCACGACTCGGGCTTCCAGCCGCCGTCCGCGGTGCGGCCGGGGGCCCCCGGGCAACCGGCGAGGTTGCGCTGACCAGGCCACCGGTGAGCTCCTCGCCGCCGACCAGGCGGAGCGCCTTTGCCGCCTCGGTCCTGCTGCGCTCTCTGTCGTTCTTCAGCTTCTCTCGCTCGCGGACCTCTGCCTCGATCGCCAACGTGGCCCGCTCGGCGCGGCGCTTCGCGGCGTTGACCACGGCGAGCCGGTTGTCGTTGACCAGGTTCAGCTCGTCCAGGGAGGAAGCCCGGGCGATGAACGAGTCGGGGGTGTTCGCGCCGAGCAGCATCGACATCGCGCCGATCCGGCCGGTCCGGTACGACTGTGCGGCGATCTCGTTCACCTGGGGGGCCAGGGCGTTGAGGTCGGCCTGGGCGCGCTGGAGTTCCAGATCGAGGGCGAGCTGGCGCGCCTCGGACTTCTTCAGCTGCGCCTGAGCCTTGACGAACTCCCGGTTGCGGGCCTCGATGAGGTCGCCCAGCAACTCCGGCTCCGAGTCGTGCCCGGAGGGCGTTGGGGGAGTGGTGGGCGCGGCCGACACCGGGGTGGGCCCGGCAAACACGGCCAGCGCGGCGAGCGCGGCCACCACGGGCGTCAACCAGCGGCGTAGGGGTGCCGTCACAGTGTTCCCTTCCGTCGACCGCCGACCGGGTTAGCTGACGGGTTCGGGACGGAAGTGGCCCCTACCGCTGGCGCGGATTCACCCCAGGTACCTGGTTCCCCGGTTCGCCTCGCGGCGATTGGGCGGTGGCACCGCAGGCGCCGATGTGCGCCTCCAGCGGTGACCGGCAGCGAGGTTACCTGACGGCCGTCCTGGGGAGCTACGTCCCGAAGCCGACCAAACACGCGATTCCGTAAGCGTGCTGCGTAACCAGTGACACGTGTGTCAGGCGGATGAGGCCGCGTCGTCACGCTGCGGAGTGTCACCATCTGGTGTGCGTACTCCTGTCTTCGTCGGGCCACCCATCGGGGACGGCAGGGACGGTGGGGCCGACCCGCGGTGCGCTCAGCGCCTCCAGCGCGTCGGTCCGTCCGCACGCCGGCCGGGGGGCCGGCACGAGATCGTCCGCGCCCGCCGGTTCGCCGCCGTGCCGCCCGGCGGTGGTGACCAGGGCGGCCAGGCCGGTGGTCAGCGGGACGGCGGCGATCAGGCCGAGCGTGGCGACGGCGCTCCGGACGATCTCCTGGGCGAGGAACTCGCTGGTCAGTATGTGGGTCACGGCCCGCGAGTCGGCGGTGAGCAGGAGCAGCACCGGCAGCGAGGCGCCCGCGTACGCCAGCACGATGGTGTTCACCGTGGAGGCGATGTGCGCCCGGCCGACCCGGGTGGCGGACCGGTAGAGCTGCCGCCGGGACAGCCCCGGGTTGGCGTGCGCGAGCTCGGTGACGGTGGCCGCCTGCGTCACCGTGACATCGTCGAGCACGCCGAGGGAACCGATGACGATCCCGGCCAGCAGCAGGCCGTGCAGGTCGACCCCGGCCTGGAACATCGACAGCGTGGTTGCCTCCTCGCTGCCGTACCCGGTCAGGTGGGTGGCGGCGGTGGCGAGCGTGCCGAGTACGCCGGTGAGCACCAGGCTGCCCAGCGTGCCGAGGACCGCAACCGACGTCTGCGCGGTGATGCCGTGCGTGAGGTACAGCACCACGAACATGATCAGCGCGGCTCCGACCACCGCCACCATTAGCGGCGGCCGGCCGGCGCTGATCCCCGGCAGTACGAACGTCAGCAGGATGGCGAAGCTCGCGGCGAGGCCGCCGAGCGCGGCGAGCCCGCGCCACCGGCCGAACGCGACGATCGCGGCGGCGAAGAGCGCCACCAGCCACACCAGCGGCTTGCCGCGCTGATGTTCCGCGATGTTGTACGCACTGGTCGAGGGGTCCGTGGGGTCGGTGAGCTCGACCAGGACGATCTCGTCGCCGACGGCGACCTCGGGTGCGCCCGGCCCGGCCGGCACCGGCGTCTCGACCTGTCGCCCGGCGTCCGGCCCCTGGTCGACTCGGACGGTCACCGTCCCGCAGGGGCGGTCGCCGGTGGGTGCACCGCCTTCGGGTACTTCCGGGGTGGGCGGGCACTGCTCCGCCACCACCTTGGTCACCGTGCCGTGGTAGCGGGGTGGCTCGTTGGTCGAGTCCGCCTCCCGGGCGTCCCGCGGCCAGAGCGCCAGGGTGGCGACGAGGGTGGCGAGGAAGAGGGGGACCACCGTCGCGACGAGAATTCGCCGCACCCCTGGTGGGGCGGGCGGAGCGGGACGGGTGTGGTCGGCGCCCATCATGTCTCCCAACGAGTTCAGGGCAGAGTACGGGCCGGCAGGTCGGTCAGTTCAGCTTTCCCGGAACTTCCCCCAACGGTCGTCCGGGTGGGTCGGGTCGTCCGAGGGCGGTGCGGCGTGTGGTGCGGACCGTGTCGGACCGGACGTGGGCGCGCGATCGGAGGCGACGCCGGAGACCCGGCGCGCGGGCGGGCCGGGTGGTGCGGAATCCGGAGGGCCATCGGCCGAATGGTAGCCAGCGTGGCCCTCCCGGCGCAGGTCGCACCGGAAGTGTCGGCAGGCCTAGGCTGGCCGGAGGGTGACGCCGCGGGGTTCGCCCGTGCCGGCTGGGCGGCGAGCCGCCGCTGTCTCGGCGCGACCGTGGCGGGTGCGGGGGCGCTGCGTCGACCGCGGGGCGGTGGGGCGGCCGGGCCGGGTCGGCGGGGTGCGTGCCGCGGGTCAGCCGCGCTTCATCAGCCGGCCGACGGCTGCCATCATCTCGGTCGACATCTCGTCGGCCCGGCCCGCGGCCGCCCCTTCACGCATGCAGTGCCGGGCGTGCCCGTCGAGCAGGCCCAGGGCGACCTTGTCCAGCGCGGCCTGGATCGCGGAGATCTGGGTGAGGATGTCGATGCAGTAGCGGTCCTCGTCGACCATCTTCTCGATGCCCCGGACCTGCCCCTCGACGCGGCGCAGCCGCGCGAGCAGCTGGTCCTTGGTGGCGGTGTAGCCCCGGGTCGGGGCGGGCGTGGGTGAGGTCATGGCGACAAGGGTAGTGTACCTTTACCCCCCAGGGGTATATTGCGGGTAGCGCCCCTACCCCCGGGGCATCGTGGACGACGGAGAAGGAGAGGCGCCATGGTCACCACCATGTACCAGGTGCAGGGCATGACCTGCGGGCACTGCGCGAGCGCGGTCAGCGCCGAGGTCGGCGCGATCAGGTCGGTCAGCGAGGTCGAGGTGGACCTGGCCAGCGGCCTGGTCACCGTCACCAGCGAGAGCCCGCTGGACGTCGAGACCGTACGCGCCGCCGTCGACGAGGCCGGCTACGACCTCGCCGACGCCTGACGGCGGGCGGGAAACAGCGATGAACACGCCGACGAAGCTGGCTGCGTTCGCGGTCGCCCTCACGGTGGTGTTCGGCGCGGCGTACGGGGTCGGCCGGGTGACCGGTCCCGGAGCGCCGGCCGCCGACGCCCGCCACGACGGGAGCGGGCACGGTAACGTCACGCCGGGCGGGGGTGAGCCGCTGACCCTCGGCGTGGACGTGACCGTCCCCGGTGTCCTGACCGAGCGACCGCTGCCAGCCCCGGCAACCAGCGCCACCGTCGACTTCCAGCACGACGGTGTGGTCCGCACCGCCGAATTCACCACCATCGCCGGAGCAGCCAGCGGGCCGGTCACCACCGTTCCGGCCACACCCGCCCCGACCAGCACGAGCGCACCCGCCCCGACCGGTTCCGCCGACCACGGTGCTCCGGGCGCGGGCACGACTGACGGGACCGCCTGATGACCACGACGAGCACTTCCCTGCCGGCGGCGCCGAACCGGATCGAGCTGGCGATCAGCGGGATGACCTGTGCCTCCTGCGCCGCCCGGATCGAGAAGAAGCTGAACCGGATGCCGGGGGTCACCGCCAGCGTCAACTACGCCACCGAGAAGGCGACCGTCGCGTACCCCGACGAGGTGACCGCGGAGGACCTGATCGCCGCGGTCGAGCAGACCGGCTACACCGCCGCCCCACCCCCACCGGCCCCGGCCGCCGAAGGGCCGGCCAGCGAGCCGGTGGACGACCTGCGCGGTCTGCGTACCCGGCTCTGGGCCTCGATCGTGTTGACGGTGCCGGTGATCGTGCTCGCGATGGTGCCGGCCTGGCAGTTCACCTACTGGCAGTGGCTGTCGCTGACCCTGGCCGCCCCGGTGGTGGTCTGGGGCGGCTTGCCATTCCACCGGGCGGCGTGGGTCAACCTTCGGCACGGCGCGGCGACCATGGACACGCTGGTGTCGCTGGGCACGGTCGCCGCGTTCGGCTGGTCGGTGTGGGCGCTGTTCCTGGGCACCGCCGGCACGCCGGGGATGACCCACCCGTTCAGCTTCGACATCGCGCGCGGCGACGGCGCGGGCAACATCTATCTGGAGGCGGCGGCCGGCGTCACCACGTTCGTCCTCGCCGGCCGGTACTTCGAGGCGCGGTCAAAGCGTGCCGCCGGTGCGGCTCTGCGTGCCCTGCTGGAACTGGGGGCGAAGGATGTGGCGGTGCTGCGGGGCGACACCGAGACCCGGATCCCGGTCGACCAGCTCGCGGTGGGGGACCTGTTCGTGGTCCGCCCCGGCGAGAAGATCGCCACCGACGGCATCGTGGCGGACGGCACCTCGGCGGTCGACGCGAGCATGCTGACCGGGGAATCCGTCCCGGTGGAGGTCGCCCCCGGCGGCGCCGTGGTGGGCGCGACGGTGAACGCGGGTGGGCGATTGGTTGTCGAGGCCACCCGGGTCGGTGCCGACACCCAACTCGCCCAGATGGCGCGCCTGGTCGAGGCCGCGCAGACCGGCAAGGCGGCCGTCCAGCGGCTGGCCGACCGGATCTCCGGCGTTTTCGTCCCGATCGTGATCGCCCTCGCCGCCGGCACGCTCGGTTGGTGGCTTGGTGGTGGGGCGGGCCCGACCGCGGCGTTCACCGCCGCGGTCGCGGTGCTGATCATCGCCTGCCCGTGCGCACTGGGCCTGGCCACGCCGACCGCCCTGCTGGTCGGAACCGGGCGGGGTGCCCAGCTCGGCATCCTGATCAAGGGGCCCGAGGTGCTGGAAACCACCCGGGCGGTGGACACCGTGGTGCTGGACAAGACCGGCACGATCACCACCGGCCGGATGAGCCTGGTCGACGTGCTTCCCGCGACCGGGGAGGAGCGCGCGGAACTGCTCCGCCTCGCCGGTGCGCTGGAAGGTGCCTCCGAGCACCCGATCGCGCGGGCGGTCGCGGCGGGCGCCGCCGAGGTGCACGCGTTGCCGCCGGTGACCGGCTTCGCCAACCTGGCGGGCCGGGGCGTCAGTGGCTCGGTGGACGGCCGTGCGGTGCTGGTCGGCCGGCCCCGGCTGCTCCTGGAGCGGGGTCTGGACGTCTCCGAGGAGGTCGCGGCGGCGGCGAGCGCCGCGGAGGCCGCGGGACAGACGGCGGTGCTGGTCGGCTGGGACGGGCGGGCCCGAGGCGTGTTGGCCGTCGCCGACGTGGTGAAGCCGACCAGCGCGGCGGCGATCGCGGGACTGCGGAATCTGGGTCTCACCCCGGTGCTACTCACCGGGGACAACACCACCGTCGCCCAGGCGGTCGCCACGGAGGTGGGCATCGACGAGGTGATCGCCGAGGTGCTGCCGGCGGACAAGGTCGCGGTGGTCCGGCGGCTCCAGGACGAGGGCCGGGTGGTGGCGATGGTCGGCGACGGAATCAACGACGCCGCCGCACTCGCCCAGGCCGATCTGGGCCTGGCGATGGGCACCGGTACGGACGTTGCGATCGAGGCCGCCGACCTGACCCTGGTCCGGGGCGACCTGACCGCCGCGGTGGACGCGATCCGGCTCTCCCGGCGCACCCTCGCGATCATCAAGGGCAACCTGTTCTGGGCGTTCGCCTACAATGTGGCGGCCCTGCCACTGGCCGCGGCCGGCCTGCTCAACCCGATGATCGCAGGGGCCGCGATGGCGTTCTCCTCGGTCTTCGTGGTTGCCAACAGCCTTCGCCTCCGCGGCTTCCGCCCGGTGGCCTGACCCAGGTCGCCGCCGGCCGGGCGGCTCCGTCCGTCGCCGCCCGGCCGGCGGCGACGTGTCCCGCCGACGACTCCACTCGTTGCCAGGACGACGCCGGACGCGGCGTCCGGCGTCCACGGCGGACGCCCAGGTGCCGCAGAACGGGGGTGAACCGGTGTCTCGGTCCGTCGTGATCGCACGACGTGCCGCCGCCGTCGCGGCGCTGGCCGTGCTGGTCCTCGCGCCCGACGACGAACGCCACCGCGACGCCGGAGCCCCACCCACACCCAGCCCTCCCGCCGCCACCCCCCGCTGACGGTCGGCGCTTCCGGGCGGGTACGGGGGATCTTCGGAAGCGTCCGGCGTCCCGGGCCGGCGCCGGCTACACCGCGAGGACGAGCGTCATCGCGGCATAGCTGGCCAACAGCAGGATCCCCTCGAAGCCCAGCCGCCCCCAGCCGCAGGCCTGCCGGACGAGCAGCCCCCCGAGCAGGATCGCCGTCATGAACAGCGCGCTGGTGGTGACGAACAGCTGCGCGGGACCGGCGGCGTGGTAGATCGAGCCGCTCCGGTAGGCGAGATCGCCGACGACGAGGTTGAGCGCGTCGAGGCTGTTGCCACCGAGGACGGCGGCGATGGCCAGCGTGGGTGCGCCCCGGCGCACGGCGGCTACCGCGGTGACCGTCTCCGGCAGGGCGTTGACCGCACCCATCAGGATCGCCCCGATGAAGCCCGTGCTGAGACCGGTCACCACGACCAAACTCTCGGCGGCCCGCGCGATGGCCCAGCCGCCGGCCGAGACCACCAGACCGACCGCCGCGAACCGGCCCCAGAGCGCGGTGGAACTGCTCCGGTCGAGGCGGCCGTGGTCGTGCGGCACGTCCGGAAGCGTCTCGGTGGTGGCGACGGCCTGCCACAGCGGGCTCGCCCCGGAACGGCGGATCAGGTGCAGACCGCCGAGGTAGGCGCCGACGATGGCCAGCGAGATCGGGTGCACCCCGCCGAGGGTGACGTCCGGGGCGTACGAGCCGAGCAGGGCCAGCGCCAGCAGCACGATGAGCAGCGCCCCGAACAGCACGTTCGACAGGGACGCCACGGCGTGCTCCAGGTTGACCCGGCGCAGGAAGGCGTCCGCCACGGCGACGGCCGTGGTCTGGGCGGCGATCCCGCCGACCGCGTTGCCGTACCCGAGCTGGGGCTGGTCCCCGGCGGCGGTGACAACCGTCATGACGATGCCGGACAGCGACGTCGTCAGCCCGAAGAAGACCGCGCCGAAGAGCGCCTCGCCCCAGCCCGTCCGGTCGGCGAGTGCGTCTCCCAGGGTGACCAGGCGGATGCTCCCGACGACCGTGAGTCCGCCGGCGACGCCGAACACCACGACGCTGAGCCCCGGCGACCAGGGAAGGGTGGTCAGGACCTCCGACACCGGCTCCGGATTCCCCGAACTTCCGGTTCGAATCCGGATCGGGGCGGGCGTCCGGGTCGCCGTCAGGCGCGGCGGAGCCAGAAGGTCAGACCGAGCTGGTCGTCGGTGAACGGTTGCACGTCGGCCCAGTCCGGGTCGCCCTCGGCCCAGTCGGTCGCGAGCACCTCCTCGGCGACGATGTCGCGATGCTCGGCGAGGGCCAGGACCACCTCCTCGCGGCTCGACCGGTAGCGCAGCCGGATCCGGTCGGTCACCGCCAGGCCGCCGCCCTTGCGGGCCTCCTGGATCAGCCGGACGGCCTCCCGGGCCACGCCGGCCCGGCGCAACCGTGGGGTGAGGCCGAGGTCGAGCGCCAGCGTCGCGCCCGCATCGCCGGCCACCGCCCAGCCCGCCCGGGGCCTCTCGGTGACCACGACCTCGTCGGGCCCGAACGCCACCGGCTCGCCGTCCACCACGATCGTGGCCGTACCGGTCTCCCGGAGGGCATCTTTGAGCCTCGCCGCGTCGGCGGCGGCGATGGCCGCGGCCACCTGCTGCACCGCCTGGCCGAACCGTGGGCCCAGAGTCCGGAAGTTCGCCTTCGCGGTGGTGTCGACCAGGGAGCGGTCCGCCCCGCCGAGCGCGGTGACCGACCCGACGTTCAGCTCCGCCGCGACCTCCGCCAGCAGGTCCACCGGAAGCTCCGCGAAGCCGGGCGCCGCGGCGAGGGCCCGGGACAGCGGCTGGCGGACCTTCACCCCGGAATCGGCGCGGGCGGCCCGGCCCAGCTCGACCAGCCGCCGGGCGAGTGCCATCCGCGCCGACAGCGCGTGATCCACCAGCGCCTCGTCGGCGACCGGGTACGGCGCCAGGTGCACGGACGACGCGGTGCCCGGGGTCACCGGCACCACCAGGTCCTGCCAGACCCGTTCGGCGATGAACGGAGTGAGCGGCGCCAGCAGCAGGGTGAGGGTGGACAGCGTCTCGTGCAGGGTGGCCAGTGCCGCCCGGTCGCCCCGCCAGAACCGCCGTCGGCTGCGCCGGACGGCCGTCGCTCAGGGGATGTCCACGACTTCACGTCCGAGCGGCCAGAACGCCGCCGGGACGAGCTTGAAGTTGGCGATGCCGAACGGAATGCCGATGATTGTGACGCAGAGTGTGATGCCGGCGAGGATGTGGGACAGCGCCAGCCACCAGCCGGCCAGCACCACCCACAGGATGTTGGCCAGTCCGGAGGCTACGCCAGCGCCGGGCTTGGGCACGAGGGTTCGACCGAATGGCCACAGTGAGTAGCCGGCGAGGCGCAGCGACGCGACGCCGAACGGGATCGTGACGACCAGGGCGAAGCAGATCAGCGCGGCGACGCCGTACCCGATCGCGAGGACGAGGCCACCACCGAAGACGAGCCACAGCACGTTGAGGACGAAGCGGATCACCTCTTCAGCATGACCGCTGCGCGCCACCCGAGCCCGCCGCCGACCGTGACCGCCCCGCCGCCGGTGGTGGTCGGCGGGGCCCGACGTGCCCGGCCGGGGCTCAGCAGTACAGGTTGGCCCCGGCGGGTACGCCGAGGATTCCGACGAACTGCTGGTACCGGCTGACACGGCTCTGCACCTGCGCGGGGTTGCCGCCGTTGCACTCGATCGCACCGTTGATGCTGCGAATGGTCTCACCGAACCCGGCACCGTTGACCATCGCGCTGTGCGCCGTCATCCAGCCGGGTCCGTTCTGGGTCATCCAATACCAGATGGCGGTCTTCCAGGCCACTGCGGCGTCGTTCTCGACCAGCCAGGGGTTGGTCAGCAGGGGCAGTCCGAGAGCGTTGCCGGCCGCGTTGTAGTTGAAGTTCCAGCTGAGCTGGATCGGCCCGCGTCCGTAGTAGGCGGCCTGGCCGGCGGGGCAACCGTAGGGCTGGCCGGGGTCGCAGTAGTGCGGGTAGTTCGCCGGGTTCTGCTCGACGATGTGGACCAGTCCGCCTGTCTCGTGGTGCACGTTCGCCAGGAAGGCCGCGGCCTCCTGCCGCTGCACGGTGGTGCTGCCGGTCTTTGTGAACGCCGGGTAGGCGGAGAGGGCGGCGACCAGCCCGGAGTAGGTGTAGAAGGAGTTCCGGCCCGGGAACATCTGGTTGAACTGCGGCTCGGTGACCACGAAGCCATCCGGGTTGGTGGGCGGGCTGCCGCAGCTGTACGGGTCCCAGTACCAGGTGCTGATGGTCGGGTCGTAGCCCGGGTTGCCGTGCTCGGCGATGTAGTACTGGCCGTTGGTGTAGCGCACGATGCTGCCGGCGGGGTACCAGGTGCCGGCGACCCAGTTCGGGTGGTCGCAGGTTCCGCCCGGGGGCGGTGTGGAGCCGTCGCAGGCGCCGAGGTCCTGCCAGACGCCGCTGGTTCCGGGCGGCGCCTCGTTCTGCGTCCACCACTTCGCCTGGTAGTTGCGGCCGTTGTGGGAGACCTGCATGCCTCCGGTGTAGACGGCTGAGGACCGCCACGGCGTCGCGCAGGTCGCGGCGGAGGCCGCCGTCGACGGGATGATCGCCACCAGCGCGCCGGCGATGGTCAACCCCGCCAGCGCGACCAGGGCGCGCAGTCTCGACATGTGTTCACTCCTTCCCGAATATCCGTTGGGCCGACGGCGTCCGTCGCGCATCGACAGCACTCACTGTAACACTACTGTTCACAAACTTTAATATTAATTCGGCGCCGACTTCCGGTGGTCGATCACTCAGCTAGCGGAGTGCTCACCGCATGACCAATCGACATATTACGATTTACTTACCTGAATGCGGAGAAGGCTGATTACTTCCGTTCGATCCGCTTTCCTGGGCCTGGCGACCCTGCGCTGTCGCCACGTGCTGGAGCCCCCGACCCAGGAAGTAGGACGCCATGCAGCGCACATCCACCCCGCCGGCGGGTAAGACCGCCACCCTGAACCGGCCCCCCAGCCGCCCGGACGCGTCCGACGCGCCCGCAGCCATCCGGATGTCAGATCCGCTGGCGACGTTGTCGCCCCGCGACCGCGAGCTGTTCCTACGCTTCGGCCACGGTCCCACCCAAACCGTCGAGCGGTCCCACATCCACCACGCCTTCGAACACTGGGCCACGATCACCCCCGATGCCGTCGCCGTCGAGCATGGCGACATGACGCTCACCTACCGCGAGCTGGACCGGCGGGCGGACCAACTGGCGGCCCGGCTCGCGGCGTGCGGTGTCCGCCCCGGCGACCGGGTCGCGCTGTTCGTCCGACGGTCGATCCCCATGGTGGTCGGCCTGATCGCGGCATTGAAGGTCGGCGCGGCCTACGTGCCGCAGCATGTCGACTCCGTCCCCGCGGCCCAACTGCAACACGTCATCCGGGCCGCCGGCATCCGCGTCATCATGACGCTCACCGACGTGGCGGATCTCGTTCCCGTTCCGGACGGCCACACCGCGATCTTCCTCGACGAGACGATGGCGGAGCCAACCGATGCCACCGCCGGCCGGTTCAGCCCGGCCACGCCGCTGCGGCCCGACGATCCCTGCTACGTGCTGTTCACCTCCGGCAGCACCGGCCGGCCCAACGGGGTGGCGGTGACGCACCGCAACGTCTGCAACATCCTGCTGACCTCGCCGGGCAATCTCGGCATCCGGCCGGGATGGACGGTCGGCCAGATCCTCAACATCGCCTTCGACATGGCCGCCTGGGAGATCCTGGGTGCGCTCAGCCACGGTGCCACGCTGGTCATCCGCGGCTCGGACATCGCCGAGACGATGGCCCACGTCGATGTCATCATCGCGACCCCCACCGTGCTCAGCCGCACCGACCCGCAGCGGTGCGAACGGGCCAAGGTCGTGGCGGTCGCCGGCGAGCCCTGCCCCCGCTCCCTCGCGGACGCGTGGTCCGCGGTCTGCGCCTTCTACAACGCCTGCGGTCCGACCGAGACCACCATCGTCAACACGATGAGCCGCCACCACCCGTCCGCGGAACGACTGACCATCGGCAGGCCGACACCCAACAACACCGTCTACGTGCTCGACGCCGACCGGCGACCGTGCCCGATCGGTGAGGTCGGCGAGATGTGGGCCGGTGGCGACTGTGTCTCGGCGGGATACCTGAACGACGGCCAGCTCACCGCCGAGCGGTACGTCCCCGACCCGTTCCTGGGCGGCGGGCGCCTCATGTTCCGCACCCGTGACCTGGGCCGGTGGACCCCCGGCGGCGAGTTGGAACACTTCGGGCGGACGGACGACCAGGTCAAGGTCCGCGGCTTCCGGGTGGAGTTGGACGCCGTCTCCGCGATCCTGGAAGCCGTACCCGGCTGCACCCGGGCGGTGACCGTCAAGCTCGACGACCGCACCCTCGTCTCGTTCGTCGCACCCGCGCAGGTGGATCCGGACCTGGCCCGGATGGCCGTGTCCGAGGCACTGCCCTACTATTGCGTGCCCGAGACCGTCCACGCCCTGCCGGAACTCCCGGTGACCAGCCGGGGGAAGCTCGACAAGCGGGCGCTGCTCCAGCTCGCCGCCGACGCGAAGCGGGGGGTGGCGCGATGACGACGACCCCGCTGAGCGAACGCCCGTCGACGCAGACCGCGGTTGCGTCCGCCGGCACGTTGCGCACCGAACCGGCCGGCGAGCCGCCGCGTCCGCCGCTGCCCCGGCGGATCTTCAAGCATCCGGCGCTGATGCACTACAACCGGCTCGTCGCGCTCGTCCTCGCCGTGAACCTGGCCGTGGGCTGGTACGGGTTCGGCGCCACCTGGTGGTCGGGCCCCGAACTGCCGACCTCCCGGCTGGCCGAACTGGCGCTGATCAACTTCACGCTCGCCATCGTCGTCCGGCAGCAGTACGTCATCAACCTGTTCTTCTGGCTGGCCACCCGAGCACGTACGAGTTGGCCGCTACGGCTCAGGTGGACGCTCGGGAAGGTCTACCACTTCGGCGGACTGCACGTCGGCGGCGCGCTCGCCGGGACCCTGTGGTTCCTCGCGTTCACCGCGACGGCCACCGTCGCGGCAACCCGGTCCACCCCGGACACGTCCACCACGCTGGTCGTGTCGTACCTACTGGTCGTCCTGCTCCTGACCGTGTGCGGGACCGCGATGCCGCCGCTGCGCGCCCGCTACCACAATCTCTTCGAGCGCGTCCACCGGTTCGGCGGCTGGCTGGCCCTGGTGCTGTTCTGGGCGCTGACGGTCCTGCTGGTGGAGGCGGACCGCGCTGCCCGCCCGCTCGCCGCCGCGCTGCTCGCCGAGCCGGACGTCTGGGCACTGACACTGATCACGTTCAGCGTCACGCTGCCGTGGCTGCGGCTGCGGAAGGTTCCCGTGACCGTCGAACGGCCGTCGACGCACGTCGCGCTGGTGCGGCTCGAACGGCGAAAGGCTCCCTTCGCCGGCTCCTCCACCGCGGTCAGCCGCAGCCCGCTGCTGGAGTGGCACTCGTTCGCCAATGTCCCCGCCCCCGGAGAGCGGAGCTTCCGGATCACCATATCCCGGGCGGGCGACTGGACCGGCGCCTTCGTCGACGACCCACCGTCCCACGTGTGGGTCAAGGGAATCACCACCGCCGGAGTGGCCAACATCGAGACCCTCTTCACCAAGGTGGTGTACGTCGCCACCGGTAGCGGCATCGGGCCGGTGCTGCCCCACCTGCTGGCCGACGAGGTTCCCTCCCACCTGGTCTGGGTCGTCCGTAGCCCCCGGGTCACCTACGGCGACACGCTGGTGGACGAGATCCTTGCCGCCCGGCCGGGCGCGACGATCTGGGACACCGCCACCGACGGCAAGCCCGACATGGTCGCCCTGGCGGACGAGGCCTGTCGCGAACACGGCGCCGAGGCCGTCATCTGCATTTCCAACAAGAAGCTGACCTGGCAGGTCGTCCGCGGTCTGGAGGAGCGGGGCATCCCCGCCTACGGCGCCATCTGGGACTCCTGACGAAGCGAGGGAGAAACACCGTGAATCTGATCGTGGAGCGGACCGACCGGGTGGTCACCGTGCGACTGAACCGGCCCGCCGCCCGTAACGCCCTGAACACAGAACTGATGACCGACCTGCTGGCCGCGCTGCAACCCCTCGACCGGGACCCCGGCGTCGGGTGTTTCGTCATCACCGGCTCGGACCAGGTCTTCGCGGCGGGTGCCGACATCCGGGAGATGGCGGCGAAGTCCGCCGTGGACATGGTGGTCGAGGACTTCTTCGCCGGCTGGGAGGCGTTCACCGCCCTGCGCACCCCCACCATCGCCGCCGTCGCCGGTCATGCCCTCGGTGGCGGGTGCGAACTGGCCATGATGTGCGACATCGTCATCGCCGCCGACACGGCGCGCTTCGGGCAACCGGAGATCAAGCTCGGCGTGATCCCCGGCATCGGCGGCACCCAGCGGTTGACCCGGCTGGTGGGCAAGGCCAAGGCGATGGACCTGATCCTCACCGGTCGGCTGATGGGCGCCGAGGAGGCCGAGCGCAGCGGTCTGGTCGCCCGGGTGGTACCGGCCGACCGGCTGATGGCGGAGGCGCGGGCCGTCGCGACGGTGGTGGCCTCGTACGGCAAGGTGGCCACCACCGCGGCGTGCGAGGCGGTGGACCGGGCCCTGGAGACCAGCCTCCGCGAGGGCGTCCTCTTCGAGCGGCGCAGTTTCCATGCCCTGTTCGCCACCGCCGACCAGCGGGAGGGCATGCGGGCGTTCCTCGACAAACGCGCGCCGCGGTTCACCGGCCGATAGCGCGGGCAGAGCAGGGCTGACGGGCGACGGCGGGCACGGGCTGTGTTCGCCGTCGCGCCGTGGGCTCCGGGCCTGGTGCGTGACACGGCGACGACGTCGCGGTGGGCCGGGCAGTCACCAGGTTTCGTCGCCGGGACACGGCGGTGTCGCCGGCTCCGGCGGTGACGTGCCGGCGGCCAACCCGACGATCCGTGCCGGCCGGGCCCGTCGTCCCGGCCGGGATCGGATAGCCGGTCACCGTCGGTCACCCCGGACAGGGTGCAGGGCGCGGCGGAGTCCGCGCAGCGCGGCGACGGCGCGCGCCGGCAACGGCCTGCCCAGGTCCGCGCGGACCTGGGCGAGGGTGGCGTTCCACGGCCCGTCGGCGTACGTCGGGTAGGCGTGCACCGTGCCCGCCACGTCCCGCGCCTTCGCGTCGCGGCGGATCGCGGCGGCCAACTCGGCGATGGACTCTCCGGCCCGGGGCGAGACGACGGTAGCGCCGAGCAGCCGGCCACCGGGGCCGATGACGAGGTGGGTGAACCCGTCGGTCCGGCCATCGGCGACCGCCCGGTCGACGTGGCCGTGCGGCAGCCGCCGCGAGCGCACCCGGTCGCCGTGGCGCAGCCGGGCCTCGGCCAGCGTCGCCCCGACGTGCGCCACCTCCGGATCGGTGAACGTCACCCACGGCACGGCGGTGTAGTCGACCCGGCGACGCAGCCCGAGCAGCGCGTTCGTCGCCGCGTAGCTGCCCTGCACCCCGGCGACGTGGGTGAACGGCAGGGTCCCGGTCACATCGCCGGCGGCGAAGATCCGTCGGTTGCTGGTGCGCAGCCGCGCATCCACCAGCACGTGTCCCCGCTCGTCGCAGCGCACGCCGGCGGTGGCCAGCCCCAGTCCGTCGGTGCGGGGCCGCCGGCCGGTGGCGACCAGGATCCGGTCGACCACGACGGTGCCGCCGCCGGCGAGGTGCAGCGTGCCGGCGTCGACGCGTTCGACGGCGGTCCCGGTCAGCACCCGTACACCCTCGGCCCGCAGCCGCTCGGCGAGGAGCGTGCCGACCTCCGGCTCCTCCCGGACCAGCAGCCGGTCGGCCAACTCGACGAGCGTCACCTCGACGCCGAGCCGGGCGATGGCCTGGCCCAACTCGCAGCCGACCGGGCCACCGCCGAGCACCGCCACCCGCCGGGGCAGGCATTCCAGGTCCCACAGTGTCTCGTTGGTCAGCGGCGCGGCTGCGACCAGGCCGGGCAACGCCGGGACGGCCGGAGTGGAGCCGGTGGCGATCAGCGCCCACCGGAACCGCACCGTACGGTTACCCGCGTCGCCGGTCATCCGCAGGGTCGACGGGCCGGTGAACTCCGCCCGGCCGGTCTCGACGTGCGCCCCTTCCGCGCTGATCGCGGTCGGTGAGTCGACCGGCTCGATCCGGGCGATCGCCGCCCGGACGTACGCCAGCACCGCGGCATCGTCCACCTGGGCCCGCTCGGTGTGCACCCCGAACCGGCCGGCGGTGCGTACGGCGTGCGCGGCGTGCGCGGCGGCGATCAGAGACTTACTCGGCACGCAGCCCGTCCAGAGGCAGTCGCCACCGGTGCGGGCGGACTCGACGAGCAGCACCCGCGCGCCGAACCGCCCGGCGGTCTTCGCGGCCACGATTCCCGCGGTGCCACCACCGATGATCGCCAGATCCCACCCGTCCACCCACGCGCCCCTCGCCTGTCGGCGCCGCCGTGCGGCCGGCGCCTGTCAAGCCTGCCCGACCGCCCGTCACGACGTCCGGCTGCCGAGCCGCCCGTGCGCCGGTCGGGTGATCCTCCTGATGGTGTCCCGGCCGGTGGCCCGGCACGGCGGCGACGAGCGGGATCCGCCCCGGGGGTACGGCTCCGACCGTCCGCCGGTCACACGCGGCTGGTCGCCCGCCGGGCCCGGCCCCCGACCAGACCGTAGGCCAGGCCCAGCAGCGCTCCGAACACGAGGTGACCGCCGAGGCTGCGCTGTGCACCGGCGGTCAGCTGGAAAATCATCTCGTTCATGCCCAGCCAGGCCGGCATGACCAGCAACGCGCCGAGGAGCCACCACGCCAGGCCGTAGGCCAGCCCGATTCCCAGGGCGGCGGGCGGGCTGCCCGTCCATCGGCCGAGCAGCACGGCGAACACCGCGCCCGACAGGGCGGAGATGGTCAGGTGGACCAGCCACCCGACCGCGACGGACTCGCTGCCGACCAGCATCGCCACCATCGCCACCATCGGCAGCATGTCCCACGCCTGCATCGTGAGACCGAAGACGAGGCCGCCGACCAGGCCGCCGACGACACCCGCGACCAGGCGGTGGGAGAGCGCGACGGTACCTGCGGTGGTGTGAGCGGTCGTCATCATGCTGCTCCTCCTTTGTGACCGGCGGTGCCCGCCGGTTACGCCTCCGGTGTCCCGCCGGGAAGGTGGACGCCCTCACCGGCGCGGGACGCGCGGAGGCCAGCGTTGATTGCCGGCCCGACCTGGGTGCGGCCGGGTACGCCTACCGGGACGACACCGGCGGGCGTCTGCTCATTTGTCTCAGCGACCGACCGTTTCCCGTCCCCGAGCGAACCGAAGCTCCGATCGGGACCCGGGGCGCCGGCCTGATGCGACTCCGCGGCGTTGTCGTCCTCTGCTCACGCAGCCCGCACACCGCCCTCGTGCTCGGCGCGGACGAGAGCCTCGTCCGGCAGGCCGCTACCGCCCTCGACCTGATCTGAGCGCTGACCCCCGGCTCTTGGGTGCGCGCCGCTGCGGGCGCTGTGATCTCGCGGGTCGGCCTCGGGATCACCGCCGCGGCCAGGCTCCCAGCGTTCCGATCGAGTCCGCCGGGGTGGAACGCCGTCGGGTGGTTGTTTCCGATGTTGGCCGAGTCCGGGTTCCGGGACCGAGTCCGCCGTTAGCGTCTGCTCATGTGGCTTCGTGCCGTCCTGGGTGCCGTTCTCACGGCGATGGCATCCGGCCAGCTCGTCTCGTGGCCGGCGATGCCGGACATCCTCGCCGCGTACGGGATCGCGCCCGCGGCGGCGCTGCCATGGCTGGCTGCGGTGCTGATCGTGGCGGAACTGACCGGTGGGCTCTGGCTGCTGACCCGACCGCGGTCGTGCGCACTGACCCCGGTCTGGGTGTACGCGGGGGTGGCGGTGGTGTGGGCCGGTCTGGCGGTGCAGGCGTTCGCGCGCGGACTGACGGTCGACAACTGCGGCTGCTTCGGGCGCTTCCTGACCCAGCGGCTCGGCTGGTTCGTGCTGCTCCAGGACGCGCTGTTGCTGATCTACGGAGGGTTGTTGCTGCGCGCCACCCGGAAGGCCCGGGCGCGATCGGCGGCGGCCGTGGCGACCGGGTCGGCACGCTGAAGAACCACAACCCGCCCGGTGCCGGTGAGCCGACGGACCGACCTACGACGAGGAGGAGCGTCATGACCGCTGTCGAACCGACCGCCGCCGGCAAGCGGGAGCGGGACGAGATCTTCGTCGAGTACACCAAGTCGATCTGCCCGCTGTGCAAGGTCGCGGTGGACGGGCAGGTCAACATCCGGGATAGCAAGGTCTACCTGCGCAAGCGCTGTCCGGAGCACGGGGTCTTCGAGGCACTGGTGTACGGCGACGCGCAGATGTACCTGGATTCGGCCCGGTTCAACAAGCCCGGCACCATCCCGCTGCGATTCCAGACGGAGGTCCGGCGGGGATGCCCGGCCGACTGCGGGCTGTGCCCGGAGCACAAGCAGCACGCCTGCCTGGGCATCATCGAGGTCAACACCGGCTGCAACCTGGACTGCCCGATCTGCTTCGCGGACTCCGGTCACCAACCCGACGGCTACGCGATCAGCTTGGAACAGTGCGAGCGGATGCTCGACACGTTCGTGGCGTCCGAGGGCGAGGCGGAGGTGGTGATGTTCTCGGGCGGCGAACCGACCATCCACCGGCAGATCCTGCGGTTCGTCGACGCGGCGCAGGCGCGGCCGATCAAGGCCGTCAATCTCAACACCAACGGCATCCGGCTGGCCTCCGACCGACGTTTCGTCGCCGCCCTCGGTGAGCGGAACCGTCCCGGCCGGCCGGTCAACATCTACCTGCAGTTCGACGGACTCGAGGAACGCACCCACCGGGAGATCCGCGGCCGTGATCTGCGGGCGGTGAAGCGGCAGGCACTGGACAACTGCGCGGCAGCCGGGCTGACCGTGACGCTGGTCGCCGCCGTCGAGCGCGGTCTCAACGATCACGAACTCGGTTCGATCATCGAGTTCGGCCTGGTCCATCCGGCGGTACGCAGCGTGTCGTTCCAACCGGTCACCCATTCCGGTCGACACGTCGAGTTCGACCCGCTCACCCGGCTGACGAACTCGGACATCATCCACGGCATCGCGGCGCAGCGTCCCGGCTGGTTCACCGCGGCGGACTTCTTTCCCGTGCCGTGCTGTTTCCCCACCTGCCGCTCCGTCACCTATCTGCTCACCGAGGGCACCCCCGGCATGCCTGACTTCGGCCTGGTGCCGATTCCCCGGTTGCTCAACATCGCCGACCACCTCGACTACGTCTCGAACCGGGTGATCCCCGACCCAGCCGTCCGGGATGCGCTGGAGAAGCTCTGGTCCGCCTCGGCGTTCATGGGCACCGACAGCACGAGCGAGCAACTCACCGTCGCTGCGACCGCGCTGGACTGCGCCGACGCCTGCGGTGTCAACCTGCCAGCGGCGATCGCCGACCTCACCGAGCGCGCCTTCATGATCGTCATCCAGGACTTCCAGGACCCGTACACACTCAACGTCAAACAGTTGATGAAGTGCTGCGTTGAGGAGATCACCCCCGACGGCCGGCTCATTCCGTTCTGTGCGTACAACTCGGTCGGCTACCGGGAACAGGTCCGGGAGCGGATGTCCGGGGTACCCGTCGCCGACGTCGTGCCGAACGCGGTGCCCCTGTTGCCGGCGCTGGCCGACTCCCCGTACGGATCGAAGATCGCCAGTGCCGGCGCCGGCAGGGCGGGACGCGGGTCGATCGCGGCGGACACCACCAATGTCGGCCGGCGGCTGCGATGAACCCGCCGACCGCCCCCACCTCGGCCAAGGCGTGCTGCGCGGCGGCCTACGGCTCCGATCTCGTCGCGGTGCTACTCGGCGACTCCTACCATCCCGGTGGGATGGCGCTGACCCGGCGGCTGGCCGACCGGCTCGCCGTGCGTCCCGGGGAAGTCGTGCTGGATGTCGCCGGTGGACGGGGGACCACCGCGCTCCTGCTAGCCGGCGAATACCACACCGACGTGACCGGAATCGACCTGTCCACCGCCAACGTCGCCGCCGCCACCGACGCCGCCGGCCGCGCCGGCCTCGCCGACCGGATCCGCTTCCGGCTCGGGGACGCCGAGCGCCTGCCCGTGCCCGACGGGGCGTTCGACGTGGCGGTGTGCGAATGTGCGTTCTGCGTATTTCCGGACAAGGCCAGCGCAGCCGCCGAACTCGCCCGGATCCTTCGACCCGGCGGGCGACTGGGCATCACCGACGTCACCGTCGATCCGCGCCGGCTGCCGGCGGAACTGGCCGGGCTCGGCGGGTGGATCGCCTGCGTCGCCGATGCCCGCCCGCTGGACGAGTACGCCGGCATCCTGACCCGCGCCGGGCTCCGCGTCGCCGTTCGCGAACGCCACGACGCCGTGATCGCCGCCATGCTGGACCAGATCGACGCACGACTGACCATGGTGCGGATGACCGCCCGGGACCGGGCCGAGGCGGCTGGCCTGGACTTCGACCGGGCCCGGGCCGTGCTCGCCGCCGCCCGCACCGCCGTCACCGGTGGCGTGATCGGCTACGGACTGCTGGTGGCGGCCCGGTCATGAGCGGCGACACGAGTTGGCGGGGGGTGACGCATCAACGCGGACGGGGCCGGTCATGCGATCGTCGCGGAGCGGCGCATCGGGGCGCCGGCCGTCGCGATGGCCCGGCCGCGGCTGAAGAGCCGGCCGACCCTGGCGTTGCCCAACCGTCCCGCGGTGGCGGTCGCGCCGGAGAGCTGTTGCGGAGGCTGAACGAATCTCCGCGACGGCTGCCGACCGACCGTTGACCGATGGACACCCCGCGGGCGCCGGGTGGATCCGGCGACGTCAGCGGGTGGGTGCCGGGGCGCAGCCGGGGCGGAGCACGCGCCGGGTCGACGGCGGATCGACGACGAGCAGGCCGGCCGGCCGGATCGGACGCCGGACGAGTTCGCCGCCACAGTTCGGGCAGACGCCGTGCAGGACGTTCTCGGCGCAGTCGCGGCACCAGGTGCACTCGTACGTGCAGATGAACACGTCCGGCGAGGCCGGGTCGAGGTCGCCGTCGCAGCACTCGCAGTTCGGTCGCAGCTCCAGCACGCACCAGACTCTACCGGGGGCGTCGATGTCATGCGACTGCTCGTGTCGACGCGGCTGCCTGCTATGCCGACCACCCCGCCGGTGTCCAACGGCCTCGCGGCGTTTCCGGTGTTCCAGCTGCCGAGCCCTGTCGTCGATAGGGATGCGGCTACGGGTCGCTGCGGCACACCGGCGGTGCGGTGGCCTTGGTGCAGCCTCCTTTCGCGCTCGGAGCCGGCGGAGCCGTTGCGGTGTCGAGGACGTGGTGGGGGCCGGCCTCGTCACTCCGGCGTCGCCACCGCCGTCGATGGTGGGCCGGGTGCGTTCGCTGCTGGTGGATCGTCGGGATCGCGGCTTGGACGTCGGCGTGGCTGTCGTAGCAGCGCGGCGCAGGCGAGCAGTGCTCCGGCCGCACCCGCGTAACCAGCCCACAGCCCGTGCTGCTCGGCCAGCCACCCCAGACCGACCACGCCGACGGCCGCCGCCAGTTGCAGGAAGAGCGACTGTACCGACAGGACCGTCGTGCGCGACGACGCCTCGACCCGGCCGTGCAGCAGGCTGGCCTGCGCCGGTGCGGCGGCGCCGAGGCCGGCGAAGACCAAGCAGTACGCGAGGCCGGCGAGGAGCACCCCGACCGGCCCGCGCAGCGGCGCCGTGCCGGCCAGGGCAGCCATCGCCAGTGCGCCCACGGCGGTCCCGACAGCCGCCGCCCGAGCCGGAGTACCGCAGCGGCGTACCAGCGCCGGGCCGAACGCGCTGCCTGCCGCGTCCGCGGCGAAGGAGAGCGCTGCCACCACGGCGTACGTGACGGCGGCGTACTGCCGGGTGCCGGTCAGCTCGGCCAACCAGGCGGGGGTGAACAACTCCACCACGCCCAACGCGATCCCGATGCCCCCGGCGACCAGCAGCAACCGGCCCAGCAGCCGGTCGCCGCCGACCATCCGCAGGCCAGCCACGATGGTGGCCGGTACCGCCCGCAGCACGGCTCCTGGCGACGGCCGGGGGTACTGGGGCTCGGGCAACCGGAGGGTGACGACGGTTCGCGCCGCCTCGACGGCGGCGGCCAGCGGGACCGGTACGGCGAGCGCGGACACCGGCAGCGCGACGCTCGTCACGGCCAGGGGAAGAAGCCCACCGGCCAGGGTGCCGGCGGCGAGGGCGACGGAGGCGGCCACCTCACCGCGGGCGAGCCCGGTGGTGGGGTCGGCGTCGCGGCCGTCGGCTGCGTGCAGGGTGTCGACATACCAGGCTTCGGTCGGACCGCTGGCCAGGGCCCGGGCGACTCCGCGCAGCACCGCCGAGGCGATGAAGAGGGGCAGGGTCTCGGCGAGCCCGAGGATCAGCAGACCGGCGGCGCTGGCCACCGCCGACGCGACGAGCACCGGCCGGCGACCGAGGACGTCGGCCATTCCACCGGTGGGCAGTTCCAGCAGCACCACCGCGATCGAGTAGACGGCCCCGACGGCGGCGACCAGACCGACCGACAGGTTCCGGTCGAGCATCAGCAACACCAACGGCGCCAAGTACAGACCGGTCGGCAGCCAGGTAAGGAAGCTGAGCAGCGCGTAGCGACGGGTCGCCGCGGCGGCGCTCACGGCGACTCCACCCGGGGAAACCCGGCCACCACGATGGAGACCGGCATGGCGGCCTGATCGGCGGCGTCGCGCACCACCAGCGTGTCGAGGTGAGCGTAGAAGGCGTCCCACAGCTCGGTCAGCGAGCCCGGCGAGAGCCGGACCAGAAGGTCGCCGATGCCCGCGGCCTCCACCCAGACGTCGTCGAGGTCGGCCGCTGCCGCGTCGAACCGCTCGACGTCCCCGATCAGCACCTCGACCTGTCGGCGGCGCATCATGGCGGCGGCGTCCCGACCGGCGGGGCTGGCGCTCATCGCGACGTTGCTCCACTCGCTCAGCCGGTGCGCGGCCTGCCAGCGCCTCTCCCGCGGGTGCCGGCGGGCCGCCTGCCCGCCGGACGTCTCCTCGACGAAGCCGTGCCGGGCCAGCACCCGGAGGTGATAGCTGGTGGAGCCGGACTCGGTGCCGAGCCGGTGAGCCAGCTCGGTCGCGGTGGCGGGGCCGTCCTCCCGCAGGGCTGCCAGCAGCCGCACCCGCAGTGGGTGAGCCACCGCCTTCAGTGCTGACGGATCGGTGATCCGCCGTGTCTCGTCCGCAGTCGACATGATGGCCAACGTACCCATGCAGAGCTTCTTCTGCAAAGAAGATTCTGTATTGCGCTAGGTCCGAGTTCGGTGTCCGCGCAACCCGCCTCATGTCGGCGAGCACGTCAGTGACGGAGCGTAGCGACAATTGTGTCCACAGTATTGCCTTCCGGTGTGGGTCGAGGTCGGGTGAATTCGGATGGAACAAGATCTTGCCAAAGATCTTAAGCATGTGAATACTCCGTTGCAGCTTGGCCGGATGCCCCAGCTCGGCCGAGCTGAGCCCACGGCCCCGCCACTGCGGAGCAGGCCGTCTTCCCCTCTTACGGAGGTTGTTACATGCGACCCACGAGGTTCACGTTCCGTCGTGCCGCAGCCCTTGTCGCGGCCGGGACTCTGGTGGCCGCGGCCGGAACGCTGATTGGCAGCCCAGCGCAGGCGGCCCCCGACGCGTCACCAAACGCCGCCGCCAACCTTGCTGAACGTCTCGGTGACCGAGCCGCCGGCACCTACGCCGCGGCCAATGGCAAGATGGTCGTCGCGGTGACCGACACCATCGCCGCCCGGCAAGTCGCCGCCGCCGGCGCCACTCCGAAGATCGTCAAGCGCGGCGCCGCCGAACTGAACCGGGCCACCGCCGAACTGGAACGCTCAGCCAGAATCCCCGGTACCGCCTGGTGGGTCGACCCGGCAACCAACCAGGTCGTCGTTTCCGTCGACAGCACGGTGACCGGGGCCAAGCTGGATCGGGTCAAGGCCGCCGCGGCGCGGAGTGGCGGCGCGGTGCGCGTCGAGCCGGAGACGGGCGTGCTGAGCACCCGAATCACCGGAGGTGAATCCATCTGGGGTGGCGGCGGTGTGTGTTCGCTCGGCTTCAACGTCCGTAGCGGCAGTGGCGCCTACTACTTCCTCACCGCCGGGCACTGCACCGACGTCGTGTCGAACTGGTACGGCGATCGGTCGTTGACCAACTACCTCGGCTCCAACGCCGGGTCGAGCTTCCCCGGCAACGACTACGGAATCGTGCGCCTCGACGACTACGAGCCGGGCTACGTCTATCTGTACAACGGGCAGTACCAGGACATCACCGGCGCCGCTGACGCCTTCGTCGGCCAGTCCGTACAGCGTTCAGGCCAGACCACAGGTCTGCACGGCGGCACGGTTACCGGGCTCAACGCCACGGTCAACTACGTCGACGGTACGGTCCGTGGCCTGATTCGCACCAATGTCTGCGCGGAAAAGGGCGACAGCGGTGGCGCGTTGTTCAGTGGCTCGACCGCGATCGGCCTCACCTCCGGCGGCAACGGCAACTGCACCTCCGGCGGCACCACCTACTTCCAGCCGGTCACCGAGGCGCTGAACGCCTACGGCGTTGACGTCTACTGACCACCGTCTGTGGGCGGGTCCGCGGGCGTCGTCCTGGCGACCCGCCCACGCGGGTTGACGAGACCGGTGGCGGCTCGAGCGTCCGGGCGCGGCGCGGCGGCGTTCGCGGTGACCACGTAGGCGCGCGAGCTGCCGGCGGGACCTGGGGCTGCGTAGATTTCCGTGTTTGACCTGGGTGTGGTCCGTTGGACAGCCTCGACGGGGAACGCGACGTCCTCGGCATGTGGGCCCACCTCCCGCCGAAGATCGACGAACTCGGCCACCGAACCCATGCCGACCGTCCTCGCGTATCGGGCTCCGAACACCCCGACGCCGGTCCGTTATCCTCCGTCGATGGCATCGAAGGGGACCGCCGCGCTGGAGGCGATGATCGAGGAAGCCACGGTCGACGCGTACGGCGACGACGAACAGCTCACCGGCCTGTTCACCATGATCGAGGAGCATCTGGCGGTGCCGTTCACCACCACCGTCCTCGGCGTCGAGGTCACCGTGCGGAAGGTCGACCTGACCGCGGACACCATCGTCGCGGTCTGCGTCCGAGGCCGCCACCGGCAGAGGGTCGACCTGCTCGACCTGCCGCTTCCCACCCCCGCGCCGGTCGGCGCCGTGTGGGTCGACGCCTACCGGCACTGGGCCGGAAGGTAGGCCACGGTGAGCGAGTACCAGTACTACGAGTTCACCGCCGTCGACCGGCCCCTCACCGGCCGGGAGCGGGCCGAGCTGCGGTCGCTGTCGACCCGGGCCGACATCACCGCCACCAGCTTCGTGAACACCTACGAGTGGGGCAACTTCAAGGGTGACCCGCGCACGCTGATGGAACGGTATTTCGACGCGCACCTGTACCTGGCGAACTGGGGCACCCGCCGGCTCATGCTGCGGCTACCGAAGCACGTGCTCGACCCCGCCACCGTGGCCCGGTACTGCCAGGGTGACAGCGCGTCCGCGTGGACCGCCGGCAAGCACGTCATCATCGACTTCCACGACGAGGACGAGGACGGCACCGACGAGTGGGACCTCGACGGCCACGGTCTGCTCGCCTCCATCATCCCGGTCCGGGCCGGCCTCGCCGCCGGTGACCTGCGCCTGCTGTACCTGGCCTGGCTGCGCTGCGTACAGTCCGCCGAGATCGCCGACGAGCCCGAACCGCCCGTTCCCGCCGGACTGGGTGCCCTCGACGCGTCCCTCACCGCCGTAGCCGAGTTCCTGCGCATCGACCCCGACCTGATCGCGGCCGCGGCGGCCGGATCGCCGCCGGCCGCCTCCGGTGAACCGACCGCCGCGCAACTCCGCACCTGGGTCGTCGGGCTGCCCGCCCGGGACAAGGACGCCATCCTGACCGACCTGATCACCGGCGGCGACAGCCACCTACGCAGCCGACTGCTGCGCCGCTACCGCGACGCACACCGCACCGACGCCCCCGCCCCGGCGGCCGCCCGCACCGCCGGGCAACTACGCGCCACCGCCGCGGAATTGCGCGCCGAGCGGGAACGACGGGACGCCGAGGGGCGCGAACACGACCGGATTCGCCGCGAACGGTCCGCCGCAGCCGCCCGGCAACGACACCTCGACACCCTCGCGAGCGACCAACTCGCCGCCTGGCAACGGGTCGACGAACTCATCGCCACGAAGAAACCCCGCGAGTACGACACCGCCGTACAACTCCTCGTCGACCTGCACGACCTCGCCGAACGCGACCGAGACAGCGGGTTCCAACAGCGGCTGGCCAAGCTACGGACGGCCCACGCCCGCAAGCCCAGCCTGCTCGAACGCCTCAACCTCGCAGCCCTCGACACCTGACGCACTGTTCGCCGCCCGGTGACCGTCGCCAGAGTGCGAGAAGGGCCCTGAGGCCGCGGCGGCGTACCGGGGACGCCCCGGACAGCCGACGCCAACCGCAGCAGAGTCCAGGGGTCCGTCTGGACCTGCAACCGGACATCGAAGTATGTCGTTTGCACGGTTGGACCCGGAGGGTCGGGTGACTGTCTGGGTGTGCTGCCGATGTGATGGCCAGCTAGGAGTAGGACGCCCCGGCCCTCGCTGACGACCGCTGTATCAGCACTGGATGGAGACTTGCGACCGATCGCCCTTTCCGAAGTTGTGGCTACTGAACCGCGGCGGGTCCACGCCCCCTGACCAGAACAAGCGAAAAGGGTGCTGCCCCGGTGGGCAGCCTGTGGGCCGGCGTCGACTCGTTGCCGGGCGGCGCGCTGCCACGGGATGGTGGGCCCTGTAGGGGCCCCGGGTAGGTTCAGCTGTCGGGGACCTCTGCCCTTATAGATTGGAGATGCCGGCTACGTGTCGCAGATCGAGAAGATCACCGCTGAACTTCGCGCGTTGATGACCGGGGTCGAACGCGCGCAGGGGTTGGCAGCCGCCGCCGACAGTCAGGCGCAGGAGGTGGCGTTGCGGGCCGCCAGCGCGGGCTTCGTCGCGGTGGCGGCGGGCGTGGCCCGGGTACGCAACGCGATCACGGGCATCCAGGGCGGCCTGAGGAGTCTGGCCAGTTCGATCGGTGAGGCGACGAAGGCCACTGCGGCGGTGCCGAACGAGGCCACCCCGCAGGAGACGATCGCCGGGCTGGCCCCCGTGCAGAGCGCCGTGGACGCCGCTCGTGACGCGGCGACCGGGGCCATCACCGGCGTCGGTGAGGCGCAGCAGCTCGTCGCCATGGTCCTGCAGGGTGGGCAACCCGGGCCGCTGTTGCAGGCCCTGGAGGCCATCAAGCAGGTCCTGGTGCTGGTCGTTGCGCGCACCGGCGGGGCCCGGCAGGCCGTCGAAGCGGCGATCGCGCAGGCCCGGCAGTTGGGGTCGTCGGGAAACTGACAGAGGCTGGCGGTCATCCACCGGCCAGCCCCACCCCTTCCGAGCGCGGTGACCCGCCGTCGACACCTCATACCGCCAGCGACGCCACATCCGCTGACCACGGCCACGGTACGCCCCGGGTCCACCAGAACCCCACCAGGCAGGAGATCGCCGACGCCCGGCTCCGTACCGGCGACTCCGGCAACCCGAACAAGGACCCGGACTACCTGATCGAGGGTCACGTGTTCGACTGCTATTCGCCCACTCTCGGCAAGCCGGTACGGGGCGTCTGGAGCGAGGTCCGCGCCAAGGTCGACAAGGAGCAGACCCAACGTGTGGTGCTGAACCTGCACGACTGGCACGGAGACCTCGCGGCCCTGCGGACACAGTTCGACACCTGGCCCGTCGAGAGGCTGAAAGAACTCGTCGCGGTAACGCCGACCGGCGCGATCGCGCAGATCGTCCGTCGAGACTGAGGAGAGGCGCAGAGATGGCTGTCGAGTTCAGGTTGACCCTCGCCGGTGACCTGCCCCTGGACCACGTGGCTGATCTCGTGGCAGCCGAACCCGCCGAGAAGCCCAGGCCGAGCGGCACCAACCCACGGCTGTTCAGTGCCCGCCTCTACGACACCCGCGGGTACGCGCTGACCGTCTCCTCAGGCAGCCAGGGCTATTTCGATGCCGAGGCCGACGACGGTGCCCGCTGGGAGTGGGAGCCGGAGACGTACGTCGACATCGACTTCTCCATGCGGGCAGACGACCTGGTCGACAAGGGGATCCCGAACATGATGAAGGCCGTGGCCCGGGTGTTGGCCGCCCGGCAGGAGGACGCGGCGCTGGTCCAGAACGGCAACTGGCTGCTGCTGACCCGCGTCGGGGGCACACTCCGCAGACACCGGCCTACCTGGTGGAGCCACTACGGCATAGACGACCTCATCACCCAATGAAGCAGCCGAGGGCGGGTGACCCGCTCACGGACGACGCGGCTTCGACCCGTCGTCCGCGGGCGACGTCGACGTCGTCTTCCTCGACACGGCGGACCTGACTCGCGACAACGACGAACCAGCTGCCGCGCGGCTGATCGCGACCTTTCCGGAATCCCCCGTGTAAGGCGGTGCCCAGCCGGGGGAGCGGCTAGCCCCCATGATCTTCGATGATGCGCGCGGTGTGTGTTCTCCAGCGGATGCCAACCGGGGTGAACCGGTGCCAGCGCGGGTCAATGCGGCCTACCGCCGGTCGCAGACCGGGGTTCGTGTGCTCGGCGTGTGGTCCTGGGCTGGGACAACGGCGGTCCGGGGAACGTGGGTGACCGCGGGTCACTCCCTGCCACCCCAGGTGAACCCGCAGGCCGCGAGACTGGGCCCTCGCGCCCTCGTAGCTCAGGGGATAGAGCATCGGTTTCCTACACGACGCTCCGCCGGTGTCCGCAGGCCGAGAGCCTGCGGCTTTCCCATCGTCCCCCGTTGAGTGCCAGTCGCTTCGCGGGCTCGCTGTGATCGCCTGCCGAAGATCAGCTGGAACGTTACGGGTCCTGCGGGTGCAGGTTTGTCGCTGCGGTGAGTCGGGAAGCGAGTCATCCTTCCTCGTCGTTGAGCAGTTCGCGGCGCCATGCGGCGAATCGGCTTCGGAGATCGTCCAGCGCTGGGCCGGTGACGCCGTACTGGGCGAAGTCATCGGGATCGAGCTGGGTGGCTTGTCCGAGTGCGTCGGCGAAGATGCGTGGGTCGAAGCCCCGGTCGGCGCGCTGCGCGAGGGCGAGGAGGGCGTCGCGGGTGTAGCGGCCGGATTGAAGGGTGGCGTCGATATCGATGAAGTCGCGGGCGAACGCTCGCCCGTAGAGGGCGCTCATCTTGTTCGCGACCGCGTCGTCGGGGTGGAGTACAGGTCCGATCGCCATGAGGATCGGTTCGTTGGCACGCCAGTCCACGCCGAGTTCGACCTTGGAAACCCGGGTACCGTCGGTGACGGCCAGCCGGGCGAAGGTGTCGTACTGGCGCTCGGTCTCGACGGTCAGGCCGTCGTCTCGGTAGGCGTGCACGACGGCGGTGACCGCGGCGGTGAACTCGTCGCGGCGGTCCCAGGCGGTGAACAGGTCGACGTCCTCGCTGGGTCGCTTTAGGAGTCCGGCGGCCTGGACCGCGTACCCGCCGGCAAGCGCGAAGCCGTATCGATCGGCCGCCGCCAGCCCGGTCCGGGCGAGGCGTTCGTGGAAGGGGTCCACCGCTACGCCGCGTTGCTACGGGTCGTGGCGAGTTCGGGGAAGGCTTCTTCCCAGCGCTGGCGGAGCTGGGGTGGAAGCCAGAGGGTGGGCCAGAGCCTCCGGAGGAGATCGGCGTCGAGCCAGGCGTTGAGATCTTTGACCGTGCTGGCCTCGGTGAGCACGACCTTGTACATGCTGGCCATGCGGCCGGTCCGGTTCAGGTCGTAATCGGCGTGCCCGGACCAGTCGAGGTGACGCGGCAGCGTCACCGTGCCTTCGGTTGGGCCGTGTAGTTCGGCCAGAGTTTGGGCCACCACGTAGGGCTTCCGGTCACCGTAGGGCCGATAGTCCGCCGGGGGCTGGGGTGATGTCCTGCGCCGGCTGATGTTGGTCGCCCGCCGGACTTCCGGTCGGAGCGCCTGACGGATCGTCTCCCGGCTGTACCCGGTGACCCGCTGCAGATCCACCGGCCGCCAACCGGCCGCGTGAAACGCCCGCAGCTGCTCATCCCGCTCGGTCAACGCCTGCGCCCGCGTCGCCTCGTACCGGGAGACAACCGCCTGCAGCTCATCCTCGGAGAACCGGCCCATACCCGTCAGCCTACTACGCTAGGCCCAGCACGCTTGGCTCGTCTTTCGTCGGGCCGGGGGCGGGTTCCTCGTCGACGGCTACCTCGATAGCCAGCAGCAGTTCTGGAGCGCGTTGACCTCGTCGATGATCAAGTGACACGACAGGCGAATGTTCGATCTGCGCGGAGGCACTCTTTCGATGTGCAGCGGCATCCGGGTTCGATACGCGGGCCCGCGGCGTTCAACCTGCCGCACCCGTCGGGTCGGGGCGCCTGCCAGCCGTTACCCGGCTCCCGGCCGCGCGTAGGTCGGCGATGAGCCGGTCGAGCAGCCGTTCCTCCATCACCGCTCGGCCGGTACGCCGCATCGACTCCCCCAATGCCTCGTCCCACGGCGTCCGGATGGGCGTACCGAGCAGGGCCGTGCCGGTGCCCGCCGCCGGCAGGTAGTCGACGGCGGTCATCCGCCACGGGACCGCGCCCGGATACCGTTGGAGAGCCGCCGCCGTCAGTCGTACGCCGGTCCAGTCGAAGTCGTTGCGCCACCGGATCACCGCTCCCTGAGCCGCGCACAGCAGTGTGTGAACGGCGACCGACGGCACCCCTTCGGTGCAGATCAGCGGTGGAGCCTGGGCACCGAGCGCGGTGGTGGCCGCGCGCAGCACGGCGGGGTTCTCGCAGACGTAGACCTCGTCGCAGTTCAGTGTGAGCGGTGCCAGGCGCAGTTGGTGCAGGGTGACCCGCATCGGCAGGCCCGCCTGCGCGGCCTCCGTCAGCCACCGCCCGACCAGCCCGCCGGTGGCCGGTGCGTTGAGTACCAGCACCTGGCTGGCGAGGTCGTCCGGGACCAGACCGACCGATTCCCATAACGCCCGTTCCTGCTCGCCGTCTACCGGAAGCGCCGTCTGTTGCCAGGTGGCGACGGCTCGGAGGACGAGCCCGCGCAGCGGGCCGTCGGTGAGGGCCTTCGTGTCGTCCAGCACTCGGTCGGCGAAGACCGGTATCGGTTCGTCGGCCGCGGGCAACGCGTCCAGGATGCGGATCACGTGCTGGAACGGCAGTCCGGTGCGGATGATGCGGGTCAGGGTGCCGTCGCGGCGCAGGCCGTCGAGCCATTCGGCGTACCAGGCGGTGCCGGCGTGCCGGCCGTCGTGGGCCGTGGCGAGGACGGCGTCGCGGGCCACCGCCTCGCGTTTGAGGTCGGACGGTCGGTTGCGCAGCGGGGCCGTCGCGGTGAGCACCTCGATCAGGCCGACTCCGTGTGCGGCGCGCAGGTGCTCGTCCACCTCACCGAGTCGGATGCTGAGGCGGGCCGCCGCGGTGGAGCGGTGGGTGCCGGTGATGCCGATGATCACGAGGCGTTCGTCGTCGGTGGGGGTGGAGAGCGTCACGGTGGTGTCGAGCCGGCCACCGGTGCGTTCGATGCTGCGCCGGGCGGCCGCCAGCAGCCGCCGCCAGCCGGGCTGCTCGACGAGATCCGTCGGACCGCCCGGCCGGTCCCGGCCGGGCGGCACGAGCGACGGGTGTGCAGCCGAGGGGTCCGACGGCGGTTCGCCGCGATCGTCGGTCATTCGTCTGCGAGGTCGAGCAGGAGGCCGGTCCGGTCGGTTTCGTCCGGGCTACCGGGGGCGCGGCGGGTCTGCGGGGAGCCGAGCGCACGGGCCAGGGTTCCGTCGAAGTCGGCGATGTTGGTCGAGCCGTCCCAGACCAGCAGCACGGTCGATACGGCGTGTTCCACGGCGGAGTGGGACAGGTCGTAGTGGGCGGCGCCGCTGACCGCCGGGTGGGTGGCCCAGAGGTCGTAGCCGGTCATGAACAGGTCCAGGTCGAACTGTTTCGCCAGGGCCATCAGCTCACCCCGGCCGGTGTCGTCCACGCCGGCGAACGCCTCGTCGAGGCCGAGCAGCCGGGGCGCGTCGGGTCGGGCCGAGCCGAACAGCGCGTTGGCGGCGGCGAACAGCGGCAGGTGCAGGGAGACCGACTGCTCGCCGCCGGAGAGTTGGCTGTGTCGGGCCCGGGTCAGCGCCTCCGTGCCGCCGCCGGGCCGGTGCAGGGTGAACGCGAACGTGCGCCACTGCCGGTAGTCGAGGACGTCGCCGAGCAGTTCCCGGTAGGGCCGTTCGGGCGCGGCGGCCCGCGCTGTCTTGATCCGGGCGGCGAAGTGCCGGCGCATGGTGGTGAGCTGGGCCGGCCCGAGCCGGGCCGGGTCGCGTTCGAGGAGCTTGCAGACGTCGCGTTGCTCGGCGTCGAGGTCGTCGGCGAGCCGCCAGCCGACGCCGACGGTGAGCCCCGAGGACATGCGCCGGGCGCGCATCTGGCTGTCCATTGCCGCCACCAGGTCGCGGGCCTCGATGGTGCGGTGGTGGATCTGTCGGGCGAGTTGCCCGAGCAGGGCGTCCTCCAGCACCCGCTGCTCGGAGTCGGTCAGTAGTTGTTCCTGGTCGCGGCGCTCGCGGGTGATCCGGTCGGCGAAGTGGGCGACGGGGGTGAGGCCCTGCTCGTCGGCGACCCTGACCACGATCACCCCGTCGTCGGTGTCCCACTCGGGCCGGTGGTCGAGGCCGGCGGCGGGTAGCTGCGCCTGCAGGTCGGTCAGCGCGCTGGTGAGCCGCGTGGCGCTCTGCTTCAGCGATGTCTCGGTGGGGCTCAGCTCCCGGGTGGCGGCGAGGATCGCCTCGTGCAGGGCTGCCACCTGCGGATGCAGTTCGTCGTCCGGGGTCTGCGCGGGCCAGCGCAGGTCGGTGGGGCAGCGCAGCAGGCCCAGCAGGTCCGGCTGGGCGTACGGGCGCAGCCGCTGGGCGTCGTGCTGCGCCTCGGCGACGGCGGCGACCAGGGCCTGCTCGCCCAACTCCACCCGGGTCAGCGCGGCGACCCGCCGCTCCCGGGCCGCGCTGAGTTGTGTGCGGGCCTGCTCGACGGCCTGTTCCGCCTCGGTGATCGTGTCGGCGGTCCGGGCCACGTCGGCCAGCACCCGTTCCGCGTCGGCGCCCACGCTGTCGCGCAACGTCCGGTACGCCTCCGCCTTCTCCTGGTGCCGCGCACGGGCCGTGCGTACGGTCTCTGCCGCGGCGGTGAACCGGTCGACTGCCTCGTCGTGCCGCTGCCGTGCCTGGTCCTCCTGCTCGGCGGCACGCGCGGCGGCGGTCCGCGTGCCCTCCAGGCGTACCCCTCGCTTCTCGAAGCGGCTCACCGCTTCGGCGGTGTCGTCGAGCCGGTCGACCGGCAGCGACCGCTCTGCCGCGCTCCGGCGCAGCGCGGCCGCGGCGGCGGCCCGCTCGGCCAGGGCCTGGTCGAGGCGGGCGGCGGCAGCCGCGCTGGCCTCCTGCCGGGCGCGCAGCGTCGCGGCGGCCCGGTCCAGCTCGCGCAGCGCCGTGTGGACCGGCGCGGGTGCCGGCAGGTGCGCGGCAGCCGCGTCCACCGCCGCCAGCAGCGCCTCGACGGACGCGCGGGCGCGGTCCACCGCGTCGAGGTCGGCGTCGACGACGGCCAGTAACCGCTCGCACTCGGTGACCCGGGCGGCGCGGCGGGCGGCCCGGGCGGTCGCGCCGATGTACTCGCAGGAGACCTTGGCGAATCGGCCGGCGGCGACGCCCTGGGCGTACCGGCCGTCCACGCCGATGGTGACCGGCGAGGCGTCGGGCGTGGTCACGTCGGCCAGCGCCACCGAGGTGAGCACCTCGGTGATCCGCGCGGCGGGCACGTCGTCCTGTTCCTCGGGAGCCAGCACGTCGGCGAGGGTGGCCCCGGCCGGCCGCCGTCGCGGCGGCAGCGGCAGCAGGTAGCCGTCGAGGTCGTCGCCGGCCAGCGCGGTCGTCGCGGTCCCGGGGTCAGGGTGCAGCCAGGCGTCCAGCAGCCCGGCCGCGTGCAGCGCCGCCTCGATGGCCGCCGCGTCCGCGCCGGTCACCCCGCTGATGAAACGGACCAGTCGCCACAGCGGCGCGCCGGGTCGGCCGGCGCGTGGCGCGGGCCGGGTCACCGGGGCGGGTGGGGCGTCGTCGTGCTCGGCGGCGATCCGGTCCCGTTCGGCGGACACCTCGGCCCGCCGGTCGGCCAGCGCCGCCCGCTGCGCCGCCAATGCCGCGAGCCGGTCCCGCCAACGAGCCACCGCCGTGGCCGTGGCGTCGGCGTACACCTCCCGCAGCGTCCGCGCGCCCGGCTCGCCGGTGGTGTCCACGGCGGCGGCCAGCGCATCGATCAGCTCCGGCTGCGCGATGTCGGCCAGCAGCCCGGCATTGCCCTGCGCCCACTGCTCGAGCTGGGCACGCAGCCGGGCGCGGGCCTGTGCGACGGCGTCCTCGGCGCGCCGCTCGGCCTGCTCGGCGTCGGCGGCGGCGGCCGTGGCGCTGGCCGCGTCGGCGGCGGCCCGGGCGTGGTCCCGGTCGGCCTGGTCGTGCCGCGCCACCTGCGCGCGGACGGCGCGCACGTCGTCGCGGCGGGCAGCGGCCCGCGCGGTGATCCGGGCCGCCAGGTCGTCCGGGGCGGCGTTGTCGGCGCTCCAGGTGATCCCGGCCGCCTCCGCGTCGAGCAGGAGATCGGCGGCGATCCGGTCGGCCGCCGTCCGGGTGTCCCGGGCCGCGACCGTCGCCCGTTCCGATTCGGTACGCCGCCGCGCCACCGCGCTCTCCTCGGCGACGACGGCCTCGCCGGCCCGCCCGGCCGCCTCCGCCAAGTCGTGCACGTGCCGTTGCAGGTCGGCGAGCTGCTCGTGGGACTGGTAGGCCGCCGAGGCCTTCAAACTGTCCAGGTGGGCGCGCAGCCGTCCCGGCTCGCCCTCGACGGCCCGCAGCCGCTCACCCGCCGCGGACTCCGCCTCCGCCGCCGCGGCGACCGCGTGACGGGCGTCGCCGAGTGCGGTCGACCGGGTGGCGACCGCGTCGCGGCGGGCGGTCAGGGCGTCCGCAGCGGCCCGTGCGTGGGTGCGCAGATAGGTCGAGTACACCGTCAGGAACGAGGCCGTCGCCGCGTCCGCCGCCACCAGCCCTTCGAGGGTACGGGCAACCGCCTCCATGTCGTCGAACGAGCGGGCGGCCTCCACCAGCAGGTGGTCCTCGACCGGGCGCAGCCCTCGTTGCAGCGTGCGGGACAGCTCGACCGGGTTGAGGTCCTTGGCCAGTTGCGGCTTGCGCAGGGTCAGCACCAGGTCCAGCAGTTGCTCGTAGCGAGCCGGGCCGAGGCCGAACAGCCGGGCGTCGACGAGCTGACGGTAGTCCTCCGCCGAGTCCCGCACCGCCTCGGCGCCCAACCGGTCGATCAGGTCGCGGCGGGTCAGCGGCCGGTCGTCGGCGTCCAGCAGAGAGAAGTCCACCCCCACCCGACCGTCGACCACGAAGTGCCAGCGGGTGACCCGGTCGACGTGCCGGTGCGCCCGCAACCCGATGCCGACGGTCACGTACCGCTCGCCGTCGCCGAACTCCATCCACACGTACGCGTGGGTGACCTCCTGCCCCCGGTAGAGCAGGTTCGACTTCATCGTCCGGTCCTCGCTGGCGAACGGATTGAGCCGGCGCGGCTCGATCCGCCCGTCGAGGACGAACGGGAACAGCACCTCCAGCGCCTTGGTCTTGCCGGAGCCGTTGGGCCCGCGCAGCACCAGCCACCCGTCGACGAAGCTGAACTCCTCGTCCCGGTAGTCCCAGAGATTGATGATCCCGGCCCGGGTGGGGGCGAACCGGCGGACGACGCGTTGCTCGATCACGATCAACTTCCCTCAGAACAGGGTTTCGGTGGTCGTCGCCCGGGGCTTGACCGTGGCGACGGTGTGGCGGTACCGCCCCACCAGGGGTCGGACGAGCACCCCGCCCGGCACGGCGGTGACCGCGCCGAACCGTTCCAGCAGCGCGACCGCCTCGACGCGCAGCCGGTCCGGGTCGACGTGCCACTGGGCCCCGAACGCGGTCCCGTACCGCTGGAGGATCTCCCCGACTGCGGTACGCAGGAAACTGTCGGTGATGAACGGCAACCGGCCGGCGCCGTCGGCCTCGTCGTGGCCGCTCTCGCCTTCGACAGTCCAGTGCTCGTCAGGGCCGGCGCCGTCGAGGCGTACCAGGGTGGCGGTGGGCAGGCCGGTGTCGATGTGGCTCGCCAACGCCTGCTGCCGGGCGTGCCCGTCGGGCGGGGCGAGCCGCTTGACCCGGCGGCCGTCGGGATCCGCCACCCGGTCGGCCATCTCCACCGCCAGCAGCACCGCGGCCTGCGCCACCGAGCCGGTGCCCGGGAACCGCTCCGCGGTGAACCCGGCGGTGTCCACCAGCAGCACACCCTCGGCCCGCCGTTCCACCCGCAGCCCGGTCAGCCGGGCCAGGTCGACGGCGAGCGCGGAGCCGCGCAGATGGTTGGCGACCGAGGCGTCGACGTCGGCGTGGTAGACGACCGGCGACTCCACCACCGCCCGCCGGGCCGCCTGGGCCGCCTGCCGGCGCTCGGCGTTGCCGCTGCTGCTCATCGCCCGGTCCAGCAGCGCCGACACCGAGTCGATGTGCTGCAGCACCCGGGTCGGCCGGAACAACGCGAACACCACGTCCCGCGCCACGTCGTACAGTGCCTCCCCGGCCCCCGGGTCACTGGCCCAGGCGGCGCTGGAGCCGTCGGCCAGCCGCAGCACACCCCGCTCCTCCAGCCAGCCGACCGCGTCCACGAACGCCCGCCGGTCCGGGCCGTGGTCCGGATCCAACCCCAGGCCGGTGATCCGGTTCGCGTCACCGGCCACCGAGTCGGCCAACTCGCTGAGGGTGATCTGGATCCCGGCGCGGCCCAGCACCGCCAGGCACAACGACAGGTACGCGTAGCGCTGCCGATCGAACGGCCGCCCGGTGCGCGACACCGCCGGCTGGGTGCCGTCGAGCCGGTCCTTCGCCCGTACCAACCGGGCCGTGGAACCGTGCAGCTCCAGCCGGTACCCGAACGCCTCGGCGAGATCCCGGCGCAGGGTGGGGGAGAACCGCCGTACCCGGGGCAGCGCCCGCTCGTCGGGCCAGGTCGCCGTGATCAGCGGGTGGCGCAGAACCAGCCGGACCGCCCGCTGGTAGTCCGCCAACTCCAACTCCGGGACGTCGACGGCAAACCGGTGCGCCGCCGGCCGAAGCGCGCCGGACCCGGCGGTCACGCGGGCACCAGCTCGGGTCGGCGGACCGCGGTGTGCTGCGCGGCGGTGACCGTCAACGCGTACCCGTCCAGATGCAGCCGGCCCTCGGCGGTGTGCACCGTGGTGAACCGGCCCGGCGTCGGGGTGAGGGTCAGCCGCACGCCGTGCGCGGCGGCCGCCAGCGGCACCCCGGCTCTGCCACCCACCCGGGCGGCCAGCGCGATGTCGAGCAGGCGCAGCAGGACCTGAGTCTGCGACCCGTCCAACCGGTGATCGTCCACGCCCTCGGCGGCCAGCGCCGTCGCCGCGTCGGCCCACCGGCGCTCCCGGGCGAGCTGCTCGCCGCGCAACCGGTGCCGGCGCTCGTCGACCCGGTCCAGCCGGGCCGGCCGCCCCCGGCCCTGACCCGGTGCCCGGCCGGTGGTCACCAGGGTGCGGGACAGCTCCACCGCCGGCGCCTCCCACCACGACAACCGGCTGGCGATCGCCTCCGGATCCGGGTGCGCCACGCCGGCGTGGCGTGGACCGCCGAGCCCGAACACGACGTCGAACAGGGCGTGCGCGGCATCCTGGGTGCCGGTGTGGGTGAACCACGCGGCCAGGTGCCGCAACTGCGACTCCCGGCTCACCCCGCCGCGCCGCGCCTCGGTGACCCGGCGCAGCAGAGCGAGGACGTCACCGATCGCGGCGATGGTGGCGTCCGACAACCGGTCCGCCTCGCTGGGCTGCTCCGGGCCCGGCGGCGCCAACCAGGACCGCAGCCCCGCCCAGCGCCGCCGCCAGTCCTCCAGCCGCTGCACCGGGGTGTGGAACAGCCGCTCGTCGGCCTCGGCGGCGGCCTCGATCAGCCGGCCCAGGCCGGTCGCCTCGACCTCGTGCACCGCCGCGCGCAGCCGGGGCGTGTACCGCTGCAACTCGTCGTGGAAGTCCCGCAGGTGAGCCAGCAGCGCGTCCTTGTGGGCAAGGAACACCTCCGGCCGCACGTCGTTGGTTCGGCCCAAGTCACCCAGCATGTGGTAGAAACGCGCCGCACGCTCGGCGATGTCGGCCAACGCCCGGTCCAGCCGGTTGAACTTGCGGTAGACCTCCTCCGCGTCCCCCGCCTCGTTGGCTACGGCGAGCGCGTTCAGGTCCGCCAGCAGGTCGGCGAAGACCAGCCGGGACAGCGTCGAGTCGTCCATGCTCGCCGACAACACCGCCTCCACCGCCCGGTGGGCCCGGTACCCGGCCTCGGTGAACTGGTACACCGAGTGCCGGTTGCGGTACTCCGCCAACGTCGTGGCCCGGGAACTGTCCTGTCCCCGGTCGAGCACCCCCCACTCCACCAGGGCATCGAGCAGCCGCGGCAACTCCAGCCCGGCCGGATCCGGGCAGTCGGCGTCCACCTCGTGCAACGCCGCCAGCGCGGCGGCCACGTCGGAGGTGTGCAGCACCACGTGGTAGCTGGACCGCGCCGAGTCGAACGCCCGCAGCAGCCACAGGTAGGCGAGCCGGTTCTCCGCCGTCACGTAACCGAACAGCCGCATCCGGTCGTCCAGCCCGAAATCGTCCAAACCGAACGTGGGCCTGGATGGCTGCGCGGTCATCGTTCTCCTCCACGGGACGCGAACGGCTACTCACCCTACCCAGCCGGCCGCGGAGGACGGCGAGGCGCGCGAGGCACCAAGGGTCTCCGGGGGTGATCGTGGAACCTGCGTCAAGGGCTGCTGCGCCTGGGTACGTGCTGTGGCCCGCAGCGCTGGCCGGCGCGGCCGGTAGCCCCGAGATCGGACAGGCTGCTCATGTACGCGAGCTGTCCGGCTGTACCTTCGGCTCTTCGGGTGGGCCTTTCTCGTATGGCACGGCGTACGCGTCGGCCCGGGACCGGTCGGCGAACAGCGCCAGCTTGTCCCGGCTCGGCGAGGCCATGGTGACCAGTCCCGGCGGCTCCACCGGCGCGGACAACTGCTCCGGTGCCGAAGTCGTGTCCTGGCCGCGCAGGTCCAGCAGACGTCCCAGTCGGGCGTTCTCCGCCCGTGACCGCTCCACCTCCCGCCGAAGATCGACGAACTCGGCCACCGAACCCATGCCGACCGTCCTCGCGTATCGGGCTCCGAACACCCCGACGCCGGTCCGTTATCCTCCGTCGATGGCATCGAAGGGGACCGCCGCGCTGGAGGCGATGATCGAGGAAGCCACGGTCGACGCGTACGGCGACGACGAACAGCTCACCGGCCTGTTCACCATGATCGAGGAGCATCTGGCGGTGCCGTTCACCACCACCGTCCTCGGCGTCGAGGTCACCGTGCGGAAGGTCGACCTGACCGCGGACACCATCGTCGCGGTCTGCGTCCGAGGCCGCCACCGGCAGAGGGTCGACCTGCTCGACCTGCCGCTTCCCACCCCCGCGCCGGTCGGCGCCGTGTGGGTCGACGCCTACCGGCACTGGGCCGGAAGGTAGGCCACGGTGAGCGAGTACCAGTACTACGAGTTCACCGCCGTCGACCGGCCCCTCACCGGCCGGGAGCGGGCCGAGCTGCGGTCGCTGTCGACCCGGGCCGACATCACCGCCACCAGCTTCGTGAACACCTACGAGTGGGGCAACTTCAAGGGTGACCCGCGCACGCTGATGGAACGGTATTTCGACGCGCACCTGTACCTGGCGAACTGGGGCACCCGCCGGCTCATGCTGCGGCTACCGAAGCACGTGCTCGACCCCGCCACCGTGGCCCGGTACTGCCAGGGTGACAGCGCGTCCGCGTGGACCGCCGGCAAGCACGTCATCATCGACTTCCACGACGAGGACGAGGACGGCACCGACGAGTGGGACCTCGACGGCCACGGTCTGCTCGCCTCCATCATCCCGGTCCGGGCCGGCCTCGCCGCCGGTGACCTGCGCCTGCTGTACCTGGCCTGGCTGCGCTGCGTACAGTCCGCCGAGATCGCCGACGAGCCCGAACCGCCCGTTCCCGCCGGACTGGGTGCCCTCGACGCGTCCCTCACCGCCGTAGCCGAGTTCCTGCGCATCGACCCCGACCTGATCGCGGCCGCGGCGGCCGGATCGCCGCCGGCCGCCTCCGGTGAACCGACCGCCGCGCAACTCCGCACCTGGGTCGTCGGGCTGCCCGCCCGGGACAAGGACGCCATCCTGACCGACCTGATCACCGGCGGCGACAGCCACCTACGCAGCCGACTGCTGCGCCGCTACCGCGACGCACACCGCACCGACGCCCCCGCCCCGGCGGCCGCCCGCACCGCCGGGCAACTACGCGCCACCGCCGCGGAATTGCGCGCCGAGCGGGAACGACGGGACGCCGAGGGGCGCGAACACGACCGGATTCGCCGCGAACGGTCCGCCGCAGCCGCCCGGCAACGACACCTCGACACCCTCGCGAGCGACCAACTCGCCGCCTGGCAACGGGTCGACGAACTCATCGCCACGAAGAAACCCCGCGAGTACGACACCGCCGTACAACTCCTCGTCGACCTGCACGACCTCGCCGAACGCGACCGAGACAGCGGGTTCCAACAGCGGCTGGCCAAGCTACGGACGGCCCACGCCCGCAAGCCCAGCCTGCTCGAACGCCTCAACCTCGCAGCCCTCGACACCTGACGCACTGTTCGCCGCCCGGTGACCGTCGCTGGGTATCACCGCCAAGCAGTACCCGGATCAGGGGTTCAGGTCGGCCCACTGCGCCTGCGTCAGCAGGCCCTCATGCTCCAGCCGGTGGGCGATCTCGGTCTTCGTGGCCGCATCCAGCGTCTCGGGTAGATCCTCGAACGAGGCGGGCAGGACATCCAGGAGGGACAAAATCTGCTGGCCGTCCCGCACCGTCAGAAGCAGCATGCATCGCCAGTGCGGCGAAGACTCAGGCCGGTGGCCCAATCGGTGCACCAGTACCGGCCACAGATAGTGCGCCGCTGCTGGACCGGCGAACTCCGCCAACCACCCTGCCCCGTGGTTGCGAGTCAGTCCGCAATGGATCGCCTCGGAGTCGAGCCGGATCAACTCTGACGTGTCGACTGCCTTGATCGTCCGGGGAACACCGAAGGAAAGAACCACCGGCAAGCCATACTCGCCCTCGCCCGACGACGCGTCGACGTCCTCTGGGCACTCATCCGCGACCGCAAAACCTTCACTCGACCCGCATCAACCGTCCGCGCCGCAGCCTGAAGCGGCTCGCTCTCCGCCGACGCGAACCCATCGCGCCGGCCCCTCCACCCTGCCCGCCAAGATCACCCGGAGCCACATGGAGACTCGGTGTGTGGTCCTGGGCTGCGACAACGGCGGTCCGGGGAACGTGGGTGAACGTGCGCCGCTCCCTGCCACCCCGGGTGAGCTCCCAGGTCGCTAGACTAGGCGCTCGCGCCCCCGTAGCTCAGGGGATAGAGCATCGGTTTCCTAAACCGTGTGTCGCAGGTTCGAATCCTGCCGGGGGCACCAACAGGAGGCCCTGACCAGCAAAAGCTGATCAGGGCCTCGGCATCTATCGATGCGATTTTGAATCGTCTCCCGAAAAGGTCGCCGCGCGGCGGCCCAAGCCGGCGAAGCTGGCGAGCAACCCGCGGCTGAAGGAGTACGTGCAGACACGGCTGAGCGGCCAATTGCGCCACCCCGACGGGACAGCTGCCGCAGGCCCTCCGACGACCTGGAAAGGGCTGAACAAGCCGTACCGCGCAGACCGCCGCTGGGCGACGGCCTGGAGCCCGGAGCAGATTAGTCGACGGCTGGTCGTCGACTTCCCCGACGATGAGGACATGCGCATCAGCCACGAGGCGATCTACGAGGCGCTCTACATCCAAGGACGCGGCGGCGCTCAAGACGCCCGCCGAAGCTCTCGACGAGCAGTTACGGTCACTCCAACCAGCAGGCGTTGCAACGACCGGTTGAAGCCAGGCAGGTTGAATTCGAGACCATCATGCACCCACCGGCCAGTCAGGCCGCGTGACTACACCCGTCACCTCCCGGTGCAGCAGACCCCCTTGTTGGCAAGCTGGCTCGGACGCCGGTCTGATAGCGCGCCCCGCTGCGACCGGAGCCGGGAGACGGGTGGCATGACGCCGTGAGGAGGGCAGGGCTCGGTCGCCGGCGGACCCGGCATGTTCTCGGTTGCCCGGCTGGTTGACAGGGACGTGGACCGGGCCTTGCCAGCGTGGGCGACGGCTGGTGCTGCCTACGGCGGCTCATGTCGGCACAGCGGATCGCGCCCGCACGAGAATGGCTCAGAAACTCGTTGCCAATACGGGCGGAAATCGACGTCGACCGTATCGAGGAGCCGGTGGCGCCGGTCGATAGCGGTCGGCGGGGCCGAGAGGCCAAACATGACGGTCCGGTCGGGTGCCTCGCCGATCCGCTCGATCGGTTGCTGGCGACCGAGATCGATCGTTTTGTTCACCGAACCGTCGCCCAGGGCGGCTCCCCGTGGTCGCTCTGGGCGGCAGCGGGTGTGGTTCAGGCCCCCTCGGCGCACTATGCGCCGATCAATGTTCGCGCTGCTCGGCGGTGGGCCAGTTGGTCGGCGGAGTTCGCGTACGACTCCGACCCGGCTATGGCGATGTTCCCGGGATCCTGCCAGCGCGCAACACTCCCGGCAGATGTGCTCATCAGTTCGTGGTGTTATCGTGCTGGTCATCCACGTGCAACGCTTATCGCGTCTGGCTTTACGATGCCGCTGTTCCCCTGACCGCAACATTGAGGTGGAGAAGGCATGGCTTTCCGAGAACTCCAGGCGATGCAAGTCGCGTACGAGCTGCTGTCCCCGCTCGACCCGGGTGCGCAACAACGCGTCATCGCCTGGTTGTCGGCGGCGCTCGCGGACGCCAGCGGCGCTCCCACGGCGGTGGACGAGTCGGCCGCGCCGGTGAAGCCGGTCGCGCACGTGCCGGCGGACATCACCCCCAGGGACGGCGTCGTGGAGGTTATGGCCGAGTACGCGGCGGCCGAGCTGGACGAGGAGACCGCAGCACCGACGCCCGCCGTCGAACCGGTGGCCGCGGCTGAACCCGAGGTCAGCGCCGAGCTGGAGCCGGTCACCGAGCCGGCGCCGGTGCCGGTGCCGCGGTCCAAGCGAGGCCGGCCAGCGCAGGCGACCGGCCGTCGGGCCGCCAGGGCGGCAAAGTCCGCTACGGCCGTGAAGCCGGTAGAGGCACCGCTGGGCCGTCGAGGAGACCGGCCCAGCGGTGAGCAGTACCTCGCCGACCTCGCCGTCGCCGGCTCGTTCAAAGCACTCGCCGAAAAGTACGGCAAGTCGATTGGCACGATCAGCAACTGGGCCAACCAGCTACGCGAGCAAGGATTCAACATCCCGGTCGGCCGACAGAAGAAGGCCTGAAGCACGACCCGTGGGTAGGGAGTGAAGCCCAGTCAGGGCCCGTCCCTACCCACGGGTACGGACGCTCGGCTCACCGCTTCACCCGGAGCTGAGAACGGTGTCGGATTGCACCAACAGTCCGATCTCGCTCGCGGAACCCGCCCGTCGGTGCCCGTCGCCGGGTGGCACCTGCAACGGCAGCGCACGTTCCGGCTCTCGCGGCCCGGAAGGCTACTTCCGGAGGTTGGGGCGTTTGGCAAAGCGCGCTTCCGGAAACCGGAGCCACCAGCGCAGCCGCCTCCGGTGTCACCCCGGGTTACCGGCGAGAACAGGCCAGCGCGCGGCTCGCGGCGTGAGAGCAACTTCGGGGCCGTGCGGGGTGAGAGCGTGAATCGCGGCTACCAGTACCTCGGACCGGCCGCGACCGGTGGCGGAGGTAGCTGGCGCGCGTCGAGCATTTCCCGGTGTGTCCGTTGGGCGACTCTCTTTCACTAGACCCTGACGATTACGGCAACTGCCGCTGCGGAGCGATACACGCGGCGTCACCGGCCACCGCACAGGGCGCGTCGATGGCGTTGGAGGGCGCCGTGGTGCTGGCGCGCTGCCTGGGTGAGCACGGCGACGTGCGTAACGCCTTCGACGCCTACGAGTCGCTGTGGCAGGAACCGGCCGAGGAGACGGTCGCGGCAGGTGCGCGGCTGAGCAACAACGAGACTCGGTTACCGAGCGGACCGCGGTAACCCTGCCGGGCCATGTTGCCGAACCCCGTCCATGGCCGATCCTCGATCTCTGGTGTCCGGGGGTCGAATGATCTCGTCGGTGTGTCGCGCAGCAGGTGGTGAGCACGAGGGCGTTGGCGACCGCCGCCGGTCACCTGCTCGCCGACCAGCACGTGTCTGGACTGGCCAGGGCGTCGGGGAAGGCGCTCAAGTGTGCCCGAGCGACCGGCGTCACGCTTGACCTCAACCATGGTTGAGGTCGCAGTTTGGACGGGTGCTGGACTCTGCTGCCCAATTCGGTTCAGGCGGCGAGGGCGTGATCGAGGCGTTGGAGGTTGCTGGTCCGGGCTGTTGGTAGGGGGTGGTCGGTCCACCAGGTGTGGAGTCGGACGAGGTTGAGGGCGATCGCGGAGAACACGTGTTGGAGGCGGGTTTTCGCGAGGCCGCGGTAGCGGGTGTGGCGGATGCCGGTGATGTCGAGGGCCTGGTTGATGGTGCCTTCGACGCCGGCGCGCAGCTTGTACTTGTCGTGCCAGCTGTCGCTGGTCTGTCGGGTGCGGGCAGCGGTGAGGGCGTGGTGGAGGTCGCGGGGGTAGAAGGTGAGTTGCCGGCCGCCGCGTTTCGCGGTGGTGCACTGGGCGCGGGCGGGGCACGGGCCGCAGGTGGTGGTGGGGAACTTGACCACGATGACCTCGGTGCCGCGTTGGACCGTGGGGCTCCAGGAGGTGTTGGTGTGTCCTTGGGGGCAGGTGACCTGCCGGGTGTCGAAGTCGATGGTGAAGCAGGTCTTGTCGTAGCCGGTGCGGGCACGGGCCTGGGCGGACTGGTCGAGCAGGGCCGGGGTGACCATGGTGACGCCGAAAGTCTGCGCGGTGGCGATGGTGTCGGCTGAGGGGTAGCCGGAGTCGAGGTAGTGCTCGGCGGGCAGCAGCCGGCGGTCGTGCAGGTGCTGGTGGATGCCGGTGGTGGCTTTCACGTCGGGGACGGTGGCCGCCGTGGTGGCCACGTTGACGATCAGGTTCGGTGTCGGCCGGGGACCGGTCTGGCCGTCGTGGTCGCTGGTGGTGCCGTGCTCGGTGTCGGGGTCGCAGGTCTCGGTCAGGTGGACCTTGTAGCCGTTCCAGAACAGGTCGTCGCCTTTTGCGGCCCACCGGGTGTCGGTGTCGTACGGGGAGGTGATCCGGGATCTGGCGGGCGGGAGACCGTCCGTGTCCGCCTCCCGCCGCCGGATCACCTCCCGCCCCCTGCTGTCGGTGGTGATCAGATAGTTCTGCACCAGCACGGTGCGCAGCGTCCGCACCGCGGGCAGTTCGGCCAGCCAGACCGGGGCGGCAGGGGCGAACACCGCGCGCAGCAGGGCGACGGCGTCGGTGCCGTAGACCTGGGCGAGGCGGTCCCGCTTGGCCTGCGAGGCGGGTAGCCGCCAGGAATCGATGCGTGGCCCGTACCGGTGCGCCCACTCGCCGACGTCGATAGCGGTGGCCAGCCAGTCCGGTGCGGCCACCGACAACGTTTCCAGGCAGGCCCGTACCGACTCGCCGGCCACCTCCAGACGGTTGAGGTCTCGCACCGCGCTGATCACGTGAGTGGAATCGGTGCGCTGCTTACCACCAGCCGCGATCAGGCCCTTGCCGGTCGACACGGTCAGCATCGCGGTGAAGACCTGTTCTTCCAGGCCGTGCTCGACCAGCCGGGTACGGAACTTGGACAGCACGCTGGCGTCGAAGCCGGGATCGGTCAGCTCCAGGCCGAGCGCGTACTTCCAGTCGATCGCCCGGGCGACCATCCGCGCGGCCTGCCGATCGGTCAGGTTCTCCGCGAACTGCAACGCGGTCACCAGCGCTAAGGCGCCCGGCGATTCGGCCGGAGCGCCCCGGACACCGAACGCGGCAGCGAACTGTTCGTCGGTGAACACCTCACCCAGGTGGTCACGCGCTGATATCGCCACGCTGCCGTTCGGGAACGCCGCGCGGGCCACCAGCACCGTCTGATCAGGAATCTGGACCCGCGACCGCGGCCGCATCGACACCCGTACACCCCATCCCGCAGCCACCGACGGAAGGAACACGACCGCGAACAGGGATCATGACCCCGTAACCGGCCAGTACGAACGATCCCGACGGCGTGTCACGAATTCGGCAGCAGAGTCGTGCTGATCGACTGGCGGCCCCGGGCGGGCCGCGAACTGCGCCGGGTCCGCCGACTGGCGGTGGGCCCGGCGCCCGACGTTCGGGGCGCCGGATGAACGACACGGTGACGCCCTCGGCTCTGCCCGTGCCGGACGGAGGGCTGTCCGCGCCGCATCTGCGGCCGGTGACGGTGGGCAGCGTGGCGCTGGTTTCTCTGCTGGCGTTTGAGGCGTTGGCCGTCGGCACCGCCATGCCGACCGTCGCGCGCAGCCTCGACGGCATCGCCCACTACGGCATCGCGTTCGGTGGCCCCCTTGCGGCGGGGGTGTTCGCCATGGTGCTGTCCGGCCTGTGGTCGGACATGCGGGGACCGCGCGCGCCGGTGTGGCACGGACTCGGGTGGTTCGTGGTGGGCCTGGTGGTGGCCGGGAGCGCCACGTCTATGACGGCCCTGGTGGTCGGTCGGGTCGTCCAGGGGTTCGGCTCCGGCCTGCTCTCCGTGGCGCTGTACGTGGTCGTGGGCCGGGCGTACCCGGAGCGGTTGCACCGGCGGATCTTCGCCGCGTTCGCGTCGGCATGGGTCGTACCGTCGCTGGTCGGTCCGGCCGTGGCCGGCCTGGTCGTCGAGCACCTCGGCTGGCGGTGGGTTTTCCTGGCGGTGCCCGCCGTGGCAGTGCCGGCGGGACTGCTGATCCATCCGGGTCTGCGGGCGATCGGTACGGCAGCGCCGGCGGGTCGTCCGTCCGGAGCGCTGACCCGGCTCGGCTGGGCCGGTGCGGCGGCGGCGAGCTCCGCGCTGTTGCACGTCGGAGGGCAGCAGCGTGGGCTCGCCGCCGGAGCGCTGGTCGGTTCGGCGCTGGCCGGCCTGCTGGTCAGCGCGCCTCGGCTGCTGCCGGCCGGGTTCCTCCGGGCCGCGCGGGGTCTGCCCACCGTGATCGGTCTGCGCGGGCTGGCGTCCGCCGCGTTCGTCGCCGCCGAGGTGGTGATTCCGCTGATGCTCACCCGGGAACGGGGTTTGTCGCCCACCGCCGCCGGGATGGTCCTCACCGTTGGTGCGGTCTTCTGGTCGACGGGCTCGTGGGCGCAGGGTCGGATTCCGACGCCCCGGTCGCGCGCGATGCTGCCGAGGGCCGGCCTCACGTGCGTCACGGCCGGGACGGTCGTGGTGGCGTCCGCTTTGGTGCCGGCCGTGCCGGTGTGGGTCGCTGTCCTCGGGTGGGCGGGTGCCGGGCTTGGGATGGGTCTGCTCTACCCCTCGCTGTCGGTGCTCACCCTGGAGCTGTCCAATCCGGGAGAGCAGGGCCGCAACAGCTCGTCGCTGCAGTTGAGCGACTCTCTCTTCGCCGCGAGCGTCCTGGCCCTGACGGGTGCGTTGCTGGCCGCGAGTGAGGTGCCCGGCCCGGGAAGCTACGCCGGTGCGCTGGCGATCGCCGCCGGGTCGGCGCTGCTCGGGGCCCTGCTTGCCCGTCGGGTGGCGGGCTGACGTAGCCCACCGACCACCGCGATGTCACCGGATGCAACTCCACGGTCGGGTGGGCGCCGAGTTCCCGCGCAATGCCGACCTGGTCGCTGTTACCGTCGCGACCGGGAGGAGGCCCGAACAGGTCAGCCTGGTCGCCCGGGGATGGCGCGCACTTCTGGCGTCGATTTGCCGGGGCTCGGCACGCCAGTGGTGTTGGGCGGCCGTTCACCTCGTCGGTGATCCTCTGCTACGGGCGAGCCGACGCGGGGGTCCTGGGCGTCGACGAGTGGGCCTGGTCTGCCGGCTTGGCCTGTTGCGCCTCGATTGCCCGGATGTGTCGGTAGGCGAACCACAGCGGTGGGAACGCTCCGACAGCGAAGGACAGGTCCACTGCCGTCCAGAACCACGGGATCTCCCGGACCGGTCCGCAGATCAGCGCCAGCGGCACGATTCCGAGACAGGCGATCATGCCGAGTTGGACTACCCAGACGTTGCGCACCGGGTCACGTAGCGGCCCCCAGAACGCCACCGCGAGTACCAGGTGAGCGAACGCGAGCCAGTCGGTCCCGTATCGCATGAACGGGTAGCGGTCTCCGGTCTCGACCAAGCCGATGTGGACCCGTTCAACCCAGGCGACCAGCGCCGGCATCTGGTCGGCGAGCGGGTTGATGGCCCGCAGCAGCCAGCGCACCTCGATGTCGAGTGGGAACGCGGTCACCCCGCTCAGGATCAGTCCCACCACGACGGTCCACAGCCAGGCGCGGGTGCGCCGCAGGCGCTTCTCGACATCCATTCCGGCAGGGTAACGATGAGCTTTTGCCGTTCGCGTCCTCGGCCGGCGGTGCATGTTCCCGGTGGCAGGATCCGCCGGACGGCCGCGAGGCCGACGAGCGGAACGCTCGTGGGGCCGCCCGCCGTCTGCGGGCCTGCTCCGGCGGCGCCGGGCGCAGGTCGGCCAGTGACCGGCCTTACCCGCGTGCCGACCCCGGGCCCGGTTGCCCGAGCCGCTCTACGACGCCGAGGACCATGTCCAGCCGGTCGTGCAGCGGGCCGCTCAGCTCCAACACCGGCGTGTCCACCCAGGCGTTCAGCGGATCTGCGTAGACCATTTCCAGCAGCGCGTCATTCATCCGCGCCCGGAGGCCGGGCAACTCCGTGGCCGGCAGGACCCGCTCTGTCTCGGGCGTGATCGTCGTGATGACCAGCAGGTCGAGGTGTGCGAAGGCGACGCGGAGAGCCGTATCGTCGGCCTCCTCCGACGGGTCCGCGCCAGTCGCGGCCAGGTACGCGAGGTAGTCCAACGGAGTCCGGTCGAAGATCGTCCCTGACGGCGACGGCGACGGCGGCGAGCACAGGCTCCGCACCGAACGGGCAATCAGCGACCGATAGTCTTCCGGCGACGGCGGATACCGGAACTCGTACCCCTCCTCCTCGAGCAGGTGGTACGGCTCGTCCATTGCCAGGTGACCCGGCATCCGGGCACACAGCGCTTCGACGAGCGTCGTCTTCCCGGTCCCGTGCGTCCCGGAGACCCCGATCCTCATCGTGCCCGCTCCTACAGCTTGCCCAATACCAGCCCCGCTCCTGCCGGCTTGCGAACACCAGCGACATCGATGACGCGATCCTGCCAGTCACGACCCTGACGCCGCCGCCCCAAGGAGTGGCCGCTCCGGTGTGGGAGTGGCAGCACCGGCGGCGCCGCATGCTGACCCGGCAGCCCAGCCCGATTCCACCAGCCTTAGCCGCCGGTGGACAACTCGGCGAGACTGGTCGTCCATCAGCGCACAAGCAACGAGTCCGACAGCATGGGTCGCGGTCTGGCTCGTGGACAAGCGCGCCGAGCCCCTGCGGCGCGAAGTCGCGCAGCGGGTCACCGCGTCCCCGGCGGACATGTCGGAGCGGGCGACTCGGGCCGTCGCCCGTCAGCGGTCACCGTCGGTGCCGGTCATCAGCGGCCACACCTCCAGGCCGCCCCCGTTCGGGCCGCTGCCGAAGCGCAGGGCGGGGTACGACTGGGCGATCTCCAACGCTCGTTCCTCACTGTCGACGTTCACCATGAAGTATGAGCCGACGTACTCCTTCGCCGCCAGGTACGGGCCGTCGGTAACCACCGGCGTGTCCGCGACCATTCGGACCGACCAAGCCCGGGAAACCAAACCCTGGCGCTCCACCAGTTCACCGGAGGCGCGCAGCGCCTCGTTGAACGCGTCGACCTCGCCGATCAGGGTCCTCAGGTCGTCGGCCGGCGGGCTGTTCCAGATATGCTCGTTGCCATAGATTAACATTAGGTACTTCACCAGGATCTCCTTTCGGCCACCTCACGCAGCATGCCGTAACGAGACCTGCGGCGACCCACGTTCGGGACAGTGCGTCGGCTCCTCGGTAGCTGTTGTTGAACAGGGCTGAGAATGGTCGCATCAGGACTTGCACAAGTGATCTCCACTCGCGTCGGCGTCTCGGACCGGCGCGTCCTTCTAGTTCTGCAGCCCAGCAGTGAGCTCGAGGAGGTGGTCTGGCTCACCTATGCCGACCGCCACCGGATCTCCCAGTCGGCCAGGTCATTTTCGATCGTCTACGGGAGAACGCGCGTACGCGCTGAGGCGAGTCAGCGCGTACAAGGATCACCGGGGCCGGCCGGCCGGGCGGCTGCGGCGGTGTTCGAGCCCGGCCGGAGCACAGCGGCCCGGACGGCGCCGTACGGGTATTGCCCAGGCAGTAGACTTCGGTCGTGTTCCGGTACCCTGTCACGTGACAGGTATCTCCATGGGATAGCGGAGACCTTGGCAAGTCCCCGTTTGCCAGGTGAGAGGCGCCGTTTCCTTTCATGTCCACCTTTGTGGACAGCCTTGTCAGACCGGCCCAGGCCAAAGAGTGGCGAGAATGGTCGCTACCTCGCCTGCGAGTTGGGGCGCGGAGCTACCGACATGCGATAGCTTCTACAGCCGATCGCAGAACTGCATCCGGGAAAGGCCGATGTGTCTGCCGCGTTGTGGGTAGTACGCGGGAGGTGACAGGCGTCTGCATCACCGTGAAGAAGGGCAAGCTATGAGTTCCTATACCATCACCATCACCATCGCCGCGGACGATCCACGTCAGGCGACCACGACCTTGAGGGTCGAGGTGAACGAAACGACCGCGCGTATCAGTGAACTGCTGGTTCGCGCTGGTGAGGGGCACGGGCTGACGGCGGGTCAACTTCCCGCTGCCGACATGGAGTTGCTGGTGAAGGCTGTCGGGCCGGCCGTCGGCGGGCAGCGGGCGATGGGCCTGTCGTCTGCTGCTGCTCAGGACCATGCGCCCGCTGGCCAAAAAGCATCCGTTGCCGACGAGGAGGCCGGCGACGACGAGGTGGACTTGTCTGTTGCGGTAGCCACGTCTACCGCTGATGGATCCACCGCCGACGAGTCGACTGCGGCCAGCTCCGTCCGCGGCGATGTGGCCGGGGTCGGCGTCGCGTCGGAGGGCGGCGTCGCGTCGGAGGGCGGCGTCGCGGCCGGCGTCGCCGTTCCGAAGCAGGCGTCGCGGACGGAAGCGCCGGCTGCTGGCGTCCGAGCAGGCAGGCGTAAGTCTGCCACGCGGAGCACGGCTACGCGTACCGCGCGGAAGGCTGGCCCGAAGCGGGATGTTACGGGGGACAAGGGCCGCGTGTACCGCCGGTCGCCTAATGACCTTGAGGCGGTCTACCAGCAGGCTGGCAGCGCGGCAGCTGTCGCCGATCATTATGGCGTGCCGCGGCACACTGCTCAGGGGTGGATTCGTACACTGCGCCGACGGCAGGCCAGCGCAGCCGAGTAGGAGATTCTGCCCGGCCGGTGACGAATACCCGGCCGGGCAGAGCACGGCGATTGGTACAACCCTCGCGGAGTCAGGTGCCGACGGTAGGGGATGGCGGTTCTTGAACATGTCTCGGCCCGCCGTGACACCGTGCTCGGCCAACTGCTCCGTGGCCAACTGCCCGCTTGTCGGGAGCCAGCTGATCGAGGTGCTCTCCACCGGAGCGCTGACGGTGTACACCGTGCGCCCCGTCCACCGTCTCCTCACCGACCACGGTGACTCCCGCGCTCTCAAGCAGCGTCGTGACCGGCTCGACCGGGTCGGCGTCCTCGAGCTGCCTGTCGCAGTCCATCATTTGGCTGGCGACGGCTGTGGACAAGCCCGGCTTCATCGAGCGGTTGCGGACCGCCGGTGCCGGACTCACGCCGCCGAGAGCTGCTCGGCCCGGCTGATCACATGGTCGACGAGGCCGTACTGGCGGGCCTGTTCGGCGGTGAACCAGCGGTCCCGGTCCCAGTCCCGCTGGACCTCGTCCAGGGTGCGTCCGCTGTGTCCGGCAATCAGCTCCTGCATGGTCCGCTTCACGTGAAGCATGTTCTCCGCCTGGATGGTGATGTCCGCGGCGGTGCCACCCATCCCGCCCGACGGCTGGTGCATCATGATCCGCGAGTGCGGCAGCGCGTACCGCTTGCCCGTCGTCCCGGCGCAGAGCAGGAACTGCCCCATCGAGCCGGCCAGCCCCAGCGCGAGGGTGGCCACGTCGTTGCGGACGAAGCGCATCGTGTCGTACACCGCCATTCCCGCGCTGACCGAGCCGCCCGGCGAGTTGATGTAGAGGGTGATGTCCCGGTCCGGCTCCTCCGCCGCCAGCAGCAGGATCTGGGCGCAGATCCGGTTGGCCGACTCGTCGGTGACCTCGGTGCCGAGAAAGATGATTCCTTCCTTCAACAGCCGTTCGAACACCTGGTCGCCGAAGCTGCGCTGCCCGCCGTCCAACATCTTGATCATTGCGTCCGACCTCCACCGCGCCGGCGGGCGACCGCGCGCCCGGGGAACCGGCGCCTCCAGCCTGCGCGCGCTGGTGGACGGGCTCCCAGGGATTCTGCCGGCGGCAGATCGGCCCAGGGCAGAAGAACCGGAACCGGCTAGCGTGCGGCGAGCCTACGCCGGCCCGTCCGGGCCCGCCGCCGCGCCAGCGCCCCGGTGGTCCGCGCGACGGGGCGACCGGCCGGCGCGGCAGCGATCAGCCGGACCCGCAGCCCGCTCGTACCGAGCGGTGAACCGGCCCGGGCCGGCCCGTCGGCGAGGCGGGGCCCGATCATGTCCGGGGTGGCGCCGACGTGAAGCGGCCGCTCGGGGGACATCGCCCGGAGGGGCCACGAGCCGTGAGTGGTCGCCGGGAGGGGCAACGAGTCGATGGTGGTCACCGAGCGGAATCCGCACGCCGTCGGGCCGTCGGTGTGGAACCCGAACCGTGGCCGCGGCTCACCTGACGTGGCACGTGCGACCGGCACCCGGTCGGACTGGTTCGGCCGGGGTCCGTGCCCCACCCGCTCACCCCGTTCAACGCGGCGGAGGTCGTCACGTGCCTCCTCCAGCAGCTCGGACAGGTGGATCCCCAGCGCCCGGCAGACCGCCGCCAGGATCTCGGACGAGGCTTCCTTGCGCCCGCGTTCGATCTCGGACAGATAGGGCACCGAGACTCCGGCGGCGGCGGCGACCTCACGCAGTGTGAGGCCCTGCCGCTGGCGTAGCCGGCGCAGCACGCCGCCGATCACTCGTCGCAGCAAGGACATGCTCCGCCTCGCCTTCGTGGTCGTCGTCCGGGGTCATCCCCATCATGCCCGCCCGGTGATCCCGGTGGCGTCCCACGGCCTCGGCGTACGGACCGCCAGCTACCCGCTATGTTGTGGGCGTGCAGGCGACAGCGGAGTCCGGGCAGGGCCTACGGTGATCCACTTTCCGGCGCAACGGCGCGACCCGCTCAGTGCGCTGAGTCTCCGGCTGGCCGCCGCGCTGGGTCTCGTCCTCGCCAGCGTCGCGGTGGTCTGGTTCGACCGGAGCGGCTACCGGGACGCCAACAACGAGGGCGAGCTGAGCCTGCTCGACTGCTTCTACTACGTGGTGGTTTCCCTCTCCACCACGGGATACGGCGACATCACGCCGGTCTCCGAGTCGGCCCGGCTGGTCAACGTCCTCTACATCACCCCGGCCCGGGTGATCTTCTTGATCATTCTCGTCGGCACCACCCTGGAAGTACTGACCGAGCAGTACCGGACCGGCCGCCGCCTGTCACGGTGGAGGAGAAGCGTGAAGGACCACGTCATCATCTGCGGCTACGGCACCAAGGGCCGCAGTGCGGTCTCCGCCCTGCTGGAGAACGGCTTCGAGAAGCACCGGATCGTCGTGGTCGAACGCAGCGGTGCCGCGCTGCGGCAAGCCACCTCGGCCGGTCTGGTGGCGATCGAGGGGTCGGCAACCCGCTCGGCGACCCTCAACGAGGCGCACGTCCGTACCGCAAAGGCGGTGATCATAGCGACCGACAGTGACGACGCGTCGGTCCTGGTGGCGCTGACCGTCCGGCAGCTCACCGCCGGGCAGGTACGGATCATCGCGGCCGCCCGGGAGGCGGAGAACGCCCCGCTGCTCAGGCAGAGCGGTGCCCACCACGTGATCGTGTCGTCGGCGACCGCGGGTCGGCTGCTCGGCCTGTCCACCTCGGCGCCGCCACTGATCGACGTCGTGGAGGACCTGCTCACCCCTGGCCAGGGCATGGCGCTGGCGATGCGGTCGGCGGAGCGACATGAGGTGGGCAGGTCGCCACGTGAGCTGGACACGCTGGTCATCGCCCTGGTCCGCAGGGGCAAGGTGGTCACCCTGGCCGACAAGGCGGGCGCGATGATCGAGACCGGCGACATGCTCGTGCACGTCCGTGACGATCGCCCGACGTCGGCTCCCGTACCCTGAGTCAACAGCCGCCCGGTGGGTGCACCTCGCTGAACGTCGACGCAGTTGCCGGCCGTCCCGTGGCTGTCCTAGCAGCTCGTGGAGCGTCTCCCGCGGAGCGTGTCCCGCTTGCCGCCGCCTGAGCCCGTCCGCCACCCTTCCCCGACGAGGCGCCACCGCGCCGAAAGAGTGGCCCTTCCGCAGGAGACAGGCGCTCTTTCGGCGACGTGCCCGCCCAGGTGGGACGAGCTGGCGCCTCGGGCGGGTCGGTCAGCCGATCGTCCAGGTGTCGCCGCTGTTCAGCAGGCTGGCGAGCTGCTGCTCCGGGGTCTCGGTGACCGTCGCCCGGGCGGCGTCGAGCTGACTTCGCACGACGCTGTCGTAGGACGGGCGCTGGACCGACCGGAACACGCCGATCGGGGTGTTCCGGAGATCCAGGCCAGGCAGCCGGGATAGCGCGAAGGCGTACGCCGGGTCGACGACCGTGGTGTCGTGCACGACGATCTCCTCGGCCGGAGTGTCCGCGGTTTCGCGGACCTCCAAGCCGAAGCCGCCGGGCGGGTGGACGACGCAGAACTGCCCGTCCTTGCCGAACGTGATCGGTTGACCGTGCTCCAACCGAATCAAGTGATCGTCTCGGGTGGCCGGCTGCTTGAGCTGGTCGAACGCCCCATCGTTGAAGATGTTGCAATTCTGGTAGATCTCCACGAACGCGGAGCCCTCGTGTTCGGCGGCGGTCCGCAGGACCGACTGAAGGTGCTTGCGGTCCGAATCGATCGTGCGGGCGACGAAGGTCGCCTCGGCCCCGAGCGCCAGCGACAGCGGGTTGAACGGCGCGTCGGCCGAGCCGACCGGAGTCGACTTGGTGATCTTGCCCGCCTCCGACGTCGGTGAGTACTGCCCCTTGGTCAGGCCGTAGATCCGGTTGTTGAACAGCAGGATCTTGAAGTTGACGTTGCGGCGCAGGGCGTGGATCAGGTGGTTCCCACCGATGGACAGCGCGTCGCCGTCCCCGGTCACCACCCAGACCGACAGGTCGGGCCGGGTGGCGGACAAGCCGGTGGCGATCGCCGGGGCCCGACCGTGGATCGAGTGCATACCGTAGGTGTCCATGTAGTACGGGAAGCGCGACGAGCAGCCGATCCCGGAGACGAAGACGATCCGCTCGCGGGGGATGTTCAGCTCCGGCATGAAGCCCTGAACGGCGGCGAGGATCGCGTAGTCACCGCAGCCGGGACACCAGCGCACCTCCTGGTCGGACTTGAAGTCCTTCGCGGTGAGCTTGAGGGCGACGGGCTCAGACATTCTTCAGGACCTCTTCCAGCATCGTCTCCAGCTCGTTCGCCGTGAACGGCAGGCCCCGGACCTGGTTGTAGCCGATCGCGTCGACCAGGTACCGAGCGCGGACCACGTGCGCGAGCTGACCGAGGTTCATCTCGGGGATGACCACCCGGTCGTAGGACCGCAGCACCTCGCCGAGGTTCGCCGGCATCGGGGCGAGATGCCGCAGGTGCGCCTGGGCGATAGCGAGCCCGCGCTGGCGCAGTGCTCGACAGGCAGCGCCGATCGGCCCGTACGTCGAGCCCCAGCCGAGCACCAGCACCCGGGCGTCGCCATCCGGGTCCTCGACCTCGACGTCCGGCACCGGGATCGCCTCGATCCGGGCGGCGCGTGTGCGCACCATGAGGTCGTGGTTGGCCGGGTCGTACGAGATGTCGCCGGTCTTGTCGGCCTTCTCCAGACCGCCGATCCGGTGCTCCAGGCCCGGCGTGCCGGGGACAGCCCACGGCCGGGCCAGGGTCTCCGGATCCCGTAGGTACGGCAGGAAGGTCGTGCCGTCCTCGCCGTTTGGTTGCGTCGCGAACTCGATCCGCAGGTCCGGCAGGGACTCGACGTCAGGCAGGAGCCACGGCTCGGAGCCGTTGGCGACGTAGTTGTCGGACAACAGGATCACCGGCGTGCGGTAGGTCAGCGCGATCCGCGCCGCCTCCAGCGCCGCGTGGAAACAGTCCGCCGGGGACCTCGGGGCGACCACGGCGATCGGGGCCTCGCCGTGCCGGCCGTAGAGCGCCATGTTCAGATCGGCCTGTTCGGTCTTGGTCGGCATACCCGTCGACGGCCCGGCCCGCTGCACGTCGACGATGACCAGCGGCAGCTCCAGGGCTACCGCGAGCGAGATCGTCTCACCCTTCAACGCGACGCCGGGGCCGCTGGTGGTGGTGACGCCGAGCGCTCCACCGTACGACGCGCCGAGTGCCGCGCCGATCGCGGCGATCTCGTCCTCGGCCTGCATGGTGAGTACGCCGAACCGCTTGTGCTTGCTCAGCTCGTGCAGGATGTCCGACGCCGGCGTGATCGGGTACGCCCCAAGGAAGACCGGCAGCCCGGACCGGACTCCGGCGGCCACCAGGCCGAGTGACAGCGCCGTGTTGCCGGTGATGTTCCGGTAGGTGCCGGGCTGCATCCGCGCCGGCTTGACCTCGTACCGGACGGCGAAGTCCTCGGTCGTCTCGCCGAAGTTCCAACCGGCCTTGAACGCGGCGACGTTGGCCGCGACCAACTCCGGGCGGGCTGCGAACTTGCGTTCCAGGAATCGCAGTGTCGACTCGTACGGCCGGGAGTACATCCAGCTCAGCAGGCCGAGCGCGAACATGTTCTTAGCTCGCTCAGCATCCTTCTTGGACACCTCGTGTTCCGCCAGCGAGCCGATGGTCATCGAGGTCAGTGCCACCGGGTGGACCACGTAGCCGGCGAGCGAGTCGTCGTCGAGCGGGTTGGTCTGGTAGCCGACCTTGGCCAGGTTACGCTTGGTGAACTCGTCGGTGTTGACGATGATGTCGGCTCCGCGCGGCAGGTCGGCGAGGTTCGCCTTGAGCGCAGCCGGGTTCATCGCCACCAGCACGTTCGGCGCGTCGCCGGGGGTGAGGATGTCGTAGTCGGCGAAGTGCACCTGGAAGCTCGACACGCCCGGGAGGGTGCCGGCGGGGGCGCGGATCTCGGCCGGGAAGTTCGGCAACGTGGAGATGTCGTTGCCGAGCTGGGCGGTTTCGGAGGTGAACCGGTCGCCGGTCAACTGCATGCCGTCGCCGGAGTCCCCGGCGAAACGGATGACCACCCGGTCCAGCTGACGGATCTGCTTGGTCACGCCCACACCTCGCTTCGGTCGGCGCGGTCGCCCGGGCCGCCAAACCTGATCATGACCTCGCCCTGCCCGGCCACGTGACCTCCTCGGCGCACGGCCGCACCCACTGTCGTGGTTGTCCGGCCCGCTGTCGTTTCTCAACTGAGAGCCTACGTCGGATCACCTCGCCAACTTCTCGAGAGGTCCGCCGAATGGGATCCGGAAGGCTGAACCTGCGACCGATTTGAGGCTGTATGGTCGCGCATGCCGTAATCCCGATCGCCGGTTTCGGTGAGGGGCCGGGCACTGCCCGTCGGCAGGTGGTGGCCTCTCCGCCTTCGAGATTGCGCAGGTGTTCGGCGGGCTCGGGATTCCCGTCGTTTTTCTGACAAGGGAGGCATTCGTTTCTGACATGTGCGGCGCTCGATGTCGCTGGACGACGCCGGATGTGGGATGGGGTTCGGTGTTGGCCAGAGTGTCGGGTCGTCGGGTGGATGTCGTGCCGTCGTTGGCCCGATCACCCACGGCGTTCGCCGCGAGAAGCCGGCCGAGCGCACCGGCCACCGGTGCCGTCAGGGTGAGCGGGGTGCACATTCGTGCCGTGTTCGCTGCGGGCGCCGGGCGGAGCCGGTAGGCTGATCCACCGTGACCGGTTACCTGGGCTCGTACGCGACGCTCGGGCTGCTGCTCCTCGCCGGCGTCCTCTTCTTCGCTGCTGCGTTCTCGGCCAACCGGGTGTTACGTCCCACCAGCCCGGCCGAGCCGGCCGGCAAGCGGGCCAGCTACGAATGCGGCCTCGATCCGGTCGGCGCCGACTGGGCCCAGATGCAGATCCGTTACTACGTTTACGCGTACCTCTACGTGTTGTTCGCCGTCGAGGCGGTGTTCCTCTTCCCCTGGGCGGTGGTGTTCGACCGGCCCGGCTTCGGTTTGGTCACCGTCGTCGAGATGGCTGTCTTCGTGGCGGTACTGGCGCTGGGCATCCTCTACGCCTGGCGGAAGAACATCCTGCGCTGGACCTGACGGCGGCGCCCGCCCACCGGGTTGCGGCGGCGGGTGGGGTTGGTCAGGCCAACCCGCGTCGGGTCAGCGTCGGCGGGCGGTCACCCCGGATCGAGGCCACCATGTCGAGCACGCGACGGGTCGGCCGGACCTGGTGTGCGCGGAACACCCGCGCGCCGAGCCACGCCGAGATCGCGGTGGCCGCGAGCGTGCCTTCCAACCGCTCGGAGACTGGCAGGTCCAGCGTCTCGCCGATGAAGTCCTTGTTCGACAGGGCGACCAGCAGTGGCCATCCGGACCCGGAGAGTTCGTCCAGCCGCCGGGTGGTCTCCAACGAGTGACGGGTGTTCTTGCCGAAGTCGTGAGCCGGATCGATGAGGATCCCATCCCGCCGTACGCCCAGCGCGACCGCTCGTTCGGCGAGCGCGGTCACCGTCGCGACCACGTCGGCCACCACGTCGTCGAAGGCGGCCCGGTGCGGCCGAGTGCGCGGTGCCAGTCCGCCGGCGTGTGAGCAGACCAGCCCGGCACCGGTCTTCGCGGCCACCTGGGCCAGCGTCGGGTCGGCGCCCGACCACGTGTCGTTCAGCAGGTCGGCCCCCGCGGCGACGGCCTCCAGCGCCACCTCGGCCCGCCAGGTGTCGATCGAGATGACCACGTCGGGGAAGGCGGCCCGGACGGCGGCGATGGTGTCGACGGTGCGGCGGATCTCCTCGGCCACGTCGACGACGGCCCCGGGGCCAGCCTTGACTCCGCCGATGTCGATGATGTCGGCGCCGTCGGTCATCGCGCGTTCCACGGCGCGCAGCGCGCTGTCCTGGGTGAACGTCGCGCCCCGGTCGAAGAAGGAGTCCGGCGTGCGGTTGACGATCGCCATGATCACCAACTCGCCAGGGTCGAACGACCGCCCGCCGAGCCGAAGCTCGCCCGCCATCCCGCCTCCCGATGATCCTCGCCGCCGGTCGTCCTGGTCGTCCTGGTCGTCCTGGTCGTCCCGGTCGTCCCGGTCGTCCCGGTCGTCTCGGCCGTTTCGGCCGTTTCGGCCGACCCCCGACGGTAGCCGGTGCCTGGCCGGACCGCCCGACCGCCGTTCCCGTCCGGGCCACGGGTTGGCGGTCCGTGGGGTGGTGGGGTCGCCCCGGTCCGTTCGGCATGCCACGATCTGTTCATGGGTCAGGTTCTGCTCCTGCTGGTCGTGGCGCTGACCGTCGCGGCGGTCGTGTTCGGGGTGACGGTGCTGGTGTCCGGTCGGGATCCGGGGCTCGTGCCGGCGGAGCCGGACGGGACGGCGGTGCCGCTGCCCGGCACCCGCCCCCTACGGGAGTCGGACCTCGGTGAGGTCCGGTTCGACACGGCCCTGCGCGGGTACCGGATGGCCCAGGTCGACCAGGCGATGCGCCGGGCGGCGTACGACATCGGATACAAGTCGGAGTTGATCGAGGTGCTGGAGGCGGAGGTCGTGGCGTTGCGCGAGGGACGCACCGACGACGCAGAAGCGCTGCGCAGCGCGCGCGAGCGGGCCGTCGGCGCGCGGCCGGCGCAGGCCGACCCACCGCCCGGCGTCCCGGAGGACGACCCGACACCGCCCGCAGGTGCGGACGACGTCCAGCTCTCGGCTCCCGGCACGGACAGCCAGACCGGCACCCCGACAGGCGGAGCCGACCGGCCCGGCACCCCGACGGCCGAATCCCCTGCCGACAGCGCGGACCGCGCCGGCTCCACCACCGCCGGCTCCGCGGAGATCCCGCCCGCCCCGACCGGCGGGACGGCCCAGGCCAGCGCGGACGGCGAATCGGGCGACGCTGCCGATGAACCCGAGCGGCCCGACGGTCGGCCGGCAGATGCCGCCGGGGACGCCCCGTCGAGCAGCGGCGACAGCGGTACCGAGGCGGACCGGGGCGCCGGTCAGGTCGGTGAGCGCGGCCCGGTGGTGCGCTCGGAGTCGACGTGACGGCGGCGGACGGCACGGACGACCTGCGCGAGGCGGCGCAACCCGGCGCGGCAGAGGTCACCGCGACCGTGATCGTCGAGGCACCCGCCGACCGGGTCTTCGCGGCGCTGGTCGCCTGGGAGCGCCAGTCGGACTGGATCCCGTTCACCCGGGTACGGGTGGTCGAGGGGAACGGCGACGAGGGCAGCCTGGTCGAGGCGGTGACCACGGTCGGACCGCTCACACTCCACGACGAGATGCGGGTCACCCGGGTGGACGCGCCGTACGAGATCGGTGTCGTGCACTGCGGGAAACTCCTGCGCGGTCCCGGCGTACTGCGATGCACCCCGTTGGCCGGCGACCGCACGCAGGTGGTCTGGCACGAGTGGTTCCACCTGCCCGGCGGGCCCGCCGGACGGGTCGTCTGGCCGCTGCTGTGGCCCGGCTCGAAGGTCAGCCTCACGCAGGTGCTCAAGCGCTTCGGGCGGATGGTGGAACAGGGGCGCCTGCCCTGACGGCGAGGTCCGCCGTATCCGGCCCTCCGGCGATCGTGTCTTGGTCTGCTCGACACCCTCGGCACATCCCTGCCCGGCGGACGGGTGGTCAGGGGATCGTCGCGGACGCGGGTGGTGTGGCCGCCGACGCCGGTTGCCAGCCCGGCGAGCGGAACAGGTGTCCGGCCCGGTGCCGCCAGTTCGTCGCCGCGCGGACGTCACGGGCGATGGCGGCGTACTCGTGGAACGCCACCCGGATCGGGTTGTGGGTGGTGATGTTCTTGGTCAGTCCGTAGACACAGCGTTCCTGTTCGGCGGCGAACGACCCGAAGAGCCGGTCCCAGACGATCAGGATGCCGCCGAAGTTGCGGTCCAGATAGCCACCCTGCGAGGCGTGGTGGACCCGGTGGTGCGACGGCGTGTTGAAGACCAACTCGTACCAGCGGGGCAGCCTGTCGATCCGCTCGGTGTGGATCCAGAACTGGTAGAGCAAATTGACCGAGCCGCAGAACGCCAGCACCGCGGGGTGGACCCCGGCGAGGATCATCGGGATGTAGAAGACCCAGCTGGTGAGGCTGGTCCACGGCTGACGCAGCGCGGTGGACAGGTTGAATCGCTGCGACGAGTGGTGCACGACGTGCGACGCCCACAGGATGCGGATGACGTGGTGTCCCCGGTGGGACCAGTAGTAGCAGAAGTCCTGAGCCAGCAGGATGAGCGGCCAGGTCCACCACAGCTCGGCGATCCGTAGCGGGGTGAGGGTGTAGAGCAGCGCGTACGCGGCCGCGATCGGGACCTTCCAGAGCAAATCGGCGAAGACGCTGCCCAGCCCCATGGCGAGGCTGGTTGCCGTGTCGGCTCCGCCGTAGCCGACGTCGTCGTCGCGGTGGATCAGGTACGAGATTCGCTCCAGGACGATGAGCAGCAGGAAGGCCGGGATCGACCAGGTGATGACGTCCGGTAACTCCTTCATCCGACTGCCTCCCCGTGCCGCTTGCTGTGCCGACCATCACAGCTACCGATCGGTAACAGCACCATAGGCAGCCGTGGGCTGCGGGGCAATGGGTGTCGGTGGGGTGGCCTAGCGTTGACCCGTGACTGATCTGGTGATCGGCGCCGACGGGGTGCCCCGCTGCGCCTGGGGGGCGAGCACCCCCGACTATGTGGTCTACCACGACACCGAGTGGGGCCGACCGCTGCGCGGCGACGACGAGCTCTACGAGCGGATGACGCTGGAGGCCTTTCAGTCCGGCCTGTCCTGGCTCACCATCTTGCGGAAGCGGCGCGCGTTCCGGGGTGCCTTCGACGGATTCCGGCTCGAGTCCGTGGCCGCGTACTCCGCGGCGGACGTGGCCCGGCTGCTCGCCGACGCGGGCATCGTGCGTAACCGTGCCAAGATCGAGGCGGCGATCGCCAACGCACGCGCCGCGCTGGAGTTGCCGGATGGGCTCTCCGCGCTGCTCTGGTCGTTCGCGCCACCGCCCCGGCCGGCGCGCCTGGCCTCGTTCGCGGAGGTGCCGGGGCTGACCGCCGAGTCCACCGCGATGGCCAAGGCGTTGAAGAAGTGCGGCTTCCGCTTCGTCGGGCCGACCACGGCGTACGCGCTGATGCAGGCCACCGGCATGGTCGACGACCACCTCGCCGGCTGCCACGTGTCGGCTGCGGGAGGCGACGTGATGGGATGGGGACCATGACGACCGCCGCGTACCGGACCGATCGGACGACTCGCGCCGACGGTGGGGACACCTGGGCCGTGCTGCTGCCGCCCGGCAGGTACGAGGCCGAGCGTCTCGTGCACCACGACACGCTGGAGCTGACCGGCCGCACCGACGGACCCCGACCCCGCCGGGGCGACCGGGTCGCGGTGCTCGCCGACGAGCCGCTGCGGCTGGTCGCGTTGGGCCGGGTCAGCGACGCCGGTGATCGGCGTCCGGAGGTGCCGGAGGACCCGTTGTCCGAACGGGCCGAGGCTTCGCTCGTCGTGGCGTACACCCGGCGGGTTTTCGACGAGCCGGTGCTGGCTGACTCGCTCGCGCTGGACGGGCCGGTAAGCGCGCTGACCCCGGCGGCCTTCCACGAACTGGTCGATCGCCTCGGTCCGCCGCCGCCCCGACGGACCTGGCTGGTCAGCCTGGATCTGCCGATCGAGGCGGCGTCGCCGGCCGAGGCGGTCCGGCTGTTCTGGTCCTACGTGCAGGAGTTGGGCCCGCGTGAGCTGCCCGCCTTTGTCTCGCCGTCTGGCGACGAGCTGGCGATGCAGGCCTTCGTGCTCGGCGAGGAGGCCAACCAGGACCCCGAAGAGGACGACTGACCGGCCGGCACAGCACCCGGTCAGGCATCCCCGCCCGGCCCCGACGGCCGTGCCGTCCCGACTCGGTCAGCGCCCGGTCCGCCCGGCCGGGCTGTACGTCAGGACGGTGCGGTCGAGGCGCGGAGCCCGCTCAGTGTCCGTCGAAGGCTGGCTTCTGCTTGTTGACGAAGGCCATGGTGGCCGAGCGGTGGTCGGCGGTGGCACCGCAGATCGACTGGGCCTGCGCCTCGGCCGCGAGGGCGTCGGCCAGGGTGCCGGCGTCGGCGATGGAGAGCTGCCGCTTGATCGCTCCGTACGCGACGGTCGGACCGGCGGCGAGTCGGGCGGCCAGCTCCTGCGCGATCGGCAGTACCTGCTCGTCGTCGGACACCAGTCGGTTGAGCAGGCCGAGCCGGCTGGCTTCCTCGGCGCGCACCGGCTCGGCGAGCATCAGCAGCTCGACAGCCTTGGCGTGGCCGACCAACCGGGGCAGCGTCCACGAGGCGCCGGTGTCGGCGGCAAGCCCCACCTTCGCGAAGGCCATCAGGAAGCTGGTCGACGGCCCGCCGATCCGGATGTCGGCGAGGAACGCCAGCGAGGCACCCGCCCCGGCGGCCATACCCCGGACCGCGGCGACGACCGGCTTCGGCAGGTTCGCCAGCCGGGCGGCGATCGGGTTGTAGTGCGCCCGGACGGTGTCCAGCGGGTTGTCGCTCGCCGACTCCAGCGTCTTGACGTGCTCCCGCAGGTCCTGCCCGGCGCAGAACGAGCTGCCGGCCCCGGTGAGCACCACCGCGCGGCAGGTCCGGTCTGTCTCCAGCTCGGCCAGGGTGTCCCGAAGCGCCTCCTTGAGCGTCACGTCGAGCGAGTTCATGGCTGTCGGGCGGTTCAACGTCAGGGTGACGACGGCGTCGGTGTGGTCGACGAGCAGCGGTTCGGTCACGATGTCAACGACCCTTCTGTCGCGCGATGCGGTTGCCGGCGTCGAGACAGTGTTCGACGTACCGGTCGGCGGCCGGCCGCAGCCGGGCCGCGTGCCGGTCGAAGAAACTGGCTGCGGCGGTGCCGGGCCAGCGTTCGGGCAGCAGCGCCGGTGGCAGCTGCGGGTCCCGGAACAGGAAGGTACGCCACGCGTGCACGAGCCGGAACCGGGCGGCGTACGCCTCCTCGTCGGCACTGCGGACGGTCACCCCGGACAGCAGCGGACGCTGCTCGGCGACGAACCGCTCGTACGCCCGGCCGATCTCGGTCAGGTCCCAGGCCCGGCGGACGACGCCCACCGCGCCGGGCGTGCCGGCCGAGTGGGCGGCGGTGAACCGTTCGTAGCGCACACCCGCCTCCTCGAGCAGCAGGTCGACGTCCTCGCCGGGGCGGGTGGCCACCCAGGTGCACTCGTCGAGGGTGCCGTAGCCGAGGAAGCTCAGGTTGGCGGCGAGGCGCTGCCGCTCGCGTCGGGAGGTCGGCGCCGTCAGGACGAGCAGATCGAACCGTCCGTCCCAGGTGATCCGGCCGGTGCGGTAGATCCGCGTGGCCGCCTCGTCCAACCGGCGGGCGGCTCTCGGTGTGATCGCGTAGCCCGGCCCGGAGGCCATCCGGAGGGGTTCGAGCCAACCCTGGCGCACCATGCGGGAGACCGCCGTCCGCACCGCGGGCGGCGCGATGCCGAGCGGCGCCAGCAGCTTGACCAGGGCGGCGACCGGCGCTCGGCCGCCCCGGGGCCGGAGGTAGTCACCGTACAGGTCGAAGAGTGCCGACCGTGCCTGCATGACCGCACATTGTGACAGGCCTTCTCAAGATAAGCTAGATGCTGTTACATCAATACCGCCTCGGTTTGGGTCCGGCGGTGTTCATCAGGGAAAATTGTTGGTCGACACCCCGCACAGTTCGCGGGTGGTCGTGGCGAAATGGCTGTGGGGCAACCCACCGACCCTGGTTCAGGTCTGAGGGGAGACAACATGGCGGCGATGAAGCCGCGGACGGGCGACGGTCCGCTGGAAGTCACCAAGGAGGGCCGGGGCATCGTCATGCGAGTCCCGCTGGAGGGCGGTGGCCGGCTCGTCGTCGAGATGACTCCCGACGAGGCCAATGCACTCGGTGACGCGCTGAAGGCAGCCGCCGGCTGATCGGGGGGCGCGCACCCGCGCACCCGCGCGGACGTTCCGTTAGCCCCTGAGTCACCGGCCCGCCGGTGACTCAGGGGCTTCATCTTCCGCGGAGTGCCGCTCCGCACGCTTTCAGGAGGTACGGCGCCGCGTGCTCGCCATCCGTCTGCTCGCCGAGCCTGACCGGCTCGACGTCCTGGCTCTGCCTGTCCGGCCGGCCACCGGGTCGGAGTCACCGGCGGAGCCGGTGCCCGTGGAGATGGCTCTTCCCGACGGCGTGGCCGAAGAGGTGGCCGCGTTGGCGCCAGCGGCCCGGCTGGCTGGCACCGCCGGTGAGGTCTGGACGCAGGTCCGGCCCGGGCGAGCGCCGGGCCGGCTGCTGCTGCTCGGTGTCGGGATGGGTGACGAGGGTGCCTGGCGGGCGGCCGGCGCCGCCCTCGCCCGTGCCGCCACGCAGGAGAGCCACGTCACCATCGCGCTTCCGGTCGGCGCCTCCGCGGCAGTGGTCCGCGGACTCGTCGAGGGGCTGCTGCTGGCGTCGTACCGGTTCCGCCTCGGCGCTGACGCGGACGCACCCGCGCTGGCCGCGGTCGACGTGCTGGTGGCCGACCCGGCCGGGTACGCCGACGCGCTCGAGGTGGCCCGCACCACCGCGGCGATGACCCGGCTCGCCCGCGACCTGGTGAACATGCCGTCGTCGACGAAGAACCCGCAGTGGTTCGCCGAGCAAATGGCCGGCGCCGTCGCCGACCGGGCCGACCTGCACCTGCGCGTTCGGGAGCCGGACGAACTGGCCGCCGAGGGATTCGGCGGGATCCTCGCGGTGGGTACCGGCTCGGCGAACGGCCCGCGCCTGGTCGAGCTGGACTGGCGTCCGGCCGACGCGCGTACCCACGTGGTGCTGGTCGGTAAGGGCATCACCTTCGACACCGGCGGCATCTCCATCAAGCCGGCACCGGCGATGAAGCTCATGCGCAAGGACATGGCCGGGGCCGCGGCAGTGGTCGCGGCGACCCTGGGTGCGGCAGCGCTGCGGCTGCCGGTGCGGGTCACCACCCTCGCCCCGCTCGCCGAGAACATGGTCAGCGGCGCCGCCTTCCGGCCCGGCGACGTCGTCCGCCACTACGGTGGCACGACAAGCGAGACGACCAACTCCGACGCCGAGGGGCGGCTCGTCCTCGCCGACGCGCTCGCGTACGCGGTCCGCGAGCTCAGGCCCGACCTGCTGCTCGACCTGGCCACCCTGACCGGGGCGAACGCGGTGGCGCTCGGCAAGCGCACGGGTGCCCTCTACAGCGACAACGACCGGCTCGCCGCCGCCGTGCTGTCGGCTGTCGAAGCGGCCGGCGAGGCGGCGTGGCGGATGCCGCTCCCCACCGAGTACGTCGAGTATCTCGGCAGCGATCTCGCCGACCTGTACAGTGCGCCGGCGCAGGGTGCCGGGTCGGTGGTGGCGGCACTCTACCTGCGTGAGTTCACCGGCGAGCTGCGCGATCGGTGGGTGCACCTCGACATGTCCGCGCCTTCCTGGACGGATGGTGACGACGCCGAACTGACCCGCGGCGGCACTGGCTGGGGCGTACGCTCCCTGCTGCGCTGGCTGGCCACCCTGGGCTGAACCAGGATCCTGTCCCGCGACGATCCTGCCCCGTGGTGGCCCTGCCTCGCCCGGCACCCCGGGCTGCCCGGGCGAGGACGGCCCGAGCCAGCCGTGGCCGGTTGGCGGCGAGTAGGCCGTGGCCGGTCAGCAGCGGACGGCGGCGAGTAGGCCGTGGCCGACCGGCAGCAGGGCGGGAGTCCAGTGCTCCGACTCCCGGATCGCTTTCAGGGTCTCCCGGGTGGTCACCGTCTCCACGTCCCGGGCCGCCGGGTCGCCGATCCGGCCGCCCGCCAGCGCGCCGTTGAGTGCGAGCACCCCACCTTGACGCAGCAGCCGCTGGGCGGCGTCCACGTAGGCGGCGAAGCCCGTCGACTCGGCGTCGACGAAGACCAGGTCGTACGCCCCGTCGGCGAGCCGGGGCAGCACGTCCAGTGCCCGACCGGTGATGATCCGGGTGCGGCCGGCGGCAAAGCCCGCCTCGACGAAGATGCGCCGGGCGATGCGCTGATGCTCGACCTCGACGTCGATCGTGGTGAGTACACCGTCGGGGCGCATGCCCCGCAGCAGCCAGACACCGCTGACCCCGGTCCCGGTGCCGATCTCCACGACCGCGCGGGCGTTTCCGGCGGCGGCCAGCAGCCGCAGCGCCGCACCGGCGCCGGGCGTCACCGCGTCGAGGCCGATTTCCCGGGCGAGGCTGCGGGCCGTGCGTAACACGAGATCCTCGGTCACGTACGACTCGGCGAACTGCAGAGCCTGGGTCGTCCAGGGGCCGGAACCGGCGACCGTGGCGATGGGACACCTCCGGGCGGCGCGTGTCACACAGGGCGAGTGGGCACTGTGAGCCTAGAGGCGACGTGGAGCGAGCGCAGCCGCGCATCCCGGCATTGACGATCACGGGTGGCAACGGCCGAGTCCGTCGGGGCGTCCGTGCAATCCTGGAAGCGGTGTCCGTTCGAGCGGGCCAGCGGGCCTCAGGTCGTGGAACGGGCCCCGGGACGAGTGGGAGGCAGCGACGTGACCGACGGCTGGGACTGGCGCCGGCCCGGGACGGGTCCGGGACCGGCGGGCTCGCCGCCGTTCGGGTACCTCCCTGCGGGTTCGCCAGGCGGTCCGGCGGGGACGCCTTCCCCGTGGTGGTCCGATGCGCTCGCCGACCCGTGGCGTGATCCGGCCGCTCCCGCGGCGGTGGTGGTGCCGGCCGTGCCCCTGACCGGCGCCGTGCCGGAGCCGGTCACCGACCCCGACGTCCCCGGCCGGCCAGCCCTGCGGCACCTGGTGCTCATTCCGCTGGTCACGGCCCTGCTCGCTGGCTCGCTGGGCGGCGCGCTCGGGTACGCGTTCGCGGTCCGGAGTGGTGGTGCGGGTCCGGTGCTCGGTGCCGGCCCGGCACGGCCGCCGGAGTTGGCCCAGCGCAAGCCGGAGTCGCTGGCCGGGGTGGCGGAGCGGGTGCTGCCGAGCGTGGTGACGGTCCGGGTGGCAGGCGTCGGCGGGACCAGCGAGGGTTCCGGGTTCATCGCGACCGCCGACGGCCACGTGATCACCAACGACCACGTGGTGGCTGGCGCCACCGGCCGGGCCTCGGTGATCTTCCACGACGGCAGCGCGGCTCCGGCCAGCGTGGTCGGGCAGGACCCGGAGTCCGACCTCGCGGTCATCAAGGTCGCGAAGGGCGGTCTGCCGCCGGTGGAGTTCGGCGACTCCGACACGCTCGCTGTGGGTGACCCGGTGCTCGCCATCGGTTCGCCGCTTTCGTTGGCCAACACGGTCACCGCCGGCATCGTCAGCGCGCTCGACCGGACCTTGCGGGCGGGCGAGCCGGGCGGCCCGACCCGATACTACGCAGCGATCCAGACCGACGCGGCGGTCAACCACGGCAACTCCGGCGGCCCGCTGGTTGACGGAGATGGGCGGGTGATCGGCGTCAACGCCACGATCAAGTCACTCGTCGCGGAGGGACAGGAGGCGGGAAACATCGGCCTCGCCTTCGCTATCCCGATCAATCAGGCCAAACGGATCACCCAGGACATCATCGGCACCGGCAAGGCTCGCCGTACGGTGATCGGTGCCCAGATCGGCGGCGCCGGCCGCAGCGCCGGTGGGGGCGTGCGGCTGAACTCGGTGGAGCCGTCGGGCCCGGCGGCCGGGGCCGGGCTACGGGCCGGTGACGTGATCCTCAAGCTCAACGGTCGCCCGATGACCGAGCCGACCGACCTGATCGCGCTGATTCGCAAGTACGCGCCGGGGTCCGTGGTGACCGTCGAGTACCGCCGCGGCTCGTCCCGGCGGAACACGTCGGTGACGCTCGCCGCAGATGCGAAGTGAAGCCCGCACCCTCTCCCCGACGAGCATGCGACGTGCGTAGGCTTGCGCTAACGCCGGAAGGAGGCCCAGCGCGGTGTTCGACAACCTGAACTGGTGGGAGATCGGTGCGCTGCTGCTCCTGGCGCTGCTGATCTTCGGTGACCGGCTGCCCGCCGTCATCAACGACGGTTTGCGGCTGGTGCGTAGCCTGCGCCGGATGGCGACCAACGCCACCAGCGACCTGAGTCGGGAGTTGGGCACCGACATCCAGCTTGAGGACCTGCACCCGAAGGCGTTCATCCGCAAGCACCTGATCAGCGAGGAGGACGAGGCGGCCATCCGGAAGCCGCTGCAGGGCGTCTACGACAACCTGCGCGCCGACGTCACCGGCGTGCGCGACGAGCTGAAGGACGTCGCGACCGCCGCCGACCCCCGCACGAACGGAAGCCGGCCGGCCACTGCCACCGGAAGTGTTCCCACCACCCCGGCCCCCCGCGTCAGCTACGACGACGCGACCTGACCGTCAGCTTTCCCACGTCCCGCGCGCGCAGATTCGGGAGCCGTCGATCTTGTATCGCCGGGCGGTGGAGCCGGTCCGCGGTGGGCGCGCTAGCGGCCGGCGGGTTTGAGGCCCAGCGGCTTGCCGAGGAGCGATTCACGCCGGACGGCGAGCCGGTCGGCGACCTCCACCAGCGCCTTCGCCGCCGGCGAAGCCGGCTCGGCCAACACGATCGGGTTGCCCTCGTCGCCAGCCTCGCGGACCCGGGTGTCGAGCGGGATCTGGCCGAGCAGCGGCACCGGCGCACCGATCGAGCGGGTCAGCGAGTCGGCGACGGTCTGGCCCCCACCGGCGCCGAAGACCTCCATCCGGGAGCCGTCCGGCAGCTCCAGCCAGGACATGTTCTCGATCACGCCGACCACCCGCTGGTGGGTCTGCAGCGCGATCGCGCCGGCCCGCTCCGCCACCTCGGCGGCGGCGGCCTGTGGCGTGGTGACCACCAGGATCTCGGAGTTGGGCAGCAGCTGGGCCAGGGAGATGGCCACGTCGCCGGTGCCCGGCGGTAGGTCGAGCAAGAGCACGTCCAGGTCGCCCCAGTAAACGTCGGCGAGGAACTGCTGCAACGCTCGGTGCAGCATCGGGCCACGCCAGACGACGGCGGCGTTGCCGGCGGTGAACATGCCGATCGAGATGACCTTCACACCGTGCGACTGCGGTGGCATGATCATGTCCTCGACGCGGGTGGGCCGGCCGTCGGCGCCGAGCATCCGGGGCACCGAGTGGCCGTAGATGTCGGCGTCGACCACGCCGACGGAGAGCCCCCGAGCGGCCAGCGCCGCCGCCAGGTTGACTGTCACGCTGGACTTGCCGACGCCACCCTTGCCGCTGGCGACCGCGTACACCCGGGTGCGGGATCCGGGCTGGGCGAACGGGATCACCGGCTCCTCGGTGGTCCCACCGCGCAGCTTCGCCTGCAGCTCCTGGCGCTGTTCGGGGCTCATCACGCCGAACTCGATCTCCACGCCAGTCACGCCGGGCACGGCGCCCACGGCGGCGGTGATGTCGGCCCGTAGCTTGTCCTTCAGCGGGCAGCCCGCCACGGTGAGCAGCAGCTCGACCCGGGCGACGCCGTCGTCGCCGACCGCGGCGGAGCGGACCATGCCCAGCTCGGTGATGGGCCGGCGGATCTCCGGGTCGTTGACGGTGGCCAGAGCGGCCTGGATCGCGTCGGAGACGGTGCTGACGGGTGCTGACATGCCCGCAATGCTACGTCGGAGGTGATCCGTCACCGCCTCTGCCCGGGGACCGGTGTGAGCGAATCGATGGGCTGGACGGAATCCGGCGGAAATGCGACGATCCGAGGCGAACGCCGCTCGCCTGGCCCCTTGAGGCAAGCGGCGTTCAACGTGTCCCGGGCTCGGGCCGGCCGTCGTGCGCGTAGTCCGTGTCCAACTCGTCCCGGGGTTCGTCCAGCCCGTCCCCGCCAGCCGCCCGTTCCTGCGCCCGGCGCTCCAGTCGCTGCCGGCGCTGAGCGGCGTCATCCAGTTCCTCGGCGAGCCGGGCCAGCTCCGAGCGGAGGAAGTCGCGTGTCGCCACCTCGCCCATCGCGTTGCGGAGAGCGGCGATCTCGCGGGCCAGGTACTCGGTGTCCGCCTTCTGCGCCGTCGCCCGGCGCCGGTCCTCCTCCAGCGCGAGCCGGTCCCGGTCCGCCTGGCGGTTCTGCGCCAGCAGGATCAGCGGCGCGGCGTAGCTGGCCTGCAACGACAGCACCAGGGTCAGGAACGTGAAGGTGTACGGGTCGAAGCGGAACTCGGCCGGGGCGAGCGTGTTCCACAGGAACCAGCTCGCGATGACCACCGTCATGTAGACGATGAAGTGGGCGGTACCCATTCCCCGGGCGATCGCCTCCGACCATCGGCCGAAGGCCTCCGGGTCGAACCGGGGCAGCCGCACCCCCCGGGCCTCACGCGGCTGGTCCAGCCGCTCCGCCCGCCGCCGCTCAACCATCCGTACCGTCCAGCCCCTGGTCGGTGGTGGCCGTGGCCGGTGCGGCGGCGTGCCGGTCGCGCCAGTCCCGGGGCAGCAGATGGTCCAGCACATCATCCACCGTCACCGCACCGACCAGCCGATTGTTCCGGTCGATCACCGGCATGGCGACGAGGTCGTACGTGGCCATCCGGCGGGTGATCTCGGGCAGCGGGGTGGTCGGGCGCAACGGGTCGATGTCGTTGACCACGACGCCGCCGAGCAGGTCGGCCGGGGGCTCCCGCAGCAGCCGCTGGAAGTGCACCATGCCGAGGTAGCGACCGGTCGGCGTGGTCAGCGGCGCGCGGGTCACGAAGACCTGGGCGGCCACCGCGGGGGAGAGCTGGGGTTCCCGGACCCGGGCCAGCGCCTCGGCGACCGTCGCGTCCGGCGGCAGGATCACCGGCTCGGACGTCATCACACCGCCGGCCGTGCCCGGCGTGTACTTGAGTAGTTGGCGCACCGGATCGGCCTCGTCCGGCTCCATCAGGTCGAGCAGCACGTCCTGTTCCGGGGGCGGCAGCTCGCCCAGCAGGTCGGCGGCGTCGTCCGGCTCCATCTGCTCCAGCACGTCGGCGGCGCGTTCCCGGTCCAACGCGGCCAGGATCTCCACCTGGTCGTGTTCCGGCAACTCACTCAGCACGTCGGCGAGCCGCTCGTCGTCCAGCGCCGCCGCCACCTCGTTGCGCCGCGCGTCGGGCAGGTCCTGCAGGGCGTTGGCGAGATCTGCCGGGCGCATGTCCTCGAGCACCGCGAGGAGGTTGGCCGTGCCCCGGGTGTCGGCGATCCCGCTCAGCCCGCGGACCCGATCCCACTCGACCTGGTGCAGGTTGCCCCGGCGGGTCAGCCGGCCGGTGTGTTCACGGATGGCCACCCGGGTCAGCGTCCACTCGCCGCGAGTCGACTCCATCGCCACGTCCACCACGCTGCCCGCCTGGCCGGCCGGGTCGATCTGCACCCGCCGGTCCAGCAACTCCTGGAGAACGAGCAGCTCGTTCGGGCGTTTCTCGAAGCGCCGCAGGTTGAGCGTGCCGGTGCCCAGCACCACCGCGTCGGCGTCGATCGAGATGATCCGGTTGATGGAGAGGAAGATCCGCCGTCGCATCGGCATCTCGGCGACCAGGCCGACCACCTCGGGTGGGCGCTTCGTGGGCCGCAGCCGAGCCACCGCGTCGCGTACCCGGCCGACCTGGTCGCCGTTGGGGTCGTAGACGGCGACGCTGGCGAGACGGGCGATGTAGACCCGGGTCGGCGTGCTCACGGGGACCAGCCTAAGCGCCTAGTGTTTATCAGCATGTCGACCCTGGCCTACGAGATCGTGGACGTGTTCACCGACCGCCCCTTCGCCGGTAACCCGCTGGCGGTGGTGTTCGGAGCCGACGCCTTGGCGACCGAGCAGATGCAGGCGCTCGCGCTCGAGTTCAACCTGTCCGAGACGGTGTTCGTGCTTCCGCCCACCCATGCCGGCGCCACCTACCGGGCGCGGATCTTCACGCCGGTCGAAGAACTGCCGTTCGCCGGGCACCCGAGCGTCGGCGCGGCGGTCACCGCGAGCCGACGCGGCCTGTTCGGCGCCGGTCCGATCACCCAGGAGTGCGGCGCCGGCGTGCTGCCGGTCGAGGTTTCGGCGACCGGCGCGACGCTGACCGGGGGGTCCCCCACCCTCGGCCCCGAACTGGACCCGGAGCCGCTGTTGGAGATGGCCGGGCTCACCGCCGACGACCACATCGGCCCGGCCCCCCGCGTCGCCGGCTGCGGCCTTGAGTTCCCGTACCTGCCGGTGCGTCCGGACGCGGTGGCGCGTGCCCGGGTTGACGCCGTGGCGGCACAGCGATACGGGGTTGAGCACGTCAGCGTCTTTTCCTGGGACGCCGACTCGCAGACCGCCCATGCCCGGGTGTTCGTGCCGGGGCTTGGCGTACCGGAGGATCCGGCGACCGGCTCCGCCGCCCTGGGGCTGGGGGTGTGGCTGGTGGCCAGCGGCCTGCTGCCGGGCGAAGGCCGGTCGAGCTACGTCGTACGCCAGGGCATCGAGATCAACCGCCCCTCGTCGTTGGCCTGCACCGTGACCGCGGCCGGCGGCACGGCTGCCGGCGCCACCGTCTCCGGCCAGGTGATGCCGGTGGCCCGCGGCGAGATCCTGGTCCCACCCTTGGTCGGCTGAGGTAACCGGGAAGGCCCTAACGCCTGCGGTAGAAGGTAAGGACCCGGTTGACCCGCGGGCCCGCGGGCCCTGCGGCGATACGGAAGGATGCGGGAGTGACCGATGCGAACCGGACCACCGCGCCCCTGGTTGGCGAGGCGATGAAAAAGGCCGCAGTGGCGTGGATCAGCGTGCCCGGTGGCCCGGCGCTCGCCCTCTGGTGTGTCCACCTGGAAGAGGCGCTCCTGGTGGTCAGCGGGCCGGGCGAGCAGGCCGCACCGGGCCTCGCCGACGCGACCCGCGCGCAGGTCACCCTGCGTGGGGACCACGGTGGCCGGATCGTCACCTGGCCGGCCGACGTGACCCGGGTGACCCCCGGCACCGAACAGTGGGAGACTGTTGCACCGCTGGTCGCCGCCAAGCGGTTGAACGCTCCTGGGCCGGCCGCCGACCTTGCCGCCCGTTGGGCTGCCGACGGCTGCGCCCTCAACCGGTTGGCCCCCACCGGCGAACAGCTGGCCGGCACCGCGTTGCCCGCCGACTCGCTGGCCGAGCCGCCCCGGGAGACCCCGGCGGTTCGGGCCACCCGTAAGCCCTTGCACCTGCACCGGGTCCGTCGCCGCTGAGACGGGTCACGCGAACCGTGGCGTTCGCTCGGACGCCGCAGCTCCCGCCGGCGCCGTCGAGACATCCGCTGGAGTCGGGGAGGGACCACTTCCGCTATCGCAGGCGCCAACAGGGGCGCTGTCCTCTCCGTTGTGGCCCGCCGGTACCGCCGCTACCAGGTCGACCACCTCGGCGAGGGAGCCCAGCTCGGTCCCGGCCCAGGTGTCGTCCCGGTTGAAGACCATGTGACCGGCGAGGTCGGGGGCCGCCAGGCGGACGGCGGTCATCCCGGTCCGCTCCGCCCCGGTCAGCTCCTGGCTGCCACCATCACCGACGTACAGGCAACTCGTTGGTGCCAGACCGAGCCGACGGCACGCGGCTCGATACAGCTCCGGGTCCGGTTTGCAGCGGCCGACCTGCACGGAGTAGACCCGGACGTCGAGCAGCGGGTCGATCGGCAGTTGCGGCAGGAAAGCCGGCAGCTCGTGGGTGCAGTCGCTGACCACGCCGGTACGCAGACCGTGTCGGCGTAGCGCCGCCAGGGTCGGCACCGCCTCACCGCGGAGCCGGGTGTCGGCCCGGACGGCGTGGTGCCGGGAGGCCACTGCAGACCGGAGGGCGTCGTCCGAGGGTTGGATTCCGGCCTGCTGACAAACCCAGCGCAGGGTCGCCTCGGCTGTGCCGAGGCGACCGGTGGCCCGCTCGTAGAAGGTGCGGTCGAGCACCTCGACAAGGACCTCGGGTGGGCAGCCGAGCAGGTCTGCGGTCGTTCGGTGCGCCGCGCCGCGCTGCACCGAACGGGTCAGCGTGCCGAAGAAGTCGAACAGCACCGCCTGGAACGTGGGCATGGGGGAGGGGACTCCGGTGGGGGACGCCGGGGATCGACAGAGATCGTAACCGAGCGCTGACGATCCGGGGTGAACGGAGTTGTGTGAAGCTTGTTTCCGTGCCGCCCGTTACCCCGGGAAGCGCGCCTACCGGTCGGCCGTCGACAGCGTGTCGAGCAGCGCGGCTTCGGCGCTCCGAGACTGTTCGACGCGTCGCGCGTAGGCGAGCACCTCCGGACTGGTGCCGGCCTTCAGGTGCGCCCGGGCCAGGTCTGCCGCGGAGCGTTGATGGGTGCCGAGCACGTCACACACCACTGTGTCGACCGCGGCATCGGTCGCACCGCGCAGCCGGGCCAGTTCCTCGTCGGAGACCGCGTGGCCAGCATGCTCACCGTGTTCGGCCGCTCCGGCGTCCGGACCGGTTGCCTGCAGCCAGGCTTGTGTCATGGCGAGTTCGTCGGACTCGGTCGCCTCGATCGCGGCGACCAGGGTTTTGATCTCCGGGTCGGCAACCCGGTCACGACCAGATCGGATGATCTCGAGGGTCTGTCCGGTGTGCACCGCCATCATCCTGAGGAACAGCACGTCGGCGCCGTTCGTCGACGTGGCCACCGGCACCTCGTCAGTGGCCGAGGGTCCGGGGGCGTCCTGCTCCGGTGTCCTGGCGCAGCCCGCCATCAGAGCGGCGACGGCCAGCAGGGCGATCAGTGGTAGCCGCCGCACGGCGTACTCCTATCTTCGCGTAGCGGGTAGCGGGTTCGCCGACCGGACGGGGCCGCACCAGCCGGGTGTTCCCACCACGGCTGGTGCGGCCGGTTAGGTCAACTCAGACTCGGCTCCAGAGCGCCGGCACGTGCGGCGGTTCCCAGCCGGGCAGCGCGGTGTGCGCCTGGCGGGCCTGGTAGCGAACGCCGTTGTACGTCACCTCGTCGCCGATCTGGTAGGCGGTGCCGGTTGCCCACGTGTCTCCCGGGGTCGACGTGCCGGTCGGGGTCGGCGAGCCGGTCGGGGTCGGCGAGGCCGCGGTGGTGGTCCAGAGCGCCGGCACGTGCGGCGGTTCCCAGCCGGGCAGCGCGGTGTGCGCCTGGCGGGCCTGGTAGCGAACGCCGTTGTACGTCACCTCGTCGCCGATCTGGTAGGCGGTGCCGGTTGCCCACGTGTCTCCCGGGGTCGACGTGCCGGTCGGGGTCGGCGAGCCGGTCGGGGTCGGCGAGGCCGTGGTGGTTGGCGAGGCGGTCGGGGTCGGCGAGGCCGTGGTGGTTGGCGAGGCGGTCGGGGTCGGCGAGGCCGTGTCCGTCGGGGTCGGCGACGGGCCGCCGAGGATCTCGACGTCCACGCACGAGTAGAACGCGTTGGGCGTGTCGGCGATGTTCCACACCGCGAGGATCTTCTGCCGGCCTACGTGGTCGCCGAGGTCGACGGTGTGCGAGACCCTGGTCGCCGGCCGGCGACCGCCGCCGTCCACGAGGCCCACCCGCTCGTCACCGACGAAGTACTCCCAGTTGCTGGTGTTGTGCGGGGCGGTGTTGATCCAGTTGAAGGTGACCGACCTGCCGACCGTGGTGGCGGGCCAGGCTCGGCTCTCGTCGTCGAGCACGGCGAACTCGGGGATGCCGGCGCTGCAGTTCTTCAGCCCCTTCGGGCCCTCGACGCTCTGTGGCTCGAACTGGATGTCCCCGCAGTTGGGCATCTTTCCCTGTGCGCAGAGTGCCTGACGGCTGGGTGGCCCCGCGACGTATCCGTGTGCCTGGGCGGGCGCGGCGACAGCCAGTGTGGCTATCACGGCCCCCGTCGTCGCGAGCGGCAGGCTGGTCCGTAAACGCATTGCTGAAGCTCCTCGGGTCCTTCCGACTTCCGGAGGCCGCAAGGCTAGCCACATGCTGCCTGACCAGCAAGAACAGCCGGGTTGTTACGGCGTTGTCGGCTGACGATCGACCGGCAAGTCCCATTCTGAGCCTGCCGGATACCGGCAGTACGGACATTGGTCGGCGCCGATGGGAGGGTGTGGGGCGGCGGGGCACCCAGGGTCAGTACATGACGGCGCCGGCCGGGGCGCAACAGCCGCTATTCGGCGATGCCGACCGCCTTCGCGCTGGCGGCCCAGAGTCGGGCGGCGAGCCGCGGGTCGGCCGCCTTTGGCAACGGCCGGCGGAGCTGGCAGTCCTGGTAATAGCCGCCGATGCGCAGTCGCCCCGGGGCCTGGCTGGCGAGCCAGACCAGCGTCTCGGCGCCCTTCTCGGGACTGCGGAACGGCAGCAGGCGCATGCCGATCGTGACCAGCCGGCTGTCGGTGCCGAACCGGGTCCGCACCACTCCGGGGTGGAAGCAGTACGCCGGCACGTCCGGCCAACGCCGCGCCGCCTCGGCGGTGAACAGGATGTTGGCCTGCTTGCTGGTGCCGTACGCGTCCATCGCGCGGTACCGGCGCAGCGGGCGGTTGAGGTCGTCCGGGTCGAGCGCGCCGCTGCGGTGCGCGCCGGAGGCGGTGACCACTATCCGGCCGACCCGGTCCCGCAGGAGGTTCGTCAGCAGGAACGGTGCGAGGTGGTTCGCCTGGATCGACAGCTCGAAGCCGTCGACGGTGGTGACCGGCTGGAGCACGATAGCTCCGGCGTTGTTCGCCAGCACGTCGATCCGGTCGTAGGCGGAGCGTAGCCGCTCGGCTAGGCGTCGGACGTCGTCGAGGACGGCGAAGTCGGCGCGGAACAGCTCAGGTCGCTCACCAGCGGTCGCCCGCACCTGCTCGGCGGCGTACTGGAGGCGGGCTGGGTCGCGCCCGACGAGTACCACCTGGTCGCCGCGGACGGCAAGCTCCACGGCGGCCGCCAGGCCGATGCCGGAGCTGGCCCCGGTCACCACCACGAGTCGCCGCCCAGTGAGATCTTCCACAGGCCCATTCACCCCGATCACGGCACGAGGCTACCGTGGCGTCACAACGCCCTTGGGGATCGTCAAGTTCTTGGTTCTCACGTTCAGGTGGCGCCGGCGTGCCCGCCGGACGCTGGAAGGAGCGCATCCATGGCCGCTGTCGGTCGCCCCCGCCGGTCCTGCCTCGCGGTACCGGGTTCCAGCGTCAAGATGCTGGGCAAGGCCCAGGGCCTCCCGGTCGACCAGGTCTTCCTCGACCTGGAGGACTCGGTCGCCCCGCTCGCCAAGCCGGACGCCCGCAAGAACGTCGTCGCGGCGCTCAACGAGGGCGACTGGTCCGGCAAGACCCGGGTGGTCCGGGTCAACGACCTGACCACCCCCTGGACGTACCGGGACGTCATCGATGTCGTCGAGGGCGCCGGCGCCAACCTGGACTGCATCATGTTGCCCAAGGTGCAGAACGCCGCCCAGGTGCAGTGGCTCGACATGACACTCACCCAGTTGGAGAAGACGCTCGGTCTGGAGGTCGGCCGGGTCGGGATCGAGGCCCAGATCGAGAACGCCGCCGGGCTCGTGAACGTCGACGCGATCGCCGCCGCCTCGCCACGGGTGGAGACCATCATCTTCGGCCCGGCCGACTTCATGGCGTCGATCAACATGAAGTCGCTGGTGGTCGGCGCACTGATCCCGGACTACCCGGGCGACCCTTACCACTACATCTTGATGCGCATCCTGATGGCCGCCCGGATGCACGACAAGCAGGCCATCGACGGACCGTTCCTGCAGATTCGGGACGTTGACGCGTTTCGCGAGGTGGCCAAGCGCTCGGCGGCGCTGGGCTTTGACGGCAAGTGGGTGCTGCATCCAGGCCAGATCGACGTCGCGAACGAGGTCTACTCGCCGGCCCAGGCCGACTACGACCACGCCGAGTTGATCCTGGACGCGTACGAGCACTACACCTCGGAAGCGGGCGGCAGGCTCGGCGCGGTGATGCTCGGCGACGAGATGATCGACGAGGCGTCCCGCAAGATGGCCCTGGTGATCGCGGCCAAGGGCCGGGCGGCCGGGATGACCCGCACCTCGGCCTTCACCCCGTTGTCGGAGTAGTTGCCGCCGCGTGCCGCCCGCACCGGACCCGGGCGGCACGCGGCCCTCCACCGCCGGTCAGAAGCTGCTGCCGCTGCTCGACTCGGAGGCGATGGCAAAGATGATCACCACCACGTAGAAGGCGATCAGCAGCGCCAACAGACCGGTCAGGATCCAGCCGACGATGATGGCGGCCTTCGCCATGCCGTCGCCGCCCTCCCCGGTTTGCCGGATCTGCTTGCGCGCCAGGTGGCCGAGGATGGCGCCGATCGGTGCCGTGATGCAGGACGCGATGCCCACCAGCGACAGCACCAGGGCGATGATCGCCATGCTGTTGGTCCGTGGCGGTGCGTGCCCGTAGCCGGGGTACGCCGGCGGCGGGTAGCCAGTCCCCGCGTACGGGTCGGGCGTGGGGTGGCCCGCGGCCTGCGGGACGCCCGCGTACGGGTCGGCGTACGGGCTCGCGTACGGGCTCGTGGGCGCGTACGGGTCGCCGCCCGTGGGCTGGGCGGGGACGGGCTGACCGCTCACCGGGAGTGTCGGGTCGGCCGGCGGCGTCGACTGCTGACCGGACCACGCCGGGTCCTGCCAGCCGCCGGACGGCGGGTTGTAGGTCATCGTCTGCTCTCCATCGGGGTACGGGTGAGTCGTCAGGGTAATCAGCCGTGGGTGAACCTGAGCACACCGCACCCGGGTGCCGCGTTGCTCCGACCTCGGTGAGCGGGCAGGATCCTGGCATGGCGATTGACGCGAGAGCCGGCAGCCGACCGAGACGGGACGCGAGTCGTCCCGGTCTGGCCCGCCGCAGCCGGCTGACCACCGGCCTGGCCGGTCAGGACGAGCCGGCGCCCCTGCCGGAGCCGGTCACCATGCGGCTTGACGGCAGGGTCGCCCTGGTCACCGGGGCAGGCAGCCCGGACGGCATCGGGTACGCGACCGCGCGTCGCCTCGGCGACCTGGGCGCCCGGGTCGCCATCGTCTCCACCACCCGCCGCATCCACGAGCGGGCCAGCGAGCTGGGCGTGACCGGCTTCGTCGCGGACCTCACCGACGAGTCGGAGGTCGGGGCGCTGGCCGACGCCGTCGCGGACCAGCTCGGTGACGTGGAGGTTCTGGTGAACAACGCGGGCCTGGCCAGCCGGGCGAGCCCGGAGGTGCTGCGGCCGGTCGCCCAGCTCAGCTACGACGAGTGGCGGGGTGAGATCGACCGCAACCTGACCACGGCCTTTCTGTGTAGCCGGGCGTTCATCGGCGGGATGGCGGAACGGGGCTGGGGTCGGATCGTGAACCTGGCGGCGACCGCCGGCCCGGTCAACGCCCTGCCGACCGAGGCCGCCTACGCGGCGGCCAAGGCGGGTGTTGTCGGGCTGACCCGGGCGCTGGCGATGGAGATGATCGCGGACGGGGTGACCGTCAACGCGGTTGCCCCGGGCACCATCCACACCGCTGCCTCGACGATGGCCGAGATCAAACAGGGTCTGGGCACCCCGGTTGGCCGCCCCGGCACTCCGGACGAGGTGGCGGCGGCAATCGCGTTCCTCTGCTCGCCGGCGGCCTCGTACATTACCGGCCAGATGCTGGTGGTGGATGGAGGCAACAGCGTCCGCGAGGCGCAGTTCCGCTGATCACGCGGGCGGCGGACCCGACCGGCAGCGGTCTGGACGGGGACGATTCGGGCCGGTGCGGTGCCGCCGGTCCGGATCGCTCAGTACGACGTGCCGTCGTTGCCGGTGATCGCGACCAGGGCGATCCATCCGCAGCAGGCGAGCACGCCGAGCCCGGTGAAGACATAGCTGAGGATCAGTCCCCAGGTGGCGAGTTGTTCCCCCTCCTCGCCGCTGGTGCGCAACTGCCGTTTGGCGAGGTGCCCGAGCACGATGCCGGCGGGCGCGAACACGAAGGCGAACACCAGGGAGAGGATCGCCAGGACGTTCATGCCGCGCCCGGCGGCCGCCGGCGGCCCGTAGGGGGGGTACGGCGGTGGCGGCCCGTACGGCTGGCCCGCGGGCGCACCGTGGGGCGGCGGCGGCTGGCCCGGGTCGTACCCGGGCGGTGGGGGCTGGCTCGGGTCGTACCCGGGCGGTGGGGGCTGGCTCGGGTCGTACCCGGGCGGTGGGGGCTGGCTCGGGTCGTACCCGGGCGGTGGGGGCGGCGGCTGGCCCGGCGGCGGCTGCTCCCACGGTGACGGCGGCCGGTCCGGGTCCGGCGGCGGTGGTTGGCTCACGGTCTCCTCCTCCTGCCGGATCACAGCCCTATTGCCGGACGCTACCCCGAGCGGTGAACCTTTTCACAGCGGTTGTGTCGACTGGCCACCTTGGCGGCGTCGTCTGCGCGGCCGATACTGACCGAGCGTTCAGTTACCTGTGAGTAATGCGTCGACCCCGGAGGCTGAGATGGCCCGACTCGCCCAGACGCCCGGCCTGACCGACGTGCAGCGGTCGATCCTGGAAACCGTCCGGGAGTTCGCGGACAAGGAGATCATCCCGCATGCCCAGCGGCTGGAGCACGCCGACGAGTACCCGACCGACATCCTCGACGGGATGCGGGAGATGGGGCTGTTCGGCCTGACCATCGCCGAGGAGCACGGTGGCCTGGGCGAGTCCCTGCTGACGTACGCCCTGGTGGTCGAGGAGTTGTCCCGAGGCTGGATGTCGATCTCCGGCATCGTCAATACCCACTTCATCGTGGCGTATTTGATTTCCCAACACGGTTCGGCCGAGCAAAAGGCCCGGTTGCTGCCGAAGATGGCCACCGGTGAGGTGCGTGGCGCGTTCTCGATGTCCGAGCCGGAGTGCGGATCCGACGTCTCGGCGATCAAGTCGAAGGCGGCGCGTGAGGGCGACAACTACGTCCTCGACGGTCAGAAGATGTGGCTGACCAACGGCGCGTACTCCGCGGTGGTGGCCACGCTGGTCAAGACCGACACCGGGGCCGACTCGGTCTACGGCAACATGAGCACCTTCCTGCTGGAGAAGGAGCCGGGCTTCGGCGAGACCGCCCCGGGGCTGACCATTCCCGGCAAGATCGACAAGATGGGCTACAAGGGGGTCGAGACCACCGAGATGGTGCTCGACGGGGTCACCGTCCCCGGCACGGCGGTGCTCGGTGGTGAGGAGAAGGTCGGCCGCGGCTTCTACCAGATGATGGACGGCATCGAGGTCGGCCGGGTCAACGTGGCCGCCCGTGCCTGCGGCATCTCGATCCGCGCCTTCGAGCTCGCCGTGGCGTACGCCCAGCAGCGCCGCACCTTCGGTCAGCCGCTCGCCAAGCACCAGGCCGTCGCCTTCAAGCTCGCCGAGATGGGCACCAAGATCGAGGCCGCGCACGCCCTCATGGTCAACGCCGCCCGGCTCAAGGACGCCGGCCAACGCAACGACGTCGAGGCCGGCATGGCCAAGCTGCTCGCCTCCGAGTACTGCGCCGAGGTGGTCCAGGAGGCGTTCCGTATCCACGGTGGCTACGGCTACTCCAAGGAGTACGAGATCGAGCGGCTGATGCGCGAAGCGCCGTTCCTGCTCATTGGTGAGGGTACCTCGGAGATCCAGAAGACCATCATCTCTCGCGGTTTGCTCAAGGAGTACAAGCTTTGAGCTGCTTCGGTCCTGGGGAGCGGGGCGGTCAGCCCAGGCGGGTCAGGCCGGCGGCGGCGCGCTCGACGACCAGACAGCGGTCCTCGACGTAGTCGATGCCGGCCTCCTCCGCGATTCGCCGCGCCTCGGCGGAGACGATGCCGAGTTGGAGCCAGACCGCGGGCGCGCCGATCGCCACCGTCTCGCGGACGACCTCCACCGCATCCGCCGCCGGCCGGAACACGTCCACCAGATCGACCGGATGCGGGATCTCGGACAGCGAGCGGTAGACCCGCTCGTCGAACAGCTCGTCGGCGATCGGGTTTACCGGGATGATTCGCCAGCCGTACCGCTGCATCTTCGCCGGAACGCTGTGCGCGGCCTTACGCGGATCGCGGGACGCGCCGACGACGGCGATCACGGCGGAGCCGGCGAGGATCTGCTGAGGTGAGCGCACCCGCCGACTGTATCTCCGGAGGTCGGGGCATGCCGCCGAGCGCACGACTCAGGCGGTCGTCTCGTCGTCGCCGAGCCCGGGAAGGATCGGGGCCCGCAGAACTCCGACGGCGAAACCGGCCGGGGGATGCGCCACCGCGGCCGGCCCCGGATCGGGGCCGGCCGCGGCGCGGGGGTGCTGACAGTGGATTCCCGTGTCGGGCGAAGGCGCCCGGAAGGGCTTCCTCGTATCTCAGTGCTTGTGCTCGGCGAGCTTCTGGCGGACGTCGTCCATGTCGAGCGCCTCGACCTGTTCGATCAGGTTCTCCAAGGCGGACTCGGGGAGCGCGCCCGGCTGCGCGAACACGATGACGCCGTCGCGGATCGCCATGATGGTCGGGATGGAGCGGATGTCGAACTTCGCGCCCAGCTCCTGCTGCGCCTCGGTGTCGACCTTGCCGAAGACGATGTCGGGGTGTTTCGCCGAGGAGCGTTCGTAGACCGGGGCGAACCGCTTGCACGGGCCGCACCAGTCGGCCCAGAAGTCGACCAGCACGATGCCGTCGCGGCTGGTCACCTCGTCAAAGTTTGCCGTGGTCAGCTCAACGGTTGCCATGGGAATCTCTCCGATCACCGCGGATTAGCTACGTCTGGTGGAACCAGGGCGTACCTCGTCGAATTCCCGCCCTCCGGGGGACGAAACGCCCCGGCTCCGGGACTGGCCGCCGGCGATCATCGTCATCGATCGGGTTGGTTGTGGGCGCGGATGCGTTGCGCATGTGCACGTCGCATTTGCGTGACCAGGCGTGATGGGAGCGCTCCAATCCCGGCGTGCCGCGATAGCCGTTACGAATGGGTAACTTGGGTTGCGACGTGGAGCTACCCCCATGCTGGAGATCACTCCTGGAAGTGATCTCGGTAACCGAGGGTAGTGTCACAAAAAGATAAATGTGATTCTCGTCTCTGTCGGTAACGTGCCGCGTGCGGCAGAATCCTGACATCAGAGCGTGGGCGGCGGGTGCCGGGGAGGGCCCCGCCGCTCATTGCGTCCGCGCCCCGGTCGGGTCGATGTGACATTTCCCCACGGCTGTCGCCCCGTACACCCGCCTTAACCCCCGATAAGGCATGCTGTGCCGAACTCCATCGCCGTCCGTCGAAGGGGACAAGGATGCAGTTCGGCCGCTACTACGAGGAGTTCGAGGTCGGCGCGGTCTACCGGCACTGGCCGGGCAAGACGGTCACCGAGTACGACGATCACCTCTTCTGCCTGCTCACCATGAACCACCATCCGCTGCATCTGGACGCGCACTACGCCGAGACGTCCAGCCAATTCAAGCGGAACGTGGTAGTCGGCAACTACATCTACTCGCTGCTCCTGGGTATGTCCGTGCCAGACGTCAGCGGCAAGGCGATCGCGAACCTGGAGATCGAGTCCCTGCGGCACGTTGCCCCGACGTTCCACGGCGACACGATCTACGGCGAGACCACGGTCCTGGACAAGCGGGAGTCCTCCTCGAAGCCGGACCGCGGCGTGGTCGCCGTCGAAACCCGCGGCTGCAACCAGGACGGCACGCTGGTCTGTGTCTTCCGGCGCAAGGTCATGGTGCCGAAGAAGGAGTACGCGGCGACCGCGGTGCCGGAGGGCGCTGACCCGGAGCGGCCGAGCTTCCCCGAGCCGCGCTGACCCCGCTTACCGCACCGGACGCGTCGGCGTCCGGTGCGGCAGGCCCTCCCGGCGTTTGCGATTGGAAGGGGTTCTGCCCGGTGAACCGAGGCATATGCTGACGCCGGAGGTTCCCATGAGCCACTCCGTCGCCGGAGAGCCGTCCTCTGCCGGCCGCCGCGCCGCACCGCTGACCACCGCCGTCTACTCCGCCGCCGAGTGGGACCTGCTCACCACCCTGCCCTCTCGGGTGGTCGTGGCCGCCGCCTTGCCGGGCCCGGGGCGTCCAGCACGCGGTGTCGCCGCGGGAGTGGCCGGGCTCGACGCCGTCGCCGCCGGCCGGGCCTTCGACAGTGACCTGGTCCGCGCCGTGGTGGCCGCCATCTACGCCCGCCACGACGGCGCGCCGCTGCCAGGCGGCCGGCTTGCCGACCTCGTCGACGTGCTCGCCGCCGCCCGCGCTGCGGCCCGCGTGCTGGACCGGCGGGCGGACCCCGCCGACTCTGCCGCCTACCGGCAGTGGGTGCAGTCGGTCGCGGCCCGGGTGTGCCGGGCCGAGCCGGGCGGGGACGGGTCGGCGGGTCCCGCCGACCGTCGACTCCTCGACCGGCTCGGCGGCGCGCTGGGGCTGCGCTGACGGACCGGCCGGGTGGTCGTACCCTCAAGGCGTGTGTTCGCCAGGTGCCGCCCCGCCGACCGTTGGCGGTGAGCAGGTTGACGTCGGTGTCGGGCCCTGGACGGGCGACCCGCCGGACGACCCGCGGTATGACCCGGAGCTGGTCGCCACCGGTGACCGGCGCAACGTGGTCGACCGGTACCGCTACTGGCGGCGCGAGGCGATCGTGGCGGACTTGGACCGGCGCCGACACGCGTTCCATGTGGCAATCGAAAACTGGCAACACGACCTCAACATCGGCACGGTGGTCCGCAACGCCAACGCGTTCCTCGCCGCCGAGGTCCACATCGTCGGCAGGCGCCGGTGGAACCGGCGGGGCGCGATGGTGACCGATCGCTACCAGCACGTCCGGCACCACGAGACGATCGAGAGCCTCGTCGCCTGGGCGGCCGGCGTGGGCCTGCCTCTGGTCGGTATCGACAACCTGCCCGGCTCCCGACCGTTGGAGACCACCACGCTGCCCCGGCGATGCGTCCTGCTCTTCGGCCAGGAGGGGCCGGGCCTGTCCGACGCCGCCCGGACCGCCTGCGACCAGCTCTTCTCCATCGCCCAGTACGGCTCCACCCGGTCGATCAACGCCGGGGTGGCCAGTGGCATCGCCATGCATGCCTGGATCCGCGCGTACGCCGAGCGGCCGCCGGTCTGAACGGTGGTCGGCGCGGTGTGCCGCCGGGCGCCCGTTTGATCGCCGGCGCGGTGTGCTGTCGGCCCGGACGATCACCGGCGCGGTGTGCTGCCGACGGTGCGTCGCCGGTCGCGGGCCGCGGGGCGCTTGCTGGTTACGGCTGGTAAACCGAAAGTGGCGCTTCGCTTGACGTCGGAGGTCGCCAGGGTGACGGTGGGGTGGTGAGCGTCGAGGTGAGTTGTCCCCGGTGCGGCGGCGCGGTCCGCCCGCCGGACCTCATGCATTCGGAGTCACGGTGCCTACGGTGCGGTCCGGTCCCGCCGCTGCACGTGCCGGAGCACATCGGGGCGGAGATCGTGGCCAGCGTCGTCGACCGGGTCACCGTCGACGCCGAGCCGCCGCACCGGCCGGCGGTGCCGTTGTGGTGCCCGTGGCCGTTGCCGCAGGGCTGGACAATGACCGGGGTCGCGTACGCCGGCGACGACCGCACCGGGGTGCGCGCCACGGTGGTCGCCTGTGCCGGGCCGGAGCCGCTCGGCGGCGGTCCGGCCGACCTGCTCTTCGTCGCCGAGGAACCGGGCGTCGGACTGGGCACGCGCTTCGCCGGCATCATCGGGCCGGACCCGGGGCCGCAGCTCGCCGAGGCGTTGACCGGCCCGGGTCCGGGGCATCCGGAGCACCACGGGCAGGCCCGGATCCGGGTGGCCGGCCACCCGACTCCACTGTGGCTCGCGAACTCGCCGACGGATCGAAGCGCGTACGCCGGTGAGGCTCGGGGAATGTGGCTGTATGCGATAGCCTGGCCGGCGAGTGCGGGACATCTGCTCGCCGAGGACGTGGTGCTGCACGACCTCTCCGAGTGGACGCCACCCGGGCTCGTGTACGGCGCACCGTCTCCGTACCTGCACGGGAAGGCTTGACAAGTCACCCGGAATGTCGGAGAACGGACGCAGGAGTAACTGTACGACATCACGCTGATACCCTGAGTACTGCTGCGGTATTCGGACCCGGCGCCGCGCGAGAGGATGGCCCGCCATGGTCAAGAAGGTCTTCACCTGGGCCGGCATCGCATTCTTGATCTTCTTCGTCGCCTACCGGCCGAACTCCGCCGCCGACGTCTTCAAGTCCCTGGGGGGCGGCATCGTGGACATCGCCCAGGGGTTCGGCGACTTCTTCACCAACATCGTCGCCTAGCCACCCATGGGTAGCCCCTCCGGTCCACCCTTCGACCCCGACGATCCCGACCGGGAGCGCCGGGAACGAGACACGGAACCAATCCCCCGCGTCGACCCGGATGACGGTCTCGGCTACGGCTCTGATCCCGGCCGCCCCGGCGGCCCCTCCCTCTCGGACGACGCTGGTCTTGGTGACGGTCCGGGCTACCCGGGCGAGGGTCCGTCCGGCCGGGCGTGGATCCGCGACCCCGAGGCTGGCTACCAGTCGCCTGAGATCTCCGAGGACGAACTGGCCGGCCTACGGGCCGACGCCTCCGGTATGGCGCCGCGCCGGGTGCTGCCCCTGGAGGACGAGCCGAGTTCGCTCGTCGCGCGCTATCTCTTCCCCACCGAGCGGTATCGGGGCGAGTGGAAGCGGCACTGGATTCATCTGGCCACGCCGCTACTCATCGGCGTGGCCGCCACCTTCGTGCTCGGCTACCTGTCCGGCTTCCTCGCCGGACGGGACGTGGGCGCCCTCACCACCGTCGCCGTACTGCTCTGGTTCGCGGTGATGGGCTGGGTGGCATGGCGGGTCGCCGACTGGTGGTACGACCGCTTCATCCTGACCAACAAACGGGTCATGGTGGTCAACGGCATTATCACCCGTCAGGTCGCGATGATGCCGCTGGTCCGCGTCACGGACATGAAATATGAGCAGACGCCGGCCGGGCGGGCGCTGAACTACGGCACGTTCGTGCTGGAGTCGGCTGGCCAGGAGCAGGCGCTGCGCGAGATCAAGAATTTGCCCAACCCGAACGAACTCTACCTACGGGTCGTCGAGGAGATGTACGAGCCGCAGGCGGTCGAGGCGCGGCTGGGCAAGGAGGCCGACGAGGCCAAGGCCGACGACGGTGCCTGAGGGCTGCTGCCCGAACATCGAATGACCGCACACCATTCTCGGTGGGAACCCGCCGGGCGGGACGCGGTGCGGAGGTGGATCGTGGCAAGCAGTGATCTTCGGGAGGAGGCGTCCCGTGAGTTCGTGGCGACGGTGGGATCCGGCGACCGGGCAGACGACCGAGCCGCCCAGCGCCCACCGCCGGGTAGCGTCGGGCGATGAGCACGCGGATCGACCTGCACGCCCACTCCACCGCCAGCGACGGCACGCTCACCCCCGCCGAGCTGGTCCGGGCGGCGGCGGAGGCCGCCCTCGACGTCGTCGCGATCACCGATCACGACACCGTCGCCGGCTGGGAACCGGCCGTCCGTGCGCTGCCGCCCGGGCTGTGCCTGATACGCGGAGCGGAGCTGTCCTGCCGATGGTACGGCGAGGAGCCTCCGGTACCGCTGCACCTGCTCGCGTACCTCTTCGACCCGCACGCCCCGGAACTGGTCGCGGAACTGGCCCGGGTGCGCCGTGCCCGCGAGGAACGCGGTGCGCGGATCGTCCGGCTGCTACAGGCGGACGGCGTCGACGTGAGCTGGCCGGAGATCCTGGCCGGGGCGGGCGGCGGGACAGTCGGCCGGCCGCACATCGCCCAAGCGCTCATCCGGGCCGGGCTGGTCGCCACCACCACCGAGGCGTTCGGCCCGCACTGGCTGGGTGGGCGATATCGACTACCCAAGGAGGACATCGACGTCTTCCGCGCGGTCCGGCTGGTCCGCGCGGCCGGCGGGGTACCGGTCTTCGCCCACCCGCGCGCCACCAGGCGGGGGCGGATCGTGCCCGACGCGCTGATCGCGGACCTCGCCGCCGCCGGGCTGATGGGGCTGGAGGCCGATCACGAGGACCACTCGCCCGCCGAGCGGGCGCACGTCCACGCCCTCGCCGCCGAGCTGGGCCTGCTGACGACCGGATCGTCCGACTTCCACGGCACGCACAAGACGGTCCGTCTGGGGGCGTTCACCACCGGTGACGAGGCGTACGAGCGGATCGCCGCAGCCGGGGTGACCGAGGTCGCTTCCGGGTGATCCGAGTTGCCAGCCGTGATCGCACCGCTAGGTTGTTCGGGTGGATCTCAAGCTCTTCGGTGAGGTTTTCGTGACCTTGCTGGTGATCGTCGACCCGCCGGGCATGATGCCCATCTTCCTCGCGTTGACCGGTCCGCTGGCGGCGCGGGACCGGAACCGGGCCGCGTGGCAGGCGGTCGCGCTCGCGCTCGGGGTGATCGTGATCTTCGCGGTGGCCGGGCAGACCCTGCTCGACTACCTGCATGTGGACCTGCCCGCGCTCCAGGCCGCCGGCGGACTGCTGCTGGTGCTCGTCGCTCTCGAACTGCTGACCGGTAAGGCGGACGACCCCAGCCAGCAGGCCACCTCGAACATCGCGCTGGTGCCGCTGGGCACCCCGCTGCTCGCCGGCCCCGGTGCCATCGTCGCCACCATGCTCTTCGTGCAGCAGGCCGACGGCGCAGCCGACGTCACCGCGATCGCGGCCGCCATCGTCGCGGTGATGCTCGCGGTCTGGGTGGTGCTGCGCTTCTCCGGCGGCATCGTCAAGGTGCTGCGCCCCGGTGGGATCGAGGTATTGACCCGGATCGCCGGTCTGCTCCTGGCCGCGATCGCGGTGCAGCTCATCGCCGACGCGGTGGCCGCGTTCGTGGAGCAGTACGCGACCATGGTCTGATCCGGTCGGGGGTGGATGGCAGGATCACGGTGTGCGACGACCCTCCTCCGCCGGACGACCATCCACGGCCACCCCCCGGCCCCGCGGCCCGGAGCCCGAGCAGCTCGGCTTCGAGGGCATGCCGGAGCGGCTGTTCGTCTGCACCCCCAGCCGGCTCGGGGCCTACGCCGACTGCCCCCGGCGCTACCGCTACTCGTACCTGGACCGACCAGCCCCACCGAAGGGCCCGCCGTGGGCGCACAACTCGCTCGGCGCCAGTGTCCACACCGCCCTGAAGAACTGGTTCGCCCTGCCCGCCGCGCGGCGTCGCCCGGAAGTGGTGGGCACCCTGCTCAAGGGCACCTGGGTCCGCGACGGGTACCGCGACGACGAGCAGGAGCGGGCCGCCTACCGGCGGGCGCTGAGCTGGCTCGAGGCGTACGTCGAGACGCTGGACCCGAGCGCCGACCCGGTGGGCGTGGAGCGGGTGGTCGCGGTGAAGACCGGGGTGCTGGCCTTCAACGGCCGCGCCGACCGCATCGACTCCCGACCCGGACCGGTCGGCCCCGAACTTGTCATCGTGGACTACAAGACCGGCCGCAGCGGGCTGGACGCGGACGACGCGCGGGGCTCGCAGGCGTTGGCGCTCTACGCGTACGCGGCCGAGCGGACGTTCCGTCGCCCGTGCCACCGGGTGGAGCTGCACCACCTGCCGACCGGGACGGTAGCCGCGCACGAGCACACCGCCGAGTCGCTTGCCCGGCAACTCACCCGGGCCGAGCAGACCGCCCGGGACATCATGGCCGCCGAGCGTGCGGTCGCCGGCGGCGCCGATCCGGACCAGTCCTTTCCTGTCACACCCGGGCCGCGCTGTGGCTGGTGCGACTACCGGCGCTCCTGCCCGGCCGGGGCGCAGACCCCGGGCAAGGAGCCGTGGGCCGCCCTCGCACGGACGCCGGACGGGGCCTGACGCCCGACGCCGGGTTCGGGGGCGCCGGGGCGAACGCGGTGAGCGACCGGGTTGTCGAGGACGGTGAACGACCGGCCCTCACCGTCGGACGTCGGCGGAGCGGTGGACCTGGCAGGTGGGGCAGAGCCCCCAGAACGTCACTTCCGCCTCGTCCACCTCGAACCCGTGCGCGGGGTGCGGGTCGAGGCAGGGCGCGCTGCCGACAGCGCAGTCGATATCGGCGATCTCGCCGCAGCCCCGGCAGACCACGTGGTGGTGGTTGTCGCCGGCCCGGGCCTCGTAGCGGGCCGGGCTGCCCGCGGGTTCGATCCGGCGGGACAGGCCGGCCCGGGACAACGCGCCGAGCACGTCGTAGACCGCCTGGGTGGAGACCGAGTCGAGGCGCTCCCGGACCCGGCGGGTGATCTCCTCCACCTCGAGGTGGCCGCCCGAGGCCAGCACCTCGAGGACGGCGAGGCGCGGCCGGGTGACCCGAAGGCCCTTCGACCGGAGCAACTCCTCACCACTGGACATGTGCCAATGACAGCACGCGGGTGGGAGGTCGACAACCGAGCTCCCGAACGTGGTCGCCACGACCACCGCCGGAACGGGGAAGCACGTGAACCGGTCCGGGCGGGGGCGCGTGTAGCCCCGGTGAGAGTCCTGGGCGGGTGGGCCGGCGCACCGTAGGCTGACCTCCCGCGATCGCGTCTGCCGGAGGTGCCGATGTTCAAGGAGATCCAGGGTCTACCGGTGCATGCGCTGGTCGTACACGCGGTCGTGGTGTTCGTACCGCTGCTCGCGCTGCTGTCGATCGCGTACGTGGCGCTGCCCCGGTTCCGGTCCCGCATCGACTGGGCGATCGTGCTGCTGGCGGTGGCGGCGCCGGTCACCGCCTGGGTGGCGGTGCAGTCCGGCGAGGCGCTGACCGACGTGTTCGTCGCCCGCGGACTGCAGGGCCCGATCGTCGATCAGATCTTCGAACACTCGCGGTACGGCGACCTCCTGTTTCGGTACGTGCTGCCGTTGGCCGTGGCCGCCGTCCTGCTGCTCGTGGTGACCAGCGGTCACCCCCGTGTCCCGAAGCTTCCGTTCTGGGCGACCCCGGCGTTGTCGGTGGTGGTGGTCGTCCTGGCCGGCGTCAGCCTCGTGTACGTCTACCTCACCGGCCACTCCGGTGCCGAGGCGGTCTGGGGCAACACCCTCTGACCCGGCTCAGAAGATCAACCGCGAGCAGAGCAGGCACATCAGCACCAGCAGCACCATGCCGGCCACGGCGGCGACGGTCCAGGTGACGTGCTGTGCCCGCTGCTCGGCCAGATCCAGCTCGGCCAGGTCCTGCGGGGGGAGTCGCCGGGGCGGTGGCGGCTGCACGTGTAGCGGTGGGCGCCAACCGGTCGGTGGAGGCGTGGTCGGCGGCGGACCGGCGTATCCGCCGGGCGTCGGGTGGGCCGCCGGCCGGTACGCGGCGGGCTCGTCGGGGGCGGCCGGCTGGTCCCCCGGCCCCGGGTCGGGCCGTCGCCAGTAGTCGTCCGGGGAACTGCCGGGGGTCGTCACGCCGTCCGACGCTACCAACGCGACTGCCCATGCCGGCGAATGCGTGGTCGGGGCCGCCGCGCCGAGCGGGAGACGGTGGTCGGGGCCGCCGCGCCGAGCGGGAGACGACGGTGCCGGCGGACGCGCTCGCCGCTTCCGGACCGTGCGCCAGGTCCGCGGTGGCCGGCTGCGCCCAGCCGGCGAGCGGCGGCGCTGCGCTAGTCTTGCCGCTCGTGGGCACCGAGGAGCCTGGGACATCCGGCGTGCGTGGCGACGACGACCGGCGGGTCGACCTGAGCGACGACGATTTCGTGGTGCTGCCCGAGCAGACCACCGACGACACCGACCGGGGCTGGGGCGAGCGTTCGACCGGACACGACGAGTGGCTGCTGGCCGAGCGCCCGCCGCACTGGGACTGATCCGGTCGAGGCGTCACGCCAGGGTCCCTGGTCAACGCGAGGCGTCAAGCAGGGACCCTTCCGTGGCCCCTCAGCTGGAGGTGCTGGCGGCCGGGGCCTTCGTCGAGCCGCCGGTGGAACCGCCGGCCGAGCCGGTCGACGACGGTGAGGAGCCGGACGTCGACGAACTGGTCGATGACGAGCCGGCGTCGCCGCTCGACGCGGCGGGCTTGTCGGCAGCGGGGCCGTTGCCGGAGTCGGAGCTGGAGTCGGAGCTGGCGGAACGGGAGTCGGTTCGGTAGAAGCCCGAGCCCTTGAACACGATGCCGACGGAGTTGAACAGCTTCCGCAGCCGCCCCTCACACGCCGGGCACTCGGTCAGCGGCTCGTCAGAGAAGGACTGCACCGCCTCGAGCTGGTGGCCGCACGTGGTGCAGGCGTACTGGTACGTGGGCACGTTCTCCTCCGGATCTGGCACGGCCGGGTTGGCACTCGACATCTTCGAGTGCCAATGGTGCGTCATCACCGGCGGATTCGTCCAGCGGAAGTGTGGGGCGCGACACCTGGGTGGGCCGGTCACACCCGCGAAGTGGGATCCAGCGCACGCAGCCCGTCGGCGGGGGTGACCACGGCACGGACCCGGCGGTCGTGCGCCTCGGCGGGCAGCGCCTCGACCAACTCGCCGTCGTGCAGCGGCACCACGGTCAACGCGGTCGACGAAACGCGGGCGAGCGCCCGGTCGTACGACCCGCCACCCCGGCCCAGCCGCACTCCCCGGCGGTCCACCGCCAGCGCCGGCACCACCACCAGCTCCGCCCCGGCCACGGCGGTCACCCCGAGCCTGGACCCGGCCGGCTCCCGCATTCCCCGCCCGGCCGGCAGCAGCGCGTCCGGTCCGGTCCAGGGCGCCCAGTCCAGGTCGAGGTCGTCGCGGAGCACCGGCAGCAGCAGCTCGCCGTCCGGCGGCAGCGCCGCGTGCAGCACCGCCGGCAGGTCCCGGCCGCCCGGCTCGGAGGCTACCGGCACGTACGCCGTCATGCGGTGCGGGCGCAGTCGGCGCACCAGCGCCACCAGGTCGGCCTGGACCCGCCCGGCGGCCGCGGCCCGTTGCGGCGCGGTCAGCGCCCGGCGGCCGGCGAGCAGCGCGGCGCGGGTTGCCCGCTTCGCGCCGGTGCGCGCTTCCGCTTCATCAGAAAAATCTGGCACCGCAACACTCCTGACGCAGCGCTCGCCGAGTGGTGGCTCTGTGTCAGCATCGCAGCATCGGCCGGCGAAGTTCCGGGGGGACCGAGTGACACTGCGCGGGCGCCTGACCGCAGCCTTCCTGACGGTGGTGCTCGGCCCGGTGCTGGCCGGGGCGTTCTTCGTCGGGTCGGCCGTGACGGTCGTCGACCGTAGCCGGTCCGCCGAGCGGCTCGCCGTCGCGGCAGCCGCCGTGCGCACCTCGGTCGACGCCCTCTGCCAGCAGCTACGGGCCGCCGCCGACGCGGTGGCGCTGACCGACAACCGCCCGGCCGCCGCCGGCCAGGTGGTCAGCCGGGGCTTGGCCGCCGCCGTGCTGGTGACCGACGTGACGGGCCGTGTCGTGCACGCCACCCCGGACGCGCCGCCGGCCCCCTGGCGGGACTGCTCTGTCGGCGCCCCGGCCGCCGGACCGCTGTGGGCCCTCGCCGCCGGGGTGGAGGTGCGCGACACCACCGGGTCGCCGCTGGGCACCGTCATCGCGGCGCAGCCCGTCGACCCGGCCTTCGTGGCGCGGCTCGCGGCGGTCACCGGTGTAGCGGTCACCCTGCTCGACGGCTCCGACACGCCCGTCCGGCTCCGTCACACCACCGAGCCGGACGGGGTGCGCGAGGCGGTGCTCGCCGCCGCCGGCGGGCTCGACGGCGAGCGGGTCGTCGGCACCGCGGACGGCCGGTACATCCGGCGCGTCGGTCCGGCGGAGGGGCAGCCGCTGCCGCTGGTGCTGTCGGTCCCCAGCGACCAGCCACCCGGCCTGTACGCCGCCCTGGTGGCTGCCGTGCTGGTGGCCACCCTGCTGGCGGTGGCCGCCGCGGGGCGGCTGGCCCGGGCCACCACCCGTCCACTGGTTGAGCTGGCCGGTGCGGCCGACCGGGTGGCCCGAGGGGATCTGACGGCGCGGGTACCGGTGCGCAGCCGCGACGAAATCGGGCGGTTGGCTGGTGCGTTCAACCGGATGACCCGGGAGACGGGGACCTACGTGACCGCGCTGACCAGCAGCCGGGACCAGTTGCGCGGGCACCTGGCGGTGCTGGGCGACACCCTGGCCAGCACCCACGACCTGCAACGCATCCTGCGCGTGATCCTGCACAGCGCGATCGCGGCCACCGGCTCCCGGGCCGGCGCACTGCTGCTGGTGGACGGGGGCGGGGCGCTGGTCGCGCAGTGCACGGAAGGACTGACGGCCCGCACCGACCGGCCCGGCCCGGTGCGGATACCGCTGGACGGTGTGGTGGGTGCGGTCGCGGTGACCGGGGAGCCGCGTCACGGGCGGGTCGAGTCGGCCGCCGCGCCGCCGGGAGAGCCGCGCTGCAGCACGTACGTGGCGGTGCCGTTCGTGACCCCCGGAGAGGGCGCGACACGTCCCGACGGTCCCGCGCCGGACCTCACGGCCCCGGCGACGGTGCTCGGCGTGCTGGCCCTGTACGACCGGCTCGGCGACGACGAGTTCGACGACGACGACGTGGTGACGCTGCGTACCTTTGCTGGTCACGCGGCGGTGGCGGTGAACAACGTGCGGGTGCACGAGGAGGCCCAGCGGCTGTCCCTGACTGACCCGCTGACTGGCCTGTGGAACTACCGGTACCTGCGAGAGTCCATCCGTCGCGAGGTGGAGCGCGCCAGCCGGTTCGGTCGGATGCTCAGCGTCCTCGCTCTCGACCTGGACCGCTTCAAGCACGTGAACGACACCTACGGGCACACCGCCGGGGACACCGTGCTGGTCGAGTTCGCCCGCCGGGTGCGCGGCGAGATCCGCGAGGTGGACCTGGCGTTCCGGCGGGGCGGCGAGGAGTTCGTGGTGCTGCTGCCGGAGACCGACGCCAGAGGCGCGACCATCCTGGCCGAGCGGCTCGGCGTCGCCATCCGGGAGGTGCCGATCACCGTCGACGGTCCGGGCGCACCGGCCCTGGTGCCGGTGACCGTCTCCATCGGCATCGCCGTCTACCCCGACAACGGCGGCACCGGGCATCAGGTGCTGGACGCCGCCGACGGGGCGCTGTACGCGGCAAAGGCCGGCGGGCGGGACACCTGGCGGGTCGCTGTCGTGTCCCGCGCCACGCCACCGCTGCGGGAGATCCCGGTGCCGGCCGGCGCGGTCAGCCCGGACGACGGTCTGCCCCGGGCCGGCAGTGTCCAGGCTGACCCGGAGCCGACCCCCGCCCCTCGTGCCCGTCCGGAACTGACCGGCCCCGGGGCCGCACCCGGTGCCGCGCGCCCGGCTCCGGGGGGCGGCGCGTCTTCCGGTCCTCACCCGCCACGACAGGGCCGTGGCCGATAGTCTCGCGACATGTCGGAGCACTCAGCGAACCCCTCAACGTCGGCCGCCGCGACCGGCCGTCCCCGCGCGGTCAAGGCCGTCATCCCGGCCGCCGGACTCGCCACCCGGTTCCTGCCGGCCACCAAGGCAGTTCCCAAGGAACTCCTCCCGGTGGTCGATCGGCCGGTGCTGCAGTACATCGTCGAGGAGGCCACCCAGGCCGGCATCAACGACGTCCTGCTGATCACCGGGCGGGGTAAGACCTCGATGGTGGACCACTTCGACCGTCGCCCCGACCTGGAGGAGCGGCTGGCGGAGAAGCCCGGACTGCTCGCCGCCGTCAAGCGGACCGAGGAGCTGGCCGCCATCTACACCTGCCGGCAGCCGGAGCAGCTCGGCCTGGGCCACGCCGTCGGGTACGCCGAGTCTCACGTCGGCGACCAGCCCTTCGCGGTGCTGCTCGGTGACGAGTTCGTCAAGCTCGACCAGCCGTTGCTGCCGGCGATGCTGGAGCTCCAGGCCCGCACCGGTGGCGTGGTGCTGGCTTTCTTCGAGGTCGACCCGGCCGAGACCAAGCGGTACGGCATCGCGTCGGTCGAGCCGGCCGAGGCGGAGCTGACCGACGTCGGTGAGGTCGTCAAGGTGACCGGCATGGTGGAGAAGCCGAAGCCGGAGGACGCTCCCAGCAACCTCGCCGTGCTGGGCCGCTACGTCCTGCCCGGCCGAATCTTCGACGCGATTCGTCGGACCGGCCCGGGCAGCGGCGGGGAGATCCAGCTGACCGACGCGATGGAGCTGCTGCGCACCGAGGGGGTGCCGGTGCACGCCATCGTCTACCGGGGTACCCGTTACGACACCGGCATGCCGCTGGGCTACCTCCAGACGGTTGTGCAGATCGCCGCCGAGCGCGACGACATCGGTCCGGATTTCCGCAAGTGGCTCGCCGACTTCGTCAACTCCGACTCGTCGGGTGGTCCGAGTACATGACCGCGACGGCCGACGCCGAGGCGGCCGCGAACGAGTTGACGCCGCTCGCCGACTACCTGGGCAGCGTGCTGCGCAGGTTGCGCGCGTTGCCTCCGCTCGACCTCGACCTCACCCAGGCGTACGGCAACGTCCTTGCCGAGGACATCGTCGCGCCGCACTCCTTTCCCGCCTTCGACCAGGCGGCCGTGGACGGGTACGCGGCCCGGTGGGAGGACATCGCCGGTGGCGGCCGGGGCGTGGGTTACGTCCCGGCCCAGGCCGGCTCACCGGGCGGGCGTACCGTCCGGCTCAACGTGGTCGGCGATCTGGGTGCCGCGAGCTGGCGCCCGGTCCGGCTCACCCCGGGGGCGTGCTTCTCCGTCGCCGCCGGGGCGCCCCTGCCGATCGGCGCCGACGTGGTGGTCCCGGTGGAGTGGACCGACCAGGGCATGGCCGCGGTGGAGATCCGCCGCACCCCCAAGCGCGGGTACGGCGTCCGCAAGGTCGGTGAGGAGATCCCGGCCGGCGTCCTGCTCGCCCGCGCCGGTACGTACGTCACACCGGCGCTGGTGGCGGTGCTCGCCGCCACGGGCATCGGGCACGTGGTGGTCCGCCCCAGCCCGCGGGTGGTCATTGTGGCCACCGGCGACGAACTCGTCGAGGTGGGCCGGGGCAGCCAACCCGGTCAGGTGGTCGACGTCAACTCGCACGCGCTGACCGCCGCGGCGGCCGAGGCGGGGGCGCTCGCGTACCGGGTGGGCATCTGCGACGACGACCCGGAGGGGCTGCGCGGCCTGCTGGAGGACCAGACGCTGCGCGCCGACCTGATCATCACCACCGGCGGCACCGGCACCGGGCCGGGCGACATGGTCCGGCGGATCATGTCCCGGCGCGAGGGGAATCGGGCGGGGCCGGTGACTTTCACCGCGGTGGCGCTCTATCCAGGCACCGCGCTCGGCTTCGGCACGGTCGGCCCTGAGGAGGTCCCGGTGGTGTGCCTGCCCGGTGATCCGGGCGCCGCGCTGATCGGCTTCGAGGTGCTGGCCCGGCCGGCGATCAACCTGCTCGCCGGTGCAGAGCCGGTGTTCCGGCCCAGCGTCCGCGCGCACCTGCTGGAAACCGTCTCCTCCCCGGCCGGGCTGCGCGAGTTCCGCCCGGCGCACGTCGCCGAGCGGCGCGGCGGCGGTTACACCGTCCAGCCGCTGCGCGGGGGGCCGCTGACACTCGCCGGGCTGGCCGAGGCGAATGGGCTGATGGTGCTCGGTGAGCGGGTCACCACCGCGGCCGCCGGCTCCACCGTGGACGTGCTCCTGCTGGACCGCCGCCGGTGAAGGTACTTGCCCCCGGTGCGCCGGGGGGCGGAGGATCGGGCGGGTGAGCCTTCTGGGACGCCGTACGCCTGGCTGGCCGGTCACCCTCACGGACGGTTCGGTTCTGCTGCGACCGTACCGGCGTTCGGACGCCACGGCCTGGTCCGAGGTGCGCCGCGCGAACCAAGCCTGGCTCGCGCCCTGGGAGTCCTCCCTGCCCGGCGGCTGGGACGAGCTGAACTCGCCGGCGGCCTTTCGCTGGGTGTACCGGGACCAGCGCCGCTCCACCCGGACCGGCGAGGGGATGCCGTTCGTGGTCTGCCTCCGCGCGGGCGGGCGGGAGCGCCTGGTCGGGCACGTGAACATCGGCAGCATCGTGCGCCGGGCGTTCTGCTCCGGATACGTCGGCTACTGGGTGGATTCCCGGGTGGCCGGGCGGGGCGTTATCCCGACCGCGTTGGCCCTCGCCGTCGACCAGGCTTTCGGTCCGGGCGGGCTGCACCGGGTCGAGGTGAACATCCGACCGGAGAACCGGCCTTCCCGCCGGGTGGTGGAGAAGCTCGGCTTTCGCGAGGAGGCGTACCACCTGCGATACATGCACATCGACGGCACCTGGCGTGACCATATCGGGTACGCGATGACCAGCGAAGATGTCGCCGCCGAGGGTGGGCTGCTGGCTCGCTGGCACCGGGTGCGCGCGACAACCGGGTGAACCGTCCCACCCGTGACGATCGGCGCGGCGCGGCACCATCGGGCACGGGCGCCCGTAACCTCAGGTAACTGCAAGCTACGGCAAGCGCAGCCCGCCCGTACGATCCTCGTCCCCGAGGCTGATCGGTGAAAATCCTGCGGTCGGTTGGCGGTTGCTCCGAATTCGGTGACGGGAGGGGTGAGGGTGCCGACCTCGGTGCTCCTCGCCGTCCTCGCCGCCGCCGGCCTGCTCGCCCTCGCGCCGGCCCTGGTTCGCCGGTACGACGCCACCGAGCGGCTGGCGGCGGAGCGGGCGCAGTCGACGGCGCGGGTGCTCCAGCGCCGCCGGCGACGTCGCACTGTCCCCGGCCGCCGCCCGGTCAACCCGCCCCGCACTCTCGTCGTCACCTTGAGTGATGATGGCTTGGCCGGTCGGCTCGCGACCCCGATCTCCGGCCCGCCCGCCGGGTCCCGCCGGCCGGACCGGCTGCGTGCCGTGCCGCCGGCGGACCGCTCCGGTGGCACTCGGCTCCGCGCCGGCGGCGCCGGTGACCCGCGTCGCGCGGGCGGCGCTCGTCGTCGTCCGCCGCGCCGCCGGCAGCACACCCCGGCCGTCTACCGGCGCCGCCGGGTGCTCGCCGCGTTGCTGCTGCTCAACGCGGTCGAGCTGGTCGGCGTGCTGGTGGTGGGACCCGGATTTTGGATCAGCTTCGCGGTCACCGGCACTCTGCTCGCGGTGTACATGGTGCACCTGCGCTCGCGCGCCGTCGCCGACCAGCGGCGCCGCCGAGCGCAGGCCCGCGACGCGGCCTGGCTGGCCGCCCGCCAGGCCGAGGTCCGCCGCGAACAGGCCCGCCGGGCGGCTTCCCGCCGTGAGGCCCAGCGTCGCCTGGCGGCCCAGCGGGAGGCCGTCCGCCGTGCCGCGATGGGCCTGGACCGGCCGGCCGACCTACCGCCCGCAGCGAACGGGGGCACGGTCTCCTATCGCCGTACCGGCGGCTTGCGCGGTCGGCCCTACCAGTCCGGTCGCGGAACCCACTCGGCGTGATCACCCCGGCGGCCGGGTCGCTCCGCCGGGGTGATTCGCGGGACGGGCCGGGAACCTGTTAGCCTTGTCGCCGGCCCGCCCGGTACACACCGGGTGGACCGACGCCGGTTCACCGGCGGAGGGGCTGTGGCGCAGACCGGTAGCGCACCTCGTTCGCATCGAGGGGGTCAGGGGTTCAAATCCCCTCAGCTCCACCCATACCGTCAACGACCAGTGGAAACGCTGGTCGTTGATCATTTGGCACAGATCCGGCACAACTCAGCCCGGAAGCGCCACCCCGGAGCGGTTACCCGCAGCCTCCCGGAGCGCCGTGCTGACGATGTTGCGGCGACGGTTCTTCTTCGGCCACCAGTGCACGTAGGTCTCCAGCGTGATTCGCAGGCTGGAGTGCCGTAGAGCGTTCTGCACGTCGGTCGGGTCAGCGCCCGAGGTGATCAGGCGAGTGGCGAAGTAGTGCCGCAGGGAGTGGAAGGTGCCTTCCTCGGGCCAGCCCGCCGCCTTGCGCCAGCCACGCCACAGGTCAGACCAGCGCTGATCATGGATCGGTCTACCCTGTTCGTCGGTGAACAGCAGCGGTACCGCCCGGCACTTCGCCTGCTTTCCTGGATCCGGAGTTCCGGCGGTGATGTCGGACAGCTCGACCAACGCAGGCGGGTACTTGCGGACGTGCTCGGCGAGCACCAGCGCAACATGGTCGTCGAGGTCCACGTCACCGACAGAGCCAGCCTTCGGAGGAGCGAGGTAGAACCCCCCGTACTGGCTCTTGTGGAAGCGAAGCTGCTGAACCACGTGCAGCTCCTGGCGAGGCCGGTCGACGCACCGCACGCCGTCCTCCAGGCCAAGCACTTCACCCAGGCGCAGCCCTTCACCGGCACCACACCAGATGGCCGCCTGGTACCGGTCGGGAACAGCGTCGACCAAGGCGAGCATGTCCTCATCGGTCGGAACCCACTTCGGAGCCCGGGAAAAGCCCCGCAGGATCGCCGACAGCCGCACCGCCTTGCACGGGTTGTCGGAAATGACCTTGTCCGCAACAGCGGCGTTCATGACGGCGTTGAACAGGTCGAAGTAGGTCTTCACCGACGACTGCGCCACGTTGTTGCGCAACAGGAGCGCCACCCACTCCAGTACGTCCGTGACCGTGATCGCCCGCATCTGCCGCTTGCCGAGATGCGGATAGAGATGGTGCCGAAGGCGGGACTCCGTGTGGCGCTGGTAGTCGAGGGCCTGCCCGATCTGCCGCGAGAGCCGCCACCGCTCGCCGTACTCACGGAAGTTCACCTGCCGTTCCGCCTGGTCGACCTTGGTCTCTTCCGCGATGCCGGCGCGGGCCTCCAGGTCGAAGGCGTCAGCGTCGACCTTGCGCTCAAACAGCTTCTCGCGGACCACACCGGCGGCATCGGTGTAGCGCACCCGCCAGCGTTTGCCCCGGCCATGCCGCTTGGAGGGGAGCCGCTTCTTGTCCGGCCCCCGCTTGGTCAGGTACCACAGGTCATCGATAGGCACGTCAGGCCGCTTTCTTGTCGAACCAGGCCCGCACGTCGGCGGGGTCGTATCGGAGATGGGACTGTACAAATAACGGCTGATCGACCGATCAAGGGAGAGACGCCAGATGACGACCGAGACCACCGTGGGACAGCCGGCCGTGGAGCCGGTGGGTGCGGTCACGGATGAGCAGTTGATCGCGATGCTGGTCGATCGGGCTCGTGGTGACGGGTTGAAGCTGACCGGCGAGGGTGGGCTGCTGCAGCAGCTGACGAAGCGGGTCCTCGAGTCGGCGTTGGATGGGGAGATCACCGACCACGTCGGCTACGACAAGCACGACCCGGCGGGTCGGGGTAGCGGGAACACCCGTAACGGCAGCCGGACCAAGACGGTGCTCACCGACGTCGGGCCGGTCGAGGTGCGGGTCCCACGCGACGCCGCCGGGACGTTCGAGCCGCAGATCGTGCGTAAGCGGCAGCGGCGTCTGACCGGCGTCGACGACATGGTCCTGTCGCTGTCGGCCAAGGGCCTGACCCACGGCGAGATCGCCGCGCACCTGGCTGAGGTCTACGGCGCTGAGGTGTCGAAGCAGACCATCTCCACGATCACCGACAAGGTCATGGACGGCATGGCCGAGTGGCAGAACCGGCCCCTGGACCGGGTCTACCCGGTCGTGTTCATCGACGCCATCAACGTCAAGATCAGGGACGGTCAGGTCGCGAACCGGCCGATCTACCTCGCGATGGCGGTCACCGTCGACGGCCACCGCGACATCCTCGGTATCTGGGCCGGTGACGGCGGCGAGGGCGCCAAGTACTGGCTGCACGTGCTCACCGAGTTGAAGAACCGCGGCGTGGCCGACGTGCTGATGCTGGTCTGTGACGGGCTCAAGGGACTGCCGGAGACGGTGGAGACGGTGTGGCCGCGCACGATCGTGCAGACGTGTGTGGTGCACCTGCTGCGCAACTCGTTCCGCTACGCCGCCCGGCAGGACTGGGACAAGATCGCCAAAGCGCTGCGGCCGGTCTACACCGCGGCGACCGAGGACGCCGCCACCGAGCGGTTCCTCGAGTTCGCCGAGGCGTGGGGCCGTAAGTATCCGGCGATCGTGAAGCTGTGGGAGAACGCGTGGGCGGAGTTCGTGCCGTTCCTCGCCTTCGACGTGGAGATCCGCAAGGTCATCTGCTCCACGAACGCGATCGAGTCCGTCAACGCCCGTATCCGCAGGGCCGTGCGAGCTCGTGGCCACTTCCCGAACGAGCAGGCCGCACTCAAGTGCGTCTACATGGCCTTGATGAGCCTCGACCCGACCGGAGCCGGCCGCCGACGCTGGACCATGCGCTGGAAAGCACCACTGAACGCCTTCCAGATCGCCTTCGAAGGCCGGCTCACCCCGGCCAACAACTGACCACCTCAACAACCAAGATCAGCCGTTAACTTGACACTCCCTCTGGCCTGTGTGTCTGCCGCCGGACTCGTCGGCTGTGCTGCGATAACCAGACACTAACAGTTGATAGCTCGACATACCAACTGTTTGGCTCAAGATCTTTTTTGGAGTCCCGTTGAGCAGGGGCTCCGCCCTGAACAACTGATAGGTGACTGATAGGCTCGGTGGCGACGAGCGACATCCACAGCGAGGACAACTCATGCCATCCCCCCGTCCGCGCCTCTCGCCAACAGAGAGCAAGCACCAACAGGTGGCGCGTCACATCCGCAACGACATCGAAGCCGGCGTGCTGCGCGACGGTCAGGTGCTCCCGTCGACCCGAGAGCTGGCGGCAGAGTGGGATACCAGCGTCTTCACCATCAGCGAGGCGATGAGGCTGCTCGTTGGCGAGGGTTTGATCGAAAGCAAGTCACGCTCTAAGCGGGTAGTGCGCAACCCGAACCAGGCTCGCAGGGGCGTAATCCGGCTATCGAAGCCGCACGTCATCCTGATCGGCGGCTACCCCGGCAGCGGGAAGACCGAGCTCGGACGGGTCCTTGCTCGACAGACCGGCTGGCCGATGCTCGATAAGGACACAGCGACTCGCCCGGTTGTCGAAGCCGCCCTTGAGGTTCTCGGCTTATCGCCGCACGATCGGGAGTCCGAGACGTACCTGCGGGAGATCCGACCACGCGAGTACGAGGCACTGGCCGCCGCTGCGCTGGAGAACGTGGGATGCGGCAACAGTGCTATTGTCACTGCGCCGTTCATCCGCGAGTTCAGCGACTCGGCGTGGACCAGTCGAACCGTGGCATCGTTTGCGAATCTAGAAGCGACCGTCACCTTCGTTTGGCTGTACTGTGACCCAGTAACCATGCATACCTACATCCGGCGACGAGGTGCAGCGCGCGACGCTTTCAAACTATCGGACTGGCCCGCCTACCTGGCCACCATTGATTTGGCCTTCCGCCCGGCAGCGCCGCACCTTGTCGTGGAAAACTGTGCATCGAGCGCGCCCTTGCAGGCTCAGGCAGCAGAACTGCTCGACACCATACTCAAACGCACATCCTCATGATGCGCGGGGTCATCCTCTACGGACCTCCCGCCGCCGGCAAGGACACCATTACCCGTGCACTAATCGACATCGATCCGGCCTACCGGCTATTCCCTCGGTTGAAGACAGGGCCAGGGAGGACCGCCGGGTACCGTATGACGACCATCGAGCACATCGACCAACTGCGCGCCGCAGGCGATGTCGTGTGGGAGAACCGACGATACGGAGCCCTATACATTGTCGATCGACCCACGCTAGAGGCGGACCTCAAGCACCACATAACCGTGCTGCACCTCGGCCAGGTCGAAGCCGTTCAGGAAATCAGGTCGTCCGTACCCGCAGCGCGCTGGCTCACTGTCTACATTTACTGCGTCCGCAATGTCGCTCAGGAGCGCATCGCCGCACGAGCAACAGGCGACACTGAAGCCCGGCTACAGGCATGGAGTGAGACGCCCCCGTTGTCAGACGCAGACCTAACCATCGACACCGGGGTCGTCTGCCCAGACGAGGCCGCCCATCAGATTCATGAACGCTTCATGCAGCTCACTGCGTGAACTCGTAGCTATATTGCGACCAAAAGGCGCTGAAGGGAAGCCGTAAAAGCATGACCACCCCAAAAGAACGAGACGAATTTGAGCGAATGAGGCTCGTTGCTCAGATTGAGCGAGCCCGCGCGTTCATCACGCAATACGAGGAACACCAAGAGTTCTACCGACGCCAGGTTGAAGACAGTCGGTACGAACTTGGTAGGCTCGATGAACGGCTAGGAGGCTCGGACCATGACCGTTGATCAGCATATGCAGGCGCTCCGTGACCTGCTGCGCGCCGACCATGAGGCATGGATCGCCGAGGTCCAGGGTTGGGCCGACGACGCGGAAGCAGCTGGCGATGAGGAGCGACACCGACGCCACGTTGAGCACGTCGCGCGGCTCAAGGCCATGCCGTACCCGTGGGAGCAGTCGACCGCCGCGTAGCCGGCTTCTCCTTGTGGCTGAAGCGTGGTGTGTTCAGACTTTCTTTCCTTGGTCAAGGGCGGGCCTGCGGCCCGCCGCCGTGTCGCGCCGGGGCGCGCGTGCGGCCTGGCGGCCGGTCACGCCCCGGCGCACGGCGCGACGTGCAGAGGACGAAACCAGCAGCCAGCGAGGCAGAGCGACAGCGGGACGCGGGGAAGCTGCCCACGTTCGCCGTAGGCAGGTCCGAGGATGCCGCAGCAGGGTTGACCGGCTAGCCCCAAGCATGGGGGCGGTGGCCGTCGAGGGCACGCGGGTCGCCCAGGAGCCGGCGCTGCGGCCGTGCGGGGTCAGATCGACTGCTCACCTGGGAGGGGGAGGGGTGGCCGTTGGTGGCCAGCTTCGCCGCCAGGGGCCGGGTTCGTGTCGGGCGAGGTTGGGTCAACTGCGCCACTGTGGCGGTGTCGGTCGGGGTCGGGGTCCGCAACACGAAGGCCGACTAGTCGATCTGTTGTGCCACTGGTTACCGGACAAGGCGACGGGCGGGGTGCAGACCGGCCACCTGCACGAAGATCTCCCGCTTGTCTGTCGCGCTGCCCTGGCTGTTCAGCACGTATCCGGTCAGCCAAGCCCAACGGTGGTAGGTGGGCTTTGGGCACACCGAGATCACTCGAAACAGGAAGCGTTTGCCCGTGAACTGCACTGATGCGTCACGGGTGATCCAGAACTCCTGGCCAGAGACCGGGGGCTGAACTTCCGCCATCGCCGCACCTCCCTGCCGCTGAGCCCTGCCCGGTCGGGTATGGGGGAGCCCGACCGGGCAGGGGGTGCCGCCGCACCGAGGCGAGTTCGGGTCCTCCACGACCAGCGCAGCGGGATGGCCGCACCGTACCAATCCTGGTCTACCTACGTCTAGATACGTAGAAGGTCGGAGCGGCTCGTGTCGAGACTTCTAGCGTCGAGAGCATGGAGCCCGACCCGGACGCCGACATCGACCACGGTGCGCCGCTGCCGCCCTACCGGCAACTTGCGGGGATCCTGATGGCCCGGATTCGTCGCGGTGACTGGCAGCCCAACCGGGCCATCCCCTCCGAGGTCCAGCTTGTCCAGGAGTACGGCCTTGCCCGCGCGACCGTCCGACGCGCTATCGCCGTGCTCGTGGAACAGGGCGTGCTGTTCGTGGTGCCGCAACGTGGAACGTTCGTCAAGCCGGAGAGCGAACGACCGTCGATGCCCGATGCATGATCATCGGGCACAGATCCGGCACAACTGAGCCCGAAAACCCCTGTAAAACGTCGAGAGTCGATGAGGGCTGCCGCCCTGGTCGGGCGGCAGATCTGCCCGTTTGGGATCGATCTTGGACGTTAGGGGTTCAAATCCCCTCAGCTCCACCCACAAAAACACAGGTCAGAAGGCTCAGCCGCCCGCAGCGGCCGGGCCTTCCGCCGTGCATCGTCAGCTACCCGTATCCGGCCCCGGAGCGGCTGGAAGGCCTCTCCAGACATCGCGGTCGGCCACGGCGGTAGGGAACGCCGGGCCAGGCCCGTTCCCTGGACCATCCGCAGGCTGTGAGTAGAGTGACCTTGCCGCATTGACATCCCCCCGGACCCGGGCCTCGGCCCGGCCACTGCGCAACGGGTCGCGGCCGCCAGCGCCAGATGCGGGCGGACGGGGGCACGGCAGTCGAGGCCTTCGCCATCGTCGAGGCCCACCGCCACGCTGGTGTCTGTACGCGAACACGGTGCGGCTGTCTTTGTGCGAACACGGCGCGGCCCCGGATCACGAGATCCAGGGCCGCGCAGTTCCTGCCTGCGGCTACGTCACCGCCGAGGCGCGCGGGCCGCCTGCCCGTTCGCCCTGATCTGCAATTGCCCAGGCCGACTGGACGCACCGCAGCGCGGTGTGGGTCGCCTTCAGCGGCAGCTCGACGTGCGCGTCGTCGCGCACGTCGTGGCCTGCGATTGCGGCGTCTGCTGTACCGCCTTCGGCAGCACGAGACCGCGGGGCGGCCGAACTGGGCGGAATCTGCCCGCTGACGGAGCAGCACGCGCCCGGTTCCGGCCGGCTTGGGCCCCTAACCTGGTTCTCAGCGTCGACCCGTACGGTAGCCTGAAGATCAACACAACGACGCCATCCGTCGAAACGGGTCAAGCCCGAGGCAAAGCAGCAGCAGAAGCGGTGATCGACATCAACAAGCCCGTCGCGGTCGTGGAACGTCAGCTTGACGCCTACAACAGCCATGACCTGCAAGCTTTCGTCAACACCTACGCCGTCGACGTGCGGATCGACCGCCGTGACGGGTCGCGGATCACCGGGCGGGAAGCCCTCCGTGACGCGTATGCCGATCAGTTCTCTGCAGGGCGATGCCGTGCGGAAATCATCGCTCGCATGACCGAGGGTGACTGGGTGATCGACCATGAGGTGGCGCACGGACTGGCCGACGAGCCGATCCGTGTGCTGGTGGCGTACCGCGTGCACGACGGTCTCATCAACCGCGTCCACTTCTTCGCCTGACAGGATCCTGATGGGTAGATACGTGATCACCGGGGCCACCGGCGGCATCGGCGGAGCTGTCGCGGAGCTGCTGCACGACCAGGGGCATCAGCTGGTCCTGGTGGGTAGCCACGCAGGGCGCCTCGAAGCAGCGGCCCAGCGATTGGGCGGATGCGAATTCCTCGTTCTCGATCTGCTTGACGTGGAGGGGATCACCGCTCGCGGATCCCTCCCGGCCGCTGGAGATAGCCCCGTCGATGGTCTCGTGCACAGCGCCGGTCTGGCCGATCTGGGCACAATCGCCAACTCGACGGCCGAAAGCTGGATGAGTCAGTATGCGGTCAACGTGGCGGGTCCGGCTGCACTCACCCGTTGTCTGTTGCCTGCGCTGCGGACTGCTCGTGGCCACGTCGTCTTCGTCAACTCCGGCCAGGGCCTGCACACCAACGCGGGCTGGGGCGCATACTCCGCGAGTAAACACGCGGCCCGCGCGCTCGCGCAGGCGTTGCGGGCGGAGGAAGGTCCGAACGGTATTCGCGTGACCAGCGTCTATCCCGGCAGGACAGCCACGCACATGCAGCAGGACATCCGTCGACAAGAGGGTGCGCAGTACGAGGCGGAGGCGTACATCCAGCCGCGCAGCGTGGCCCGGACCGTGCTGGCAGCGCTCATGTCGCCCCCCGACATGGAGGTCGCCGACGTGTCCGTCATCGCTCCTGCCGGGTGAGGCAGCAGCCGACCTGCGCGGTCGGCAGCACCAAACCCAGCTCGGACGAAGGCTGCCGCACCACCCTCAACAGCGACGAAGGCCGACTGAATCCACCGACGGGATCGGGCGTTGGGGTTCGTCCGGGGCGTCGCACCGGGCCGCGCCTCCCGGTAGACGCCGCCTACGGCGCCTGGCGGGGGTTCGGTGCGGATCCTGGTGGGGTGGTGGAGAGGCAGGCAACGGAGCCCCGGACGTTACCGTGGTCCCTCGGTCAGGTCGATTACCCATGAACCGGGTGCACGGATCTGCCGCGATGATGTGCCGTGCGAACCGTAGGTCGACCGCTGCGGCCGGTGCGGGTTACCGTCGGCAGGGCGCCGCAGCCGTCCACCGTGTGCTTACCATTCTGATATGCCGCACCCCATCATGTTTGACGAGGCAGACCCACTCCTGAGGCGACTGCGGGCGCTCGCCCTGGCCTTCCCCGACGCGGCCGAGAAGGTTTCCCACGGCCGTCCCGCCTTCTACACCACCAAGGTCTTCGCCTACTACGGGGGATCGGTGAAAGTCGACGGCGTCCATCGGCAGCACGAACAGTCGGTGCTCGTGCTGGTTGATCCCGACGAGCGTGCGGCGCTGTCGGACGAACACCGCTGCTTCGTGCCAGCCTACCTGGGCGCCTCCGGGTGGATAGGGGTCGACCTGACCGGCGACACCGACTGGGACGAGGTCGACGAGCTACTCGACGCCAGCTACCGACGTACGGCTGGAGCGCGCAGGGTTGCCCTGCTCGACTCCCAGCGGTCCCGAACATGACGCCGGCCGAAGCCATACACAGTGACGACCGCCACGACAGCGCCGGCCCCGCCAACGCACGGGGCTGCCGCAGCCCGCGTGGCGCGGATGCCGCTCCGACCCCGCTGGTGAGCGCGTCCAGCGGCCGGTGGAGTGGGCCGTCGCAGTCGAAGTAGACAGAACCAGTGGGTTTTGACTGCTCAGTCGGGGACTAGGTCCAGCGGGCGTGTACCACAAGCATTGTCGGCTGCACCGCCACCTGGACTGCATCGCCCCGCAACTGTCCCGGAATCGCGTTGAATGTGAACAGGCAGTCGTCGTTGACGGTCCACGGTGGGATTTCGCCGGCCTCGTACGCGGCGTGCATCGCGGGAAGGTCGAGCCGGTGGGAGGTGCCGATTGTGCGGTGTGGTCCGCGCAGTGCCACCGGTTCGGTAGGGGCGTGCTGCTTGACCACGACGGACACCCCCCGCCTTTCCAGCCTTGACCGAGCCGTTGAGCGCGTTGTCGTCCGAGGTGACCTCGCTGACGGTACCGGCGTGCCGGCAGCCCGGCGAGTCGGGTTGGCCTACCGTCATGGCGAGCGCCGAGCTGGATGAGTTGATCGTCGCGGATGCCGAGGATATGCCGCGGGCCGCAGCGCGGTGATGACGCCGATTGTGCGTGTCGTTGATCCGGCGTTGTTCGGCGGTGGGGTCCTTCTTCTCCGGGGTGTTGAAGGGCAATTCGGAGACCGAGGTTGTTGCACCCAGCCCCACAACGGCCGCCAGCGCGGTAACGACGGCTTTGAGGAATATGCACTACCTCCCGCAGGCCGGGCGGGGGAGGGTATAAATTCGGCTTCAACGCATGACTCGCGGCGCTGACGCCGGGGGTGGCCGGCAGTGGGCGAAGGTGTTTCCATGACGGCATGACTGAGACGGCAGGTGCGCATCGTGCCGGACGCGGCGGTGACGGTCAGCCACTCCGTCTGGGGGTGGCATTGCGGCCCCGTGTTCCACGCCGGTCTTCCAGGACGGCCCGCGTGTTCATGACCCAACCTCCCGAGCCCGCGATGACGACGCCGTTGCAGGAGGGATCACCGAAGTGAATGACGAAGTATGCGAGGTCGTAATCACCTCCGACAACCCTGACTGGCTCATCCAATTTACCCGAACGTTGGTCGAGCAACGCCTTGCGGCTTGCGGCCACAACATCACAGCTATCCGCTCTATATACCGCTGGCAAGATTCGATCAACGACAGTCAGGAAGCCCGGGTAGCTCTGCACACACGCCGCCCTCTGGTGACACGGATCACCGAACTTGCGAACGCGGAGCACGCCTACGACGTTCCGTGCGTGATAGCCCTACCGATTGTCGCCGGCAGTCCCGCCTATCTGGAATGGGTCCTCGCGGAGACGACAGCGGAGTAGCGGTGCGGGCAACTTCGCGTCGGCTGGGGTGAGTCGTTCGTAGACTCGGCGGCGTGCCCGAGATCGTCCAGTTGTTGGCCTCGCCCGTGCACCGCTACGTGGGCCGGCCCGCGGAGGGCCCCGCGCCGGCGCCACCCGGTGAGCTCGTTGACGAGGTGCGGCTCCGGGCCGGTCTCGGTATCCTCGGCGATCGTTACTTCGGCAAGCCCGCGCACCGCAACGCGAGTGTCACGGTGATCGCCCGGGAGTCGCTACCGCTCGGTTCGGATCTGGTGCAGGTGCGGCGGAACATCCTCACCGCCGGTATCGCCGTGGACGAGCTGGTCGGGGCGGTGCTCGTGCTCGACTCGGGTGACGGGCCGGTCCGGCTGCGGGTGAACCGACCGGCGAACCCGTGTGCCTGGATGGACGTCACGATCGGCCCGGGTGCGTTCCGGGCGTTGCGCCGCCGTGGTGGCGTCCGCTGCGACCCCTTGGACGACGGGGTCCTTCGCGTCGGCCCGGTGGCGGTTGCCGTCGAAGGCTGATGCCGTCCCGGGCCGGTCAGGCCGGGTTCGACCCGGTCGGCGCTCACCCCGCCGCAAGGGCGGCCGCGGTGCGGATGAGCGCGGGCTCGACGGCGAAGCGACCGTGGATCACGGTCGGTGGGTCGGCGATGGGCGCGGCGGCCACCCGGGCCGGGGCGATTCGTGCGGTGAACGTGCCGGCCTCCGGGTCCAGTTCCAGGTGCGCGTCGTGGAAGTCCAGCCAGGTGCCGACCAGCGGGTGCCAGATCTTGTAGACCGTCTCCTTGGCGCTGAAGATCACCGCCGGCCAGGAGGTGCCCGCCGGCAGCTGGGCGAGGATGGCCTCCTCCGCGGGCAGGCAGATCAGCCGGCGTACTCCCGGGGCGAGTTCCTTGTGCTGCTCGGCGTCGAGGCCGACCGCCCGGATCTCGCCGGACCGGGCCGCGGCGGCGGCGCAGTAGCCCCGGGTGTGGGTGATGGCTCCGACGATCCCGGCGGGCCACACCGGCGCGCGGTCGGTGGCGGAGGGTACCGCGACCGGCGGCACGCCGAGCGCGGCGAGGGCCCGGCGGGCACAGACGCGGCCGGCGGTGAAGTCGCGGCGCCGGCTCTCCACCGCACGTTCGCCGAGGCAGGCCAGCTCGGCGGGAAGCAACTCGCCGGTCCAGTCCGCGGTGCCGGCGACCGCAACCGCGACGGCCGGTGGCAGCAGGTCACGCATCGGTGTTCCCGCAGAGGTGGGCCCTGCCATCGGACCGCTCAACCGTCAGGTCGTCCTCGACGGCCAGCTGCGCCTGCACGCCGACCAGCCGGCGGACGCCCTCGCGGCTTCCGGAGCCGGGGGGACGGTGCGGTAGGTGGTGGCGGGTTGGCCAGGCGAGCGCATGGTCCACGGTCGGCGTCGTGACAGCCATGGTCGGTCAACGTACCGCAATCGGGCAACGCCGGAATCCTCGCTGCGCTGTTGTGGCGTCGCCCAGGGGCGAGGACATGAGTGTCCACTGTAGCCCGAACCCGGGCGGACAGGACCGGAAGGGAAGGGATGTGCGCACCGCAACCGATCGGCTGTGGCGCTCCGTCCCGACGTGAGGACGGACCGTCACATGTTGTTGGTAGGGCATCCGTCCGGTGTGGCGTCGGTCGGAAATTTGACCGGAGGCGCCCCATTGTGCCGCTCCACACGGCTGGCTAAGCTCTTCCATGCGCGCTCCAATCGCCCGCTTCCCCCGTGGCAGGCGATCGGAGCGCGCGTCTATTTGCAGCGCGTCTATTTGCAGCGCGTCTACTTCAGCGCGTTGGTGTCGGCCCGCACCGCACACACCTGCGGCCTCTCGTCGTGTGCCCCGCTCCACCGTAGTCCGCCCGGTCAAGCACGGCAGGTGTCCGTCTCGTATCCCGGAGGTGACGGAACACACCGCCGCGACCCGATGGTGGAACGCCGCCGTCGGTCAGATCCAGCGGCCGTCCAGCCACATCCGGTTGGACCAGTCGCCGTACGGGATCGTCTCGCCGACGAAGATCGGATAGAAGTACGCGAAGCAGAGCGCGACCAGCAACACGTACGCGCCGGCGACGACGGCACCGACGAGCCGGCGGTCGTAGCTCGCCTCCCGCACGGCGGCGCCCCCGACCGCCGGCTCCGGCGGTCCGACGATCGTCCCCAGCACGTACGTCACCGCGAGCACCAGGAACGGCAACGCCGGCGCGGTGTAGAAGGAGAACATCGTCCGGCCGCCGTCGACGGCGAACCAGAACCACGGCAGCAGGCCGCCGGCCACGCAGAGCAGGATCGCCCCGGCGCGCCAGTCCCGCCGCGCGAGGCCCAGCCAGGCGAGTGCGGCCAGGGCCGGTAGGAACGACCACCAGAGCAGGGGAGTGCCGAGCAGCAGCACCTCGGAGGCGCAGCTCGCCGCCCCGCAGGGCCCGTCGCCGGACCAGTAGAACGCCACCGGTCGCCCCAACAGCAGCCACTGCCACGGCCACGACTGGTACTTGTGCGGGTCGTCCAGCTGTGCGTGGAAGCCGTACGCGGCCTTGTGGTACTCGACGAGGTTGTTCAGCGCCCCGATGACGGGGGTGTCGCTCAGCGGGGCGTTCGGGTAGCGCTCGGCCAGCCGGTAGTAGCCCTCGTCGCCGAGTAGCCAGCCGGACCAGGTGGCGACGTACGTGACCGCCATCAGCAGCCCGGCCGCCACGAGCCAGGGCACCTCGTCCAGCATCGTGTCCCGCCACGGCCGGCGTACCCCGGCGGAACGGCGTGCACCCACCTCCCAGAGGACGACCAGCAGCGCGAACACCGGCAGGAAGTACAGCGCACTCCACTTCACCGCGCAGGCGCAGCCGAACAGTACCCCGGCGGTCAGCCGCCACCACGGCCAGTTCCGCCAGCCGCCGGCCGGTCGGCCGGCGCGCCCGGGGCGACGTGGTTCGAGGCCGGCTTCCATCGCCCGCGCCCAGCGGCGCCGCCGGGAGTCCCGGTCGAGCAGCAGCGCGCCGAATGTGGCCAACACGAAGAAGAGCAGGAAGATGTCGAGCAGCGCGGTGCGGGACAGCACCAGGTGAAAGCCGTCCAGGGCAAGCAGCAGACCGGCGGCGCAGCCCAGCGCCGTCGATCGGAACATCCGCCGCCCGATCCGCACCAGCAGCAGGACCGACAGCGTGCCGGCGACGGCGGCCGAGAACCGCCAGCCGAACTCCGGGGCGGTGGTCACCAGGTGCCCGGCGACCGACACCCCGTGCTCGGTGTCGGAGTAGCCGAAGGCCCACTCGCCGAGCCCGATCAGCCACTTGCCGAGAGGCGGATGGACCACGTACGACGGGGCGCCGTCCTGGTAGTTCCACTCGACGCCCCGGTCGACCAGCCCCCAGGCGTCGCGGGCGTAGTAGACCTCGTCGAATACCTTGCCCGGCGGGTGGCTGAGGTTGAGGAACCGCAGGATCGCCGCGATCGCGACGATCACTCCGGTGGCAAGCCAGGACCGCCCGTCGAGGTGGGCGTCGACGGTGGCCAGCCGGCGGCGCACGATGCCGGGGACCCCGCCTCCGCTGACACCGGGGGGTGCGTCCCGGTCCGTGAGAGCGACGTGTTCCGGCTCGGCCTGGCCTGTGGGGTGCGCTGTCGACGCCTGGGTCACCCCGCGATCGTAGGCTGCCAGGGTGGCCGGTGGTGTCAGTCGGCCCGCGAATCCGTACGGCCATCGATGAAGGAGAACGTCTCGTGGGTGAAGAGCGTGCTGCCGGGCGTCTGATCCTCCTCGGCGCGCCGCTCGGGAATCCGGCCGACGCGTCCATCCGCTTCCGCGAGGTGCTCACCGGCGCCGACGTGGTGGCCGCCGAGGACACCCGCCGGCTCACGCGCCTCGCGCGTGACCTGGACATGACCGTTCCCGGACGGATCGTCTCGTACTTCGAGGGCAACGAGGAGCGTCGCACTCCGGAGCTTGTCGACGTGCTGGTCGCCGGGCACGTCGTCGCCCTGGTCACCGACGGTGGGATGCCCAGCGTCTCCGACCCCGGCTACCGGCTGGTCCGGGCGGCGCTCGACGCCGGGGTGTCGGTCACCGCCGCGCCCGGCCCGAGCGCGGTCACCACCGCCCTCGCCCTGTCCGGGCTGCCCAGCGACCGGTTCTGCTTCGAGGGCTTCCTGCCGCGCACTCCCGCGGCCCGTCGGTCCCGGCTCCGCGCGCTCGCCGCCGAGGAGCGCACCCTGGTCTTCTTCGAGGCGCCGCACCGGATTGCCGGCGCCCTCACCGACCTGGCCGCCGCGTTCGGCGCCGACCGGCCGGCCGCGTTGTGCCGCGAGCTGACCAAGACGTACGAGCAGGTGCTGCGCCGCCCTCTCGGCGAGCTGGCCGGGTGGGCTGTCGAGGGCTCGCCGCGCGGCGAGATCACCCTGGTGGTGGCCGGTGCGCCGGAGGTTGTGGCTGAGCGCCCGGGCGACGACCGTCTGCGCGCGGCGGTGGCCGAGCGGGAGGCGGCCGGCCGATCCCGCCGCGACGCGGTCACCGAGGTCGCCACCGAGTACGGCCTACGCCGCCGAGAGGTCTACGACATCGTCCACCGCGCAGGTGCGCGATAGGGAGCCCAGTTACTACCTCGGGTGCTGACCGGGGTCGTCCTTACCAGGCGGTCACGAGGAAGCCGACCGTGATGAGCAGCGGGCCGGCGGCCGAGGCGGCGATCGCCCACCGGCGTGCGCGCCGGTCGGCCAGCCGGGTGGCCCCGGTCCAGTGGGCGATCCCCGCGCCGCAGCCCGCAACGGCGAGTAGCCCGAGCAGCCAGCGCAGGTGCCCGCCCGCGCCGGTGCCCGCGTACGCGGTGCCGGCGTCCGGGCCGGTCATCCGGGCTGGCACCAGGCTGCCGGAGGTCGTCAGTTCTCGGGGCACCCCGGTCACCACCACGCCGTGCGCGACCCACCGGTCGGTGGAGGCGACGAAGTTGCCCCGGCAGCGCTGGGTGAGCCCGCCGCCGGTGCAGTCGTCGATCACCACCTGCCCGGTGGTGCCGTGCCCGACAGCCAGCCACAGCGGTGCTGCGCTAACCCAGGCGAAGAAGGCCGCCACCAGACTGAGGGCCACCAGGGCGACCAGGCTGGGCAGCGGGTCGGGCGGGTGCGCGGGCCGGCGGACCTGCCGTCGCCACCTCCGGAACCGGGCCACCCGGCCGCGGCCGGGGTCCGATTCCCGCTTGACCGGCGTACCGTCCCAGTGCACCTCCTCGATCGGCGCCCATACCTCCTCGCCGTCCGGTGGGTCGCTGGGGCGGGAGCGGCCGCGGCGGAGCCGGCGTGGTTGCCGGACCGGAACCCGGCGCGGAAGCGAGTCAACGGGCGCCCCGGTGGTCGGCTCGATCTCGACCGCGGGGTCGGCCGCTGGCGGTGCGGCCGGGACCGGCCGGGGGTGTGGTGCCACGGCACCCCCGCGGGGCGGTGCTCCGGATTCCTGACGGCCGCCGGCCGGCGGGCCGGCCGGATGCTCGTCGGCTCGTCTGCCACTCACGGTGTTCATTGCAACACCGGTACGTGTGTCTCATCGGGCACGTCAGGCCGCGTGTCGAGGACAAATCGGACTGGCGCCTGCCCGGCTGACGCGCGGCTGTCGACCCGCGCACCCCATTGATTCGCAGCCGTCCCGTGCGGGTCACTAGGCTTGCTGGTCATGAGTCACGTTCTCGCGGCGGTTGCCTGGCCCTACGCCAACGGCCCGCGCCACATCGGCCATGTCTCCGGCTTCGGTGTTCCCTCCGACGTCTTCGCCCGGTACATGCGCATGGCCGGCCACGACGTGCTCATGGTCTCCGGCACCGACGAGCACGGCACGCCGATCCAGGTGCAGGCCGACGCCGAGGGGGTCACCCCACGCGAACTGGCCGACCGGTACAACCGGGTGATCGTCGAGGACCTGCACGGCCTCGGGCTGTCGTACGACCTGTTCACCCGCACCACCACCCGCAACCACTACGCGGTGGTGCAGGAGCTGTTCGAGGGGATGCACCGTAACGGCTACATCGTCCCGAAGACCACCATGGGTGCGATCTCACCGTCCACGGGCCGGACCCTGCCCGACCGCTACATCGAGGGCACCTGCCCGATCTGCGGCTACGAGAGCGCCCGCGGCGACCAGTGCGACAACTGCGGCAACCAGCTCGACCCGATCGACCTGGTCGACCCGAAATCGAAGATCAACGGGGAGACGCCGACGTTCGTCGAGACGGAGCACTTCTTCCTGGACCTGCCGGCGCTCGCCGACGTGCTGCGGCAGTGGCTGGACACCCGGGAGGGCTGGCGGCCGAACGTGCTGCGCTTCTCGAAGAATCTGCTGGACGACCTCCAGCCACGGGCCATCACCCGGGATCTGGAGTGGGGTGTGCCGATCCCGTTGGAGGGCTGGCGGGGCCGCCCGGACAAGCGTATCTACGTGTGGTTCGACGCGGTGATCGGCTACCTGTCCGCCTCGATCGAGTGGGCCCGCCGTTCCGGCGACGCCGAGGCGTGGCGGAGGTGGTGGTCCGCGGACGGGCCGGGCAAGGAGTCCAGCGGGTACTACTTCATGGGCAAGGACAACATCGTCTTCCACTCGGTGATCTGGCCCGCCCTGCTCGCCGGCTACTCGGGCGAGGGCAGCAACGACGGGCGGCCCGGCGAGCTCGGCCCGCTGAACCTGCCGACCGAGGTGGTCTCCAGCGAGTTCCTGACCATGGAGGGACGCAAGTTCTCCTCGTCCCGCCGCGTGGTCATCTACGTCCGGGACTTCCTGGAGCGGTACGACGCCGACGCCCTGCGCTACTTCATCGCCGTCGCCGGCCCGGAAAGCAACGACACGGACTTCACCTGGGCCGAGTTCCTCCGGCGCAACAACGACGAACTGGTCGCCGGCTGGGGCAACCTGGTCAACCGGTCGATCTCGATGGCCGCGAAGAACTTCGGCGCGATCCCACCCATCGATCCGGCCGGGCTCACCGAGGCCGACGAAGCGTTGCTCGCGGTGGCCCGTGCCGGCTTCACCGCCGTCGGTGAGCTGATCGCCAAGCATCGGCAGAAACAGGCCATCGGGGAGGCGATGAAGGTGGTCGCCGAGGCCAACCGTTACCTGTCCGAGCAGGCGCCGTGGAAGCTCAAGGGTGCGGCGGACAAGCCCCGGATGGGCACCATCCTGCATGTCGCCCTGCAGGTGGTGAGCGACGCGAACACGCTACTCACCCCGTTCCTGCCGCACTCCGCGCAGAAGATCCACGAACTGCTCGGCGGTACCGGCGTGCACGCTCCGATGCCGGTGATCAAGGAGGTCGACGACCTTGACGGCGGGCCCGCGTATCCGGTGCTGACCGGTGACTACTCGGTCGGCGCGCGCTGGCAGCCGGTGCCGCTGGAGGTGGGCCGGCCGCTCGCCGCGCCGAAGCCGGTCTTCCGTAAGCTCGACCCGTCGATCGTGGACGAGGAACTGGCCCGGCTGGCCGGTTGACCCGGCGGCGGCCCCGGATGCCCGTGCCTCCGGGGCTTGCCGGGCGGCCTCGATCAGCACGCGACCGACGCCCAACGCGCGCCATCGCGTCCGCGACCGGTCAGGCGCGCGCCATGGCCGGCGTTCCGACGAAGTCCATGAGCGCGTGGTTGAACTCGGGCGCGTTGGTCCACGGGATGCCGTGTGATGCGCCCTTCAGCGTGACCAGCCGGCTGTCGGACAGCATCGGTTGCAGCCGGCCGCCCGTCTTCGGGTACGGCAGCACGGCGTCCTTGTCCCCCTGCACGATGAGCACCGGAACGTCGATGTTCGGCAGGTCACCACGGAAGTCGGTCTGCCAGGCGTCCACGCAGTCATGGGTGCCCTTCGCCGACGCCCGTACGCCGATCTCCCAGTGCGCCCGGAACGCCTCCTCGCTGACCAGCTTTCCCTTGTTCTCCTGGTAGTTGAAAAAGTTCTCGCAGAACTGGGTCAGGTAGGCGAACCGGTCGTCGATGATCGCCTTCTGGAAGCCGTCGAACAGACTCTTCTCGACACCCTCCGGGTTGTCCTGCGTCTGCAGCAGGTACGGCGCCAGCGGGGCGAGCAGCACCGCCCGCTGCACCCGGTCCGATCCGTACGCCCCCAGGTAGCGGGTCACCTCGCCGGTGCCCATCGAGTGGCCCACCAGGATCGCGTCCCGCAGGTCCAGTTCCGTCATCAGCACGTCCAGGTCGGCGGCGAACGTGTCGTAGTCGTACCCGAACGTCGGCTGCGCGGAGTTTCCGAAACCGCGCCGGTCGTAGGTGATCGTCCGGTAACCGGCGGCCAGTAGCGGTCCGACCTGCTTCTCCCAGGTCGCTCCACTGAACGGGAACCCGTGGATCAGCACGATCGGCTGACCCGAACCGTGATCCTCGTAATACAGGTCAATGGGGGCGGAGTTCTCCGTCCCCACGGTGACGAACGGCATCGTCTCTCCCCACGGTGTGCTCCTCATCGGTCGCCTGGCGCATTCCCGGCCCACCGGCCGGTATGCGTCGCCGGCCGACCGGCGCGCGCCGGTGATCCGGGCGCTCAGAGCACGTACGGGTGGTCCACCACCTGGTCGTCGGTCACCTCGGTGCCGGGCGCCCACGCCTCGTAGATGCCCCGCTCGTGGCACTGCGCGCCGGTCGTCGCCACCGCCTCGGGACCCGGCTGGCACAGCCGCAGGCGCAGCCAGCCGGCTTCCTCCCGCAGCACCAGGCAGGGCACCCTCCGCCACCGGGCGAAGCGCACCCGACGGGCCGCCGAGTCGACCGGGTACCGGGCGGCCCGGGTCATCGCCAGCACCCGGAAACCGCCGGGCATGTCGGCGACCGCCTCGTACTCGCCTCCGGCGTAGCCGCCGACCAGTTGGGTGGAGCGGGGCGCATCCCCGGTCGGCACGTACTCCTGGTCGGGCGACAGACCCGGCACCGCGGCCAGCAGGTGCCGCCACTGCGGGCCCACCATCCGCAGCCAGCCCCGCTGCTCCGCCTGGTAGGTGTACAGCACCACCTCGGTCCCGTCGGCGGGGTAGGCGAGCAGGGCGGCGTTCGCCGGCATCGGCAGGTCGGCGAAGTCCCTGGTGACGAACTCGGGCACCAACTGACTGCTGCTCGGGACGAAACCGGTGCCGAGCACCGCAGCACCCAGCCGGTCACGGGGAGTCAGCATCGTCAGCCCGTGGTGGCCCGGGCCCACCGGCACGTCGTAGTCGGCCGGGTCGGCGGCCCGCCAGCGCAGCGCGTACGTCACCTCGGTGCCGTCCCGGGCCCCCGCGCCGTCACCGCGTAGCACCGCCGTCGCCGCCGGGGTGCGTAGGTGGGCAACGTCGTACTCCCGGTAGCAGAAGCCGTGCGGCAGCCACCCGCGCACGTAGCCGGCGAGCTGCCGGGGGGAGAGGACCTTCACCATCCGGGTGCCGGGGCGGATCACCGCCGACCGCCGGACCTTCGTGAGGAGCGCGTCGTCGGCCGCCAGCGGCTGTTGGGAAAGACGGTGCAGGTACGCCCACCCGTGCTCGCGGTGCAGCGGCACCAGCAGCGGCGCCTCCGGCTCCTCAACCGGCTCCGGCGCGCCGTGGACCGCCGTTACTTCGGTGACGTGCACGAACGTGCGCCACGGCAGCACGGAGCCTGGCCGGGGTGCCCACTCGAAGCCGGCCACCTCGTCCGCGCTGAACAGCTCGTACGCGGCACCTCGGGCGATCTCCTCGGCTGGATACACCGCACCGCCGTACGCGACATGCAGCCCTGTTCGCTCCCCGGCCGCACCGCTGGCCCGAGGGGTGACACTCATGCTCTCACCTCCTGCCCGCGACGCCTGTCCACGCGGCGACGCTAAGTGTGGGCGGCGTAGCCCAGGTGAACAGCAGGGGACGGGTGGATGGACAGGGCAGATGTGTGATGCTTGCGACGATGAGCAAGCAGACCGAGTCCCGGAAGCAGCGTGCGGCCCGCCGGGCCGGGGAGTTCCCGCCCGCGCCCGAGCCGCTGCCCCGTCCGGTGCTGGACAGCCACACCCACCTCGACATCACGGTCGACGAGGCCGGTGTGCCCCCGCGAGACGCGACGAGCCAGTCGTGGGGGATCGACCCGTCGGCCGGCCAGGTCGACGACCCGGTCGGAACGGCCATCGAGGTGGCCGCCGCCGTCGGTGTCGACAGGCTGGTGCAGGTGGGGGTCGACGTCGAGTCGTCCCGGTGGGGCGTGGAGGTGGCCCGCACGTACCCGGCGATCGTCGCCACTGTCGCGCTGCACCCCAACGAGGCCCCCCGCCTGACCGATCTGGACGAGGCGCTGCGGGCCATCGAGGCGCTAACCGCCCAGGACCGGGTGCGGGGCGTCGGGGAGACCGGAATGGACTTCTACCGCACCGGCGAGGAGGGGCGCGCCGCGCAGGAGGAGAGCTTCCGCGCCCACATCTCCATCGCCAAGCGGTACGGCAAGACCCTGGTCATCCACGACCGGGAGGCGCACGCCGACGTGCTGCGGATCCTCGACGACGAGGGCGCTCCGGACACCGTGGTGATGCACTGCTTCTCCGGTGACGCCGACTTCGCCCGCGACTGCGTCCGCCGCGGCTACCTGCTCAGCTTCGCCGGCACGGTTACCTTCGGCAGTGCCGGTCCGCTCCGCGGGGCCGCCGCGTTGACCCCGTTGGGTCAGATTCTGGTGGAGACCGACGCGCCGTACCTCACCCCGATGCCGCACCGCGGCCGGCCGAACGCGTCGTACCTGATTCCGCTCACCGTCCGCTCCCTCGCCGCCACGACCGGCGCCGACCTCGACGACCTCTGCGCCGCGATCTCCGCAACCGGAGAGCGCGCGTTCGGCCCGTGGTGAAGCGGGCGAGCGACCGCAGACGCTCCGGCGCAACAGGTGGCCGCGACAGGTTCGCCAGGACCCTCGGCCCAAGCGGGGAAACGGGTCCCTTCCGATCACCGTGCCCGCGCCGCATACGCTACGGGGCGTGACCGGTCTCCTCGGCCCGGCGGAGATCCGGGACCTTGCCGCCCGCCTCGGCGTCGCACCCACCAAGAAACTCGGCCAGAACTTCGTGCACGACCCCAACACGGTCCGGCGGATCGTCACCACCGCCGGGCTCGCCCCGCACGACGTGGCGCTGGAGGTCGGCCCGGGCCTCGGCTCGCTCACCCTCGCCCTGCTGCCGGTCGCCGCGCACGTGCACGCCATCGAGATCGATCCCACGCTCGCCGCGGCGCTGCCGGGGACCGCCGTCCGGCATGCCGGCGCCGACGCCACCCGGCTCACCGTCCACCGGGCCGACGCGCTGCGGGTCACCGCCGAGCAACTCGCCGGCCCGGCACCGACCGCGCTGGTGGCCAACCTGCCGTACAACGTCGCCGTGCCGGTGGTGCTGCACCTGCTCGCCGAGTTGCCGACCCTCCGGTGCGGCCTAGTGATGGTGCAGAAGGAGGTGGCCGACCGGCTCGTCGCCGGTCCCGGCTCCAAGGTGTACGGCGTGCCGTCGGTCAAGCTCGCCTGGTACGCCCACGCCCGTGCGGCGGGGCGGGTCCCGCCCAACGTGTTCTGGCCGGTGCCGAACGTCGACTCCGGACTGGTCGCGTTCACCCGTCGCGATCAGCCCCGTGCCGACGTACCCCGGGAGCGGGTCTTCGCCGTGGTGGACGCGGCGTTCGCGCAGCGTCGCAAGACCCTCCGCGCGGCCCTCGCGGGCTGGGCCGGTGGCGCCGACCGCGCGACCGAGGCTCTCACCGCCGCCGGGGTGGATCCCGGCGTACGCGGGGAGTCACTGACCGTCGCGCAGTTCGCCGCCATCGCCGCGTCGGCCCCCGCCGCCGGCGGCGCCGCGCAGTAGGCTGGCGCCGTGCCCGCCAGGGCCGTCCCCATGTGTACGTGTACGGCGCCGCCGCCAGCCGGTCGCCGACTCCACCGAGGAGCTGATCGTGAGCAAGCCGTTCGACATCCGGTCGGTCGTCCGGGACGTCGCCCGGTGACCGAGGCCTGGCGACCGGACGACGACGAGCCGCGGGGTGCCAGCGGTCCGGTGCGCGTGAAGGTACCTGCCAAGGTCAATTTGCATCTTGGGGTGGGTCCGCTGCGCCGCGACGGTTACCACGAGCTGAACACGGTCTACCACGCGATCTCCATCCACGACGAGTTGACCGCCCGCCGCGGCGACACCCTCATTTTGACCATGGAGGGCGAGGGCGCCGGCGAGCTGGCGCTGGACGACTCCAACCTGGTCGTCCGGGCCGCGCACGCCCTCGCCGGCTACGCGGGGGTCCTCCCGCACGCCCGGCTGCACCTGCGCAAGCACATCCCACTCGCCGGCGGCCTTGCCGGGGGGAGCGCCGACGCCGCCGCGGCGCTGGTCGCGTGCGACGCGTTGTGGGGCACCGGGCTGTCCCGCGACGAGCTGGCGGGCATCGCCGCCGACCTCGGCTCCGACGTGCCGTTCTTGATCCACGGCGGCACCGCGCTCGGTACCGGGCGGGGTGAGGCGGTCAGCCCGGTGCTGGCCCGCCCCACCTCCTGGTACTGGGTGGTAGCGATCGCCGACGGCGGCCTGTCCACTCCGGCCGCGTACCGGGAACTCGACCGGCTTCGCGACGCCGGGGCCGCCGGCACGCCCCTCGGCAGCACCGACATGCTGTTCGCCGCACTCCGCCAGCGTGATCCCCGGGTGCTCGCCGCGGCCCTCGGCAACGACCTCCAGGACGCGGCTCTGTCCCTGCGTCCGCCCCTGGCCAACACGCTCAAAATGGGAGAGGCGGCCGGTGCGCTCGCCGGTATCGTCTCCGGGTCCGGGCCCACCTGTGTCTTCCTGGCGTCGGACGCGGCCGACGCGGAGCGGATCGCCGTTGAACTGCGCGCCGCCGGGGTTTGCCGGGAAGCCCGCGTCGCGCACGGCCCGGTCGCCGGCGCGCGGGTTGTCTGAGCGCTGCCCCGATCCGGCCACCGTCGGCCGGCCTTGGTCGAAAGGACGCCGCCGGCACCGCGACGTCGCGGCTCGCGACATCGCGGTCAGCCGGAAGGACCGTCCCGTCGGGACGGAGTTGATCGAGGTGGGCGGCGCGCCGTGCCGGGCGAGGGGTGGTCCGCGTACCCTTGGGCCGGGCGTCCCCAGGTGCCGGAGCCGGCACGGGACGCCCTGATCATGGGAGGTGCAGTGGCCAACATCGTCAACCTGGACCGGGTGTCCAAGGGCTACGGCGCGGCCGGGCCGCTGCTCACCGACGTCTCGCTCGGCCTCGACGACGGCGACCGGGTGGGGGTCGTCGGCCTCAACGGCGCCGGCAAGTCGACCCTGCTGCGCCTGCTCACCCGGCAGGAGGAGCCGGACGACGGCCGGGTTACGCACCGTCGTGACCTGCGTGTCGCCTGGCTCCCGCAAGCTCTCCAACTCGCTCCGGACGCCACCGTCCGGGACGTCGTCCTCGGCACCGCGTGGCTCGGCGAGAGCATGGGCGCCGAGCACGAGTGGGCCGGGGACGCTGGTGTCCGGGCCGTCCTCGACGGCCTCGGCATGCCCCACCTCGGCCTCGACGCGCCGGTCGGCCCGATGTCAGGCGGGGAACGCCGCCGGGTGGCCCTCGCCGCGCTGCTGGTCCGCGACTCCGATCTGCTTGTCCTCGACGAGCCAACCAACCACCTCGACGTCGGCGGCGTCGACTGGCTGGCCCGACACCTGCTCGGCCGTAAGGGCGCGCTCGTCGTGGTCACCCACGACCGGTGGTTCCTCGATGCGGTCTGCACCACCACCTGGGAGGTCGCCGACCAGGCCGTCCGGGCGTACGAGGGCGGCTTCGCCGCCTGGACGCTCGCCCGCGCCGAGCGCGAGCGGATCGCCGCCGCCACCGAAGCCCGCCGGCAGAACCTGCTCCGCAAGGAGATCGCCTGGCTGCGTCGTGGTGCCCCGGCCCGCACCTCCAAGCCGAAGTTCCGCATCGAGGCGGCCAACGCGCTCATCGCCGACGTGCCGCCTCCACGCGACACCATGTCGCTGCAACGGCTCGCCACCGTCCGGCTCGGTAAGCAGGTGTATGACCTGGAACACGTGCGCCTGCACGCCGGCCCCAAGGAGATCCTGCGCGATCTCACCTGGCAGGTCGGTCCCGGTGACCGGATCGCGGTCCTCGGCCGCAACGGCGCCGGCAAGACCACCCTGCTGCGGATGCTCGCCGGCATCACCCGCCCGGACGGTGGCCGCTTCGCAGTCGGCGCCACGGTGCGACCAGCGTTCCTCTCCCAGGAACTCGCCGAGCTCCCCGGCCACCTGCGCGTCTTGGAGGCCGTCGAGGAGGTCGCCCGGCGGGTCCGCCTCGGTGACCGGGAGATCTCCGCCGCTCAGCTCGCCGAGGTATTCGGCTTCGACGACCGCCGGCTGTGGACACCCGTCGCCGACCTCTCCGGCGGGGAGCGGCGCCGGCTCCAGATGCTCCGGCTGCTGGCCGGCGAGCCGAACGTGCTGCTGCTCGACGAGCCCACCAACGACCTTGACACCGACACCCTCGCCGCGCTGGAGGACCTGCTCGACTCGTGGCCCGGCACGATCGTCGTGGCCAGCCACGACCGGTACCTCATCGAGCGGGTGACCGACTCCGTTTACGGGATGTTCGGCGACGGCCGGCTGGTGCACCTGCCCGGCGGCGTCGACGAGTACCTCGTCCGGGCCGCTGAGGGGGGCCCGGACGCCGCCCTGAGCCCGCCGGCGGAATCCGCCACGCCGGCGCCGGCCGGCATGTCCGCGGCCGAGGTACGCCAGGCCCGCAAGGAGCTGGCAAAACTGGAACGGCAGGTCGGCAAGCTCGAACAGAAGGAGGCCGACCTGCTCGACCGGCTGGCCGCCCACGCCACCGACTACGCGACGGTCGCCGACCTCGATGCCCAGCTCAAGGACGTACGGGCCGAACGGGAGCAGGTCGAGGAGGCCTGGCTGGCCCTCGCCGACCAACTCCCCGCCGGCTGACGGTCCCGTGGCGACGTGCGGGGCCGTGTGCGGCGTCACACCGGGACATGCGGGAGAATCACCGGCGACCCGCACTCGAACGTCGTTGGAGACTCAGAGATGGCCCACACCCCCGTCAACCACCCCGCGCGGCCGATCTACCGGGCGATCGGCGGGCTGACCGGTCTGTACCTGGTCGCCTTCGGCGCGCTCGGTCTCATCGCCAGCGCCGGCAACGAACTCCTCGCCCAGGACGGCACCACGGTCCTCGGCCAGGGGACGAACCTCGGTTTCTCGCTGCTCAGCGCCCTGCTCGGGGCCGCCGTGCTGGCCGGCACCGCGATCGGCCGCAACGTCGACGTGACGATCAACCAGTGGCTGGCGTACGCCCTGCTGGCCCTCAGCCTGGCCGGTCTCGCCTTCATCCGGACCGAGGCGAACATCTTCAACTTCAGCGTCGTCACCGTCGTCGTGCTGATGGTGGTCGGTCTGGTCCTTCTCATGGTCGCCATGTACGGCAAGGTCGGCACCGACGAGGAGCAGGATGCCTGGCAGAAGGCTCGATTGGTGCTCTGACACGGCGGCGTCCGGCACGGCCACGGTGCCAGGTCCTGTCGGCGCGGTGCCGGCCCGCCACGGACGAGCCTCGCCGTTGCTGCTGGCCTCGCGTGCTGAGCTGTGGTTCGGGTGCCGAGCACGGGCCGGATTGGGGTACGCGCGGCCGCTCTTCGGGTGACAATTCAGATTGATGTCGTTACCCGGACGGAGGGGACATGGCGCACTTTCCAGTGAATCATCCGGCACGATCGATCTATCGGGTCCTCGCCGGGCTGATCGGCCTCTACATCCTGGTCTTCGGTGTCTGGGGTGTCGCCCAGACGTTCGGTGACCCGCTCTTCGGCCGCGACGGCAACTGGATACTCGGTCTGCGCACCAACCTCGCGTTCTCGTTGGCCTCGGTTCTCTTCGGGATCGTGCTCCTGGTCGGTGCGTCCCGACGGGGCAACCTCGGCCACTACATGAATCTGACCGCCGGCATCGTCTTCCTGGTCACCAGCATCCTGATGATGTCGGTGCTGCAAACCCCGGCCAACTTCCTCAACTTCTCGATGTCGACCGTCGTCGTGTCGATGGTCTTCGGGCTGATCCTGCTCGGGACGGGCCTCTATGACAAGGTCGGCCCACAGGAGCACGCCGAGGCGGAGCGACGTAACCGGGTCGGCGCCGAGCGGCCCTGATCACCCTTTCCGGACGGTGATCAGGCCCGGCTTCGCCTCGAGGTGCGACAGGCCGTTCCAGGCCAGGTTCACCAGGTGCGCCGCCACCGTCTCCTTGCGGGGCTTGCGCACCTCCAACCACCAACGGCCGGTCAGGGCGACCATCCCCACCAGGGCCTGTGCGTAGAGCTCGGCGAGCTTCGGATCGTATCCCCGGCTGGAGAACTCGGCGCCCAGAATGTGCTCCACCTGGTGTGCGACGTCGTTCATCACGCTGCTGAAGTTGCCCGTCGCCGACATCAACGGCGACTCCCGGACCAGCACCCGGAACCCGCTGGTCTCCTCCTCGATGTACGTGAGCAGGGTCAGCGCCGCCTGCTCCAGCAACTCGCGGGGGTGACCGGCGGTCAGCGCGGTGGTGATCCGGTCCAGTAGGCTGCGGACCTCCCGGTCCACCACCACGGCGTACAGCCCCTCCTTACCGCCGAAGTGCTCGTACACCACCGGCTTGGAGACCCTGGCCCGGGATGCCACCTCCTCGATCGACGTGGCGTCGAACCCGCGCTCGGCGAAGATCTGCCGGGCGATCGAGATCAACTGCTCACGCCGCTGGGCGGCCGACATGCGTACGCGGGAGGTCTTGGCGGCCGTCGCCGGGACCGCCCGGCGGCGCCGGGCACCGCCTGCACCGACCGGCGTGTCCGTCATGTCGTCACCTCGCCGGCGCTCGGTGACGCCCTGTTGTGGGATGGAGCCGGTCACCCGGCCATACTGCCAGGTGAGGTCGGGCGGTACCGTCCGGTTACCGCTCGGCGCCCGGTTTCACCAGCTTGGCCGCGATCCGTTCCGACGTCGGCCACCGGACGTCCCGCGCGACCCCCAGCGTCTCGAACAGCCAGATCACCCCGGGCGGAGATGTCCACCTGTCCCGGCAGGACACCGTGCCGGGCGCTGGTCGGATCGGCGTGGTGCAGGTTGCGCCAACTCTCGCCGAACGACAGGATCGCGGCGGTCAGAGGTTCGGCAAGATCGAAGGGATCATGAAGGAATGGCGGATGGCGGCGGGGCTGTGAGGCGCTAAGGTGTAGCGGCGGAGCAAGCACGCTTGTATCGCGATCGGCCGTGGTGTAATTGGCAACACCCAAGATTTTGGCTCTTGAGTTTCAGGTTCGAATCCTGGCGGCCGAGCTCCCCCGGAGTCGACGAGGCCCCGGCGTCGACGCGTCGATGGGGTATCCGACAATCTTCCCATGCTCTCTGGTTAGCATTGCCGCGAGACTGTCGCCGTCCCGACGGGAGCCACGTCGTGTCCCAGCAGCCCCAGCTCCGCACCGTCGTCGTGCTCGCCGCCGGTGAGGGCAAGCGGATGAAGTCCGCGCTGCCGAAGGTGCTGCACCCGCTGCTCGGCCGTACGCTTGTCGGTCACGTGCTGAGCGCGGCCGAGCCGCTTGCCGCGGACCGCACCGTGGTGGTGGTGGGTCATGGCGCCGACCAGGTGCGCGCCCACCTCGCCGAGATTGCTCCGCAGGCCACGCCGGTGCTCCAGGCGGAGCAGCTCGGCACCGGGCACGCGGTCCGCATCGCGCTGGACGCGGTCCCGGAGATCAGCGGTACCGTCGTTGTGATCAACGGTGACGTCCCGCTGCTGCGGCCGGAGACGGTCGGCGCGTTTGTCGAGGCGCACGAACGGGGGGCCGCCGCGGCTACCGTGCTCGCCGCGGAGGTGCCTGACCCCACTGGACTCGGCCGAGTCCTGCGCGACGTCGACGGTCGCCTCCAGCAGATCGTGGAGCAGCGCGACGCCACCCCCGCCCAGCGGGAGATCCGAGAGATCAACGCGGGAATCTACGCGTTCGACGCGGTGCGGCTGCGAGCTGCGCTCGGCAAGCTGTCCACCGACAACGACCAGGGCGAGGAGTACCTGACCGACGTCTTCGGCCTGCTGGGCTCGGCCGGCGAGCCGGTGGCCGTGCACGTGGCAGCGGACCATGTCGAGACGCTGGGTTGTAACGACCGGGTCGAGCTGGCCGCGCTGCGGCGGCTGCTGCGCGACCGGGTCAACGAGGCCTGGATGCGGACCGGGGTCAGCCTGCTCGACCCGGATACCACCTGGATCGACGTGACGGTGGCGTTGGACCGGGACGTCGTCGTCGACCAGAACACGCAGCTGCGGGGCTCGACGGTGGTCGGCGCCGGTGCGCTGGTGGGGCCGGACGTCACGCTGGTGGACACGGTGGTCGGGCCGGACGCCTCGGTGGTGCGCAGCCACGCGGTGGGGGCGGAGGTCGGCACGGGGGCCAGCGTCGGCCCGTACGCGTACCTGCGGCCCGCGGCGCGGTTGGCGGAGAAGGCGAAGGTCGGCACGTTCGTCGAGGTGAAGAACTCGGAAATCGGCACCGGGTCGAAGGTGCCGCATCTGACGTACGTCGGGGACGCGACGATCGGCGAGCAGAGCAACATCGGCGCCGCGACCGTGTTCGTGAACTACGACGGGGTGAACAAGCACCGCACGGTGATCGGTAGCCACGCCCGCACCGGGGCGGACAACATGTTCGTCGCGCCGGTGGCGGTGGGCGACGGCGCGTACACGGCGGCGGGTTCGGTGATCGACCACGACGTGCCGGCCGGGGCGCTCGGGGTGGGCCGCGCGCGGCAGCGCAACATCGAAGGCTGGGTGGTCAAGCGGCGGTCCGGTACGGCTGCGGCGGAGGCGGCGGAGCGGGCCCGGCGGGCAGCAGAGGGTGTGGCTGCGTCGGGTTCGGTGGAAAGCGAAGGTGACGCACTCCATGGGGATGCCAAGCCCGTGAGCCACGCCGTGGGCACGGGAGATACTGCAACTGAATAGCCCCCGGCCCACCACCACCGCGCCGGGTACCACCGACCAACGGGAGCAGACGGGCCATGGGCAGCATCGTCGCCGAAAACCGCAAGAGCCTGATGCTCTTCTCCGGACGGGGTTTTCCGGAGTTGGCCAAGGAGATCGGCGAGGTGCTCGGCGTCGCGCCGACGCCGACCGACGCCTACGAGTTCGCCAACGGCGAGATCTTCGTCCGGTTCAAGGACTCGGTACGTGGTTCGGACGCCTTCGTGGTGCAATCGATCACACACGGCGTCAACACCTGGGTCATGGAGACCCTGATCATGATCGACGCACTGAAGCGCGGTTCGGCCAAGCGGATCACGGTCGTCCTGCCGTTCTATCCGTACTCCCGACAGGACAAGAAGCATCGCGGACGGGAGCCGATCTCTGCTCGGCTGGTCGCCGACCTACTCAAGACCGCTGGCGCGAACCGGATCCTTACCGTCGACCTGCACACCGCGCAGATCCAGGGCTTCTTCGATGGCCCGGTGGATCACCTCTTCGCGATGGACGTGCTGGCCGAGTACGTGGAGCGCCAGTACGCGGGCCGCCCGATGACGGTGGTCGCGCCGGACTCGGGCCGGGTGCGGGTGGCCGAGCGATGGACCGACCGGCTGGGCGGTTGCCCGCTGGCGTTCATCCACAAGACCCGGGATCCGTTGAAGCCGAACCAGGTGGTGGCGAACCGCGTGGTCGGCGAGGTCGAGGGCCGGGTTTGCCTGATCGTCGATGACATGATCGACACTGGCGGCACGATTGCCCGGGCCTCCGACATCCTCCAGGAGTCGGGTGCAGCGGAGATCATCGTCGCCTCCACCCACGCGCTGCTGTCGGACCCGGCGACCGAGCGACTGAAGAACAGCCCGATCAGCGAGGTCGTGGTGACCAACACGTTGCCGCTGCCGCCGGAGAAGCAGCTCGACAAGATCACCGTCCTGTCGATCGCGCCGCTGTTGGCCCGGGCGATCCGAGAGGTGTTCGACGACGGCTCGGTGACGACGCTGTTCGGTGGCCTGAGCTGACCTGGTCGGGCGGTGGCCTGCTGACCTGGTCGGCGGTGGCCTTGGTTCGGCTGAGGTGTGCGGCCACCCCCGGCTGGACGGACCCCGGGCGCGGCGGGGCGCCCGGGGTGTCGGTTCGCCGTCCGGACGGTGGTGTGGGGACTGCCGAAAGCTCCGGAATCGGCTCGGGTAGACTGGTCCGGTTGCCACGGCGAGGGTGCCCGGCGGGCCGCTGACATAGCACCGCACGGAGGCGCCGTCATCGACGCGGTGCTCCGGGCAGTCGCTCATGACGCATGAGCCCCTGCGAGCCCCTCGCCCCAGCACCGCCAGACGACAAGCGCCGCAGCGAAACATCAGGAGTTTCCCCGTGTCCGAGGTAAAGATCAGCGCCGAGCCCCGTACCGAGTTCGGCAAGGGTGGTGCCCGTCGTACCCGTCGGGCCGGCAAGGTGCCAGCCGTGCTGTACGGCCACGGCGAGAAGCCCAAGCACATCGCACTGCCGGCCCGTGATTTCGCCGCGGCCATCCGGCACGGCGGTGCCAACCAACTCCTCGCGATCGAGATCAGCGACGGCACCCAGGTGCTGGCGCTGCCGAAGGCGATCCAACGCGACCCGATCAAGGACACCTTCGAGCACGTGGACCTGCTGCTCGTTCGCCGAGGCGAGAAGGTCACCGTCGAGGTCCCGGTCCAGCTCGCCGGCGAGGCCGCGAAGGACACGCTGATCGTGCATGACCACGCCACCCTGTCGGTGACCGCCGATGCCACCCGGGTGCCGGACCACCTCGAGGTCTCCATCGACGGGCTGGAGGCGGGCAACCAGGTCACTGCCGGTGACGTGAAGCTGCCGGCCGGCGTCGAGCTGGCCGTCGACCCGGAACTGCCGGTCGCCGCGGTGACCGCCGCCCCGACCGCCGAGCAGCTCGAGGCGACGCTGCCCGAGGTCGAGGAAGCCGCCGAGGAGGCTGAGGCCGAGGTCGGCGAGGAGACCGAGGGGTCCGAGGGTGCCGAGGCGCCGACCGCGGAGAACGTCGAGGCAAAGGCCGAGGCCTGATCGGTCCGCTGCGCAGCGACAGGCGTCCCCGGTTCCACGGGGGCGCCTGTCGGCGTATCAGGGCGGGTCGCTGGTCCGGCAGTCCGCCCCGGCGGCCGGTGACGGGCGGGTGGGGCCGCGGGGCGAGTACGGAGAGGGGCGTGCGGTGACGGACGAGGCGGAGTCGTGGCTGGTGGTTGGCCTGGGCAATCCGGGCCGCGAGTACGCCGGCAACCGGCACAACGTGGGCTTCATGGTGGCCGACCTGCTCGCCGAGCGGGTGGGGGCGACGTTCAGCCGACACAAGCGGGCGGTGGCGGCGGTCGCCGAGGCGCGGTTGGGCTTCGGCGGCCCCCGGCTGGTGCTGGTCAAGCCGTTGACGTATATGAACTTGTCTGGTGGTCCGGTGGCCAGCCTGGTGCGGTTCTACAAGGTGTCGCCGGCGCAGGTGGTCGCCGTGCATGACGAGTTGGACATCCAATACGGACAGATGCGGGTGAAGTGCGGCGGTGGCGAGGGCGGGCACAACGGCCTCCGGTCGATGACGAAGTCACTGGGCACGAAGGAGTACGTCCGGGTGCGGTTCGGGATCGGCCGGCCTCCGGGGCGGCAGGATCCGGCGGACTTCGTCCTGTCCGACTTCGCGGCGGTCGAGCGCAAGGAGCTGGATTTCCTGGTGGACCGGGCCGCGGATGTGGTGGAGTCGGTCATCAGTCGGGGTGTGGAACCGACGCAGAACCTCTACCACGGGGCCTGATCCGGCGGCTGCTGGCAAGGCCGGGGCTTTCCGGCGCTCCGCCGAGCGGGGCGTTCGCCGCTTCGGGTGACGGGGAGCGGTAGTCTGCGCCTTCTGGGGCGTGGCGTGGTCGGCGACGGCCCTCGGGACGTGGCGACACGGGATCGTGGTGCGGCGACGGGAGCAGGGTGATGGGCAGTCCTCCAATGATCGACGGTGGGTTCGCCCGCTGGCTTGCTGGCCGGGCGGGCCAGGCCCTGCTCGGCCTGCGGGACGAACTGGGCTTCGCTGACGCGGGCGCGCTGAAGTCGGCCGGGGACAAGGTCTCGCACGACCTGATCCGTACGGAGCTGGCGAAATGGCGACCCGGTGACGCGGTCTTGTCGGAGGAGGACGAGGGGTCCCGACTGGCGTGGGCGGCGGAGCCGACCGAGGGCTCCGGGTCCCGGCTGACCGCGGACCGTGTGTGGATCATCGACCCGCTGGACGGCACCCGCGAGTTCGCCGAGGAGGGGCGCTCGGACTGGGCGGTGCACGTGGCGCTCTGGACCCGTAACTCGCCCATTCCGCACGGGCTCGCGGCGGGAGCGGTCGGGCTGCCGGCGCAGCACCGGGTGCTGGGGACGGACTATCCGCCGGCGTACCCGCCGATGACGCTGGAGGCGGCGACCGCGGGTGGTGGGCGGACTATCCGGCTGGCGGCGAGCCGGAGCCGGCCGCCGGTGTTCCTCACCGATCTGGCCGAGGACGTCGGCGCCCACCTGGTGCCGATGGGTTCGGCGGGTGCGAAGATCGCGGCGGTGATCACCGGCGACGTCGATGCGTACATCCACGCCGGTGGCCAGTACGAGTGGGATTCGGCGGCGCCGGTGGCGGTGGCGACCGCCACCGGCCTGCACGCTTCCCGGATCGACGGCTCTGCGTTGGAATACAACGAGGCGAATCCGCGCCTACCGGACCTGTTGGTCTGTCGCAAGGATCTCGCCAGTCGGTTGCTTGCGGCGTTGCAGCGGCATTCCAGGTAGCCTGAGCGCTACTTCCTGGCAAATCCGACCGGAAAGGTCTGGAAATGATCGTGCGAATCGAGTCGGCGTCATGACCAGCAGGTCCGCGTACCAGGTGTCCCACCTCGATGCGTTGGAGGCCGAGAGTGTCTTCGTGATGCGCGAGGTGGTCGCCGAGATGGAGCGGCCGGTGCTGCTCTTCTCCGGTGGCAAGGACTCGATCGTGATGCTCCGGCTGGCGCAGAAGGCGTTCGCGCCGGCGAACATCCCGTTTCCGGTGATGCACGTCGACACCGGCCACAACTTCCCCGAGGTCCTGGAGTACCGGGACCGGCGGGTCGCCGAGTTGGGCCTGCACCTCGTGGTGGCGAGCGTGCCGGAGGCACTGGCCAGCGGGCTGGTGCGGGAGTCCGCTGACGGGATGCGTAACCGGATCCAGACCCCGGTGTTGCTGGACGCGGTGGAGAAGCACCGCTTCGACGCGCTCTTCGGCGGTGCCCGCCGGGACGAGGAGAAGGCCCGGGCCAAGGAGCGGGTGTTCAGCTTCCGGGACGAGTTCGGCCAGTGGGACCCGAGGAACCAGCGTCCGGAACTGTGGGCGTTGTACAACGGCCGACACCACCTGGGCGAGTCGATCCGGGTGTTCCCGCTGTCGAACTGGACCGAGCTGGACGTCTGGCACTACATCGCCCGCGAGCGGATCGAACTGCCGGCGATCTACTACGCGCACGAGCGCGAGGTGATCGAGCGCGACGGAATGCTGTACACGGTGAACGAGTTCTTCCGCCCGCGCGCGGGGGAGGAACGGTTCAAGGCGCGGGTGCGCTACCGGACGGTGGGCGACGCGTCCTGCACGGCGGCGGTCCGCTCGGCGGCCGACACGGTGGAGAAGGTCATCGAAGAGGTCGCCGCCACCCGGATCACCGAGCGGGGGGCGACCCGCGGTGACGACCGGGTCAGCGAGGCCGCGATGGAGGACCGTAAGCGGGAGGGCTACTTCTGATGACCACCGAGACGATCTCGTCCGGAGACGCGGCGGCGGCCCACGCCGGCGGCGCTCCGGCGGTGCCGGAGGCCCGGCCGATGGATCTGCTGCGGTTCGCGACCGCCGGCAGCGTGGACGACGGCAAGTCGACGCTGATCGGCCGACTGCTCTACGACACGAAGTCGCTGTTCACCGACCAACTCGCGGCGGTGGAGGCGGTCAGCGCGGCACGGGGCGACGAATACACGAACCTGGCGTTGCTCACCGACGGCCTGCGGGCCGAGCGGGAGCAGGGCATCACCATCGACGTGGCGTACCGCTACTTCGCCACCCCCCGGCGGAAGTTCATCATCGCCGACACCCCGGGGCACATCCAGTACACCCGGAACATGGTCACCGGGGCGTCCACCGCCGATTTGGCGCTGATCCTGGTCGATGCGCGGAAGGGGTTGGTGGAGCAGTCCCGCCGGCATGCGTTCCTCTGCTCGCTGCTGCGGGTGCCGCACCTGGTGTTGTGTGTGAACAAGATGGACCTGGTCGACTGGTCGCAGGAGGTGTTCGAGCGGATCGCCGACGAGTTCTCGGCGTTCGCGGCGAAGCTCGAGGTGCCCGACCTGGCCGTGGTGCCGATCTCCGCGCTCAGGGGCGACAACATCGTGTCCCGGTCGGGCAACATGCCCTGGTACGAGGGGCCGTCGCTGCTGCACCACCTGGAGCGGGTGCACATCGCCAGTGACCGCAACCTGGTCGACGTGCGTTTCCCGGTGCAGTATGTGATTCGTCCGCAGTCGACCACCGTCACCGACTATCGGGGATACGCCGGTCAGATCGCCTCCGGAGTGCTGAAACCGGGCGACGAGGTGATGGTGCTGCCGTCGGGATTCACCAGCCGGATCGCCGCGGTGGAGACCGCCGACGGGGCGGTCGCCGAGGCGTTCCCGCCGATGTCGGTGACCGTCCGCCTGGCCGACGAGATCGACATTTCCCGGGGCGACATGATCTGCCGGCCGAACAACTTCCCGGCCGTCGCCCAGGACATCGAGGCGATGGTCTGCTGGATGGACGAGACACGCCCGCTGCAGGTCGGCGGCCGGTACGCCATCAAGCACACCACCCGCTCGGCGCGGGCGATCGTGCGTGGCCTGCACTACCGGCTGGACGTCAACTCGCTGCACCGGGACGAGGCAGCCGGGGAGCTGAACCTCAACGAGATCGGCCGGGTCCGCCTGCGCACCACGATTCCGCTGTTGGCGGACGAGTACCGCCGCAACCGCACCACCGGCGGCTTCGTCATCATCGACGAGGCGACGAACCGTACCGTCGGCGCCGGCATGATCGTCGAAGCGAGCTGACCGGGTCCGCCAAGAGTTGCCCGCGGCCTTTCAGCGGAGGCGGGTGGTGCCGGCGGTGGGGATGGCGGTGACCGTGCCGGGGGCGGTGAAGCCGCGCTCGGCGTACGCGGCCCGCACCGCAGCGGCCACCGTCTCGGCGCGGTCGGCGTCGACCAGGGCGAGGACGCAGCCGCCGAAGCCGCCGCCGGTCATCCGGGCACCCACCGCCCCGGCGGCGAGCGCGGCCTCCACCGCGGTGTCGATCTCCGGGACGGTGATCTCGAAGTCGTCCCGCATGGACGCGTGCGAGTCGGTGAGCAGCGACCCGATCTCGCGGACCCGGCGGGCGCGCAACAGCACGACAGTGTCGAGCACGCGCTGGTTCTCGGTGACGACGTGGCGCATCCGGCGGCGGGTCTCGTCGTCGGGCAGGCGGCGCAGCGCGTCGTCGAGGTCCGCGACGGCCACGTCGCGCAGGGCGGGCACCCCGAGGGTCGAGGCGGCCCGTTCGCACGAGCGCCGGCGCGCGGCGTACTCGCCGTCGGCGTGCCGGTGCGGTGCCCGGCTGTCGATGACCAGCATGGTCAGCCGGGCCTCGTCGAGGTTGAACGGGATGTGCTCGACCGAGTCGTCGCGGCAGTCCAGGAAGAGCGCGTGCCCCGCGCGGCAGCGGATCACCGCTGACTGGTCCATGATTCCGGTCGGTGCGCCGACGTAGCCGTTCTCGGCCCGCCGCGCGAGCCGGGGCTGCTCTCCGCTGGGTAGGTCGAGACCGCCCAGGTCGACCAGGGCCGCCAGCACGGCGGCCTCCAACGCCGCCGAGGAGGAGAGCCCGGAGCCGAGCGGCACGTCGGAGGCGATCGCCAGCCGGGCGCCGGGCACGGCGTACCCGGCGTCGCGCAATGCCCACACCACCCCCGCCACGTACGCGGCCCAGCCGGTGACCAGCCCCGGTTCGTCGGCTGCCGCGGGGCCGAACTCCACCGGATCCCCGGTGAGCTCCGACCACACGGTCCAGCCCGTGTCGTCGCGTGGCGCGGCGGCGACCACGGTATGCAGCGGCAGCGCGAAGGGGAGCACGTAGCCGTCGTTGTAGTCGGTGTGCTCGCCGATCAGGTTGACGCGGCCGGGGGCTGCCCAGCAGCCCGCCGGCTCGGCACCGTATCGCGATCGGAAGCCGGCGGTGGCCCGCGCCGCGGTGCCGGCGGTGGCCCGCGCCGCGGTGCCGGCGGTGGTGGTGTGTTCGACGTCGGCGGTGGCGCCTGGCGCGCCGCCGGCCGGATCGGTCATGCCTCCCCCGGTGCATGGTCGCGGTAGAACGTCCAGGCGTCGCGGACCATGTCGTGCAGCGTCGGTTTGCCGGGCACCCAGCCCAGCTCGGCACGGGCCAGGTCGGAAGAGGCGACCAGCTCGGCGGGATCGCCCTCGCGACGCGGTGCGACCTCGACCGGCAGCGGGTGACTGGTCACCTCGCGGACCACGTCGACCACCTGACGGTTGGTGAAGCCGTTGCCGTTGCCCAGGTTGTAGATCCGATGCCGCCCGGCGACTGCGGCGTCGAGCGCGAGCAGGTGGGCGTGGGCCAGGTCGGCGACGTGGATGTAGTCGCGGACGCAGGTGCCGTCGACGGTCGGATAGTCGTCGCCGAAGAGCTGGAGCTTCTCCCGCCGGCCGGCGGCCACCTCAAGCGCGATCGGGATGAGGTGCGTCTCCGGGGCGTGCCGTTCGCCGAGGGCGACGTCGCCGTCGAGGTGGGCGCCGGCGACGTTGAAATAGCGCAACGAGACGGCGGCCAGGCCGTGCCCGAGCGCCTCGGAGGTGAGCGCCATGTCGACGGTGAGCTTGGTGGCGCCGTACGTGTTGGTGGGAGCGGTGACCGCGGTCTCCGGGATCGGCAGCTCGGTCGGGTTGCCGTAGACGGCGGCGGTGGACGAGAAGACCAGCCGCGGCACCCCGGCGGCCCGCACCGCGTCGATCAGCGCGAGGGAGCCGACGACGTTGTTGCGCCAGTACAGCTCGGGCTTGACCATCGACTCACCGGCTGCGATTAGGGCGGCGAAGTGCAGCACGCCGTCGAAGCCCGCGTCGGGGGTGAGTACCTGCGCCACATCGCGCAGGGGGGCCTCGACGTGCGTGGCCTCGGGGGCGAGTGCCGGTCGGTGGCCCGTCCGTAGGTCGTCCAGAACGACGACCCGGTGGCCGGCGTCGATCAGCATCCGGGTCACCACGCTGCCGACGAAGCCGGCGCCACCGGTGACGAGCAGTTTCACGTCGGTCCTCCTCCTGCCTGACCATCGTGCCTCGGCCTTTCGATGATCACCCTACGGCTGCCGGCAACCCAACCGGATGCTGCGGCATCATCTCACCACAAACCATCATGTTTAAACAGACCTGAACATCGCCACCTCGTGAGGGCAGCGATGTCTACGATCCTTCTCATGCGGGAAGCGGGTGGTCCCGGCCCCCGACGTCGGGCGCGGGGGAGGCCCCGTCGCGAACCGGGGCCGGTCGCCCGGGCGGTCGCCCGGGTCGTGGTCCGGGTCGCCACCGGAGCGACCCGGCTGGTCACCGACCTGCTCGGGGCCAGCCCGGCGGCCGGTCGGGAACGGATCAGCGAGGACGAGCTGCGTGACCTGGTCGCCGCGGCCGCCGTGCTGGACCCGGTCGAGCGGCGGATCATCGACGAGGTGCTGGCGGCTGGCGCGAGCCTGGTCCGCGAGGTGATGATGCCCCGCACCGAGGTGGTCTTCCTCTCCGCCGCGCTGACCATCGCCGAGGCGGAGCGGCTGGTGCGGTCCGAGACCCACACCCGCTACCCGGTGGTCGACGGCACCCACGACGACGTGGTCGGCTTCGTGCACCTGCGGGACGTGCTGCTCCGGCCGGACCAGGATCCGTGCACCACGGTCGGCCAGCTGGCCCGTGAGGTCAAACGGCTGCCCGGCAGCAAGCGGGTGCTGGCGGCGCTGAACGAGATGCGCCGGGAGGGACATCACCTCGCGGTGGTCATCGACGAGTACGGCGGCACCGCCGGCATCGTCACCTGCGAGGATCTGATCGAGGAACTGGTCGGTGAGCTGCACGACGAGTACGACACCCCGCCTGAACCAGTCGCTCCGGGGCTGCCCACTGTGGTGGACGGCCGGCTCAACCTCGCCGACTTCGGCGAACGCACCGGGGTGACCCTGCCGATCGGGCCGTACGAGACGGTCGGCGGGTACGTGATGGCGGCGCTGGGTCGGTTGCCGGTCGTCGGTGACGAGGTTCCGGTGGCAGCCGAGGAGCCGGCCGGCGGTGGGCCACAGCAGGAAGGCACGCCGGGCGGCTGGTCGTTGCGGGTGCTCGCACTGGAGGGGCGGCGGGTGGCCCGGGTAACCGTCTCCGCCGCGCGGCCGCCCGCGCCGCGACGCACGGTCACCGCCCCCGGGCTGGCGGGCCGTGGCCGACCCGCCGGCCCGTCATGACGTGAGCCGGGTGTTGCTGACAGAATTGCCGGCATGTCCGACGTACCCGCTCGCCCGCGCGTCTTCTCCGGCATCCAGCCGACGGCCGACTCGTTCCACCTCGGAAACTACCTGGGCGCGGTGCAGCACTGGGTGGCGTTGCAGGAGACTCACGACGCGTTCTACTGCGTCGTCGACCTGCACGCGATCACCGCCGGGCACGAGCCGAAAGTGTTGGCCCAACGCACCCGGACAGCCGCCGCGCAGCTGCTTGCCGTCGGCCTGGACCCGGACCGTTGCACGCTCTTCGTGCAGTCCCAGGTGCCCGAGCACGCCCAACTGGAGTGGGTGCTGGGTTGCATCACCGGGTTCGGCGAGGCCAGCCGGATGACCCAGTTCAAGGACAAGTCGCAGAAGCAGGGCAACGAGCGGGCCAGCATCGGCCTGTTCACCTACCCGATCCTCCAAGCCGCCGACATCCTGCTCTACCAGGCCAACGCGGTGCCGGTCGGGGAGGACCAGCGTCAGCATCTGGAACTCTCCCGGGACCTGGCCCAGCGGTTCAACTCGCTGTTCGGGCCGACGTTCACGGTGCCCGCGCCGCACATCGTCAAGGACACCGCGAAGATTACCGACCTGCAGGACCCGGCAGCCAAGATGTCGAAGTCGTCGTCTTCCCCGGCCGGGATCGTGCTGCTGCTCGACGATCCGGCCCGCTCGGCGAAAAAGATCCGCTCCGCGGTCACCGACACCGGCCGCGAGATAGTCTTCGACGCCGAGACCAAGCCGGGCGTCTCCAACCTGCTCACCATCTACGCCGCGATGTCCGGCCGGAGCATCGACGACCTGGTCGCCGCGTACGCTGGCAAGGGCTACGGCGACCTGAAGAAGGACCTGGGCGAGGTGGTGCGCGAGTTCGTCACGCCGATCCAGGAGCGCACCCGGGGCTACCTCGACGACCCGGCCCAGCTGGACAAGCTGCTCGCCGCGGGCGCGGAGAAGGCGCGGGCGGTGGCCGCGCCCACGCTGCGGGCCGTGTACGAGCGGGTGGGCTTCTTCCCTCCCGTTCGCGGCGAGTAGCCTCGCGCCGCGTACGGGTGTGGTCGTGAAGTCGGTGGCCGGAGGGGTGGCGCGAGGCGTGGATCTCAGGGACGGGGCGCCGACGGTCGGTGACACCATCCAGATCGGCATCGCCGTGGACATTCCCGAACCGTGGGGCGAACTGCTCACCCGCCGCCGGGTGGCGGCGGGTGACCAGCAGGCCGTCCCCGCGCACGTGACGCTGCTCGGGCCGACCGAGATCCCGGTCGCCACGCTCCCGGCCGTCGAGCGGCACCTTGACACGGTCGCCGCCGCTCACCTGCCGTTCACCCTGCACCTGCGCGGCACCGGCACGTTCCGGCCGGTCACTCAGGTGGTGTTCGTCGCGGTCGCCGCCGGTATCGGCGAGTGCGAGCTGCTCGCCGCGGCGATCCGCGCCGCGCCCGAGCTGTACCGGGAGGCCCGTTTCCCGTACCACCCGCACGTCACGGTCGCGCAGGACGTCGCGCCGGAGGCACTGGACCAGGTGTACGAGGATCTGGCCGACTTCTCGGCGATGTTCGAGGTGGAGGCGTTCACCCTGTTCTCGCACAGCGGGCAGGCGCGCTGGCAGCCCCGCCGGGACTTCCGGCTCGGCGGCTGAGACGACCGGCCGCGGTCGGTGCGTCGGTGCGGCCGGGACGTAGGCGCGGCGGCCCGGGTGCCAGCAGGTCGCGCCCCGCGCCCGCGACGCGCCGCCTGACGAGGGCGGGTGGGTGGTTGCCCCCGCGCGGGCGGAAGATCGGCGAGGATGACGGCGTGAACGTGTTCGGTCGTATCGAGGCGGACATCGACCGGCGGATCGGCGGCGTGCGCCGCCGGTACGGCGCGATCGACCACGTGTGGCGGGCCGGTGTGCTCTACAACGACATGCTCGCCGGCCGGTTGGCCGCCGCGATCGCGTACTACGGTTTCTTCGCGGTCTTCGCGCTGGCGCTGGTGGCCTACTCCGTCTTCGGCGCGATCCTGGAGGGCAACGACGAGGTCACGGCCGCCGTCGACGGCTTCCTGCGGGAGAACCTGCCGTTCCTGGACCCGAAGCAGATCGCCGAGAGCAGCGGCACCGTCGGGGTGGTCGGCCTGATCATCCTGGTGTTCACCGGTGTCGGCTGGGTGCAGGCGATCCGCTCGTCCCAGCGGCTCATGTACGGCTTCGACCAGCAGCCGGGCAACCTGGTCGTCCGTCGGTTGGTCGACCTCGGCGTACTGCTCGTCGTGTTCGTGCTGCTCGGTGTCTCGGTGGCGGCCGTCGACGCGCTGGAGTCGCTGCTGCGGTTCCTGCTGCGCAGCACCGGCTCGGTCGGCCTGACCACGGTCAGCGCGGTGCTCAGCGTGCTGGTGAACGTCGTGCTGGCGACCCTGCTGCTGGTGGCGGTGCCGAGGTTGCGACTGAGCCGATCCCGGCTGCGCCCGGTGGTGCTGCTCGTCGCGGTCGGCATCACCCTGCTGAACACCGTGGGGCGTCACTACGTGGTGCGGACCGAGCGGAACCCGGCGTACACGGTGGTCGCCGGGGCGGTGGGCCTGCTGCTCTACCTCTACCTGCTCAACCAGCTGGTGCTCTTCGGCGCGGCGCTGGCCGCGACCAACCGGCGGGGGCGGGTGGTGGACCTGGCGAGAGGGCCGGCACGGGTGGACCCGGACACTGCCACCGACCCCGGCATCCCGGGTGGTGCCGGCTGAACCGGCGGGAGGAGAGAACAGGTGCGGATCGCGGTTGACCCGGATTCGTCGGTGCCACCGTACGAACAGTTGCGCACGCAGGTCGCGGCGCAGGTGGGGGATGGTCGCCTGACGGTCGGCACCAGGCTGCCGACCGTCCGGCGACTCGCGGCGGACCTCGGTCTGGCGGTGAACACGGTGGCTCGGGCGTACCGGGAGCTGGAGGGGGCCGGGCTGGTCGAGACGCGGGGGCGGCACGGCACGTTCGTCGCGCCCGGCCGCGATGATGCCACCGACCGGTTGCAGCGGGCCGCCGCCGAGTACGCGGGGACGGCGGTCCGGCTGGGGGTGCCACCCGAGGCTGCGCTTGCCCTGGTCCGGGCGGCGCTGGCGGTTCGGCCGGGCTGACCCGGCGGACGACCGGAGTCGACGACCTGCGACGGGTCTGGACGGCCCGCTGGACGCCGCTCATGTCCCGTGACACGTCCGGGTGAAGGCTTCTGACCGCCGGCATCAAGGGTCCATGTCATGCCGGCGGCACGGAACGGATCTTGTCGGTACCCGAACCAGGGATGAGGCGACGAACCGGGTATCCGTCCTGGTGCCGGCGACGATGATGGGCGGGTGGGCGCTCTCGTGACACTCGACCTGCCGGACGACTCGCCGATGCTCGGCCTGCCGTGGATCATCACCTTCGGTCCGCTCGGTGACGCCGACGAATGGGAGGCGGTGGTCTGCGGCCCGTACGAGCGATCGCACGCGCTGGCCCTCGGCGAGGCGGTGGTCGCCGAGGAACAACTGATGGCGGTCGTCGAGCCGCTGTTGCCCGCGCTCTCGGTCGACGAGATCCGGGGTGAGATCGCCGCCGCGCAGATCGCCGCCGAAGACGAGGCGGCCCAGATCGACAGTGCCGACCTGTACGGCGACTTCGAGGACACCATCGACGAGGAACTGGAGGCGGCGGCAGAACGGGATCGGCGTGTTGGTCCGGCGACGCCGCCGAGCGAGGGGGAGCTGCGGGCCGGCTTCGCGCGCATCGCGGCCCGCCTGCCCGGTGTCGAAGGCTGACCCTGCGTCACCGGAGTCGACAGATCCAGGCCGGTGTCGGCGCTGTCGTCGTCCTCGGCCCACGGCCCGTCGACCGGGGACCGGCATGCGGCCGTACCCGGCCGACGCGCGGTCGTCAGCGGTGGAGGATGGCCCACCGGCGCCCCGGGAACGGTCTTCCCGGGGCGCCGGTGCCACCTCACCCCCCACCACAAGGGGTCGGTAGCCCAGCCGCCCGCCGGCGCGGAGCACTGCGGACGACCAGGTCGACAAGGGCTTACCCGCTCAGCGCAGTTCAAACCACGCGGTGGCGTCGACCGGTTGTCCATCACTGGGGCCGAACCGACCCGGGACCGGCCGCCGGAGCGCAGGAGGGCGCGTCGTCGTTGATGCGAGAGGATGGGGGCGTGGAAGCTCTTCGACTCATCCTCCGGTACCTCCACCTCATCGGCTTCGCGTTACTGCTCGGCGGAGCGATCGTCCAGTACGTCACGGGCCGCCTCCGGATCAACTCGGCGATGCTCTGGGGCGCGTGGACGATGCTGCTGACCGGTATCGCCCTGTCCGCCCCACTGCGCGACGGGGACGAGCCGGCCCCCGCGAAGCTTGTTACCAAACTGGTGCTCGCGTTACTGATCTTTGTCATGGTCTTCTTTTCCCGCAAGCGGGAGGTGGTCAACCGGGGGCATTTCCTCGCGATCACCGGGTTGACCCTGGTCAACGCCGCAGTGGCGGTCTTCTGGCGGTAACGTCCGACAGGAGAGAGCCATCCGGAAACAGACGTTCGTCGCACCCGAACACCATCCACCGGCACGGAGCGTGATCTACCCCAGCGCAGATTACGTCGGGGTAACAGGCGGTCAACAGTCTCATGCACGCCTGTCGGCCAGTGGAGGGGGTGGGCGTACGCTCTGCGTCCGTAACGTGGGACGCCGGCGGCACAGCGCAGGCCGGTGTACAAGGGCTGCTCACCGCGAACACCGCGGTGAGCAATGGAAGGAGACGTCTTGCGCTCGGTGCGTGGGATGCGGATCGCCTCGGTCTTCGCGGTGGGTGGCCTCGTGCTGGCTGCCGCCGCGTGTGGTGAGGCTCCCGAGGAGAACAACAACGCCGGCGGCGGGAAGAAGTTCAGCGCCTGCATGGTGACCGACACTGGCGGCATCGACGACAAGTCGTTCAACACCTCGGCATGGCGGGGCCTGGAGGGGGCCAAGGCCGAGAACAGCGACGTCGACATCAAGTTCGTCGCGTCGAAGGCCGAGGCGGACTACGAGGTCAACCTGACCCAGTTCGTCAACCAGGGATGCGACTTCATCCTGGCCGTCGGCGGCCTGATGGGTGGCGTCACCTCCAAGATCGCCCAGGCGCACCCGGACCAACAGTTCGGCATCGTCGACACCAAGGTGGCGGAGAGCAACGTCTACCCGATGCAGTTCGACACCGCCCAGGCCAGCTTCCTCGCCGGCTACCTGGCAGCCGGCCTGAGCAAGACCGGCACGGTGGGTACGTACGGCGCGGTGAAGATCCCGCCCGTGACCGTCTTCATGGACGGCTATGCCGACGGCGTGGCGCACTACAACGAGGCCAAGGGCAAGAGCGTCAAGCTTGTCGGTTGGGACAAGGCCACCCAGGACGGCTCGTTCACCAACGACTTCGTCAAGCAGGACGAGGGCAAGAAGGTCAGCGACGCGCTGGTCGCCCAGGGCGCCGACATCGTGATGCCGGTCGCCGGCGCCGCCGGTCTCGGCACCACCAGTGCGGCCAACGCCTCGGGCGGCAAGTTCAACACCATCTGGGTGGACGTCGACGGCTGCGAGAGCACCCCGTACTGCCCGGTGATTATCACGACCGTGGTGAAGAACATCCCGGACGCCGTCAAGGAGGCCGTGCTCAAGGCCGCCGCCGGCGAGAAACTGGAGGCGAACCCGGGCTTCCTGGGCACGCTGGCCAACAACGGCGTGTCGCTCGCCCCGTACCACGATTTCGACAGCAAGATCCCGGCCGACCTCAAGGCCGAGGTCGACAAGCTGAAGGCGGACATCGCGGCCGGCACGATCAAGGTCGAGTCGCCGTCCTCTCCGAAGTGAAACGTCGCCAGCCACCCACGGTGAGATGATCATCATGGGTGGCCGGCGGGCGACAATGCGTGACGATCGGGCCGCTCCGGCGCCACCGGGATCCGTCCCCGGCGACGGGGCGGCCGATCGGTTCCACCCGCCCCCGTCCCGGCCGGCGGTCCGGCAGCTACGCTGCACCATCGCTTCGCACTCCAGGAGGTTGCGCTGAGACTCGAACTGCGCGGCATCACCAAGCGGTTCGGTGACCTGGTCGCCAACGACCACATCGACCTGACGGTGGAGCCTGGAGAGATCCACGCCCTGCTCGGCGAGAACGGCGCCGGCAAGTCGACCCTGATGAACGTGCTCTACGGGCTGTACCAGCCGGACGAGGGCGAGATCCTGGTCGACGGCGAGCCGCTGAAGCTGCGGGGCCCGTCCGACGCGATCGCGGCCGGGATCGGCATGGTGCACCAGCACTTCATGCTGGTGCCGGTCTTCACCGTGGCGGAGAACATCATGCTCGGCGCCGAGCAGGTCCGCGGTGGCGTCGCCGGCTTCCTGGACCGCCGGCGGGCCCGGCGCGAGGTCGCCGAGGTCTCCGAGCGCTACAACCTCCGGGTCGACCCGGACGCCGTCGTCGAGGACCTGCCGGTCGGCATCCAGCAGCGGGTCGAGATCGTCAAGGCGCTCACCCGCGACGTCGACCTGCTCATTCTCGACGAGCCGACCGCGGTGCTCACCCCGCAGGAGACCGAGGAACTGCTCACCGTCATGCGGTCGCTCAAGGCCGCTGGCAAGTCGATCGTCTTCATCACCCACAAGCTTGGTGAAGTCAAGGCCATCGCGGACCGGATCACCGTCATCCGGCGCGGAAAAACCGTCTGCACGGCCTTGCCCGAGGCGAGCCGCGACGAGTTGGCCGCGCTGATGGTCGGGCGCAGCGTCCGGCTGACCGTGGACAAGGAGCCAGCCACGCCCGGCGATCCGGTTCTGGAGGTTGCCGGGCTGGTGGTGGACGACGACCGGCAGGTGCGTGCGGTCGACGGCGTCGACCTGACGGTGCGCGCCGGTGAGGTGCTCGGCGTGGCGGGCGTGCAGGGCAACGGTCAGACCGAGCTGATCGAAGCGATCATGGGCCTGCGCCCGGTGATCGCCGGCTCGGTCAGCCTCGTCGGTGAGCGCATCGACGGCTGGTCGACCAAGAAGGTGCTCCGCGCGGGTGTCGGCTACGTGCCCGAGGACCGCAGCGTCGACGGGCTGGTCAAGGAGTTCAGCGTCGCGGAGAACCTGGTGCTGGACATCTACGACCAGCCGCCGTACGGCCGGGGCCTCGCGCTGCGGCCGGACGAGATCGCGAAGTCGGCGCAGGAACGGATCGACCAGTTCGACGTCCGCACCTCGTCGGCCGACGCGGCGGTGGGCACGCTGTCCGGCGGCAACCAGCAGAAGGTGATCGTGGCCCGGGAGCTGTCCCGGCCGCTGAAGCTCTTCATCGCCGCCCAGCCCACCCGCGGCGTCGACGTCGGCTCCATCGAGTTCATCCACAGCCGGGTCATCCGGGAACGCGACATCGGCACCGGCGTCCTGGTGGTGTCCAGCGAACTCGACGAGGTGATCGGCCTGGCCGACCGGATCGCGGTGATGTACCGCGGCCGGATCATCGGCGTCGTCGGCTCGGACACCCCGCGCGAGGAGATCGGCCTGCTGATGGCCGGCATCACCCCGGACAGCGCGCCCCGCACCGGCGCCGGCCCGACCGCCACGGACGGGGCGGAATCGACCGGCCCGGCCGCCACCGACGGCGCGGCTCCGGCCCCCGAGGGCCCTGGCAGCGAGGACAAGGCATGAGCAACCCGAACCCCGGCTCCCCGGACAAGGAGCCGGCGACCGAGGAGCAGGCCGCCCAGACGGCGCTCGGCAACACCGAGCGGGCCGAGGCGGAGACCATGCCGAGGGCCCCGGAGACCCCGGCGGCGAAGCCGTCCCTCGGGCGGCTCTTCCTGGACAATCTCTGGGCCGCCAACACCTTCACGGTGACCCTGCTGTCGCTGGTCCTCGCGATGGTTGTCGGCGCGATCCTGATGATCATTTCCGATCCGGAGGTGCTGGCCGCCTACGGTTACATCACCGCCCGCCCGTCGGATGCGATCAACTCCAGCTGGACCCTGGTCAGCGAGGCGTACGGGAACCTGTTCAAGGGTGCGATCTTCGACCCGGACGCGGTCGGGTTCAACGCGGCCATGAGCCCGATCTCGGAGACCCTGACCTATACCGCGCCGTTGGTCTTCACCGGCCTGTCCGTGGCGCTCGCCTTCCGGGGCGGCCTGTTCAACATCGGCGCCCAGGGCCAGGCCACCATGGGTGTCATCCTGGCCGCGCTGGCCGGCTTCCTGCTGCCGCTGCCACCGGGGCTGCACCTGCTCGTGGCGGTGCTCGCGGGTGCGCTCGGCGGGGCGATCTGGGGCTTCATCCCGGGGATCCTCAAGGCGCGCACCGGCGCGCACGAGGTGATCAACACGATCATGCTGAACTATGTCGCGGTGTACTTCCTGACCTGGCTGATCGTGCAGAACGGCGTGCAGGACCCGAACCGGACGGATGCGATCAGCAAACCGGTGGACGCCTCCGCGCAGCTGCCCCGCCTGCTTGGCGACAACCTCCGGGTGCACGGCGGGATCATCCTCGCGGTCCTGGTGACCTGGGCGGTCGCCTGGCTGCTGAACCGCTCGACGCTCGGCTTCGAGCTGCGCGCGGTGGGCGCCAACCCGGACGCCGCGCGTACTGCCGGCATCAGCGTCACCCGGACGTACGTGCTGATCATGGTCTTCGCCGGGGCGCTGGCCGGCCTCGGCGGGTCGCAGATGGTGCTCGGCACCACCGCCACCGCTCTGACCCCGCTGGTGGTCGCCCAGATCGGCTTCGACGGCATCCTGGTGGCGCTGCTCGGTCGGGTGCGGCCGTGGGGGGTGGCGCTCGCGGCGCTGCTCTTCGGCGCACTGCAGGCCGGCGGCAACCGGATGCAGGCGTACTCGGGGATCTCGCTGGAGCTGGTCACCGTGCTCCAGGCGTTGATCGTGATCTTCATCGCCGCACCGGCCCTGGTGAAGGCGATCTTCCAGCTCCGGGCCGCGCGGACCGCCCGGCTGCAAACGAGCCTCGCGAAGGGCTGGTGACGCGTGTCCACCATGGCTGTCGAGAGCGTCGCGGTCGCCCCGGTCGACGAGGGGTTCTGGACGCGTACCCGCAAGGTCGGCGTGGTGCTGGCCGCGCTCGGTCTGCTGGCGGCTGTGCTATTCGGGGCGCTGGCCACCGACCAGCAGGCCCGGTTCACGCTCAGCGAGGACGCCGCCGGCGCCGCGCTCCGGATCAACGGCACGCTGGGCGCGATCCTGTTCGGGGTGGTCGCGCTCGCTGCCGGCGTGGCGATGCTCGCCGGGCTACCGAAGCGCTGGTTCACGCTGGTGCTCGCCGTCGGCCTGGTCGCCTTCGTGCTGAGCTTTCTCTGCTGGCAGGTCTCCGCGGCCCCCACCGGGCAGAACTTCATGCCGCTGGTGAACATTGTTCGGGGCACCTTCATCCTGGCGTTGCCGCTGATCTTCGGCTCGCTCGCCGGCGTGCTCTGCGAACGCTCCGGCGTGGTCAACGTGGCCATCGAGGGGCAGCTGCTGATGGGCGCGTTCAGTGGCGCGCTCTTCGGCAGCGTCTCCGGCAACGTCTGGGTCGGCCTGGTCGCCGCGGCGATCGGCGGCGCTCTCATCTCGCTGCTGCTCGCGGTATTCGCCATCCGCTATCTGGTCGACCAGGTGGTCATGGGCATCGTGCTCAATCTGCTCGCGGTCGGGGTGACCGGCTTCCTCTACGAGCGGCTGATGCAGACCAACGCGCAGCGGTACAACAGCGCGCCGCGGTTCAGTAACTGGGAGATTCCGCTGCTGTCGGACATCCCGGTGCTCGGGCCCGCCCTGTTCCGCGCCAACATCTTCCTCTATCTCGGCCTGCTGCTCGTCCTGGTGATCCACATCGGGCTGTTCCGGACCCGGTGGGGCCTGCGGACCCGCTCGGTCGGCGAGCACCCGACCGCGGCGGACACCCTCGGCGTCAAGGTGCTACGGCTGCGCTACCGCAACGTGATTCTCGCGGGTGCGGTCGCCGGCATCGGCGGCGCGTCGTACACCCTGGCGCTCTTCTCGTTCACCAAGAACATGATCGGTGGTAAGGGCTTCATCGCTCTCGCGGCGTTGATCTTCGGCCGGTGGAGCCCGACCGGTGCGCTGCTCGCGGCGCTGTTCTTCGGGTTCGCCGACCAACTCGCCACCTACCTGGGCGCGATCAACAGCACGATCCCGAGCCAGTTCCTCGCCATGCTGCCATACCTGGCGACGATCCTGGCGGTGGCCGGCCTGGTCGGGAAGGTCCGGGCGCCGGCCGCCGACGGCAAGCCGTACATCAAGGGCTGACGGCCGCCGCGCGGGGCGGCGGCGCGCCCGGCCGAGCGAACCGCGCCGCCGCCCCGCGCGGCCGGGTAGGAGGTCCGGTCCCGGCAACCCGTGATGACGGGTTGATGGCTGAGTGACGGCGGCTGCCGTCCCAGCCACCGTCGGTACGCCGCCCCGGCGGCGACGGAACGGCCCGACTCGGCGGACCCGCCCGGGTTGTCGGGCCCGCCTGGTCGCCTGGGGTGGCCACGACTGAGCTCGAGAAATGGGGGAGAATCGGGGAATGGAGATCGACTGGGGGCGGCTGCGGGCGGCGGCGACCGAGGCCATGCGGCACGCGTACGCCCCGTACTCGAAGTTCCCGGTGGGGGCGGCCGCCCTGGTCGACGACGGCCGAGTCGTGGTCGGCTGCAACGTGGAGAACGCCGCGTACGGCATGACGCTCTGCGCCGAGTGCGGCGTGGTCTCCTCGCTGCACGCCACGGGCGGTGGGCGGATCGTGGCCCTGTCCTGCGTGGACGCCACCGGCGAGCCGCTGATGCCGTGCGGACGCTGCCGGCAGCTGCTCTGGGAGCAGGGCGGCCCGGAGTGCCTGGTCGAGGCGAAGGGCGGCCCGCTACGGATGGCCGAGCTGCTGCCGCACGCGTTCGACGTGGCCGACATCGAGGCGGTGACCGGGGGAAATCCGGTGCCGGTGGTGCCGGAGCGGCTGGCCGCCTGGCGCGGGCGGGGCACGGTGTTCGTGCATCCCGACCTGTCCGCCGGGCAGCAGGTCTGGACGGCGTACTGGGAGCGGGCGGCTGGGGACACCGAGGGCGCCGAGACCGGGGTGCTGGAGGAAGGCCCGAGCTGGGACGACCCGGCCGAGGCGATCACCTGGGGGCTGGCGCGGACGCCGCGGGTCGTGGTGGTGGACGCGGCCGGCACGATTTTCTGGGCGGGCGAGGGTGAGCCGCCGATGGAGATCCCGGTTCGCTGGGGTTGAGCTTCCGTGGCGGCGGTCCGCGAGTCGGTGTCCACCTTGACGACGAGGAAAGATTTTTATCATGAGTGCTTTTGCGGCGGTTGATGTCATTCGGGCCAAGCGGGACGGCGGAGTGCTCTCGGACGCGCAGATCGACTGGGTGGTCGACGCGTACACCCGGGGGGTTGTCGCGGACGAGCAGATGTCGGCCCTGGCGATGGCGATCCTGCTCAACGGGATGACCGTGCCGGAGATCGCCCGGTGGACCGCGGCGATGATCGCCAGTGGGGAGCGGTTGGACCTTTCCGCGGTCAACCGACCAACCGTGGACAAGCACTCGACCGGCGGTGTCGGTGACAAGATCACCCTGCCGCTCACCCCACTCGTGGCCGCCTGCGGTGCCGCCGTGCCGCAGCTCTCCGGACGCGGTCTCGGGCACACCGGCGGCACGCTGGACAAGCTGGAGTCGATTCCGGGCTGGCAGGCGGGACTGAGCAACGAGGAGTTCACCACCCAGCTCCGCGACGTCGGCGCGGTGATCTGCGCGGCCGGGGCCGGGCTCGCACCTGCCGACCGCAAGCTGTACGCGCTGCGCGACGTCACCGGCACCGTCGAGGCCATCCCGCTGATCGCCAGCTCGATCATGAGCAAGAAGATCGCCGAGGGGACCGGCGCCCTGGTGCTGGACGTCAAGGTCGGCTCGGGCGCGTTCATGAAGTCCGTCGACCGGGCCCGGGAGTTGGCTCGCACCATGGTCGAGCTGGGCGGCAGGCACCGAGTGCGGACCGTCGCCCTGCTCACCGACATGTCCACCCCGCTGGGACTGGCCATCGGCAACGCGATCGAGGTGACCGAGTCGGTCGAGGTGCTGGCCGGCGGCGGACCGGCCGACGTGGTCGAGTTGACCCTGGCACTGGCCCGGGAGATGCTCGACGCGGCCGGCCTGCCGGACGCCGACCCGGCGGCCGCGCTACGCGACGGCCGGGCGATGGACGCCTGGCGGGCGATGATCCGGGCGCAGGGCGGCGATCCGGACGCCCCGCTGCCCACCGCCCGTGAGGTCGACGTGGTGCGGGCCGACTCGGACGGCTTCGTGGCGGAGGTGGACGCGTACGCGATGGGGCTGGCCGCGTGGCGGCTCGGCGCGGGGCGCGCCCGTAAGGAAGACCCGGTCTCGGTGCCGGCGGGTGTGCTGCTGCACAAGCGTCCCGGTGACCCGGTCCGGGCAGGTGAGACCCTGTACGAGCTGCGCGCCGAGGATGCCGGCCGCATCCCCGCAGCCCGGGACGATGCCGCCCGGGCAGTGCGGATCACGCCGGTCGCCCCCGCCGCGACACCACTGGTGATCGAGCGGATCAGCTGACCCGCCATTTCGTTTCACCGGGCGGTGGGGCTATCCTCCCTGGCCAGGGGGATAACCCGGCGTCGAGCCGGCACGAGCAGCAGACGAGGATGATCCGTCGTGTCCGTACCTGCCCCCGATCCCCGCGCGGTACGTGAGGCGAGCCTGGACGAGCTTTCCCGGCTGCGCCTGCCGCTGCCGCCGCCACGGTTTCCCCTGGTGTGGGAGCCCGGCGACGAGATCGGCCTGCGCCCGACCGGCGAGATCGAGGCACGCGCCGCGGTGCTGCACCTCATCCTGGCCCGCTGTTTCGGGATGCCGCCGCAGGCGGCGATGAGCTGGCTGCTCACCTCGCACCTGATGGAGAAGGTCACGCCGCCAGAGTGGCAGTTCGTCACCGGTGGCAGGGGTGACCACCGATCCTTCGTGCTGCACCACGACGCGCTGTTCGCGCTGGCCTGGGTACTGGGTCTGACCAAGCAGCTCGACCCCACGTTGCCGGTGGACGAGCGGCTGGTGGAGCGGATGCCGAACATCGCCGCCGGTGAGACGTTCCGGCACTGGCGGTCCCGGATCCTGGCCGCACCGCAGCATCCCGCCGAGGCGGCGGCCCTGCTCGACCTCTACTACTGCCTGGACTGGGCGTATCTGGAGGTGGAGCAGGCCGGTCGAGGACTACCCGGGTGGGCGGACGCGAACGCGATCGGGCAGCGACGGTGGGCGCTGGAGTGGGCGGTGATCCTGCGCGGTCCGTACCACGACGAGCCCCCCGGCTGGGAAGAGGTCGACCTCTCCACCTGAGTCGACCCTCTCCACCTGGGGGCTCAGCGCGGCCGGTGGACGCCGAGGCGGACGGACACGGTCACCGCGGCCGGCTCCGGCAGGGCGGCGATCCGGGCCGTGAGCCCGGCCGGGTCGGCATGCCAGGCGCTCGGGCCCATGGCGACCAGGGTGGCCACCTCGGCGCGGCTCAGGGCCAACCGGGTCCGGTGTCCGCTGCCCGACTCCTCGACGAAGTGTCCGCCCAGACTGGCGGCCACCCGGTCCGCCTTGGCCGGGTCCACCTTGAGCAGGTCGAGCGCGTCCACCAGCTCGGCGAGGTGATCCTCGGCCGGGGTGACCACGAGCAGCGTGCCCGCCGGGTGGAGCACCCGACGGAATTCGGCACCGTTGCGCGGGGCGAACACGTTCAGCAGTACGGCGGTGGACGCGTCGACCAGTGGCAGCCGCTGCCAGGTGTCGGCCAGCGCCGCCACCGCCCGAGAGTGAGCGCGGGCCGCGCGGCGCAGCGCCGGTTTCGACACGTCCAGTGCCAGGCCGACGGCGTCCGGGAGCGCCGCGAGCACCGCCGCGAGGTGCCAACCTGTCCCCCCTCCGGCATCGACCACCAGGGGGCACGCCCGGAAGCTCGGCCCGGAAGCCGTGTCCGGCTGGTGTGCGCCGCCCACCGCCGCGTAGGGGCCTGGCGCGGTCGCCGGTGCGTGGACCGAGGTCTCTGGCGGGTGGGCTGAAGCAGCGCAGAGGGCGGGCGGGTGACCGGCGCGGTAACGGGCGACGGCCTCGGTGGCGGCTCCGGCCAGGGCGTCGGAGACGAGGTCGTAGTGGCCGGCGGCGAGGAAGCCGGCGCGGGCGGCCACCATCTCGGCGGTGTCACCGACGTGCGGGGCGCGGCCGGCGAGCAGATTCACGTACCCCTGGCGGGCCACGTCGAAGGTGTGCCGGTGTGGGCAGCGCAGCGCGCGGGCGGTGCCGGCCGCGACCTCGCTCAGCGGCGCGCCGCAGACCGGGCAGCGCAGACGCTCGACGATCCGGGTGTCCATCTCAGGCGCAGGCGCGTTGTTCGCGCCCTTCCCGCCACCGTGGGTCAGCCATGGGTCGATCCTAGCTTTCCAGCCGAAATGCCATCGATCTCGGCTGGTGGGTCGGACGTCACCACGGTATCCCGGACTTCCGGCGGCCGGCGCCGACTAGGGTCTGACCATGGTCGCGAGTATCCGGTACGAGGACATCATCAAGGTTCCAAAGGCACTGCTGCACGATCATCTCGACGGTGGCCTGCGGCCGGCGACGATCGTCGAGCTGGCCGCGGAGGTCGGGCACGAGCTACCCACGACCGAGCCGGAAGCGCTCGGCCGCTGGTTCGTCGAGGCGGCGGACTCCGGTTCGCTGGAGCGCTACCTGGAGACGTTCGCGCACACGGTCGCGGTCATGCAGACCGCGTCGTCGCTGCGTCGAGTGGCCCGGGAGTGCGCGCAGGACCTGGCCGCAGACGGTGTGGTCTACGCCGAGGTCCGCTTCGCCCCCGAGCAACACCTGGAGCAGAACCTCACGCTGGACGAGGTGGTGGAGTCGGTCGTCGCCGGTTTCGCGGAGGGCAGCGCGCTCGCCGCCGAGGCGGGTACGCCGATCCGCGTCGGCACCCTGCTCACCGCCATGCGGCACGCCGCCCGGTCGCAGGAGATCGCCGAGCTGGCCGTGCGGCACCGGGACGCCGGCGTGGTGGGGTTCGACATCGCCGGCGCCGAGGCGGGTTTCCCGCCCACCCGGCACCTGGACGCCTTCGAGTACCTCCAGCGGGAAAACTTCCACTTCACCATCCATGCCGGCGAGGCGTTCGGACTGCCCTCGATCTGGCAGGCCATCCAGTGGTGCGGGGCTGACCGACTCGGGCACGGCGTCCGGATCGTGGACGACATCACGCCCGGCCCGGAGCCGGTGCTCGGCCGGCTCGCCGCGTACGTGCGGGACAAGCGGATCCCGCTGGAGCTGTGCCCGTCGTCGAACGTCCAGACCGGCGCGGTCACGTCGATCGCCGACCACCCGATCGGGCTGCTGCGGGAGCTGCGCTTCCGGGTCACCGTCAACACCGACAACCGGCTGATGAGCGGCACCTCCATGTCGCGCGAGATGGCGCTGCTGGTCGACGCGTTCGGGTATGGCTGGCGGGAGCTCCAGTGGTTCACGATCAACGCGATGAAGAGCGCGTTCATCCCGTTCGACCAGCGTCTGCAGATCATCGACGAGGTGATCAAGCCGGCGTACGCGAAGCTGATCGCCTGACCGACGCACGGGCCGCCGGCGGCCCGGTGGCGCCGCGGCCGTGCGGGTGGTCCGGCGGGCGTCAGGAGCGGTGCGGGTGGCCGGCGAGCAGGCTGGCCACCCGGCGCAGCACCTCGCCCGCGCGGGCGGCCTCCGCGCCGAGGCTGGTCTGCCGACGCAGCACCGCCGGCTCGGCGCGGAGCAGTGCCACCCCCCGGCGGACCAGCACCTGGGGCGCCTTTCGCTGCTCGGCGAGGTCACGGGCCAGCCGGCGGACGAAGGTCGCCCCGCGTGGCCGTCGGAGGGCGTACGCGCCGGCGAGCACTCCGCGGCGGCGGCACTCCGCGACGATCTCGGCCGCGAAAATCCCTTCGGCAACGAAAAGTGACGAACCGGCTAGGTCAAATGACCGCGTGGCCACCTTGCGGTCCTGCTCGATGGCGTAAACCGGCACGTCCGCTTGGCCGTCCCGAGCCAGTCGGACAATCGTTTTCACGGCTGCTCCGGCGTCCCAGGAAGCGGGCGATTCCCAGTCCACTCGGCCGTGCTGTCGCGGCAACGTAGGGTCATCGCCATCTTTGTAGAAGTCGTCCAAGCAGAGCACGGGAAGCCCAGTTCGTTGGGCTATGTACGACTTCCCGGAACCCGAAGGGCCAGCGAGCAGGATGACTCGGTAGGGGTGCTTCATTACTTTCAGTGACTCCAGCCAGACGGGCTGCTATCAGATCCCAAGAACATTCCACCACACCGTCGGCAAGGGCCAACCTGGGCTTTCTCTTTCCGGGGAGGCGTGATGGAATCTCGGATGGTCCGACCCCACGGGTCGGCCACTGGGCGTTGCCCGACGGTAACGCGGACGCTGCAATCGCGAGGGCGGTGACGTGAGCAAACGGCCAAAGACGGCAGAATCCTTCCTGTCGCGTCTGCGCCGGCCGGCCGGCCGGCTCCGCGACATGCCGATCTGGTCCAAGCTCGGTCTCATCATGATCGTGCCGACCATCGCCACGGTCGTCGTGGGGACCAGTGGTCTGGTCGACCACCTGCAGACGCTCAACAACGCCAACCGTGCCGGCGACCTCACCACCCTGGTCGGCTACTCCGGCGAGCTGGTCCACCGGCTACAGGACGAGCGGACCGCCGCGATCCGGCTGCTGGGCGTGCGGAAGGGCCAGTCCAACGAGGCCTACCGGAAGACGTTCGAGCAGGCGGCAGCCCGGGTCGACGAGGCCAGGGCGCCGTACTCCCGGCAGCGAGCCGAGGTCGACGACCTGCCCAGCACCGTGGAGAGTCATCTGCGCTCCATCGACCGGATCCTGGCCGACCTGCCCGGCACCCGCAGCCAGGTGCTCAACGCCCGGCTCGGCCGCGACCAGGCCGAGAAGGAGTACGAGCAGCTGCTCGCGGACCTGCTCAACATCCGAGACTCGGCGACGCAACTGGCCGGTGACACCGACCTGAGTGACCTGATGCGCCCGGCGACCGCTCTCGCCCGGGACAAGGAGTATCTGACCCAGCAACGAGACGTGGTGCACGAGGCCTTCATCCAGGGGGCGCTCACCCCGGAACTGCGCAACACCTACATCTCGACCTTTACCGGTCAGTTGCAGTGGGAAGAGACCTTCAAGTCGATCGCCAGTCGGTCCGACCAGGAGTTCTACGAGCAGACTGTCGCCGGCCCGGACTCGCGCGAGGCGAACAGCTACAACAGCAATCTGCGCAGTTTGTCCGACGCCCGTGACCCGAGACTCGCCGGCTTCACACCGGACCAGTGGAACAACGCGATGACCGCGTACGCCGGCCTGGTCCGGCAGGTGGAAGCGAAGATCGACGCCGATGCCGTGCGAGTTGCCGACGACATCCGCTCCGACGTGCAGCGTCAGGTCTTCCTGGAGACCGGTTTGCTGCTCAGCATGCTGCTGCTGGCCATCCTCTTCGCCTACCTGGTCGCCCGCTCGATGGCTCGCTCCCTGCGCGACCTGCGGCAGGGTGCGCTCTCCATCGCCCGGTACGGACTGCCGCAGGCCGTCGCCCGGCTGCGGGACCCGCAGGTGACCGGCGGACTCACCCCGGTGCAGCTGGCCAACCAGATCGCCGAGCCGCTGCCGGTGCACAGCAAGGACGAGTTCGGTCAGGTGACCGAGGCGTTCAACGCGGTCCACCTCGAGGCCGTGCGGACGGCCGCCGAGCAGGCCGCCCTGCGGGCGTCGGTCGCGACCATGTTCGTCAACCTGGCCCGCCGGTCGCAGATCCTGGTCGACCGGCTGATCGGGCATCTCGACCGGCTGGAGCGCGGCGAGGAGGACCCGGACCGGCTGGCCGAGCTGTTCCAGCTCGACCATCTGGCGACCCGGATGCGCCGCAACGACGAGAACCTGCTGGTGCTCGCCGGTGCGGACTCCACCCGGGTACAGCGGGAGCCAGCCGCACTGATCGACGTGCTCCGGGCCGCCCAGTCCGAGGTCGAGCACTACACGCGGATCGAGTTCGGGGTCGTCGACCGGGACATCGAGGTGGCCGCACACGCCGTCAACGATCTGGTCCACCTCGTCGCCGAGTTGTTCGACAACGCCACGGCGTTCTCGCCACCGGACTCGCAGGTCGTCGTCGAGGCCCGCCGGGTCGGCGAACGCGCCTCGCTCTACGTCGAGGACCGCGGCATCGGTGTGAGCCCGGAGCAGCTCCGGGAGCTCAACGAGAAGCTCGCCACGCCGCCCCAGGTGGACGTTGCGGTGTCGCGGATGATGGGTCTGGTGGTGGTCGCCCGGCTGGCATCCCGGCACGGTGTCAAGGTGGAGCTGCGCTCCGGCGCCGAGCGGGGCACCGTCGCGGACGTGACCCTGCCCGGCTCGGTGCTGGTGCCCCGGGCGCTCGCCGGCCGGATGCAGCCGCCTTCGGCGCTGTCGCCGGCCGCCACCGGCCCAGCAACCGCCTTCGACGCCCTCCCCGCGCTCGGGAACGCCCCCGCCGCGTCGCCCGCGGGTCCCCACCCCGGCGAATCCGGCAACCAGGTGACGCTCGGCGGTCGACCGTTCGACCCAGCACATCGCAACGGCTCCGACATGCCCGCCACTGCGGGCGCGGCCCGGGGGATGCCGGCCTGGTCGGACCTCACCGGCGCCACGGCCGCTGTGAACGGCGCCAACGGTGGTGCGGCGTACACCCCGCGCAGCTCGGACAACCAGTCGACCGAACCGCTGCCGCAGCGCCGCGCGTCGGCGGACCCGGGCGCCACCGGACAGCAGCCCGCGATTCCGCGGCAACGTCCCACCAGCGCGGACGTCCGCCCGTACTCGGCTCCGCCGGTCTCCACGCCGCCGGACCCGTACTCCGGGTCGCCGACCTTCAGCCCGCCGACATCGGGTATGCCGGTCTCCGCCTCGCCGGTCTCCGCCTCGCCCGTCTCCGGTCAGCCGATCTCGGCTGCCCCGTCGTCCGGTCAGCCGTACCCGGCGCCCCTGCCACAGCGTCCGGTCGCCTCGGCGCCCACCCCAAGCGCGTCCGCCCCGCCGGCCTGGCCGCCGGTGCCGGGCGTCAACCGGGACACCGCGCCCCCGGCGGTGCCGGAGCGGCTTGCCGCAGCGCTGGACATGACAACCGAGCTGCCCCGGGTCGCCCGCCCGACCGTGGAGCCACCGGCCACCCCGGAACTGCAGGCCGGCCCGGCCCCGGTCACCCGCCCGGCCCCGACCATGCCGCCCGCGGTGGCCCGGCCGACCACCCCGCAGCCGCCTCAGAACCGGCAGCGGTACGCCGACGAGACGATGGAGCTGCCAATCTTCCGGGAGCTCGAGTCGGCCTGGTTCCGTACCCGCCGGTCGGGGCCGGAGGAGGCTCCCAAGGTCACCGGGACGAACCGTGGCGCCGCGACCCAGCAGAACGCCAAGGTCGAATTGGCCGTTCCACAGTCACCACCCGCAACGACAGGTAACACACCGATGGCTGAAACCCCGACGACCGGCGGAGCGCCGCGCCAGCAGTACGGCCCGACGGTGAGCGGGACCGACGCGCCCGCCGCCGGGTTCGCCCAGCGGCGCGTGGCGGCCGGCGGCGGCTGGCAGACCGCCGCGGACGACGGGTGGCGGGCCGCCTCGGCAGCCAGCGAGGTGCCGGTAGCGTCGACCACCTCTACCGGATTGCCGAAGCGCACCCCGATGGCGCAGTTGGTGCCCGGTGCCGTGGAGAAGCCTGCGACGTCGGTGCAGCGGCGTACGCCAGAGTCGGTCCGGGGCCTGCTCTCCGCGTACCACCGCGGCGTCCAGCGGGGGCGTGGTAACCCCTCCGACAGCAACCCGACCAGCCCGGAGGAGACTCCGGGCGGGCAGTCCTCGCAGTCTGGCTCAGGCCCCGTGGCCGAAAGCGGGCAGAAGGAGCAAGAAGGATGACTACTACGCAGGATCTCGGCTGGCTGCTCGCCAACTTCGCCGACCGGGTGCCCGGAGTCGCGCACGCGGTCGCGGTGTCGGCGGACGGCCTGCTCCTCGCGGCCTCGCGGGACCTTCCGCGGGACCGGGCCGACCAGCTGGCCGCCATCGCGTCCGGGCTGGTCAGCCTCACCCAGGGGGCGGCTCGCTGCTTCGAGGGCGGGGCGGTGCTGCAGACGGTGGTCGAGATGGACAACGGCTTTTTGTTCCTGATGTCGATCTCGGACGGCTCGTCGTTCGCCGTGCTCGCCGCCCGCAGCTGCGACGTCGGCCAGGTCGGCTACGAGATGGCGCTGCTGGTCGACCGGGTGGGTGACGCGTTGACCCCGCAGCCGCGTGCGGCTGCGGGCGTGCTGGGTTGATGTTCCGCTGACCGTGCGGTCGGCGGGGCAACAACGACAACGAGGGGTTCGACCGGCGCGAGCCGGTACTGGGTACGAAGGAGGTGAGCGGCGACATGGCCGATCGTGACGAGCCGACCGGCGCGTTGGTCCGTCCATACGCCGTGACCCGTGGTCGTACCCGCCCCCGACTCGACATCGCGATGGAGGCGCTCGTCGAGACGACGGTGCGCGGTCGGGCCGCTACCGCCGGCAACGGCGGCCACGGCCGTGAGCACCAGTACATCGCCGCGCTGTGTGACGGACGCGTGCAGTCGCTAGCCGAGATCGCGGCGCGGATGCAGCTTCCGCTCGGTGTGGCCCGGGTGCTCATCGCCGACATGGCGACGGACGGCCTGGTCGCGGTCCACGAGCCGACCATTCTGGACGACTCGGACGACGCGGTGGGCACTGAACTGCTGGAGAGGGTGCTGAGTGGACTTCGCAGGCTCTGACATGTCGCACCGCCCGCCGACCCCGAGCGGGCGCGTGACGTCGGCGAAGATCGTTATCGCCGGTGGATTCGGCGTCGGTAAGACGACGCTGGTCGGCTCGGTCTCGGAGATCACGCCGCTGACCACCGAGGCGATCATGACTTCCGCGGGCGTGGGCGTCGATGACAACCGGCAGGTGCCGGGCAAGACGACGACCACGGTGGCCATGGACTTCGGTCGTATCTCGATCGACCGTGACCTGATCCTGTACCTGTTCGGTACACCCGGGCAGACCCGGTTCTGGTTCATGTGGGACGAGCTGGTCCGTGGCGCCATCGGCGCGGTTGTCCTGGTCGACACCCGCCGGCTCGCCGACTGCTTCGCGGCGATCGACTTCTTCGAGCACCGGCGGCTGCCGTACCTGATCGCGATCAACTGCTTCGACGGGTTGCAGTACCACGACCCGCAGGACGTCCGGGACGCACTGGCGATCTCCACCGACGTGCCGGTGGTGGCGTGTGACGCCCGGAACCGGGAGTCGACCAAGCACGTGCTGATCTCGTTGGTCGAGTACGTGCTCACCATGCGTCGTTCGCGCGCCGTGGCACCGGCCTGATCGTGCCCGGGTCGCGCCCGGTGGTGACTCCGGGCCGTCGCCGGGCGCGTCGTGGCCTGCGGGTACTACGGTGCGGTGCCGGCTGGTCCGCGCAGCGGGACGCCGGGCGCTTCCGCACCGCGCCGACCGCCGACTACTCCTGACCGTGCCCGGCCCGATGTTCGGGCTTGCCGAGGATGAGACCGCGGCCCCAGCTCCACGGGGCGACGCGCACGACGAGGCCCCCGGCAGCCGGGGGCCTCGTCGTCAGGAACGGTGCGCGGGCTGGTGCTGCCCCCGCGTGTGAGGAGTCAGGACCGGTAGCTCGCGGAGCGGTACTCGTACTCCCGTTCGTCGTCACGGTCGCCGGTGTCACGGCTGAAGTCCCAGCCCCCGGCGGACTCCCGACCTGGGCGCCCACCCACCGCGAAGCCGCCGATCTCCTGACCGCGACGCCATCCGCGGAAGTAGCCCGTGGTGTTCTCGGCGAGGCTCGCCGCGTCCCGCACAATCCGCAGTGGACGCTCTTCGTGTAGCGGCGAACCGGGGACGAGATTGGCCTGCGGCACCCGCTTCGGCAAGCCGGCCGACGTCTCGGTGCCGACCGCGGGCTGGGCTGCCTGCTCCGCCGCCTGCCAGCCGCTGTCCGCGGTGGAGGACCAGCTCAGGTCGGTGCTGTCGTCGTGACCCACGAACCAGGCCGACTTCGCCTGGGCGAAGATCAGCAGGTCGCCGTCCCCGTCGTCGGCGACCGGTGGGAGCCGGTGCGCGACCGGCTGCGGTTGGTGTTCGGCAGCGGGAGGTCCCGCGCGCAGGCCCTGCCGGCCGCCGCGGGCATCCTCCCGATCGACGAGTCGCAGCGGCGGCGTCTCCAGGTCCGGATCGGTGCCGTCGCGCAACGCACGGTCGGCCAGCGGTGGCGGCTCGACCAGGCGCAGCATCGGCGGCTCCTGCGGCAGGTCGTCCGCGAGCCAGGGCGGCGTGACCCGGCGCTCGTTTCCGGGGTCGGTAGGGGCGTCAACCCCCCGACCGCCGTACGAGCCGACCACCGGGTTACGCGCCGAACTGTCGGCCGGGTCTTCCAGGTTGTTGATCAGGGGCCAGTTTGCCCGGGAGCCCGGGGCGGTCGGCTCCTCGCTGGGACGCGGGGTGGGGACGGGCATGCTGAGATCTGTGGCGCTGGGGCCGGCGGCAGGAGCCGGGGACCCGGTCGTGTTCTTGGGGCGGGGCGGGATCATCGTGCGCTGCCGTTCCGCGCGAGCGCTGTTGATCGCTGCCGTGGTCAGCGTCGGACGGAAGGGCTCGCCGGCCTCGGCTGGGGGAACCGCCCCACGTTGCGTTGGCGCGATGGGCGTGATGCCGGGCGGCGGGGGCGGCGGTGCCGAGATCGGGCGGTTCGTCGGGCCGTCGATCCGACTCGGTGTAGCCGCTGGACGGGCCGGCGGCGCGGAGACGGGTGGGCCGGCCAGCGCTGCGGGCGTGACCGGTGGTGGGGCGACCGGGGGCGGTGCCACCGGTGCCGGCGCGACCGGGGGCGGACCGAGTGGGCGGGGAGACGGCGGTGGCGTGGCGCCGGCAACCGGCTCCGGGCGGGCCCGCCGGGCGCCGGGCGCCGCTTGGGCGGGCTCCGCGGAGCGGACCGAACGCAGGTTGGTGCCGGTCGTGGCGCCGGACAGGTCGCCGACCGCGTCGCCGCGCCGGGCGGCCGCTCGGCGGCCGGGCCCTGGGGTGCCCACTCGGTCGTCAAGCGCGCCGACCAGCGCGTCACAACCGGCGTCGCAGGCCCGCACGGAGGCGACGGCTTGGCGAATCGTCTCGGACACCGCCGAGGTGAGGACCCGGTTGACCGTCGCCCGGCGGGGCGTCTCGGAGACGGCCAGCCGCAAACTGGTCACGGCGGCCCCGACCTCGTCGGCGTCGGCGACGCCGCCAGCGGTGAGGCTCGCCGCGGCGCGTTCGGCGGCGTCGTCCCGGTCCGAGCCCACGCCGCCCAGCATGCCGGGCTCGGGAAGGGCGTCCAGGACCGCCAGTGCGACGGGCTCGGCCGGATCGGGGTACGCGCGCAGCGCGGCCGGGTACAGCTCGCGTAGCACCTCACGCAGGGCCACCGCAGCCGAGTGCCGGCCGTTGGCGAGCGCCGCGTGCGCGGCGAGCACCTGCTTGTAGCCCGCGAGATCCCGGGGGGCGGGCAGCGTGACGGCCGAGAGCGCCCCTGCCTGCAGGGCGCGCGCCAGGCCGACGGCCCGACGCTCCGCTGGTGGTGACTGCATCTCCTCCAGGGAGTCGTCGTCGGCGAACCGCTCAGCGAAGTCGTCCACCGAGTCGTCGTCGGCGATCGCCAGCGGCCGACCGGCGGCGCTGAGTAGCGAGGTGATCGTGTGGTCGTCGCTGTCGGCGGCGATCGCCGCACCGCTCGGCCCGCCCGACCGGTCCACGAGCAGTGTGACCAGCTGGGCGTAGCCAGCGGGGTCGTCGCTGATCTCGCGGACATGCAGCAGACGGCCTGCGTCGTCGACCACAGCGGACGTCAGCGCCGATCCGGCCGAAGTCGGTCGGCCGGCCGGATCCGCCGAGGCCAGACCGCAGTACACGCGCACGAGCGCCACGGCGTCGTCCTCCTCCCGGGACACAGATCTTTCTCTGCCAGAGACTGATGCTCCCTGGTAAGGATCAGTCGCGCCAGTCCACGACGGCAGAGATCTTGCCGACAATGGTGCGCCAACCCAAACTTGCGGTTTGTGCCCCGATTCTCTTCAATCTGCGCCGGCCGAGGAATCCGCCGATCCCCCCGTTGACCGAGGCCCGCAGTGCCTCGTCCAGATCGTCGAGACTGGACCCCGCGGAGAGCATGTCCAGCACGGCGGGTAGCTGCAGCGCGTACGAGATGTCACGGGCGACCTCGCCGGCCTCGATGAGCAGTGTGGAGTCCCAGGCGTCGTGCCCGCCGCGCAGATTCTCCACGACCAGGTCGAGCTCGTAGACGTCTTGGTCGAGTGGTGCAATGTCGGCCGGTTCCAGCCGTTCGGACAGTTCGTTCCAGCTGTCCAGTTGAGCCAGGTCGTTGGGTGCACCGGACCGGACGAAAGTGACCAGGGACTCGGGGGTCTTGAAGAGCAGCAGCCGGCCCTTGTGGCTGAGGAAGACCGGCACCTCCTCGTCGCCGGTGTCCTCCTCGGCGGCCGCTGAGTCCTCGTCCGCGTCGGCTTTCGCCCCGTCCTTCGTGTCGCGGCCCGCCTCCTCGTCGCTCTCGGCGAAATCCTGCGCGACCTCTTCGTCGAGGATGACGACGGCCTCGTCGTCATCCTCCTCCTCGGCCACGACCTGGCGCCGAGCGAGGAAGGGGTCGTCCTGGTCCCGCTCCTCGACGTCGGTCGGGGTAAGCTCCCGGGCCGGCCGGTATGCCCGCAGCGTGTAGCCGGTGCCGGCGGGCAGGGCGATCTCCACCGGGTCGATCCGCAGTTCCTCCCAGAGCGCGCGGGTCGCCCCGGCGGACGCGGATGCGGTGCCGGACTCGGCCGGGCCGTCGAGCTCGGGCTCGTCGGCGTCGGGCCGGTGAGGTGACTGGCGGGCCACGCTGACCTCCGTGTGCTCGGGCTGCTTACCCGCCGGACGCCTCCGGCGAGTGACTACGCGCACATACCCTAGTGGGCGACCCGGGGGTGACGATGCCCGCACCCCGGTGGCGGACCGGCCGGCTGACAAGTAGCGTTGCTACGTATGAAGGCCCAGGCGCTGCACGGACACCTCGACGCACTGCTGCTGGCGGTGCTGGAACAGGGGCCACTGCACGGCTACGCCGTCATCGAGGCGCTCCGCGCGCGCAGTGACGGCCAGCTCGACCTGCCGACCGGCACCATCTATCCGGCCCTGCGAAGGCTGGAGCGGGCCGGTTACGTGGCAAGCACCTGGAGCACCGTCAACGGCCGGGAGCGGCGGACGTACCAGCTCACCGACGCAGGCCGCGGTGCCCTGGCCGGCGAGCGGTCCGGGTGGCGGCAGTTCAGCAGGACCGTCGGGCGGTTCCTCGACGCCGACGTGCCGCCGACCGCGCCGGCCTGATCACCGCCGCCGGGGGCCGTGTCCCCGGCCGTCGCACCCGGTGGCCACTCGGGACCCGTCAACGAACGGCGTGTACCCAGCTTCGGGCGGCACGACCCAGCCAGAGGAAACCGACCCCCACCAGGACCGCGCCGATGATCATCGGTGGCCAGGTCAGCGCGCCGTCCCAGAGCCCCACCGACCAGCCGAAGAGGGCTGAGCCGGTGAGCGCGCCCAGGGCGGGCAGCACGGCCAGGCCGGCACCGACCAACCGGTGAAGCACCGGACTGTGCCGGCTCGCCCCGGCCACCAGGACGCCGAGGCCGCCGAGCACGGCGGCGAACAACCAGAGCCAGTCGATGGATGCCGCGAGGAGCAGATAGCCCGCCGGAGGGCGGGGGCCGTCGCTCCAGCTCGCGCCGCGCCAGGTGAGGTCGCCGGCGGCGATGCTGGCAGCGGCCACCGCCAACACCCGCCAGGACAGCCCGCGCAGCGCACCCACCGCCAGCTCGGCCTGATAGGCCGGGGCGAGCTGCGCCGGTGTGCCGAACTCGGCCACCGCCCGGCGGTGGGCCTCCGCCGTCGACAGCCCACCCTCTCGGTACGCCTCGACGGCGTCCAACAGCCCGTGCCGCGCCTCGGTCAAGAGGTCGGCCTTCAGCCCGCTCGGCCCGCGTAGCTGCTCGCCCAGCGCCCGCAGCCGCTCCTCCACCAGCAGATCATCGCCGCCCCGCATGGCAACCACCCTGCCACGCCCGTCGGTTCGATGCCGTCCGGGACATCCCTGGGCCGACCCGGATCCACCGGTTTCAACGCCGATCACGGGACGGCGGCGCGTCGCCCCGACCAACCGGTCCACGGTCAGAAGACAGGCCCGAGGGCCAGGTAGCCACGCTCGGCGGCCTCCTGGAGGAGCCACTGGTCCCGGTACCACCCCGGCGTGTCGATCAGGTCGGCGTGCCGGCCACGCTGGACCACCCGGCCGGAGTCGAGTACGACGATCTCGTCGAACCCGTCCAGGCCGCGCAGCCGGTGGCTGATCAGCAGCACGGAGTGCTGATCGGTGACGGCCAGGACGGAACCGAGCACGGTGTCCGCCGCGGTCGGGTCGAGCCCCTCGGTCGGTTCGTCGAGCACCAGCACCGCCGGCCGGGCGAGCAGCGCCCGCGCCAGGGCGAGCCGCTGTCGCTGGCCGCCGGAGAGCTGCCCGCCCTCCTCACCCACCACGGTGTCCCAACCCTCGGGCTGCTCGCGTACCCAGTCGCGCAGCCCCGCGGTGACGGTGGCCGCGACCAACTCGTCTTCGCCCGCGCCGGGCCGCCCGATCAGGAGGTTCTCCCGGACGGTGGCGTGGAAGACGTGCGCCTCGGCGAGCAGCCCCCCGACGAGTCGGGGCAGGATGTCGGCCGGGTACCCGGACAGGTCCCGTCCGGCTAGGAGAACCCGGCCGGACGTGGGTCGGACCGCGCCGGTCAGGACGGCGGCCAGCGTGCTCTTGCCCGCGCCGCTCGGCCCGACCACGGCGACCCGGCGCCCGGGCGGCAGGTCCAGGCGGAACCGGTCGAGGGCGGGATCGGCGCCGGCCCGGTACCGCACGGTCACGTCCTCGAACCGCATGGCGGCGGTCGCCGGCGGTGCGGCCTCGGCGGGGTGGGCCGGCACCGGCTCCCCGGCGGGGAGAGCTGCGGTCGACGGGACGCTTCCGGCCGCCGGCGTAGGGCCGGTGACCTCGTTCAGCAGGGCGGCCACCCGGGCCAGGCCAGCGCGCAGTCCGGTCCAGTGCCGGGCGGCGCCGACCAACGCCAGCGCGATCTCGACCGCGGCGAGTGTGAAGACCGCCAGCACGCCGACCAGCACCCCGTCCACGCCGGTGCCCAGGGCAACCAGCACGACCGCCGCAGCGGTCAGCCCCGCCACCAGTACGCCCGCCGCGTCGACTGCGAACCCGGTTGCGGCCAGCCGCCGTTCGAGCCGGGCCAGCCGCCGCGCGCGGTCAGCGGCCGTGGTCAGGGCCTGCCCGGTGGCGCCGAAGGCGGCGAGGTCGGCGGCGCCGTGGGTGAGGTCGACCGCGTCGGCGGCCAGCGCCCCACGCAGCGGAGCCAGTTCGGCGGCGGCGTGTCGGGTGAGCGCGGTGGCCAGGGCCGGCAGCGCGCCGCCGGCGAGCAGCAGGCCGGCGGCGAGCGCCCCGGCGGCGGCCGGTGAGACAAGCGCCGCGGTACCGACGGCGACCACGCTCACCAGCCCCGCGGCGGCAGCCGGTACGAGTACCCGCAGCAGCAGGTCCTGGACCGCCTCCACGTCGGAGACCAGCCGGCTCAACGTGTCACCGGTGCGCTGACCCGCGCCGTCCCGGCGGGCGGCCAGGGCGGCGAAGACCCGGGCCCGGACGTCGGTGACCAGCCGCAGCACCGCGTCGTGCCCGGCCAGGCGTTCGGTGTAGCGGAACACACCACGCCCGATCGCGAGCGCGCGGACGGCGACGATCGCGACGGTCAGGCGGTCCAGTGGCGGACGCCCGGCGGCGCTCATCAGCAGCCACGTCGCCGTGGCCATCAGGGCTAGGCCGGCGAACTCGGTGGCGGCGGCGAGCAGGCCCGCACCGAGCAGCCGGTTCAGGTACGGGCGGGCCAACCGCAGCACGGTCCGCTCGGGCGCACTCACGAGGCCGCCTTTTCCGCGGGGGCCGGGGTGAGTTCGGTGACCCGCCCGTCGGCGATCCGCAGGATGCGGTCGGCGTCGGCGAGCAGCGCGGGTCGGTGGGCGACCAGCACCGCCGTCCGGCCGGCCACCAGGGCGCGGGTGGCGTCGAGGACGGCCGCCTCGCTGGCCGAGTCCAGTCGGGCGGTCGGTTCGTCGAGCAGCACCACCGGTGCGTCCCGCAGGAACGCGCGGGCCAGCGCCACCCGTTGCCGCTGGCCGCTGGAGAGGCCGTGCCCGCGCTCGCCCAGGACGGTGGCCAGCCCGTCGGGCAGTGCGCCGACGACCTCGTCGAGCGCGGCGCCGCGGATCGCCCTGGCCAGCGCGTCGTCCGGGACGTCGGGGGAGCCGAGGCGGATGTTGTCGGCCAGCGAGGCGGCGAAGAGATGGGCCCGCTGCGGCACCCACGCGACCTGCCGGCGCCAGGCGTCCAGGTCGGCGTCGGCCAGGTCCACCCCGTCCACCGTGACCCGGCCTCCGGTCGGCGTGACGAAGCCGAGCAGCAGGTTCAACAGGGTGCTCTTGCCGGCGCCGCTCGGCCCGACGACGGCGACCCGTTCGCCCGGCCGGATGGTCAGCGTGACGTCACGCAGGGCGACCGTGCGGTCGTAGGCGACGGTCACCCCGTCGAAGCGGATTTCTCCGTGGCCGTCCGGCACGGCCGCTCCCGGACGGCGGGCGGCGGCAGGAACCGCGGCGGACAGCGTGAGTGCCTCGTCCAGTGCGGTGAGCCCCTCCATGCTGGCGTGGAAGCGGCTGCCGGCCGCGCGTAGCGGCAGGTAGGCCTCGGGAGTGAGCAGCAACACCAGCAGTGCCGTCTTCAGGGCCAGTCCGCCGCCGAGTAACCGGACGCCCACCGGCACCGCGACCAGCGCCACCGAGAGGGTGGCGACCAGCTCCAGCACCAGGGCGGAGAGGAACGCGATGCGCAGCGTCTTCATGGTCGCCACCCGGTGCCCGTCGGCCATCCGCCGGACCACGTCGGTCTGCGCCCGCGCCTGCCCGAAGGCCCGCAGGGTGGGCAGCCCGGCCACCATGTCCAGGAAATGCCCGCCAAGCAGCGACAGCCGTCGCCACTGCCGTTCGGTCGCCGCCTGCGCCTGCCAGCCGAGCAGCGCACCGAAGATCGGGATGAGTGGCACCGTGGCCGCGATGATGAGGGCCGAAGTCCAGTCGGCGACGAAGACCTGGGCCAGCACCGCCAGTGGCACCGTCACGCTCAGCACGAGCTGGGGCAGGTAGCCGGTGAAGTAGGCGTCCAACGCGTCCAGGCCCCGGCCGGCGAGGGTGGCGAGCTGCCCGGCCCGCTGCCCGGCGACCCAGCTCGGGCCGTGCCGGCCGACCGCGTCGAGCAGCTCGATCCGCAGCGCCGCCTTGACAGTTGCCGCGACCCGCGCTGACACGGTGCCCTGCGCCCAGACCAGCAGCGACCGAGCGGCCACCGTTGCGACGAACCCGGCGAGGGCCGGTCGGTCCAGCCGCCCCTCGAACGCGGTGGCGAGCAGAGCGGCGAGTGCCGTTGCCTGGGCCAGCACCAGACCCGCGGCGAGCACGCCGAGAAGCGCGAGCACGGCGATGTCGCGCCGGGCCGCGGGGACCCGACGCAGCAGACGCGGGTCGAAGGGACGGCGGTTCACCGGTACACCGGTGCCCTGCCGTCGGTCCGTCCCCGGAACACCCACCAACGCATCGCCTGAAAGCCTAGTAGGGCCGGCAGCGGCGGTTCCGGCCCGGCCGGCCGCGCAGCCGCACACCGACGGTTGGCGGGCAGCGGCCCCGCGTGCGCCGGGAGGCCACTGCCGCCCAGCTCGCGCGTGGGCACCGGCTCAGCTCAGGAAGAGGGAGATGGGCAGGGCGGCCAGGGTGGTGGTCAGGCCGAGTGCGGCGGTCCCGATCACCCGGGGTGGCCGCCCGGAGTCGAGCAGCCGCCGCACGCGGACGTCCAGGTCCTGGTCGCCCATGCCGAGCGTGCCAGCCGGCGTGATTCGGTTGCCGGCGGCGGCGAACCGGCGCAGTGCGCCCGCGAGTGGCGCCTCGGCGTGCAGCTCCCGAGCCTTGTCGTCGGCTCGCATCTCGACCAGCAGGGCGACCCGCTCGGATGCGTCGCGCACCCATCGGAACCACGGCAGCGCCCGGCGGAGCGCGGTGAACGGCAGCAGCACCAGATCGTGCCGCTCCTGGGCGTGTGCCCGCTCGTGGGTGAGCACCGCCGCCAGTTCGGCCCGGTCCAACAGGTCGAGCGCGCCGGCGCTCACCACCACGCGGGGCCGGACGCCGGGCAGGCAGTACGCCGCCGCGCTGGGGTGGTCGAGCACCAGCGCCCCGGGCACCGTCGGGTCCCGGCGGGCCACCAGCGTGAGCAGGTCGCGGTGGCGTCGCTGGGCGCGTACGGCGCTGTGCAGGCTGCGGACCGTCGTGGTCAGCAGCACTGCTCCGATGCCGAAGCCGACGCCGATCAGCCCGAGGTGGACGGCGCCCACCCCGACCGGCAGGGTGCCGTGCCCGAGATCCGCGGCGAGCGCCCACAGTGCGCTACCGGTCGGCAGGTCGTACGCGGCCAGGCCGACGGCCATCGGCAGACCCATCGCGGAAAGGCCGACGGCCAGCCCGACCGCCTGCCAGCAGAGGATCGCGACGCGGGGGCTGCGCCACGTCCACGTCGAGCGAGCCAGCACCTGGGCGGCGAGCCAGCAGGCCAGCACCGAGACGCCGAAGTGCAGCGCGTAGCCCATGGCCGTCGCCCTACCGGTCCGCCGCCTCGTCGGCCAGCCGCGTTCGCTCGGACCGGTCCCTTGCCGGCGGGGCTACCTCGTCGGTCAGTGACCCGGCGTCGGCCGGTGCGGAACGGTCGGCCGGGGCGGCGGTGTCGGTCAGGCTGGCCTCGGCGCCGAGTGCGGCACGTAACACGTCCGCCTCGGTGCCGGTGACCGAGCGAGCGAAGCGCACCAGCGCGGCATCCCGGCTGCCACCGAGATCGAGCGCGTCGAGCATGAGCTGGGCGATGTGCGCCTCGCGAGTCGCGGCGGCCCGGTACCGCCAGGCCCGGCCTTCGCGCTCCCGCTGCACCATGCCCTTGCCGGCGAGCCGGTCCAGCACCGTCATCACGGTGGTGTACGCCAACTCGCGGCTCCGCAACGCGTCGGCCACCTCCCGGACGGTGACGCCACCCGACGTGGCGGGGACCGCGTCCCACAGCACGTCCATCACCGCACGTTCGAGATCACCGAGTCGAGTCACCCCGCAATCCTACCCCGCGTAGTAGAGCGTTCGGTTCAGGGGCGGCGCACCTGACATCGACTCACTCGCCGGGACGAACTAGATCCCCTTGGGGTGCCAGACCGTCTTCGTTTCCAGCAGCGATGTCATGCGGGTGATGGCCGGGTCGGCGAGCCAGTCGTGGTCGGCCGGGGCCGGTCGGAGCACACGCTTGAGGTTGGCCGCGGCCCTGACCTCCAGGTCGGCGGCGAGGTCCGCGTCGGCCACGCCGGTCAGGTCGATCGCGTTGACGTCCATGTGGCTGGCCAGCGTCGGCACCGTCTCGGCGAGGCGGCCGGTGAGGATGTTCACCACCCCGCCGGGCAGGTCGGAGGTGGCCAGCACCTCGGCCAGCGTCACGGCCGCCAGCGGAGCCGCCGGCGAGGCAACCACCACCGCCGTGTTGCCGGAGACGATCGCCGGGGCGATCACGCTGACCAAGCCGAGCAGCGCCGGCGCCGCCGGGGCCACCACGGCGACGACGCCGGTCGGCTCCGGCGTCGACAGGTTCAGGTACGGCCCGGCGACCGGGTTCGCGCCCCCGCACACCTGGGGCAGCTTGTCGGACCAACCGGCGTACCAGACCCAGCGGTCGATCGCCGCGTCGACCTCGTCGCCGGACACGCCGAGTGCCACGAACTGCTCGCGGCGGCCCTCCAGCATCTCGGCGACCCGGTAGAGGATCTGACCCCGGTTGTACGCGGTCGCCCCGGCCCAGCCCGGCCCGGCGGCGCGGGCGGCGACGACCGCGTCCCGCGCATCCTTGCGGGAGGCCAACGACACGTTCGCGGATTGCACGATGTACGACCGTCCCGACTCGCTGCGCGGGAACTTCCCGCCGATGAAGAGCTTGTACGTCTTACGTACGGCGACCCGCTCAGACATTGAGGTACGCCTCCAGCCCGTGCCGGCCGCCCTCGCGACCGTGGCCCGACTCCTTGTAGCCCCCGAACGGTGCGGTGGGGTCGAACTTGTTGAACGTGTTTGCCCAGACCACGCCGGCGCGGAGCCGGTCGGCCAGCCACAGGATCCGGGAGCCCTTGTCGGTCCAGATGCCCGCCGACAACCCGTACGGCGTGTTGTTGGCCTTCTCGACGGCCTCCGCCGGGGTGCGGAAGGTCAGCAAGGACAGCACCGGGCCGAAGATCTCCTCCCGGGCGATCCGGTGCGCCTGGGTGACCCCGGTGAAGATGGTGGGTGCGAACCAGAAACCCCGGTCGGGTAGCTCGCACGGTGGCGACCAGCGCTCGGCGCCCTCGGCCGTCCCGGCCTCCGACAGCTCCCGGATCCGGGCCAACTGGGCGGCGGAGTTGATCGCACCGAGGTCGGTGTTCTTGTCCAGCGGGTCGCCGACCCGCAGCTGGGCCATCCGCCGCTTCAGCGACTCCAGCACCCGGTCGGCGACGGATTCCTGGACCAGCAGGCGGGAGCCGGCGCAGCAGACGTGGCCCTGGTTGAAGAAGATGCCGTTGACGATTCCCTCGACGGCCTGGTCGACCGGGGCGTCGTCGAAAACGATGTTGGCGGCCTTGCCGCCAAGCTCCAGGGTGAGCTTCTTGTGGGTACCGGCGACGGCGCGGGCGATGGCCTTGCCGACCTCGGTCGAGCCGGTGAAGGCGACCTTGTCGACACCGGCGTGCTCGACCAGCGCGCGGCCGGTGTCGCCGGCGCCGGTGACGATGTTGACCACGCCGGCTGGCAGGTCGGCCTGTTGGCAGATCTCGGCGAAGAGCAGCGCGGTCAGCGGGGTGGTCTCGGCCGGCTTGAGGACCACGGTGTTGCCGGCGGCGAGCGCCGGGGCGATCTTCCAGGCCAGCATGAGCAGCGGGAAGTTCCACGGGATGACCTGGGCGGCGACGCCGAGCGGCCGCGGGTCGGGGCCGAAGCCCGCGTACCGCAGCTTGTCGGCCCAGCCGGCGTAGTAGAAGAAGTGCGCGGCGACCAGCGGCAGGTCGACGTCCCGGGCCTCCTTGATCGGCTTGCCGTTGTCCAGGGACTCCAGCACCGCCAGCTCGCGGGAGCGTTCCTGGACGATCCGGGCGATCCGGAACAGGTACTTGGCCCGCTCCCGGCCCGGCATCGGGCCCCAGACCTTCTCGTACGCCGTCCGGGCGGCTTGCACCGCGCGGTCCACGTCCCGGTCGCCGGCCTCGGCGACCTCGGCGAGGACCTCCTCGGTGGCCGGGTTGACCGATTTGAACGTGCCGCCGTCGGAGGGATCGACGAACTCGCCGTTGACGAAGAGCCCGTACGTGGGCTTGAGGTCCACCACCGAGCGCGACTCGGGGGCGGGTGCGTATTCGAACATCGCGCTCAGTCCAGGGTGAAGTAGTCGGGACCGGCGTAGACGCCGGTCGTCAGTTTGGTGCGCTGCATCAGCAGGTCGTTGAGCAGGCTGGACGCGCCGAAGCGGAACCAGTCCGGGTCAAGCCAGTCAGGGCCTACCGTCTCGTTGACCATCACCAGGTACCTGATGGCGTCCTTGGTGGTCTTGATGCCGCCGGCCGGCTTGACGCCGACCTGCCGGCCGGTGGCGGCGCGGAAGTCGCGTACCGCCTCCAGCATCACCAGGGTCACCGGCAGGGTCGCCGCGACCGGTACCTTGCCGGTCGAGGTCTTGACGAAGTCGCCGCCGGCCAGCATCGCCAGCCAGGACGCCCGGCGTACGTTGTCGTACGTGACCAGTTCGCCGGTCTCCAGGATCACCTTGAGGTGGGCGCCCTGGCCACCGGCATCAGCGCTGCCGCAGGCCGCCTTGACCGCGACGATCTCGTCGTAGACCTCCTTGTACCGGCCGGACAGGAAGGCGCCCCGGTTGATCACCATGTCGATCTCGTCGGCGCCCGCCTCGACGGCGGCCCGGGTGTCGGCGAGTTTGATCTCCAGCGGGGCCTGCCCGGACGGAAAGGCGGTCGCCACGCTCGCGAGGTGCACGCCGGATCCACGCAGGACATCGGCGGCGTGCGGGACCATCGCCGGGTAGACGCAGACCGCCCCGACGTGCGGGCAGGACGGGTCGGCCGGGTCGGGACGCAGCGCCTTGGCGGCGAGCGCCCGCACCTTGCCGGCGGTGTCGGCCCCCTCGAGGGTGGTCAGGTCGACCATCCGGATCGCCAGGTCGATCGCCTGAGCCTTGGCCGTGGTCTTGATGGAGCGGGTGCCGAGCTGTGCCGCCCGCTGCTCCGCGCCGACCTGGTCCACGCCGGGCAGGCCGTGCAGGAAGGTCCGCAGAGCGGTCTCGGATCGTCCCAGCTCGGAGAGGTCCGACCGGGCCGACGTCGCAGTCGCCGTCATGGCCCGAAGTCTACGCACGTCATCAGCACGTGATCTTGGCCATGGTGGCGGTCCACCGTCAGTCGTCGGACCGCCGGGTCCGGCACGGGCGGACTCTGGGGCGTCTGGGGGCGCGGGTGCCGGTGGGCGGCGGAAGCCGACGGACGACCACGGAAGGGATTCCGGCAGGCGCCGGGCGTGGGCGGCGTCGCCGGCCTGGCCACACCTGCGGTGCCCGCCGCGGCGGGCGGGTAGGTTGAGCGACCGTGGACGTACTCGTCATTGACCACCCGCTCGCCCAGTCGCGGCTGACCGCCATGCGGGACGCCCGGACCGATTCCGCCTCGTTCCGGGCCGCGCTGCACCAACTCACCACCATGCTGGTGTACGAGGCCGCGCGCTTCTTCCCCGTCGAGCGGCACCCGGTGCAGACGCCGGTCACCAGCACGCAGGGCACCCGGCTGGCGAAACCACCGCTGCTGGTGCCGGTGCTGCGGGCCGGCCTCGGGATGGCGGACGCGGCGCTCGGTCTGCTGCCGGAGTCGTCGATGGGCTTCGTCGGTCTGGCCCGGGACGAGGAGACCTACGAGCCGCGTGCGTACATGGAGTCGCTGCCCCGCGACCTTGCCGGGCTGCCGGTACTGGTGCTCGACCCGATGCTCGCCACCGGCGGTTCACTGGAGCACTGCTGCCGACTGCTCGCCGACCGGGGCTGCACCGACATCACCGTGCTCTGCGTGCTCGCCGCGCCGGCCGGCATCGAGCGGATGGAACGCTCCGGTCTGCCGCTGCGCCTGGTGACGGCCTCCATCGATGAGGGTCTGAACGACCGCAAGTTCATCGTCCCCGGCCTCGGTGACGCGGGCGACCGGCAGTTCGGCGGCATGCCCCGCTTCTGACTCCGTCTCCGGGCGCCCGACCCGCTTCCGGGTGGGTCCGTTCCCACGCCCACCCGATCCGGTCGACCGTCGGTGTGAACGATCGGCGAGCGCCGGGCGCGTCCGTGCACGCGGGGTGCGGGGAGGCGCTAGCGTTCCGGGCCATGACTGGTGTTGCGCTCGCCGAGGAGTTGCTGCTCCTCGCGTACGACGACGAGACGGGCAAGGCGACCATGCCACGGATCAGCCTCGACCTGGGCATGGCGGCCGCGACGCTGATCGAGCTGGCGCTGGCCGGGCGGATCGTGTACGCCGAGGGCAACCTCGCGGTCGTCGACGCGACGCCCACCGGCGAGCCGGTCACCGACGAGGTGCTCGCCCGGATCGTCGCCGACACACCGCACACCCCGTCGTCCTGGGTGCAGCGGCTGCGGCACGGCCTGCGCGACCGGATCCTCGGCGACCTCTGCCGCCAGGGTGTGGTGCGCGACATCGACGAGACCGAGCTGGGATTCATCCACGTGCATCGCTACCCGGTGCTGGATCCCACGGTCGAGGCTGACACCCGCCGGCGGCTCGCCGAGGCCCTGACCGGCTCGGCGGCGCCCGACGAACGGACCGCCGCGCTGGCCACGCTGGTGGCGGTGCTCCGGATGGAACCGGCGCTCAGAGTGAGCGGCGACGCCGCCGCCGATGCCCGCCGCAGACTGACGGAGATCGCCAGCGGCGCCGGCTTCTCCGGCGAGGTCGGCCTGGAGGACTCCGACGTCCGCCCGTCGGTGGCGCTGGTCGTGAGCGCCCTCGGTCATGCCGTCGACGCCGCTCTGGGCCCCCGCCGCTGATCGTGCCCCGCCGCTGACCCGTGGCGTACCCGCCCGGCGTCCCACCCGTCACCGGCGCCGTGGTGGCGGATGGTCCGAGTGGCGGGCGCGGTGTCGGGCCGCTCGCGGCGGCCGTGCCGGTGGTGTGGCCCGCCTCAGATCCCCAGCGCGGAGGCTACCTCGGCGCGGAGCGCGGTGCCGGCGGTCGCCGCCCGGGAACGGGCCGCGGCGACGTCGCCGTCGGCGACCGGCTCCGTCACCTCCAGGTATGCCTTGAGTTTTGGCTCGGTCCCCGACGGGCGGATCACCACCCGGGCGGTGGCGCTGCGCAGGACGACCACGTCCGCCTCGGGTAGCAGATCCCGGCATTCGGTGACCGGCTGCCCGAGCAACGTGGTCGGGGTGGCGGACCGGACCCGGGCCATCGCGTCGCTGATCACCCGCAGGTCGTCGACGCGCACCGAGAGCTGGTCGGTGTGGTGCACCCCGAACTCGGCAGCCAGTTCGTCCAGCCGGTCGGTGAGTGTCCGGCCCCGCGCCTTGAGCTCCGCGGTCAGCTCCGCCACGGTCAGCGCCGCGGTGATGCCGTCCTTGTCGCGGACGTGGTCGGGCGCGACGCAGTAGCCGAGCGCCTCCTCGTAGCCGAAGACCAGCGGCGCCGATCCGCCCCCGGCCCGTACGATCCACTTGAACCCGGTCAGCGTCTCGTCGTACGGCAGGTCCCGGGCGGCGCACATGGCACGCAACAGCGACGACGACACGATCGTGGTGGCGTACAGGCCGGTGACGCCACGCCGCATCAGGTGGTCGGCGAGGAGCGCCCCGACCTCGTCGCCGCGCAGCATTCGCCAGCCCGGCGCTCCGCCGCCCGCCCCCGAGCCGGCGACCTCGCCCCGGGCGCGGGCCGCTGGGTCGCTCTCGCGGACCACCACCGCGCACCGATCCGCGTCCGGGTCGTTGGCGATGGCGATGTCCGCGCCGGTCGACTCGGCCAGGTCGGTCAGCCGGTCGACGGCCCCGGGCTCCTCCGGGTTCGGGAAAGAGACGGTGGGGAACGCCGGATCCGGCTCGGCCTGGTCGGGTACCACCCCGGGGACGGCGAACCCGGCCCGGGCGAAGGCCGCCGTGAGTACCGCCGCGCCGACGCCGTGCAGCGGCGTGTACGCCACGGTCAGGTCGCGCGGCCCGTCCGGCGCGACGACTGCCGCGGCCTGCTCGACGTACCCCGCGGCCAAGTCGTCGCCGAGTGTCTGCCCGGGCGGGCCCAACCGTACGTCGCCCAGCGGGCCGACCGCTCGGATGGCCGCTTCGATGCCGGCGTCGGCGGGTGGCACGATCTGCGCGCCCGCGCCCAGCTCACCGCCCAGCTCCGCGCCGAGGTAGACCTTGTAGCCGTTGTCCTGCGGCGGGTTGTGACTGGCGGTCACCATCACCCCGGCCGCCGCGCCGAGCCGGCGCACCGCGTAGGCCAGGACCGGCGTGGGCAATGGCCGGGGCAGCAGCAGCGCCGGACGGCCGGCGCCGGTGGCGACCCGGGCGGTCTGCTCGGCGAACGCGCGGGACCCGTGCCGGGCGTCGTACCCGATCACCAGCGGGCCGGACCCGCCCTGGGCCGCGAGCCAGGCGACCAGCCCGGCGGCAGCCTGCGTGACCACCGCGAGGTTCATCCCGTTCGGTCCGGCGCGTAGCGGGCCGCGCAGGCCCGCGGTGCCGAAGGTCAGCGGGCCGGCAAAGCGGTCTGCCAGCTCCGGTGCGCTGCCCGGCAACCGGTCGAGCACCGCCTGCAGCTCCGCGCGACTGGTCGGGTCCGGGTCGTCGGCGAGCCAGCGTCGGGCCTGCTCGTGGATGGGGTCGATGTCAGTGGTGTCCGCCGGCATGCCTCTTGATAGCACGCCGACGGATCATCATGTCGACTCGGCCCGGTCTCAGCCCGCCTCGGTGAGCTGGAACGACCGCACCATCTCGGCGAAGATCGGCCGGCTTTCCTCGAATTTCGCGTCCGTCGAGGTCAGGTAGAACGAGTATGCCCTGCCGTCGTGGGCGACGCCGCGCCACACGCCGTGCCGCATGCCGTCGCCCTCGCCGCAGGTGTACTCGAACTCGGCTGCCGGCCTGCCGGCCAGCTCGGTGGCCGTGTCCTCCGACACCCGGTTGTACGGTTTGACGCACGATGTGGAGCGGGTCTTCAGCCCGTTCTCGGCGACCTCCGCCCAGCGTTGCGAGGTGGCCGACCACTTCTCGTTGATAATCCGGATCTTGCGGCCGGAGTCCTCTGGGTCGACGTAGTCCACCCAGTCGCCGGCGCTGTTGCGTAGCCAACCGTCGGGCACGAGCACCCGGACACCGCGTGCCGAGTGCTCGGCCATCTCTGGCAACCCGGCCGCGGGCGCCGTCGAGGTCGGCGCGGCCTGTGGGGCGGCGGGCGTCTTGTCGTCGCCGCCGGACAGGGCCAACACGCCGAGCAGTAGCACCATGGCGACCCCGCCGGCGGCGGCCACCTGGATCTTGCGCGGCCAGCCCCTGACTGTCCGGACGAGCCGGTCGCCCGTCGCGCGGGCGGTGGCGATCGCGCCGCCGGGCGCAGCGGGCGCCCAGGGTCGGCTGCTTCCCGGCGCCGTCCACTGGGCGCCATCCAGGTGCTGCGTGGCGTCCGGATGCCCGTAGCCGCCGGCGCTGACCCGCTGGGTGGCCTCGGGCTGGCCCAAGGCCCCGACCTGCTGGGTGGCGTCGGCGCCGTAGGTGCGACCGGGGGCGGTCATCGCGTCGGTCGGCGTGTGCAGCGGCCCGGCGAGCGCGTCGGCGCTGGTGTCGTCCAGCGCGGCGGCCTGACCGGCGTCGGCCGCCGGGCGCTTGCCCCGGTGCAGCGCTGCCAGCCGGTCGGTGAGCGACTCACCCGGCGCGAGCATCGCGCGCCCGCCGATCTGGTTGTCCTGCTTGGGCGGCTCCGGTCGGGCCGCTGGCAGTGGCCGCTGCTGGACCGGCACCACCGAGTACGGGTCGGTCACCGAGTTCACCGCGGCAGCGGTGCTGGCCAGTGGGCCGGCGAGCAGCTCGCGCAGCGTGGCCCGGGCGGTGTGCACGTTCACCCGGCGGGCCGGGTCCTTCTCCAGCAGGCCCATCAGCACCGGTACCAGTGGCCCGCTGCGCTGCGGCGGGGCCGGCGGGTCCTCGACGACGGCGTGCATCGTCTCGATCGGGTCACCCTTGTCGAACGGCGGTCGGCCCTCGACGGCGGTGTAGAGCGTCACACCGAGCGAGAACAGGTCGCTCGGCGGGCCGAACTCCTGGCCCATGGCCCGCTCCGGGGAGATGAAGTGCGGGGAGCCGAGCACCATGCCGGGGGTGGTGAGCTGCACGTCGGTGGGCATCCGGGCGACGCCGAAGTCGGACAGCACGCAGCGTCCGTCGGAGCAGATCAGCACGTTGGCCGGCTTGACGTCGCGGTGCAGCACGCCGATCGCGTGCGCCACCTCCAGCGCGCCGAGTAACGCGATGCCGATCTTCGCGACCACCCGCTGGGCGACCGGCCCGTCCTCGATCACCATGTCCGCGAGGCTGCGTGCGTCCAGCAACTCCATCACGATCCACGGTCGGCCACCCTCGGTGACCACGTCATACACCTGGACCACGGCTGGGTGCTGGATCGCGGCGGCGGCGCGCGCCTCCCGGAGGGTGCGTTCGTACATTGCGTCGCGGTCGCTGGGGGCCAGCCCGGGAGGGAGGACGACCTCCTTGACGGCCACGTTCCGGCGCAGGAGTGTGTCTGTCGCACGCCAGACCGTGCCCATGCCACCGTTACCCACGGCCGAGCGCAACGAGTAGCGCCCGCCGATGGTGGTGCCGGGTGTCGCGCGGCTGCTGGGGGGACTGACTGGTCCGCCGCTCCACGTCGGGATCTGAGTCACTGAAGAGCCACCGGGGGATATCGAGGGGGCTGGGACACAACCCCGCTATTTTGCTGGTTCCGACACCCGATGCGGAAGCCGACGCGGCGGACGTTTGCGAACTCGACGAAGCGTGTCCGACTGTTCACTCTCCGATGCGCGTCGCTGACCTGCGGTTCGGCGCCCTCCTCCGATGCCCGGCGCGCCTGTCCCGCCGCCCGGTATCCGGGGTCACGCGGGTCGGGTTTCCAGATCAGGGGCGTCTACGCGGCGGCGGACCGCCCCGCCGACCCCGGACTCCCGGCCGGGCGGCCGTGGCGTGCCCGGAAGATCTCTCCGGGCGGCCGGCCGCGTGATGGGGACGCACACCGTGTGCGGTCGGGCGGGGCGCGCCTGTGTGAACGTCGGCGAGGCCTCGTCGCCGAGCGTGGTCGGGTAGTTGTCGGACCGTCAGGATCCAGGACCGACTAATGCCACAATTCGGAAAGGAGGTCTGGAGCCCGGTGACGTTTTGTTGACTGCGGACTCGGTTACGGGTTGTAGGAGGTGTGGGGCAGATGACGGCGTTCGACCGCGATCTACCTGCAGTCCCGCTGCTACACGCACGTCCCGAGCTGGGTGTTCGTGACGCAGCGCGCTCCGATCGCTACGGGAACGAGGTTGCGCAGCGTCACCGTCGGAGGGCTAGGCTGTCTGCTGTTCCCGAAGATCCATCCATTTCTAGTGATCGAGAATTCGACGTGACGAGTGCGTTGACGCTGCCAACGGGCAGCCAGCTGGCGTCGTCCTGGACAGCGGCGCCGCCCGGGTCCCAGCCCCTGCCGTTCGAGCTGGACCACCTGCTCGCCCTCCGGGTGCCCGGGTTGATCGCTACCCGCCGTCACATCCACTCGCATCCGGAGCTCTCCGGCGAGGAGTTCGAGACCGCCGCCCTGATCGCCCGAGAGCTGTCCCTCGCCGGGCTGCGTCCGCGGATGCTGCCCAAGGGCAACGGCGTCATCTGCGACATCGACGGGCGCCCCGACGGCCCGGTGATCGCGCTCCGCGCCGACATCGACGCGTTGCCGCTGGCCGACTCCAAGGAGGTGCCCTACCGGTCCACCGTCGACGGGGTCTGCCACGCCTGCGGCCACGACGTGCACACCACGGTCATGCTCGGCGTCGGCATGCTGCTGGCCCAGCTCGCCGACCTCGGCGAGCTGGCCGGCCGGGTGCGCCTGATCTTCCAGCCGGCGGAGGAGATCCTGCCCTGCGGGTCGCTGGAGGTGATCGAGGCAGGTGGCCTCGACGACGTGGTGCAGATCTTCGCGCTGCACTGCGACCCCAACCTGCCCGTGGGCCAGATCGGCCTACGGGTCGGGCCGATCACCGCGGCCGCCGACAACGTCACCGTCCGGCTGACCGGCCCGGGCGGGCACACCGCCCGCCCGCACCTCACCGTCGACCTGGTCGACGCGCTGGGCCGGCTGATCACCGAGGTGCCGGCTCTGGTCAGCCGCCGGGTGCCGGCGAACAGCGGGCTGCTGCTGGTGTTCGGCCACGCCTCGGCCGGCACCCGGTACAACGTCATCCCGTCGGAAGCCTGTGCCTCCGGCACCCTGCGGGTGATGGACCGCGACACGTGGGAGCTGGCTCCCACGATCGTCGGTCAGGTCGTGCGGGACGTCATCGCGCCGACCGGGGCCACGGTGGACCTGGAGTATCTGCGGGGCCGTCCGCCGGTCAGCAACGACGCGCGGGCAATCCAGATCCTCACCACCGCCACCGCCGCCGCGCTCGGACCCGAGGGCATCGCCGAGACCCCGCAGAGCATGGGTGGCGAGGACTTCTCCTGGTACCTGGAGTACGTCCCCGGCGCCCTCGCCCGACTCGGTGTCGGCCGCTCCGGCCCGAACGTCGACCTGCACCGCGCGTCGTTCGACGCGGACGAGCGGGCCATTCCGGTCGGCGTCCGGCTCATGGTGCAGACCGCGCTCCGGGCACTGGCGGCGGCGGCGAGCTGATCCCGGCTGCCGGAGTCGCGGCGGCGGGGCCCGGGACGGTCGTATCCGCGCCGGCGGGTGGGTCGACCGCGAGCGTCGACCGTGGTCGGCGACGGCGCATCAACCACCAGAACAGTCCCAGGGGTACGCCGAAGACGATCAGCCACGGCAGCACCGCCCCGAGGACGGTCACCAGCACGGTCATCGAGGTCAGAAAGACCCCCCAGCCGCCCTTCAGCCCAGCCAGGAAGCCGAGTTGGCGCTCACCGTCGCCGGTGCGGGCGTCCGGACCCACCAGCGAGACCGTGATCGTGGAGAGCGCGGTCAGGTCCGCCAGGCGGCGCTTCTTCGCCTCCAGCGAGGCCAGGTCCGCCTCGCGGCGGGCCAGCTCGTTCTCCAGCGACACCAGATCGCTGATCGACTCGGCGCGGGCGAGTAGCCGTCGGGCGTTCTCCACCCGGGCCCGCTGCGTCTTGATCCGGGCGTCCAGATCCACCGTCTCCTCGGTGACATCCTCGGTGTTGATCTCCTGTCGCTGCCGGGTGCCCAGCTTGGCGATGTCCTCCACCACCGACGTGAACTTCGCGGCCGGCACCCGCAGCGTCAGCTCGACGGTGGCGTCCCCGTCGGCGCTGCGCCGCTGGTCGCCGCCGACGAAGCCGCCGGCCGCCGTGGTCAGGGTGATCGCGTCCCGGGCTGCCCGCTCCACGTCCTCCACCTGCACCCGCATCGAACCGGTGTAGATGATGGCCCGCTGGTCGATGCGTAGGTCAGCCGGGCTGCTGCCTTCGGTGCTCCCGGACTGCCCGGCCCCGGCCCGGGTGTCGGCCGCCCCCGCTGGCGCCTCGACCTGTTCGCCCAGGTCCGCGCCGGTGGCCGACTCCGCCCCCGTAGTGTCGTCTCCGTCGCCCGCCGCGCCGCAACCAGCGACCGCCAGCGCCGCGGCCAGCGCCATCGCGATCATCACGCCGCGCCGGCGTGCTTCGTTTCCACCCATCCCGACTCCGATCAATCATGGCCGACCCGCTGGCCGGCACCGCCTGCCTGGAGCCCCATGACCGGGGCCGATCGGTCAGACGGGACGCGGTGCCGCGTTCGTTCCGGCAGACTGCGCTCAGGACGTCACGATTCGATAATCGAGGAGTCACGAATGCGGCTGACCAAGTACGGCCACTCCTGCGTACGTGTCGAGCACGACGGGGGAGTGCTGGTCATCGACCCGGGGATCTTCAGCGAGCGGGTCGCGCTGGACGGGGCGGACGCCGTACTGGTCACCCACGAGCATCCCGATCACCTCGACGTGGCCGCCCTGGCCGAGCAGCACGACCGCCGCCCGTTCGCCCTGTACGGCCCCGCTTCGCTGGTCGCCACCCTGGACGATCTGACCGGCCTGCTCTCGCCCGTCGAGGTCGGTTCGGAGTTCACCCCCGCCGGCGTCCCCGTCCGCGCCTACGGCGGACGGCACGCCGTGATCCACCCCGATATCCCGATCGTGGAGAACCTCGCCTATCTGGTCGACGACCGCGTCTACCACCCGGGCGACTCCCTGGTGGTCCCGGAGGACGTCGAAGTGGACACCCTCTTCCTGCCGATCCAAGCACCGTGGACCAAGTTCTCCGAGTCCCTGGACTTCCTCCGTGCGGTCGCGCCACGCCGGGCGTACGCACTGCACGACGGACTACTGAACGAAAACGGGTTGACCGCGTTCAACAACAACGTCACCCGGCTCTCCGACGTGGACTACCGGCGCCTGGAACCGGGCACCCGGGTCGACGCCTGAGCGACGATGCCCGACCCGACCCGGGAACTGGTGCGGCAGCTCTACCGCACGCCACCCGACCGGTTCGTGGCCGCCCGGGACGCTGCGGCCGCCGAGGCCCGCCGCAGCGGTGACGTCCGGGTCGCCCGGGAGATCGGCCGGCTGCGCCGCCCCACGGTGGCAGCCTGGCTGGTGAATCTGCTCGCGTTGGACCGGCCGGAGCTGGTCGCCGACCTGGGCCGGCTGGCCGAGTCGCTGCGGTCCGCCCAGCGCGAGCTGCGTGGGGCGAAACTTCGGGACCTGTCCGCACAGCGCCGGGCCGTGGTCGGCGCGCTGGTCGCCGAGGCACGCCGGCTGGCGGCCGGGGTCGAGGGTGCCCCGTCGGCCGGGAAGCTTCCGCTGGCCGAGGTGGAGGGGACCCTCAACGCCGCCATCTCCGACGTCGAGGTGGCCGAGCAGGTTCGCTCCGGTCGGTTGCTCCGCGCCGCCAGCTACGCCGGTTTCGGTGAGGTGCCTCGGCCGCAGCTGCGCCTTGTCACCGGCGGAGCCGACGAGGAGGCCGCCGGGGTGGCTGTCCGGCCGCGGAGCGACGACCGGTCGGCGCTCCGCGCCGAACAGGCGGAACGGGCCGCCCGAGCCGAGCGGGCCCGCCGGCGGCGCGCGTTGGAGAAGGAGCTCGCGCGGGCACGAACCGATCAGGAGCGGGCCGAGGCGGCGCTGACCGACGCGGCGGAGACCGAGCGCGGCGGTGCTGCCGTCCTCGACACGATCGAGACGGAACTCGCCGATTTGGAACGGCGGCGGGCCGTCGCCGGAGAGGACCTCAGCCGAGCCCGGCTGGCCCGCCGGTCGGCCGAGCGGTCGGTCACCGCCGCCCGCCGCCGTACCGGCGAGGTCGAGGCGGCGGTCGAGGCGCTCGACGCCGAAGAGGGGGATGTCGGCGGCGGCGTTGGCACGGCAGACTGACCCCTGTGGACAGACGGGACGGACCGGGAGCGCGAGCGTGACGCCGGAGCAGGTGGCCGCCGGCTGCAAGGCGGCCGTGCTGGACCTCGGGGACGCGTACACCCGCTGCCCGGTCACCCTGCGTCAGGCCCGGCTGCTCGGCATCTCCGGCTGGGCGTTCCACATCGCCGGACGGGCCGGCGCGCTCGGCGACGTCCGCGCGGAGACGGTGGCCGCCGCCCTCGGGTTCATCGCGCCGGACGCGGTCGCCGACGGCTGGGACGCGGCGCTGCGGACCGTACCGCCGATGCGGGTGGCCACCGTCACGGTGGCGGAGTGCTGCCGGTGGGGCGACGAGAACTTCGACGCCCGGCCAGGTGCCGGCCGGCTTGCCGGGCTGCTCGGTAGGGCGGTCGAGGCCGCGGACGCCACGGGGATGCCGTTGTTCGCCGCGTGGCGGGCGATGCCCGTTCCGGAGCGGACGGCTGGTGCCCGGGTGGCGGTGAGCCTGCGCCTGCTGCGGGAACACTTCGCCGGGGCGCACCTGCTCGCCGTACGCGCCGCCGGGATGACCCCGCTGGAGGCGGTGCTCGCCGGGCCCGACGGAGAGGCCAGCGCCGTGGCGTGCGGCTGGCCGCCGCCGTATCCCCCGGTGGGGCCGCTGGTCCGGCGGCGGCTGTGGGCGGAGGCGGTGACCGACCGGCTGGCCGCGCCGGCGTTCGCGGCGCTCGGCCCGGCAGACGGCGCGGAACTGGTGGAACTCCTGGCGACCTTCCGCGCCGACCTGAGCCACCCCTGATCGTGCCGACTCCGCACCGGCGGCATCGCTCCCGCAACGTCGGCGACCGTCCCGGTCACTCGCTACCAGCCGGTCAGGCTGCGCGAGGTGCGTTGGACCGACAGATACGAGCTGGGTCGCGCCGGCCGCGGGTGTGGGATTGACGACCTCGGTCGAACCCGGTCCCCGGTGGCGTCCGGGCCGGTAGCAGACTGGACGCCGTGCGACACGCCTTAGGCCGACGCGGTGCCGGTGGGGCGGGAACGCAGTTCGGTGACGTAGTCGTCCGGCGCGCCCGCCTTCTCGGCGGCATTCGCGATCTCCGAGAGGTACCACGAGGTCGGCAGCCCGCCCTCGTAGCCGTCGAAGACGTAGATCCACGCCGTGACCTCGCCGTCCAGGGTCGAGATCCGCACGTGCAGCTTCCGGTATGTGCCGGACGTGACGCCCTCGATCTCGTCGAGCTGTGCGGCGTCGTACGGGTGGATGTCGTAGAGCGCCACGAACACCCGGTCGCCGGGGGATTCGACGACTGTGCTGACCGCCCCCTCCCATCCGATGACGCCCTCGCCGCCGAAGGTGAGTCGCCAGCCCTCCAGCCAGCCGGTGCCCACCATCGGCGAATGCGGACAGTAGGCGCGCATCCGGGCAGGGTCGAGGTTTGAGCCGTAGGCGGCGTAATGACGCACGGCGATGACGATAGCCGGGTCGGCGGGTGGGGGAGAATACGACGGTGCGTGTCGGACACGTTCGGGAGAAGAAAGTCACTGTGAGCATGGACGAGGGGCGAGCGCTGTGAGCCGGATCGTGATCATCGGCGGAGGGCCGGCCGGCTACGAGGCGGCCCTGGTCGCCGCCCAGCTGGGCGCCGACGTCACCGTCGTGGAGGCGGAGGGCGCCGGCGGGGCGTGCGTACTATCCGACTGCGTTCCGTCGAAGACCTTCATCGCCAGCTCGCAGGTGGTGACCGGGTACCGGGACACCGAGGAGTTCGGGGTGCACTCCGACGGGCTGGAGGCGGTCACCGTCGACGCCGCGGCCGTCAACGGGCGCGTCAAGCGGCTCGCGCTCGCCCAGTCCGCCGACATCCACGCCAAGCTCGTCAAGGCCGGGGTGACCTTCGTGGCGGGCAACGCCCGGCTCGGTGAGGACACACTCGGTCACACCCATCGGGTGATCGTCAACTCGGCCGACGGCGGCGCTGAGTATTCGATCGACGCCTCCACCGTCCTGGTCGCCACCGGCGCGACGCCCCGCCAGCTCCCCACCGCGGTGCCGGACGGTGAGCGGATTCTGACCTGGCGGCAGGTGTATGACCTCACCGAGCTGCCCCGGCGCCTGATCGTCGTCGGCTCCGGCGTCACCGGCGCGGAGTTCGCCAGCGCCTATCTGGCGATGGGTGTCGAGGTGACCCTCGTCTCCAGCCGCGACCGCGTGATGCCGCACGAGGACGCCGACGCGGCGATGGCCATCGAACGGGTCTTCCGCAGCCGGGGGATGAGCATCCTCAACAACTCGCGGGCCGACGCGGTCCGCCGGACCGATGACGGCGTCGAGGTCGCGCTCTCCGACGGTCGCACGGTGTACGGCTCGCACGCCCTGATCGCGGTCGGCTCGATTCCGAACACGGCGGACCTGGGGCTGGCCGAGTACGGTGTCGAGCTGGCCCGCGGGTACGTCGCGGTCGACCGGGTGTCCCGCACCAACGTGCCGGGCATCTACGCGGCCGGTGACTGCACCGGTGTGCTGCCGCTGGCCAGCGTCGCCGCCATGCAGGGTCGGATCGCGATGTGGCACGCGCTCGGCGAGGCGGTCCGCCCGCTGCGGCTGCGGACCGTCGCGGCGAACGTCTTCACCGACCCCGAGCTGGCCACCGTCGGTGTGAGCCAGGACGAGGTGGACGCGGGCAAGGTGCCGGCCCGGCAGGTCATGTTGCCCCTGGCCGGCAACGCCAGGGCGAAGATGGACGAGGTCGCCGACGGCTTCGTCAAGCTCTTCTGCCGTCCGGCCAGCGGCCAGGTGATCGGCGGCGTGGTGGTGGCCCCGAAGGCGAGCGAGCTGATCCTGCCGATCACGATGGCGGTGGAGAACCACCTGACGGTCAATGAGCTGGCGCAGACCATCACCATCTACCCGAGCCTCTCCGGCTCGGTCACCGAAGCCGCCCGCCAGCTGATGCTCCACGAGTTGGAGTGAGCGTCGCCATCGTGGCGGCGACGGTCGTCAGGACCGGCGCCGTCGGGGGCCGGTCCTGACCAAGAGCTCGGATGGTCAGTCCGTCGGGAGGTCGGCGGGCGGGGTGGTGCGGGTGGTCAGGAGGGTCATCGCCCACCCCGCCGCCGCGAACCCCACCGCCGCCGCAGCGGCGATGACCGCCAGGCGCCAGGCCGAGCCGGTCAGGGCGGCGCCGCCCAGGTGGCCGACCAGCGCCCCGTACGTCGCCCAGCCCACCGCGGCCAGCGTCTCGTACAGCAGGAACAGCCGGTACGGGTAGTGGCGGCGGCCGGCCGCGAAGCATGCCGCCATCCGGCCGGCGGGCACGAACCGGCAGACCAGGATCACCACCGGCCCAGGTTGGCTCAGCCGTCGGGCGACCCGCCCCGCTGCCCGCCGGGCCGTCCCCGGTTTCCGCCGCTGCCGGGCCAGGGATTCGGCCCGTAGGGCGGAGGCGAACCGCGAGGTCGGCGCCACTCGCCCGAGCAGGTAGCAGGCCACGTCACCGGTGAAGATTCCGGTGGCCCCGGTCGCGATGGTGACCGGCAGACTCAGGTCGCCGTAGACGGTAAGCGCGCCCGACGTGATCATGAGGGCCTGGGTTGGGATCACCGGAACGAAGGCGTCCGTGATCAACAGGCCGAGCAGCGCGAGGTACGCCCAGGACGGCGACGCGACCTCGGTGAGTAGTTCGGGCACGGCTGCCACCTCGCCGGACGGGCGGATCGGATGTCGGAAAGCCTGACGGGGTGTCGGACGTCACCGGGGACAGCCCTGGTGCGTCGTGACCGTCGACACGGGCGGGACGAACAAGTGCAACGAGCTGGCCGCCGTGACGGTGACGGCCTACGGGGGAAATCCGGAGACGTGCGGCGCTCGCGGGACGGGCGTCCAGCGGCGTACCGTTGTCGGCGCGCGGCCCCGTCGGGTCCCCCGTTCTCGACGAGACGGCCGCCGCGGGCCGCCGGCAGGTCCCGTGCCGGCGGCCCGCCCCCAATCTGATCGGCGATCTGTCCGGGGCCGTTACTGCCAGCAACTGCGGGAACGGGTGCTCGGCCGGACCAGGTAGACGCGAGATCAGCGATGAACCGGCCGGGCCATGCCAACTCCTCGTCGATGATCCCGCCGGAAATCCAGGTGCCGTGGTCGGACGTAGCCCGTACTCTTCCCGCATGCATGGTGCGGTACGGACCACGACGCCGGGAGACCCCGGCGCGCCGCACTGACACGTCCGTCGACGAGGCCCCGGGGCGATCCGCCCCGGGGCCTCGTGGCGTTTCGGGCGCCTGTCGTCTCCGGGCCGTACCCGAACCAGGAGCGCGACATGATCGACCACCGCAGGCTCGGCCGTGAGCTGGGCCTCTTCATCTCCGACCCGCTCGCCGGTGCGGGGCTGCCGCTCTGGCTGCCGGCCGGGACCGCTGCCCGGCACGCCGTCGAGGAGTACGTCCGTGACCTCGAGCGCCGGGCCGGCTACCAGCATGTCCTCACCCCGCCGTTGGGCAAACGGGAGCTCTTCGCGCTCTCCGGCCATCTCGGCTACTTCGCCGACGACATGTTCCCCGCGATGCGGCTCTCGGCCGACGACGAGTTCGTGCTGCGGCCGGCGCTCTGCCCGCACCACGTGCTGGTCTACCGGGCGCGGGGCCGCTCCTGGCGGGACCTGCCACTGCGGGTGGCCGAGCTCGGCGGCATGTACCGGGCCGAGCGCTCCGGCGTGCTCGGCGGGCTGGCCCGGGTGCGCGCCATCTCGCTGAACGACGCGCACATCTTCTGTGCGCTCGAGCAGGTCGGCGCGGAGGTGGCGGAGATCCTGCGGCTGATCCGCGAGGCGCACGCCGCGCTCGGTGTCCGGCCGTCGGGGGTTCGGCTGTCACTGCGCGGCCCAGGGGAGAAGTACGCCGGCGACGACGCGCAGTGGGCGCGGGCCGAGGACCTGCTTCGCGCCGGACTCGACGGGGTCGGGTACGTCGAGGCCCCGGGGGAGGCTGCCTTCTACGGTCCGAAGATCGACATCCAGGTCGTCGACGCGGCCGGCCGGGAGTCGACCCTCTCCACCGTCCAGCTCGACTTCGACAAGCCGGAGCGCTTCGACCTGTCGTACACCGGCTCCGGTGGGGTGCGGCGGCGGCCGGTGATGGTGCATCGGAGTCTCGTCGGCAGCATGGAGCGGCTGTTCGCCTACCTGATCGAGGTGCATCAGGGGGCCTTCCCGCCCTGGTACGCCCCGGTGCAGCTGGTGGTCCTGCCAATCGACGCCCGGCAGGACGGCGCGGCCACCGGGTTCGCCGCCGCTGCGCGGGCGGCCGGGCTGCGGGCCGAGCTGGACCGGGCCGGGTCGCTGGGGGCCCGGATCCGCGACGCTGCGCGTGCTCGTGTCCCGTACGCCGCGGTGGTCGGCCCGCGGGAGGCCGCAACCGGGCGGGTCTCTCTGCGCCTGCGCGACGGCCGGAGCCTGGATCCGCTGCCCGCCGCCGAGGCGCTCACCCTGGTCGGGCGGGTCGTCGCCGCCCGCGCGCCCGGCCTCCTCCCGGCTGGCTGAGCCACCATCCGCCGGTCCCCGCGGGTGCGGCGCGGGGACCGGACGGGTCACGTGCGTCGCCGCGTCCCCACCGCTGATGACCGCCAACAACCCGCGGACCACCGCCGCCTTGGCCCGGTCGGCGTCGACGGTGTGGCCCGTGAGGTGCCCGGCCACCACGAGCAGCCGTCCGAGTGGCACGTCGTGCAGGCGGATCAGGTCCATGGGGATGAGGTTGGCGGCCTGATGGTCAGGGTCCGAACGAAATGACGACGGCGGCGGCCCGCCAGCGGTCCAGGGCGGCGCTGTGGGCGGGCGCCGCCGGCCTGCCGGCGCCGCACGGCGCGGCGGGCGACGCCACCGGTGACGCATTGGCCGCCTGGTCGATCGTGCACGGCTTCGCGACGCTGTGGACCGCCGGCGCCTTCCCCGACGGCGTGGGGGGCGATCCGCGGGAGGCCGCGCGTGCCGTCATCCGTCGCCTGTTCGGGCCGCGTTGACCGGATGGTGGCGCCGGCCGTGCGGCGGCCAGCTCAGCGGACCGGCGGGTCGTCCGGGGAGGTGGCGACGTATTCCCGCATCACCGCCGCCACCTCCCGCAGGAACGCGCTGGTGGCCGCCGCCTGCTCCGGCGTGAGTCGGGCGACCGCCTGCTCCACGCCGGCCAGCATCGGCCGCAGCGCCGCCCGCACCTGGTCGTACGCCTGGTCGGTGACCTGGAGCGCGAGTCGGCGTCGGTCCTGCGGGTGCGGGGTGCGTTCGACGTGGCCGGCGCGCACCAGTCGGTCCACCAGCGTGGTGGCGGATGCCGAGCGGATGCCGAGCCGGTTGCCCAGCTCCACCGGCCCGAGCGCGTCCGGGCTGGAGACGAGATGGTCGATGGCGGCGGCGTCGGTGGCCCCGGTCCCGAGGCGGCGGGCGAGCGCCCCGCGTGTGTCGCCGGCGGCCCGGATCACCTCGCGCAACGCCCGGGCGGTTTCACTCGTCGACGGCGCCTCGCTGTACGGCCCACGGCGCGTTCCGGTCGTATCCGGCTCGGTGGTTGACGCGGCACCCTCCACGGGTAAAAGCTAGCATCTCGGGTAGCTAGGGAAACTAGCGATCGGAGGCGCTATGCCGCAGCACGGACGCGGGCGCTGGTGGGGTCTCCTCGCCCTCAGCCTCGGCGTGGCGATGATCATCGTGGACGTCACCATCGTCAACGTCGCGGTACCCGCGATCATCCGGGACCTCGACCTCACCGCCACCGACGCCCAGTGGGTGCAGGAGGCGTACACCCTGGTCTTCGCGGCGCTGCTGCTGGTCGCCGGCCGGTTCGCCGACCGCTCCGGGCGGCGGCGGATGTTCGTCGCGGGCGTGGTGGTCTTCGTCGTGGCCAGCGTGCTCGCCGCGACGGCCGGGTCCGGCCCGGCGCTGATCAGCGCACGGGTGCTCCAGGGGCTCGGCGGCGCGATGATGCTGCCCACCTCGCTCTCCCTGCTCAACGCCACCTTCACCGGGCGTCAGAAGGTGACGGCGTTCGCTGTCTGGGGTGCCACCATCGGCGGCGCCGCAGCCCTGGGGCCGCTGCTCGGCGGGTGGCTGACCACGGAGTTCTCCTGGCGGTGGGCGTTCGGCATCAACGTCCCGGTCGGCGCGCTGGTCGTCGCCGGCGTCCTCGCGCTGGTGCCCGAGTCCCGGGACGCGCACGCGGAGCGAGGGACCGACTGGCTCGGCGCCCTGCTCTCGGTGGCCGGCATGACCGGTATCGTCTTCGCGCTCATCGAGGGGCGTACGTACGGCTGGTGGGCGCGGGAACAGCCGTTCAGCCTGTTCGGGCTGCACTGGGCCGCCAAGATCTCGCCGGTGCCGGTCGCCGGTCTGGTCGGGCTGCTCGCACTCGCGACCCTCGTCGCCCACCAGGTCCGCCGTAACCGGGCCGGGCGGGCGGCCCTGCTCGACCTGTCACTGTTCCGGATCGGTTCGTTCCGCACCGGCGTCGTCGCCGCCGCGATCGTGAGCCTGGGCGAGTTCGGCCTGCTCTTCGCCCTTCCACTGTGGTATCAGAACGTCCTCGGCTACAGCGCGTTCGACACCGGCCTGGCCCTGCTGCCCCTCGCCGTCGGCAGCTTCCTGGCCAGCGGTCTCGGCGCGCCACTCGTCCGGCGGTGGAGCGCCGTCCGGGTGGTACAGGCCGGGGTCGCCGCCGAACTCGTCGGCATCGCCGGCCTCGGCCTCGTCGTCGCCCCGGGCACGCGCTGGTGGGCGCCGCTCGGCTTCCTCTTCGTCTACGGCGTCGGCGTCGGCCTCGCCACCGCTCAGTTGACCGGCGTGTCGCTGCGGGAGGTGCCGGTGCGGCGCAGCGGCCAGGGCTCCGGCGTGCAGAGCACCGCGCGGCAGGTGGGCTCGGCGCTCGGCATCGCCGTGCTCGGCACGGTGCTCTTCGCCAGCCTGGGCGCGATCCTGGCAGACCGGCTCGCCGGCACGCCCGGAATCGATCCGGCCCAGCGCCAGCAGATCGTCACCGCGGTCCGGGAGAGTGCTGGGGCCGCGATCGGCGGTCTCGCCGCCGACCCGCGTACCGCCCCGGTCGCCGAGGAGGCGAAGGCCGCCTTCTCCGACGCCACCCGGTACGCCGCGTTCGCCGCTGCGGGCTTCCTCCTGGTCGGCCTGCTTGCCTGCGCCCGGCTGCCGAAGGACCGGCCCGCGCCGTCCGACCCGCCCCCCGACCGGGAACCGGCGGCGACCCGGGCCGGCTGAGCTGTCACCAGCTCGTCGGCAGCGGCATCCCCTCGGTGTAGCCGGCCGTGCTCTGCACGCCGACCAGCGCCCGCTCGTGGAACTCCACGAGGTTGTGGGCGCCAGCGTAGGTGAAGGCGCTGCGTACCCCGGAAATGATCTCGTCGATCAGATCCTCGACCCCGGGACGGGCCGGGTCGAGGTACATCCGGGCCGACGAGATGCCCTCCTCGAAGATCGCCTTTCGGGCCCGGTCGTAGGTGGAGTCCTCGGCGGTTCGGGCGCTTACCGCGCGGGCGGAGGCCATGCCGAAGCTCTCCTTGTAGCGTCGGCCGTCCGCCTCGACGTAGAGGTCGCCGGGGGACTCGTAGGTGCCGGCGAACCAGGATCCGATCATCACGTTCGACGCGCCCGCCGCCAGCGCCAGCGCCACGTCCCGTGGATGCCGGACCCCACCGTCGGCCCAAACGTGTCGGCCCAGCGCCCGTGCCGCCGTGGCACAGTCCCGCACCGCCGAGAACTGGGGCCGGCCCACTCCGGTCATCATCCGGGTGGTGCACATCGCGCCCGGCCCGACACCGACCTTCACGATGTCGGCGCCCGCCTCGACGAGGTCACGCACGCCCTCGGCGGTGACCACGTTGCCGGCGGCGATCGGAACGGCCGGGTTCACCTTGCGCACCGCCCGCAACGCGGAGATCATCCGCTCCTGGTGCCCGTGCGCGGTGTCCACGACCAGGGTGTCCACCCCGGCCTCCAGCAGCGCCGCCGCCTTGCCGGTGACGTCGCCGTTGATGCCGATCGCGGCGGCGATCCGGAGCCGGCCCCGGTCGTCCACCGCCGGCCGGTAGAGCGTCGCGCGCAGCGCCCCCTGCCGCGTCAGCACCCCGACCAGTCGGCCCCGGTCGTCTACCACCGGGGCGAGCCGGCGGCGGCCGGCCGAGAGCCGATCGAAGCCGGTACGCGGGTCCGCGTCGGCCGGCACGGTGTGCAACTCGGCCGACATCACGTGCCGCACCTGCGCGAACCGGTCCACGCCGACGGTGTCCGCCTCGGTCACCACGCCGACGGGCCGGCCGGCGTCGTCGACCACGATCACCGCGCCGTGCGCCCGCTTGGGCAGCAGGTGGATCGCGTCGCCGACGGTGTCGGTCGGCCGAGCGTGATCGCCGTGTCGTAGACCAGGTGTCGCTGCTTGACCCAGCCGACGACGTTCGCGACCACCTCGATCGGAATGTCCTGGGGGATCACCGCGACGGCGCCGCGCCGGGCGACCGTCTCGGCCATCCGCCGGCCGGCCACCGCGGTCATGTTCGACACCACCAGCGGGATGGTCGTGCCCGTGCCGTCGCCGGTCGCGAGGTCGACGTCGAGCCGGGACGCTACCTCGGAGCGCGCCGGCGCCATGAATACGTCGTTGTAGGTCAGGTCGTGCGCGGGAACCGCGCCGTTAAGGAACTGCACCCGGCCATCATGACCGCCCGCCGCGGTCCGCGTCGCCGGTGGTCGGACAAACCCGGGTCGCCGGTGCCCGATCTCCCGGCGCGGCCCGGCGTCAGGCCAGCAGCAGTGCCGCCGCGAGCGTGGCCATCATCACGGCGACCGCGCCGTCGAGGATCCGCCAGACGGCGGTCCGCGCGAGCAGCGGCCCGAGCCGGTACGCGCCCGCCCCGAGAACCGTGAACCAGGCGAGGCTGCCGGCGGCCGCGCCCACCCCGAACAGCCACCGGTGCGGGTGCTGCTGGGCGACGCCGCCCAGCAGCAGCACGGTGTCCAGGTAGACGTGCGGGTTGAGGTAGGTGAAGGCCAGGCACGTCAGCAGGGTGGTCCGCAGGCGGGCCGGCGGCCGGTCGTCGGCCGGCCGGAGCGCGTCGGGGCGCAGCGCCCGCCGGGCGGCAAGCAGCGCGTAGCACAGCAGGAACGCGGCGCCACCCCAGCGCACCGCGGTGACCAGCGTCGGCCGGTTCGCCACCAGGGCACCCATCCCGGCGATGCCGGCCCCGATCAACAGGGCGTCCGAGGCGGCGCAGGTGAGCACGACGGGTACGACGTGCTCCCGGCGCAGCCCCTGACGCAGCACGAACGCGTTCTGCGCGCCGATGGCGACGACCAGGGCGACGGTGATGGAGAAACCGGCGAGAGCGGAGGCGATCACGCCACGACGCTAGGCGCGGCGACTCGTGCGGTCCAGCTAAAGAATCTGAGGGTCCGTAAGATGTGCTAATGCTCGACAGTATCCAGCTCCGGACGTTCGCCGCCGTGGTGGCCGAGGGCAGCTTTGACGCCGCCGCCCGGCTGCTGCACGTCACGCCATCGGCGGTCAGCCAGCGGATCAAGGCGCTCGAGGAGACGGTCGGCCAGGTTCTGGTACGCCGACACCGACCGTGCCGGCCCACCGAGGCGGGCGAACCGCTGCTGCGCCTCGCCGGCCAGTTCGCCCTGCTCGAACGGGAGGCGCTGACCGAGGCGCAGCAGGGCCTGGCCGGCGGCGGTCCGGGCCGTACCCGGCTGGCGGCCGTGGTCAACGCCGACTCCCTGGCAACCTGGTTCCCCGCCGCGCTGGCCCGAGTGCCCGACCGGCTCGACCTCTCCTTCGACATCCGTCAGGACGACGAGGAGCACACGGCCGAGCTGCTCCGCGACGGATCGGTGACGGCGGCGGTGACCGCCCAACGGGAACCGGTGCAGGGGTGCCGGGCGCAGCGGCTCGGCGCGATGCGCTACCACGCGCTGGCGGCACCGACGCTGGTCGAGCGGTGGTTTCCCGACGGCGCCACCGCCGCGGCACTGGCCACGGCGCCGGTGATCGTCTTCGACCGCAAGGACCGGACGCAGCATCGCTTCCTGCGCTCGGTGACCAGGCGGGAACTGGACCCACCGGTGCACTACGTCCCGTCAGTGCCGGCATTCTCCGAGGCGATCCGGCGGGGACTCGGCTGGGGGCTGGTGCCCGAGCAGATAGCCGCCGCCGACCTGACGCGCGGGACCTGCGTCGACATCGTCCCCGACCGGCAGGTGGACGTCCCGCTGTACTGGCAGCACTGGCGGCTGGAGTCCACCGCCCTGACGGCGCTGACCGTCGCGGTCCGCGCCGTCGCCGCCGAGACCCTCCACTGACACCAAGCCCCTTGGTCAAGGCCTCGGTCAGGGTCCCTTCCCACCCCGCAGCGCCGCGGACCGTGCCTCTGGCACCCCAGGCGGGGGTGCGGATGGTGCGGCCTTCGTGTCCAGGCGATGCTGCGGCCTTTGCCCGTCAGGGAAGGTGCGGCCGTTGCGCGTCAGGCGATGGCGCAGATGGCCGCCCCGGCGGTGATGACCGCGCCGACCTCGGCGGAGAGGCCGCTGACCGTGCCCGCCTTGTGCGCGTGCAGCGGCTGCTCCATCTTCATCGCCTCCAGCACCACGACCAGGTCACCCTCGGCCACGGTGTCGCCGTCGGCGACCGCGATCTTCACGATCGTGCCCTGCATCGGCGAGGTGAGGGCGTCCCCGCTGACCGCGGCACCGGCCTTCGCGCCGCCGCCCCGGCGGGACGGCTTCTTCGCGGCCGGCGACGCGGTGGTCGTGCCCCCGCCGATGCCGGCGGGGAGGCTGACTTCCAGCCGCTTGCCCCCCACCTCGACCACGACGGTCTCCCGTTCGGCCGGGCCCGCGCCGGCAGCGGCGGGCGCGGTGAACGCCGGGACGGTGTTGTCGAACTCGGTCTCGATCCAGCGGGTGTGCACAGTGAAGGGCTCGGCGGTGAACGCCTCGTCCCGGACCACCAGGCGGTGGAACGGCAGTGCGGTGGCCATGCCCTCGACGATCATCTCGTCCAGCGCTCGGCGGGCTCGCTCGATCGCCTCGGTACGTGTCTCGCCGGTGACGATCACCTTGGCGAGCAGCGAGTCGAAGTTGCCGCCGATCACGTCACCAGCCGAGATGCCGGTGTCCACCCGGACGCCCGGGCCGGTGGGCAGGCGCAGCGCGGTGATCGTGCCCGGGGCGGGTAGGAAGTTGCGGCCCGGGTCCTCACCGTTGATCCGGAACTCGATGGAGTGCCCACGTGGCGTCGGGTCCGCGGTGAAACGCAGCTTCTCGCCGTCGGCGATGCGGAACTGCTCGCGTACCAGGTCGACGCCGGCGGTCTCCTCGGTGACCGGGTGTTCGACCTGGAGGCGGGTGTTGACTTCCAGGAAGGAGATCGTGCCGTCGGTGCCGACCAGGTACTCGACCGTGCCTGCGCCGTGGTAACCGGCCTCCCTGCAGATCGCCTTGGCCGACTCGTGGATCTGCGTGCGCTGGGCCTCGGTGAGGAACGGCGCCGGGGCCTCCTCCACCAGCTTCTGGTGCCGGCGCTGCAGCGAGCAGTCCCGGGTACCGACCACGACCACGTTGCCGTGCTGGTCGGCGAGGACCTGGGCCTCGACGTGTCGGGGCTTGTCCAGATACCGCTCGACGAAGCACTCACCACGACCGAACGCGGCGACCGCCTCCCGGGTGGCCGACTCGAACAGGTGCGGGATCTCCTCCATGGTGCGGGCCACCTTGAGACCCCGCCCACCGCCACCGAACGCAGCCTTGATGGCGACCGGCAGGCCGTGGTCGACGGCGAAGGCCATCACCTCGTCGGCGCTGCCGACCGGGTCCGGCGTACCGGGGACCAGCGGCGCGCCGGCACGCTGGGCGATGTGCCGGGCGGTCACCTTGTCACCGAGGTCCCGGATCGCCTGCGGGGTGGGACCGATCCAGGCCAGCCCGGCGTCGATGACCGCCTGGGCGAAGTCGGCGTTCTCCGAGAGGAAGCCGTAACCGGGGTGGACCGCGTCGGCGCCCGCCTTCGCGGCGATGTCGATCAGCTTGTCGATCCGCAGGTAGCTGTCGGCGGCAGTGTCCCCACCGAGGGCGTACGCCTCGTCGGCTAGGGTGGCGTGCAGGGCGTCCCGGTCCGAGTCCGCATAGACGGCGACGCTGCCCAGTCCGGCGTCGCGGCAGGCACGAATGACGCGGACGGCGATCTCGCCGCGGTTGGCGATGAGTACCTTGCGCACCTTGATGGCTCCTCCCCGGAGGTCGTTGACCGGGAGTGTATCGGCCGCTCTGACCCCCCTAACGATCGCTCAGTGTGGGATATGCCGCAGTGTCGGCTCTCCCGGCCGCGCGATCAACACCGGCACCCGGACATCGCGGTACCCGGGCAGCTCACACACCACGACGTGCGGGCAGGCGAGTCGATCAGCGCACCCGGGCCAGGGTGAGCCCGTCGGCCACCGGGAGCATCACCGCGTCGACCCGGACGTCGGCCAACACCTCGTCGTTGAACGCCGCGATGGCCCGGTCGTCCTCGTCGCGCGGCGCGATCACCCGACCGTCGCGCAGCACGTTGTCGACCGCGATCACCCCGCCCGGTCGCATCCGCGGCACCAGCTCCGACCAGTAGATCGGGTATCCGGTCTTGTCCGCGTCGATGAAGGCGAAGTCGACGTGGCGCTCGTACGGCAGCTCGCGCAGCGTGTCACCGGCGGGCCCGATCCGTAGGTCGATCCGGTCGGCCACCCCGGCACGCGCCCAGCACCGCCGGGCAATGCCGGTGTACTCCTCGGAGATGTCGAAGCAGGTCAACCGGCCGCCGTCCGCCAGCCCCCGGGCGATCGCCAGCGCGGAGAGCCCGGTGAAGGTGCCCACCTCGACTGCCTGCCGTACGCCGAGGAGCCGGGTCAGGAAGGTCAGGAACGCGGCCTGCTCTGGGGCGACCAGCATCTTTGCGTCCTCGGGCAACGCCGCACGGGTCTCCTCGATCAGGTCTCGCATGACGTCGTCGGGTGCGCCGCCGTGAGCGACGAGGTATGCGTGCAACTCCTCGGTGAGCGGGATCGACTTCGTGGTCACTCGGTGCTCCTCGTGGTGTCGGCGCCGGTTCAGCGGAGCGGCTCGACTGACTGGTTGCCGGGCGCGACCTTCATCCACAGATCGGTGATCCGCAGGTCCAGCTCGGCCAGAAGACGGCGCAGCAGCGGCAGGGAGAGACCCACCACCGTGCCCGGGTCACCCTCGATCCGCTCCACGAACGGTCCGCCCAGACCGTCGATCGTGAACGCCCCGGCCACCGCCAGCGGCTCGCCGGTGCCGACGTAGGTGGCGACCTCGTCGTCGCTGACGTCGGCGAAGTGCACCGTCGTCGAGGCAACCGCCTCGGCCCGGCGCCCCGCAACGATATCGATCAGGCAGTGTCCGCTGTGCAGCACGCCGCTGCGTCCCCGCATCCGTTCCCACCGACGGACAGCGTCCGCCGCGTCGGCCGGCTTGCCGAAGATCTCACCGTCGAACTCCAGCACCGAGTCGCACCCGATCACCAGCGTGCGCTGGTCGTTCGTCGGCCGTAGCCGGGTCAGGACGGCCTGCGTCTTGAGCCGCGCCAGCTCCAGGCAGAGTTCCTCCGCCCGGTCGGTCACCACCAGGGACTCGTCGACGCCGCTGACCAGCACATCTGGTTCGATGCCGGCTGCTTGAAGCGTCTTTCGGCGGGCCGGGCTCGCCGAGGCGAGCACGAGGCGGAGCGGTAGAGATCCGGACACCCCGCCGACGTTACCGGGCGGCCCGGGGAGACGGGGCAGCGAGGCCGGCCGCGCCTCGCGACGGGTCACCGACCGCACGGCAGGGCAGGTCACCGACGGCAGGGCAGGGCCGCGGCCGTCGTGGGCGCAGCCGATGCTTTCGCGGCATCCGGACCGAGAACAGGACGACGGTGAACGTGGCGCTCCTAGAAGGCGTCTCACGCCTTATCGACTGATCCGCGGGGGCGGAGCGTCACCGCGCCGGCGCCGTCTGGCGACGATCACCCACGCGCCCCCGGCCGCCAGAAGCACCCCTAATGTGATGAGGCCGCGCGTCGTCGCCGGACCTTCCTCGTCCGGGGACCCTGCCCGGCGCGTTCTCGACGCGGTGGCCGATGCGGCAGGTGGGATCGAGTCGAAGCCGAGCGGAGGCACATCCGCAGTCAGGGCGGCAACAATGTCGATCACCCCGTAGCCGTACTGTTCGTCCCGCCCCGGTGGGCCCTTGTCGATGGCCGTGGCGGTCAGTCGGTGCACCACCTCGTCCGCCGGCAGGTACGGATACTTCGCCCTGATCAGAGCAACCGCCCCCGCAACGATGGCAGTTGCGCCAGAAGTTCCTGTACCACTGCGGTATCGGTCGCGGGAACTGGTGCTGTAGATTTTCACGGCCGGCGCAACTAAGTCTACTCCCGTGCCGGTAACCGAGACTTCTGCGTGCCGGCCATTCTGATCTATTCCGCCTACTGCAACGACGCCAGGGTAGGATGCCGGGAAGCCGACTTCCTGCTGTTGATTGTTATTGCCGGCACCTGCTACTACGACAATATTGGCACTGAGAGCCTTCTCGATCGCCCTTCGCTCATTGCTGTCAGGTGCGCCCCCGGAGGATATGCTAATTACGTGAGCGTTACTTGCGATGGCAAACTCGATCGCTTGACTAAGAGCAATGGCTGTCCCTTCCGGATTCCTTAACTTGAAGCGAACTGGAAGGATCTTCGCCATGGGGGCAATTCCGAGTGCGCCAGTTCCCGAACCGCGGCCATGGGCGGCGATTAGGCCCGCCATGCCGGTGCCGTGACCGTCGTGATCCTCATGGCCATCGCCACTGCCCCCATAGATGATGTCGGCGCCAGGAAGGAGATTGTCTTTTAGGTCGGGGTGAGGGTGTACGCCTGTATCTAACACGGCCACGGTAATACCGGCGCCCTGGCTAATTCGCTGCGCTCGCTCCACAGCGAGGTAGCGGAGATGCCATTGCTTTTTGCGAATCTCGCTTGCCTCGCTTCGTGTGGCACCTGGCGTGGTTTGTGCCTGCATGGCCGGCGTCACGAGAGTTATTGCTGAGGGCGCGGCGGCGAGGGTCATGAGTAGGAGTCCGGTGTGAACACTCACCGACTGATACCAATGGCGGGACCGGGGTCTATCGGCCCCTCGTCGTCTGGTGGGCGAACGACAGGGCTCACCCCCTGGTCTGTCTGCCACGGGTGGTCGGGATCCCACTGGCGTAGCTCCTTGCCGTTACGGTCGCGGCGGCTAGCGCGTTCCGGGGCGTTGCCCAATGCGCTCATGTTGGCGTTGCCCATATTCGGGGAACCGCCAATGGGCGGAAAGGCGTGGCTTCCGCTGAAGCTTCGGCCGCCGCCCGGGCGGGAGCCGGCCCCGCCACTCGGGGCGGTTCCGGCGGCTCCGCCGCCGATCACCCCACCGATCGGATTGATCCGACGCGGCTGAGCATTGCTCGCTCCGGGCTGGCTTAGCCCCATGCTCGATGTGCCGCCGATCAGTCCACCTGGCGGCATGGCGTGCGGCGAACTCGTATTGTTGCCGCCGACCATGGGTCGACCGGGCTTGATCTGGCTTGGTCCCTTAATATCTGGCCGATGCCCCGAGCCAGGGATGGGTGTAGGTGTCGGCGGCACACCGAGGTACGAGGGTGAAGTGTTTCCTGCGCTGGGCGTCACACCGGGTGCTCCTGGGCTCGCAGTGGGAGACGGTGCCAAGCTCGGTCCAGCGCCACCGAGTACCGGACCAACCCCGGAACTCGGCGCTAGGATCGGCTGAGGTGTCGATGTCCTTGGAACGGAGGGTGCGGGCATAGCAGGCATCGCCATAGGCAGGATGGGAGGAATGGTCGGGGCGGAGGCTCCTGAAACCAACTGCCCCTCGGGTGGTGTCTGATCCAGGCCCGGCTTGGTCCGTGTTGGTGCTGGGGGTTGGCGGAGCATTACTTGGGCCTGTTGGAGCTCGCCGCTGAGGCTGTACATGATGCCGCGCGCCTGCACATTCAACCGTTCCAGGTCCGCGTCGGTCACCGGTGGTTCGGAGACGCGACCGCCGGCGATCGCCTTCGGGTCCGCTGCCGTCGCCTCAAACGACCGCTTTTGCTGGAGCTTTGCCGCGTACTCGTCGTGGATCTTTTTGAGGGCGGTGCGGGTGGTGCCGATGGCCTGGGTCGCGGCGGCGAGCGCAGTGTAATTCGTGGACGCTGCGTCATGGGTGTGCTGCACCTGAGTGATGAGCTGGTCGAGTTCGGCGAGGTAGGTGCGGGCGGCGGCATTGGTCTCCGGCGGCCAGACCAGGGCAAGGCCCCGGCGGTACGCCTGCAACCGGCCGAGGTGGGCCTGAGCGAGGTCGCAGACCTTGCGCCAGCCAGCGACCTGCCGCCACTGGTTGGTGGTGTCTTGATCCTTGAGGCAGGCCCACATGCTCGCCACGTCCATCAGGTGCCAGTCGGTGAGGCCGCCGGAGCGGCCGACTCCGGGTTCGTTCACGGCAGCACCACCGGCCCGGGCCGGGTCTCTTCCGGGCCGGTCGGGTCGGGTAGCACTACGGAGGGACGGGTCGGCGTGACGGTGGTCGGAGCGGCCAGTGCCCGTTCGACGTCGACCACCCGGGCGGACGAGAAGGCGTCGGAGTCGCGGTAACGGTCGGCGACGGCGCTGGCCGCGGCGGCCAGGTGGCCGGTCGCGCTGCCGACGTTCCAGACCGTGTCGGCCGCGGCCTGTTGGGTTTCCCAATGGGCGTGTAGGAACTGCACCAGTTCGATGAACGCGTCGGCCGGGTTGGGTACCGCAGCCGACATGTCCTCGGCGATGTACGACAGGTGTGGCCCGTAGTGGCGCTCCACCTCGGCCTGGAGTTTGTCGGCGAACTCGCGCAACTGGCGGATGTCGGCCTCGATGCCGCCGTTGCCACGGAGCCAGGCCGCTGGGCGGTCCTCCTCGGGGGTCATTGTCCCTCCCTACCCGTTACCGCACCGTTTCCGAGAGTGAGGTTAACGGGTGTCCGTTGGGAGTTGCAGCCCCATGGTGGTGCATACCGGGCGACCTGCCCCTGACGCAGTGGCACAGAGCTGGGCTGATGCGTACAAAAAGTCAACGTGGCAGGGCGGAGGTGCGCCAGCCGCCGGGACCGGCGGCCAGGATCGCGCTGGCCGGGCGAGCGCTGCGGGCCCAGGCGGACACCGGGGCCGGGACGGGCGGTGTGGCCTGCCTGGACCGGACGATGATCGCACCCACGACGGCGGCCAACTCCTCGGCTGTTGGCACGCCACGCACGACCCGGAACAGCGGCTCTTCGGCAGACATGGCATCAGGGTACGCGGTCGGAGCTCTTGACCTTCGTGGCACAGTGGCGTGCCGCCGGTGTGACTGTCGTGGCCGCCGGGTACCGTCTCAGCGATGTCCAACGCGCCTCCCCAACTCGTCGCTGACCGATACCGGCTGATTTCGCCGCTCGGTCAGGGTGGCATGGGTCGGGTGTGGAAGGCGCGCGACGAGGTGCTGCACCGGGATGTGGCAATCAAGGAACTCGTCCCGCCGCCCAGTCTCACCGATGAGGAACGCCGCGAGATGCGGGAACGCTCGCTGCGGGAGGCGCGGGCCATCGCCCGGCTCAACCACATCAACGTCGTCCGCATCTTCGACGTGCTGCGCACCGACGGCGATCCGTGGATCGTGATGGAGTACGTCGCGTCGAAGTCTCTCCAGGACACCCTCACCGAGGAAGGGCCAGTGTCCCCGGCCCAGGCGGTCGAGATCGGGCTCGGTGTACTGGGCGCCCTGAAGGCGGCGCACAAGGCCGGCGTCATGCACCGCGACGTCAAACCCGGCAACGTGCTGCTCGGCAACGACGGCCGAGTGGTGCTGACCGATTTCGGTCTCGCCACGATCCCCGGAGACCCCAACGTGACCCGCACCGGGATGGTGCTCGGCTCTCCCGCATACATCGCGCCGGAGCGGGCCCGGGACGGCACCGCCGGACCGGAAGCGGATCTCTGGTCCCTGGGCGCGACCCTGTATGCGGCAGTCGAGGGTAAGTCCCCGTACGCGCGGCCGTCGGCGATCGCCACCCTCGCGGCGCTGGCCACCGAACCGCTGCCGCCGCCGAGGAACGCCGGGCCGCTGCGGCCGGTGCTCAACGGCCTGCTCCGCAAGGAACCGAACGACCGGATCACCGCCGAGGTGGCGGAGCGGCTACTGCGCCGCGCGCGTGGCAAACAATCGCGGAGTATTTCGCTGCTGGCTGGAGTGCGCCGGCCGGGGCCGAACGGCCGGCGCGAGCCGCGCCCTCCGGTGGTGCCCGCGCCACGACCGGCGGAGCGGCAGTCCGACAAGCTGACGACCCCGCCCGCTCCGCGTACCCCGACGACTGGCGCCACCGCGGCGGCCGGTGCGGACGCGACCGCCAAGGTGACTCCGGCCGCGCCGGAGGTGGATCCGACGGCGAGGGTTGGGTCGTCGTCCGGTTCGGAGGTGGATCCGACGGCGAGGGTTGGGTCGTCGTCCGGTTCGGAGGTGGATCCGACGGCGAGGGTTGGGTCGTCGTCCGGTTCGGAGGTGGATCCGACGGCGAGGGTTGGGTCGTCGTCGGGTTCGGAGGTGGATCCGACGGCGAGGGTTGGGTCGTCGTCGGGTTCGGAGGTGGATCCGACGGCGAGGGTTGCGTCGTCGTCCGGCCCGGAGCCCGACCCGACGACGAAGGTTGCGGAGGCCGCGCCGGCGGGCGTGGTGGACGACACGAAGGTCGAGGTGGCCGCGCCGTCCGTCCAGCCCGCGCCGGCGGAGCACGCACCGGTCCAACCGTCCGACGGTACGAAGTCCGCACTCACCCGTCGTAACCTGCTGATCGGTGTCGTGGTGGCCGTGCTGCTCCTCGGTCTCGCCGTGGTCGCGCCGCTGCTCGCCAACGACGACGGTGGCGACATCCCCGAACCCGGGGCGACGCCCCCCGTCGCGCCTACCTCGGCCGCGCCGCCCACGTCAGCGCCGGACAGCCCGGCCCCGAGCGGCACCGCGCCGACGTCCGCTCCGGCCAGTCCCACGGCGGACCGAAACGCCCTGCCGGCAGGCTGGAAGCTCCACGAGGACCGCGCGGGATTCGCGCTGCCGCTGCCGGCGGGCTGGGCGCGGCGTGACGCCGGCACCAACACGGTCGTCTTCGACGAGCCCAACGGTGTGCGTGAGCTGCTCGTCCAGTGGACGGACACGCCGAAGGCGGACGCCTACCGGGACTGGCAGCAGCTCGAACCGGCCCGCAAGAACTATGTGCGCAACTATGAGTACATTGACATCAAGCGCTGCGACTACGGGCGGACCTGCGCGGACTGGGAGTGGCGGGAGACGCGGGACAACATGCGGATCCGGGTCCGCAACCGGGGTTTCGTGACAGCCAGTAATCGGGGGTATGCGCTGCGCTGGGAGGTTGCCGACCAGGACTGGGCGGCCAACCTGCCGAACTTCGACCTGATCATGAAAGGCTTTCGACCGGACCGCCAGGACTGAGGCCGCGGCCCGTGATCAAAGCAGGGTAGGCTCCCCGCCCATGGTGGCGATCGACGGGCTGACCGACCTGTGGGACAAGCTGCTCGGCGCGCAGCCGGACCCACCCCCGCTGCTGGTGCTGCTCACCGGCCTGGCCGCGCTGGTGGTGGTCGCCACCCGGCTGCCCTGGCGGATCGGCCGCAACGCGATCACGATTGCGCACGAGGGCGGGCACGCCCTGGCCGCCCTGCTCACCGGTCGTCGGCTGCACGGCATCCGGCTGCACTCGGACACGTCCGGGCTCACCCTGTCCGCAGGTCGGCCCTCCGGCCCGGGCATGGTTCTCACGCTGCTCGCCGGCTATCTGGCCCCGCCACTGGTCGGCCTGGCCGGGGCCGGGATCCTCGGCGGCAACCGGATCACCCTGCTGCTCTGGATCTCCGTCGCACTGCTGTTCGCCATGCTGATCATGATCCGCAACGTGTTCGGCGTGCTGTCACTGCTGGTCACCGGCGGCATTGTGCTCGTCGTCTCGTGGTACGCCAGCCCGCAGGTGCAGGCGGCGTTCGCCTACACCGGGGTCTGGTTCCTGCTGCTCGGTGGGTTCCGCCCCGTGGTCGAGTTGCAACGGCTGCGCGCCCGGGGCCGGATGCCGGCCTCCGACGCCGACCAACTGGCCGGCATCACCCCGTTCCCGCCGTTCTTCTGGGTCACGGTCTTCGCCCTGGTCAACCTGGCCGTACTGGCGATCGGCGCGGTTCTGCTCGCCGGTCCGATCCTCACCGGCGCCGGCCTCACCCGCTGACCGCGGTCACCAGGCGCGAGGCGCCGGCATAGAAGCCGCGACGCGCGGTGGCCGCCTGCGTGATGGCACGGGCGGAGAGCCGCTCGGGCGGGACCGAACCGGGCGGGGCGCGCCGGTGCGCAGGCAGGGGCACGACAGATCCGGCCCGGGGAGTTCCCGCGCCGGGACCTGGCCCGGCTGCTGGGCTGAGCACCGCCGGAGACCGGAGGAACCCGCGGGACGCGGGCGACTGTCCGCTGGCGTTGCGTCTCCGGCGACCGTCGGCGGGCGGTGCACTGTCGGCGGGCGGTGCCACTGTCGCGGCGGGAGTAAGCGCGATCCCGGGTGGTGCCGTGCACCCGCTGGGAGCACGGCACCACCCGACGTCTGCGCTACAGCGGGATGTTGCCGTGCTTCTTCGGGGGCAGGGTCTCGCGCTTGGTTCTCAGCACCCGCAGGGCGCGGACGACCTGCGCCCGGGTCTCGTGCGGCGGGATGACCGAGTCGATGTACCCGCGCTCGGCGGCGATGTACGGGTTGGCCAGGGTGTCCTCGTACTCGGCGATCCTTTCGGCGCGCACCGCGGCCGGGTCCTCGGCGGCGCCCAACTCCTGCCGGTAGAGGATGTTGACCGCGCCCTGGGCCCCCATCACCGCGATCTGCGCGGTCGGCCAGGCGAAGTTCAGGTCCGCGCCGAGGTGCTTGGAGCCCATGACGTCGTACGCGCCGCCGTAGGCCTTGCGGGTGATGACGGTGACCTTTCCGACGGTGGCCTCGGCGTACGCGTAGATGAGCTTCGCACCGCGCCGGATGATGCCGTCCCACTCCTGGCCGGTGCCGGGCAGGAAGCCGGGGACGTCCACGAAGGTCAGCACCGGGATGTTGAATGCGTCGCAGGTGCGTACGAACCGGGCGGCCTTCTCACTGGCGGCGATGTCCAGTGTGCCGGCGAAGTGCATCGGCTGGTTTGCCACCACACCGACCGGGCGGCCCTCGACGCGGCCGTAGCCGATGACGAGGTTCTGCGCGTACAGCGGCTGCACCTCGAGGAACTCGCCGTCGTCGAGGACGTGCTCGATGACGCGGTGCATGTCGTACGGCTGGTTGGCCGAGTCGGGGATCAAGGTGTCCAGTTCCCGGTCCTCGTCGGTGACGTCGAGGTCTGGGTCGACCGGGTGGACGACCGGCTCGTCCAGGTTGTTCGACGGCAGGTACGACAGCAACGCCTTGACGTAGTCGATCGCGTCCTCCTCGTCCGTGGCGAGGTAGTGCGCGTTGCCGCTGCGGCTGTTGTGGGTCCGGGCGCCGCCCAGTTCCTCCATCGCCACGTCCTCGCCGGTGACCGTCTTGATGACGTCGGGGCCGGTGATGAACATGTGGGAGGTCTGGTCGACCATAACGGTGAAGTCGGTGACCGCCGGGGAGTAGACGGCGCCGCCGGCGCACGGGCCCATGATCAGCGAGATCTGCGGGATGACGCCACTGGCCCGGACGTTGCGGAAGAAGATCTCGCCGTAGAGGCCGAGCGAGGCGACGCCCTCCTGGATCCGGGCGCCACCGGAGTCGTTGATGCCGACGACCGGGCAGCCGATCTTCATGGCCAGGTCCATCACCTTGACGATCTTCTCGCCGAAGACCTCGCCGAGGGAGCCGCCGAAGACGGTGAAGTCCTGCGCGAAGACGCAGACCTGCCGACCGTCGACGGTGCCGTAGCCGGTGATCACCCCGTCGCCGTAGGGGCGGGTCTTCGCCAGTCCGAAGGTGGTCGACCGGTGGCGGGCAAGCTCGTCCAGTTCGACGAAGGAGCCCTCGTCGAGCAGCAGCTCGATCCGCTCACGTGCGGTCCTCTTGCCCCTCGCGTGCTGCTTCTCGACGGCGCGTGCCGACCCGGCGTGTACTGCCTCGTCGATTCGACGCTCCAGGTCCGCCAGCTTGCCCGCGGTGCTGTGGATGTTGATCCCGGTCTCGGTAGTCACCCAGGGAATATAACGATGGTTCAGGTGCGGGCCGCTGTGCAGTACACCTCACTGCACCTGTTGGCGGGGCCCGTAGGCTGGCGGGATGCCGGGCTCCCCGTACACCGATCTGGACCGCCCGCCGCTGTCGGTGACCCGGCTGCGGCGGGCGTTGGTCGCGCCGCACGGTCCCTGGGCCCGACTGGAGTTGCGCACCGAGACCGGTTCGACCAACGCGGACGCGGTCGAGGCCGCCCGCTCCGGTGAGCCGGAGGGTCTGGTGGTGGTCGCGGAGCGGCAGACCGCCGGCCGTGGGCGGCGGGGCCGGGCGTGGCAGTCGCCCGCCCGGGCGGGCATCGCGACCAGCGTGCTGCTCCGGCCGGGGGAGGCGGTGCCCGACCGTGGCTGGCCGCCGGCGCCTCCGGCGGCGTACGGCTGGCTGTCACTGCTCGCCGGTGTGGCCCTGGTCGAGGCGGTGGCCCGGCTGGCCGAGCTGGACGCCACCCTCAAGTGGCCGAACGACCTGCTGCTCGGTGACGCCAAGTGCGCCGGGATCCTCGCCGAGGCGGTGCCCGCGGCGAGGCCGGCTGAGCCGCCCGCGGTGGTCCTCGGTATCGGTCTGAACGTCACCCTCCGTGCCGACGAGCTGCCGGAGAACCACACCGGTCTGTCGGCCACCTCGCTGCAACGTGCCGGTGCTGCGGCTACCGACCGGGATCCACTGCTGCGTGCCCTGCTGCGCGGGGTCGCCGACTGGTACGGCCGTTGGCGTGCTGCGGGGGGCGACGCTGTCGACAGTGGGCTGCACGACGCCTACCTGGCGTCGTGTGTCACGGTCGGCAGGCGGGTCCGGGTGCTGCTGCCCGACGGCGGCGAGCTGACCGGGACCGCGACGGGCGTCGACCCCGAGGGACACCTCCTGGTCACCACCCCAGCCGGCGACCACCGTCTCACCGCCGGCGACGTCCGCCACCTCCGCTGATCGCTCGCCGGGGCGGGTCACCGGTGCTTCCGGCGATCCGGCGGTTGCTACCGGCGCGTAATCCGCGGAGGCCGCAGAAGGCTTGCGGGAGTGCGAGGTCGCGGAGGCCGGGTGGGTCTGTCCGCGCGGCTGATCGTCCGCCGGGGTGCGCGCCGGTTACCGTCTGCGCGTCCGGTTCTGTGATGGAGGTTTCCGTGGCGTTCCCCGAGGACGTGCTCACCGAGGACGAGCATGTCGTGCTGCACCTGCACCCGCACTGGAGGGCCTTGGTCCGGCCGGTCGCGGTGGTGGTGCTCGCCGTCGCCGTGCTGGCGGCGGCCGTGGTCCTGTTGCCGTCCGGTGGGGTCGGGTTGGTCGCGCTGGCCGTGCTCGGTGGGCTGGCACTGCTGGTGGTGCTCTGGTTCGCGTTCTGGCCGTTCCTGGTCTGGCGCACCACGCACTATCTGTTCACCGACGAGCGGGTGCTGATCCAGCAGGGCGTGCTCTCCCGGGACCGTCGGGACATCCCGCTGACCCGGGTCAACGACCACGCGATGAACCAGCGGTTCAGCGAGCGGCTCTTCGGCTGCGGCACCCTCACCATCGAGTCCGCCGGCGAGCGCGGACAGTCGGTGCTGCACGACGTGCCGCAGGTGGAGCGGGTCCAGACCACGCTGTACGAGTTGGTGGAGGCCCACCACGACAAGCACTCCCTCGGCGACGCCGAGATGCGGGACATTCTCGCCGACGTCCAGGACGGCAGGCCGCTTCGCGAGCCGAACTGACGGTGGCGTGCGGCGCGGCCGGTCGACGAGGCCGTTCCGTTCGGGCCGGGTCGTGCCCCTGCTGGCCGGCCGCCTCGCCACACCTCAGGGGCGGCGGCCGCGGCGGGTGCTGGCCTGGAGTTCGGCGGCGATCTCGGCTGCCAGCTCCCGATCCAGGGCGTCGCGTGGCACCGCTGGGGTCTGCACCGATGCGTCGGGTGGCTGCCGGGTGCCCGGCGGTGGCTGTGCCTCCTCCAGCTCGGAGACCGACTCCGCCAGCTCGGCCACGGGGTCCATCTCGGCCATGGTGTCCCATTCGTCGCGGGGGATGGTGTGCCAGGTGTCTGCCGCGTGCGCGGGGGCCGGCTGGAAGACGAACGTGCGGTACGACCAGAATCGGAAGAGCGTGGCGAGCCCGATGCCGCAGGTCTTGGCGAGGTTCAGGGCCAGCAGGCTGGTGAGACCGAACCCGTACTTGGCGAGGGCCAGCACGCCCAGCTCGATGAGGAGACCGACGCCGTTGAATAGGAAGAATAGGGCGTATTCGCGCCTCATCGCCGATTTCGGGCGGTCGCGGTACGTCCAGTGACGATTCATCAGATATGACGTGATCGTCGCCACGATGGTCGCGACAATCGCCGCCTTCAGCTGGCCGTCCTGAAACACGGTGAGTGCCAGGGCGTTGAACACCACGTAATTGATGACGGTGTTGGCGCCGCCGACGATGCCGAATTTGAGCGCCTCGCTGATGAACTTTCGCCAGCGCTCGGGCAGGAGACGGACAGGACGCATGCGGGACACCTTAGGGCTGTTGGCGGGGAGAACTGGCCCCGGCTCGACGAGGTGGGCGTCAGATCACGCCGCGCGTCGGTCGGTCTTCACCTCAGGCGCAGACGGAGTTCCCGCCTCGACGAAGACGAACCGTCGGTAGGACCAGAATCGGAAGAGTGTCGCCAGCCCCGTGCCGACGATGTAGCTGGCGATGTTGTCCGCCAGCGGGGTCTGGAAGACCTGCGGCCAGACCTGGCCCAGCCCGTAGCGGCTGATTGCCAGGCATGCCACCGTGATGCCGAGGCCCACCCCGTTGAAGAGGAAGAACAGGGCGTACTCGCGGGCCGGGTTGGGACCCCGGCGGTGCCGCCAGGTCCAGAACCGGTTGCCGAGGAAGGCCAAGGTCGCCGCGACCACCGTGGAGATGGTCTTCGCGGTTACCTGCTCGACGCCCTGCGCGGCGGTCAGGACGTTGAACAGCGCGAAATCGAGCAGGAAGGCGACCCCGCCCACGGTGGCGAACTTGCTCATCTCCCGGACGAGGTGACCGAAGCGGTCGATCAGGGAGCGGAGCAGACCTGGGCGGGTCTGTCGGGGGTTGGGCTCCCCGATCATCGTCGCGGCCACCTCGCGAGCGTACCGGCTGTGGGCTCGCCGTACCGGTAGCAACGGCGAGCGGCGCAGCCCACGACGGTGTCGATGAGCGGAGCGTAACGAACCGCCTGGCGCTGTGGAGGGGTTTCGACGGGACCCGTCGGGCGAGCCTCCGGCATCGGACGGCGGCGCCATCTGTTCCGAGGTTCGCCGCAGGGTTTGCGTGAAACTGCGCGCGAAAGCGGGTATCAGCTCGTGATGCCGCAGCGTGGCCGTACCTTGTGCAGTTCTTCACAACCAGTCCCACTGACTGTCCGACGCGACCCGGTTTACGCTGAGGCCAATCCCAGGTTTCCACGAAGGCGACGCTCAGTCGTCATGAGTCGTGCACCCCATAGACCGGTCAGCGTCGACCACAAGGAGATGTGTCATGGTTGCTCCGGCTACCGCTCAGGGTATCGATCAGGCCCCGACGTCCCACCCCGAACTGCTCGCCTGGGTCCGTGAGGTAGCGGAACTGACCACCCCGGACCGCGTTGTGTGGGTGGACGGGTCCGACGAGGAATGGCGTCGTCTCACCGACGAGCTCGTCGAGGCCGGCACCCTGATCCGGCTCAACCCGGAGAAGAAGGCCAACTCGTTCTACGCGCGGACGGACCCGACGGACGTCGCCCGGGTCGAGGAGCGCACATTCATCTGCTCCGTGGACGAGGCGGACGCGGGCCCCACCAACAACTGGATGGCGCCGGCGGAGATGAAGCGGACGATGACCGAGCTGTACCGCGGCTCCATGCGCGGTCGCACCATGTACGTCATCCCGTTCTGCATGGGCCCGGTCGAGGCCGAGAACCCGATGTTCGGCGTCGAGATCACCGACAGCCCGTACGTGGTGGCATCGATGCGGATCATGACCAGGATGGGAGCGAGGATCCTGGCGGCCATGGGCGACGACGCCGACTTCGTGCACGCGCTGCACTCGATCGGCGCCCCGCTCGCGCCCGGCCAGCAGGACGTGGCGTGGCCGTGCAACGAGACGAAGTACATCTCGCACTTCCCGGAGACCCGGGAGATCTGGTCCTACGGCTCCGGCTACGGCGGCAACTCGCTGCTCGGCAAGAAGTGTTACTCGCTGCGCATCGCCAGCGTGATGGGCCGCGACGAGGGCTGGCTCGCCGAGCACATGCTGATTCTCAAGATCACCTCGCCGGAGGGTCGGGTCTACCACATCGCCGGCGCCTTCCCGTCGGCGTGCGGCAAGACCAACCTCGCCATGCTGGAGCCGACCATCCCCGGCTGGAAGGTCGAGACCATCGGTGACGACATCGCCTGGATGCGGTTCGGCCAGGACGGTCGCCTCTACGCGGTCAACCCGGAGTACGGCCTGTTCGGCGTCGCGCCCGGCACCGACTGGAAGACCAACGCCAACGCCATGCGGACGCTCGACCGCGGCAACTCCATCTTCACCAACGTGGCCCTGACCGACGACGGGGACATCTGGTGGGAGGGCATGGGTGAGCCCCCGGCGCACCTGATCGACTGGAAGGGCAACGACTGGACGCCGGAGAGCGAGAACCTCTCCTCCCACGCGAACAGCCGGTTCTGCACCCCGATCACCCAGTGCCCGATCCTCGCCGAGGACTACTACGACCCGAACGGGGTGCCGATCGACGCCATCCTGTTCGGCGGCCGCCGCCGGGACACCATTCCACTGGTCACCGAAGCCCGCGATTGGGTACACGGGGTCTACCTGGGCGCGACGCTCTCCTCGGAGACCACCGCCGCGGCCGCCGGCGCGGTCGGCGTCGTCCGCCGGGATCCGATGGCCATGCTGCCCTTCATCGGCTACCACGGCGGCGACTACTTCCGGCACTGGATCGAGATGGGTAAGGGCGTCGACGGCGACGAGTCGAAGCTGCCGAAGGTCTACTACGTCAACTGGTTCCGCAAGGACGCCGAGGGCAACTTCCTCTGGCCGGGCTTCGGCGAGAACTCCCGCGTCCTGAAGTGGATCGTCGGACGGATCGAGGGGCACGCCGACGCCGTCGAGACCCCGATCGGCATGGTCCCCGCCCAGGACGCGTTGGACGTCGAGGGCTTGGACATGACCCCGGAGGACGTCCGGATCGCGCTGAAGGTCGACGCCGACGAGTGGCGCGACGAGCTGCCGTTGGTCACCGAGTGGTTCGAGAAGTTCGGCGACAAGCTGCCCGGCGTCCTCTGGGCCGAGTTGGACGCCCTGCGCGCGCGCCTCGACGCGGAGCAGCCGCGGAGATAGGTACGATCCCCGGCACCACGGCGCCGCGTGACTCCATCCGGACGGCCGTCGAGACCAGCGAGGTCCGGCGGCCGTCCGCCGGCCGGGGGCTCACCAGGCTGCTTGCCGTGTGGGCGGCGGGCGACCGTTCGGACTGAGCCGCTGACCATCCGGTTCGCCCCGGGGCAGGGCTTCGCCTCGCGGTCCGAACCGGTCGGGCGTTGCGGCCGGGGGGCAGGATGGCGGGTGGTGAAGCTGGTCCGCGCCGCCGGCCCGATCGCCCGGGGAGGGTGCGCCGGCCACCGCCTACGGAAGGAGCCGCCGTGGACGACGAGTTCGACGTGGTGGTGGTCGGGGCGGGGCCGGCTGGTTCGGCCGCCGCCCTCGCGGCCCGGCGGGCGGGGGCGCGGGTGCTCCTGGTTGATCGGTCCGACTTTCCCCGGGACAAGGCCTGCGGAGACGGCATCGCCGCGCACGCGCTGGACGTCCTGAACGAGCTGGGCGTACCGGACGCGGTTGCCGGTTACCAACCGCTTCCCGCGCTGCGGCTGGTCGGCCCCGGGGGCGGCGCGGTCGCGCGGGCGCTACCTCGGCCGGCGTACACCGTGCCCCGGACGGTCTTCGACGCGCGGCTGGTCGCGGCCGCGGTCGCGGCCGGGGCCCGGCTGGCCCGGCACACGGTGCGTCGGATCGAGCTGCGCGCCGACCGGGTGGTGCTCGACGGCCGGATCACCGGGCGCGTCGTGGTGGGTACGGACGGCGCCGGCTCCGTCGTGCGTCGGGCACTCGGGCACCGCCCGAACCCGGACCGCCACCTGGCCCTGGCCCTTCGGGGGTATGCACCCGCGCTGCCCGGCCCGCCCGAACAGCTCATTGTCACCTCGGCCCCGCGTTGGCCGGCGTATGCCTGGTCGTTCCCGATCGGTGACGGTCGCGCGAATGTCGGGTACGGGGAGGTGCTGCGGGGCGAGCCGCTGAGCCGGATGCACCTCATCGAGCGGCTTGGCGGGTTGCTGCCGGGGACCGATCCGGCGACGGTGACCGACCTGCGCGCCCACCACCTGCCGCTGTCCACCCATCGGCCCGAACCGGGGCGGGGGCGGGTGGTGCTGGCCGGCGACGCACTCTCGTTGGTCAACCCGTTCACCGGCGAGGGGATCTTCTACGCACTGCTGTCCGGTGCGCTGGCGGGCGCGGCCGCCGCCCGGGCACCGGAGCAGGCCGCCCGGCGGTATGTGGCGGCGATGCGCCACCGGCTCGGTGTGCACCTGCGGCACAGCTCGGTGGCGGCGTGGCTGGCGCGGCGGAGGTCGGTGGTCGACGCGGCGGTCCGAGCGGCGACCCGGGACGACCGGGTGTACCGGACGGTGGTCGAACTGGGGCTCGGCGACGGGCGGCTCGACGCCCGCACGCTCGGCATGATCGGCCGCGAGCTCCGGAGAAGGGAACGGTAGCCCGACACCTGATCCGTCGTTCTGGTCGTTACCCTGAAGATGATGACTCTGCGGGATCTTGTCTACACGGTGTACGAGCGCCGCCTGACGGCGAGGCTCGCGGGCAAGCCGGTGCCCCGGCACGTCGGCGTCATGTGCGACGGCAACCGCAGGTGGGCCAGGGAGATGGGCTTCGTCGACCCGAACGACGGCCACCGGGTCGGTGCCGAGCGCATCAAGGAGCTGCTGCGCTGGTGCGACGCGGCCGGCGTCGGGCACGTGACGCTGTGGCTGCTCTCCACCGACAACCTCTCCCGGCCGGCGGCCCAGCTCGATCCGCTGCTTCAGATCATCGAGGACTTGACGACCGAGCTGGCCGAGGAGGGCAACCCCTGGCGGCTGCGCATGGTCGGTGCTCTCGACGTGCTGCCGGCGCAGCACGCGGCCGCCCTCAAGGCCGCCGAGGAACGCACCCGGGAACGCACCGGTGGCGCGCAGGTCAACATCGCGGTGGGGTACGGCGGCCGGCGGGAGATCGCCGACGCGGTGCGCTCGCTGCTGCAGGAGCACGCCCGGGCCGGCACCAGCATCGAGGAACTGGCCGAGGTGCTCGACGTCGAGCACATCGCCGAGCACCTCTACACCCGGGGTCTGCCCGATCCAGATCTGATCATCCGAACCAGTGGCGAGCAGCGCCTGTCGGGTTTTCTGCTCTGGCAGTCCGTCCACTCGGAGTGCTACTTCTGCGAACTCAACTGGCCGGACTTCCGCCGGATCGACTTCCTCCGCGCACTCCGCTCGTACGGCAACCGCCAGCGTCGGTTCGGCGCCTGACGCACGCTCGACGCCCGGCGGAGGTCAGGTCAGTCGGCCGACGGCGTCGGTGAGGAAGTCGCCGAGAGCGGCGGGGGAGTCGATCGTCAGATCGGCGGCGTCCGCGACCTCTTGGCCGGTCTCCGGGTTGGCAACGGCGACGCAGACGCCGAGGAAGTGCGGGTCGGCCGCGCAGCGGGCGCGCAGCGCCGCGAACGCCTTGATGTCGGAGACGTCGTCGCCGAAGTACCAGGCTCCCTCGGCATCCCGCACGAGCTCGTCGATGACCATGCCCTTGTCCCGGTTCACCGGGGGCTTCAGCTCCAGCACCATGCGCCCGGCCTGGACCCGCAGGCCGAGCTGCTCGGCCCGGGACCGGCCCCACTCCACCGCCGTCGCCCCGAGGTGCGGGACGGTCCGCCAGTGCAGCGCCACGGAGAGCCGCTTGTACTCCACCAGAGTGCCGGCGGGCAGCTCGGCGCGGGCCTGTTCGGCGAGGTCCGCCATGGTGGGCATCCAGGGCAGCGCCGCCGGTTCGGTGACGGTCTCGCCGCCGGAGTGGCTGTGCTCCAGCCCGTACAGGCCGTAGAGGTCGACCCCGGTGAGCCCGCCGAGCCGTTCGCGGAGGAATTCGACCGGGCGCGCGGAGACGATCGCCACCCGGCGTACGACGGGGGCGAGGGCCTCGATGGCGGCGAGCACCTTCGGCGCTGGCTGGACCGCGGTCGGGTCGTCGTCGACCGGCGCCAGTGTGCCGTCGAAGTCGAAGAAGAGGACGATCCCGGCGGCCCGGGCTGCGGTCGTGTTCCAGGCCAGGTCGGCGTTCAACGGGGAGCTCGGCTGTTGTCTGCCCAGATTCAACGGCGGCACGCGCGACAGCGTACCCCGGGCGTGGCGGCTCACACCCGGGCGTGACGTATGCCTCCGCCCGGCCTCGCGGTGGGCGGGCGGCGGTGTGCGGTCAGCGTTCGGCGGCTCCCCGCCCCCGCCGTCCGAACGGGACGACGGCCGCTTCCTGGCTGTGGCTGAGCAGATACCCCTCCACGAAGCCGCTGTTCCGGTCGCCGCTGCTGCTCTCGATCTCGTTGAGCCGGGCCACCAGGAACTCGGTGAGCGCGCTGATCCGGTCGTTGAGCCGGTCATGTAGTTCGGCGACCACGGCCAGGACGACCGCGGTGCCGGTGGTGGTGAGCGTGAGGATGTTGACGAACAGCGGCAGCTCTCCGCCGTTCACCGTATGGATCACCGTGTTTCCGGTCAGGAACAGTGTCAGTGACACGGTCGCGACCACGACTGCCAACCACTTCAGGGTCATGGACAGACCCCTCCTTCTGTCCCGCAGGGGCTGGGTTCGGCTTTGTCCCGTCCCCCCGCCGGTCACGAGCCCAAGCAGTACGAGTACGGACGCTAGCGCGCCGAATCGGGCCCGGGAGCGAAACGAATGAGTCTGACCTGCCGTTCTTTCGCCATCTGAGGAACTACCCGGCCTGTTTACCTCGTTTCCGGACACCGATCGGAAGAGTCGGGCGATATGCGAGGTAACGAATGGTCTCTCTGATGTGGAATTTCTCCGCGTCCGACACGTCGGGGTCGACCAGTCGGCGCAGCAGCGCCTCCACGTCCGGGTCCATCGGCGGTGGCGTCGGTGTGGTGCGCGGGGTGGCCCGACGGTCCCAGCCGAGCGCGGCGAACGCGGTTGCCGGGTTGAGGCCCAGACCCTCGCAGAAGGCCACGACGCGTTCGGCCTCCGGGTCGCTGGCCCAGTCGCCCCGCACCCATCTGTTGATCGTTTGGCGGGAGACGCCGGTCCGCCGGGAGACCTCGGTGCCGCTCCAGGCCCGGGTGGCGCGGGCCTCTTCGAGGCCGCGGCGGACGAAGGTGGCGAAGGCGATCTTCCGCGCGTTGGCCGTCTCGGTCACCCGGTGACCGTACGGCCAGCCGGCCGTCGCCGGGCTGTCCGGCGCGCGGTTGTCACGCGAATGTGACGGACGATTCGGGTTCTCGGTGGACGGTCCGGGAGCGCTCCTGAGGGGTATCACCTGGGCAGAATAGATAAACTTAGGTGTCGAGGGGATCAGACAAGAAGATGATACTGTCACGCCCGTGGGACAATCTAACGTGTGTCACGTGCAGGAGACGACGAGTGCTCACATGCGTGACATCTCCGGCACGAGGGGGATCTGGTGACCGAACTCGCCACCCGAGCGCAGGCCTTCGGTCTGATCGCCGAGGGAGTCGCCGCCGGCCTGAGCGCGCCCTGGCGCCTCTACCTGGCCCGGGGCTGCCGTTACCTGTCCCTCAGTGTCGGTGACCGTGCCGAGTGGAACGCCTGGCGTACCCACCTCGGCTGCCCAGAACTCAGCGTCCGCGTCTACGAGGCCGGCGGCGAGATCCGTCGCGCGTCGGTGGCCGAGATCATGCTGGACGGATGCCGGATCAGCGTCGAGCTGGTCGAGGAGGTCAGCACGGACGACCTCGACCGGCTGCTGACCGTCGATCCCACCCCGGTGGAGCCGGAGGAAAGATGAGCCGACACCTAACCCGGGCCGGAGCGGCCGGATGAGTCCATTCCTCGCGGTGTTCCTCGTCCTCGTCCTCGCGGCAGCCAGCTACGCCGCAGGTCGGCTACACGGTCAGCTCAGCTACCGGATCGGCTACCGCTTCGGCTACCGGCAGGGCTACTTCGACGGTGACCGGGGAGCGTGGAACCGGCGCCGGCGGGACGCCCAAGCGGCGATCGCCTCCGCGCTCGCCGGCCCTCCGCCGGCCGACACCGCACCCGCCCGGGCCATCGGCACGGTGGTGCGTCCCGGTACCACGTACACCGGCTCGTCGTTCGGCGCGCCAGCCGCCCCGGTCACCGGGCGGCACCCGACTGGGACGCTGGTGCGACGGACCGGCTGAGTCCGGTCGGCGGGGACCCGAGGCCCGCCAGCCGGGCTTTCGAAGGCACGGTGCGTCGTCCGCGGCGGAGGCGCACCGTCGGGGTCACGTCAGACCGGTGACGCCGACCCCACCGGCCGGGATGCGCGCAGGGGGCATGCATCCCGGCCGGTCCCACCGCGCCGCCGCTGCGGGCCCGGCCAGCCGCCGCTGCCGGAGCGCCTGCCCTGTTCACGCGCCGGTTGCCGGAAGATCCACGCTCGCCCTCTAGCCGGGACGGTTCGGCGCCGCTAGCGTCAAGACATGGCACGGGGTTGTCCCGGGCCAGCCGGCAAGCCCGGACCCGCGATCTCGCGCACGGGGCCCGCATCCGTCCCCGTGTCCCGGGCACCGGAGGAGGCGGAACGCGGATGGCGGGTGCCCATCCGTCGGAGCAGGCCTGTGACGACTCGCCGTACAACCACCGGTGCCGATCAGCCGCCGGCCGCGACTGCCACGACCCGCCGCGCCACCCGGAGCCGCCGCCTCGCTGCCCGGGCCGGCAGCGAGGAGCCCGGACCATCCGGCCAGGCGTTCGTCCTGGACACCTCGGTGCTGCTCTCCGACCCGGCGGCGTTGCACCGGTTCGCCGAGCACGAGGTGGTGCTTCCGTTGGTGGTCATCTCCGAACTCGAGGGCAAGCGGCACCACCCGGAGCTGGGCTGGTTCGCGCGCCAGTCGCTGCGGTCGCTGGACGAGCTGCGGGTGCGGCATGGCCGGCTGGACCGGCCGGTGCCCGCCAACGACAACGGCGGCACGCTGCGTGTCGAGCTGAACCACACCGACGACGGGGTGCTGCCGCCGGGCTTCCGCACCGAGTCCAACGACGCCCGGATCCTCTCCGTGGCGCTGAACCTCGCCGCCGAGGGGCGTGCGGTCACGCTGGTCAGCAAGGACATGCCGTTGCGGGTCAAGGCGGCCTCGGTTGGTCTGCGGGCCGACGAGTACCGGCACGGCCAGGCCGGCGACCCAACCTGGACCGGGATGTCGGAACTGGAGCTGACCGAGGATCAGATCGGCCGGCTGTACGCGGGCGAGTCGCTGGACGTCGACGCCGCCGCCGGGCTGACCTGCCACACCGGCCTGGTGCTGCACTCGGCCCGTGGCTCGGCGCTCGGCCGGGTGCTGCCGGACAAGACGGTCCGGTTGGTCCGGGGCGACCGCGAGGCGTTCGGCGTGCACGGCCGCTCCGCCGAGCAGCGGATCGCGCTCGACCTGCTACTGGACGACTCGGTAGGGATCGTGTCGCTCGGTGGTCGGGCCGGCACCGGTAAGTCCGCCCTGGCGCTCTGTGCCGGTCTGGAGGCGGTGATGGAACGCCGCCGGCACAAGAAGGTGATCGTGTTCCGGCCGCTGTACGCGGTCGGCGGCCAGGAACTCGGCTACCTGCCCGGCTCCGAGTCCGAGAAGATGTCGCCGTGGGCGCAGGCCGTGTTCGACACCCTCGGTGCGGTGATCCACGAGAACGTCCTCGACGAGGTGACCGCACGGGGGCTGCTGGAGGTGCTGCCGCTGACCCACATCCGGGGGCGCAGCCTGCACGACGCCTTCGTCATCGTGGACGAGGCGCAGTCGCTCGAACGCGGCGTGCTGTTGACGGTGCTGTCCCGGATCGGTCAAGGTTCTCGGGTCGTCCTGACCCATGACGTGGCGCAGCGGGACAACCTGCGGGTAGGACGGCACGACGGGGTGACGGCCGTGATCGAGGCGTTGAAGGGTCATCCGCTCTTCGCTCATGTCACGCTCAGCCGTTCGGAGCGCTCCCCGATCGCCGCCATGGTGACGGATCTCTTGGAGGACAACCCGCACTGACGCCCGCTTTGAGGGGGTTTGGGCGTATTATTTGCGTGGCCCACGTCACAATCGAGTCTGATGATTTCCCATCAGACGCACTGTGCGCGATGGTGTCCAACGAGCGCTCGCGCACCATGGAGATCGTCAACGATCGCCCGCCCCGCCAGGCGGACGGCGTCGACGGCGCCCGGGTGCGTCGGCCGCGACCGCGTGGCCCGGGCGCTCACGGCGCGGAGACCGGCCCATCCCTGGGTGCGCCCCCGTGTCGTGTCCTTGCACCCGACGAAGGGACCACTTCGTGAGTCGGCTGTGGAGTCGGTTGGGCGCCCGTACGGCCGCTGCCGCACTGCTCTCCGTGGGCGTCGCCGGCGGCTTCTACCTGGGTGGCGACCGGGATCAGGGTCCGAGCGCGCAGGTCGGCCTCGCGGTCGAACAGGTCGCGTTGGAGCAGGCCCGGCCGGTGTATTCCGCGAAGGAGCGGACGACTCAGTACCACGCGAAGCTGCGGGCAGCCGCGGCCGCCGAGGCGGCCGCGGAGCGGAAGCGCCGGGCCGCGGCGGCCGCCGCGTCACGGAAGAAGGCCCGGGAGGCCGCCGCCAAGGCCGCCGCGGTGAAAGCCGCCGCGGCGGAAGCCGCCGCGAGCAAGCCGTACGACGGCCCGATCCCGTCCTCCTGCACCGAGTACAGCGGCAACCGGGAGATCGGTTGTGCGCTCACGCTCGACGCGGGCTTCGAGATCGATCAGTTCCCTTGCCTGGACAAGCTCTGGACCAAGGAGAGCGGCTGGAACCACAAGGCCCGCAACTCGTCCTCCGGGGCGTACGGGATCCCGCAGGCGCTGCCCGGCAGCAAGATGGGCTCGGTGGCGGGCGACTGGCAGACCAATCCGGCCACCCAGATCGAGTGGGGCCTCGGATACATCAAGGGCCGGTACGGCACCCCGTGTAAAGCCTGGGGCCACTCGCAGAACGTCGGCTGGTACTGATCGGCAGTCGGTGATGGCGGGGTGGGATCGACCACACCCCGCCATCCGCTGTTTCGCCCAGTTGCACCGCCCTCGGGTGGCGGCTGTGGCTATCACCTGATAGCTGTTGACAGGTGACCCTGCTCCCGGGAGGCGGCGACCCGCACCGGTTCGGCACCGAGGCGTTCTACGCGGCACTCGGCCGGGCCTTCGTCGCCATGTGCGCGGTGGTGCCGTTTCTGTTCCTCATCGAGGCTGTCGACCAGGGCTTGGCGTTCGGGTTCGACCCGGCGGCCGGCATCATCCCGAGGCGGATCGAGGGTCTTGACGGGATCTTCTTCTCGCCGTTCCTGCACCACGGCTTCGACCACCTCTACAGCAACAGCGTCCCGCTGATCCTGCTCGGCACGTTCGTGCTCGCCGCGGGAGCCCGCCGGTTCCTCTGGTCCACGCTGGTCATCGTGCTGGTCAGTGGGCTCGGTGTCTGGTTCACCGGTTCACCCAACTCCGTGGTCGTCGGCGCGAGCGGGGTCATCTTCGGCTACCTGGGCATCCTGCTCACCCGCGGGATCGTCGAGCGGAGTTGGTGGAACTTCGCGGTCTTCCTGCTCGTCGGTCTGCTCTACGGCTGGCAGCTCATCGGCATCCTGCCCATCGACGAGCGGATCTCCTGGCAGGGGCACCTCTTCGGGCTGCTGGGCGGGGTCGTCGCCGCGATCGTCTTTCGGCGGCGGCCGGACGTCGGTGGCCCGTACCACTCCGAGTCGACACTCACCCTGCCCTGAACTGCCGCGACACCCCGCGGTGCCGGTGCGGGATGCCCTTGCCTGACCGCCGCTTCGCCTCTACCGTCAGAAGATCAGTACCCGTTGATCCGTGAACGGAAAGCGACGGTACGCTCATGCGCGAGGTCGATGTCGCGGTGATCGGGGCCGGGCCCACCGGCCTCTTCGCGGCGTACTATGCCGGGTTCCGTGGACTCTCGGTCGCGGTGGTCGACGCGTTGCCGGAGCCCGGTGGCCAGATCACCGCGATGTACCCGGAGAAGCTGATCCAGGATGTCGCCGGCCTCCCGGCGATCAAGGGGCGGGATCTGGTGGCCAACCTGGTCGCCCAGGCGGCCCCGTTCGACCCGCTTTACCTGCTCGGCACCCGGGCGGAGAAGCTCTCCTACGCCGACGGTCGGCCGGTGCTCGGCCTCGCCGGGGGTGAGCAGCTCGTCTGCGGAGCCGTCCTGATCACGGGCGGCCTGGGCAGCTTCACACCCCGTCCGCTGCCGGTCGCGGAGCACTTCGTCGGCGGCGGCATCGTCTACTTCGTCCCGCAGCCGGCCGATCTCGCCGACCGGGACGTCCTCATCGTCGGCGGTGGCGACTCCGCATTCGACTGGGCGCTGACCCTCCAGCCACTGGCCCGCTCGGTGACCCTCGTGCATCGCCGGGAGAAGTTCCGGGCACACGCCGCCACCGTCGCCCGGGTGCTGGATCTACCGGTTCGGGTCGTGGTGAACGCCGAGGTCACGAAGCTGCACGGCGACGGCGCGGTGTCCGGAGCCGAGATCACCGTGCGGGGTGCCGAGGCGGAGTTGCTGCCGGTCGACACCGTCGTCGCGGCGCTCGGCTTCACCGCTGACCTCGGCCCGATCGCTGAGTGGGGGCTGCGCCTGGATCGTCGGCACGTGGTGGTGGACAGCACGATGGCGACCAACCTGCGGCGGGTCTTCGCCGCAGGGGACATCACCGAGTACCCGGGCAAGGTCCGGCTGATCGCCACCGGCTTCGGCGAGGCCGCCACGGCGGTGAACAACGCGGCCGTGGTGATCGACCCGACGGCGCACCTGTTCCCGGGTCACTCCTCCGACGGCACCTGAGCTACGCCGGGTCGTGGCCGCGACGACACGCGCCGCGGGGACGGTACGGGGGGTGGGGAGCGACCCGTCCAGTGCGCGAGGCGTCAGTACGGGCCATTCCTGACTACTTCTTCCACGCGGTGACGAGGACGGCGACCAGGGCTAGCGCCGCACCCAGCAGGGTGGTCGGGCCCGGCTGCGAGGCCGCGGTCGGCAGCAGCACGTCCAGCAGGACCGCGCCGACCACCTGGCCGGCGATGGCGGCGAGCCCGAGCAGCAGGACACCGGTGAAGCGGACGATGGCGGCGGCGATCGCGATGAAGACGATCCCGATCGGGCCGCCCAGATAGAGCCACGGCTCGGTGGGTAGCGCCCCGGCGGGGAGCCCGCGGGCTGCCACGTCGACCGCGAACACGGCCAACAGGGCCAACGTACCTACCGTGAAGTTGACCAGTGTGGCGGTCAGGGCGGTGCCGGCGGCCCGGGCGACCCGCCCGTTGACTGCCTGCTGCCAGGCGACACCCATCCCGGCGAGCAGCGGTAGCAGGGCGAGCGCCAGGGCGCCCGGGTCGCCGAGCCGGCCGCTGACCGCCAGCACGACCGCGAGCACGGTGAGCATCGCCCCGCCCAGGCGCCGGAGCGTCACCGGCTGTCGACCCGTCGGACCGAGCCCGGCCCGGTCGACGGCGAGGCTGCTGCCGGACTGTCCGGCGACCACGGCCACGGTGAACACGGCGACGCCGAGGGTGCCGATCGTGAGCCCCTGCGTCGCCACCAGGAACGCCCCGCAGACCCCGCCGAGGCACTGCCAAGGGCGAAGGGTTCCCGTCGCGAGCGCCCGCCGCACCGCGACCAGGCCGCGCCGTCCGCGTGGGCTGGCGGGGACCAGCACCAGCAGCACCAGCAGGCCCACGCCGAACGAAACCACCGCGGCGGCGATCCCGTCGGCGAGGCGTACGCCCAGCTCACCGTTGATCCGGGACTGCACGGTCACGGCGACCCCGGAGGCGGTCGCGAGGCCCACGCCGGTGATCCGGCGGGTCGCCGACGAGGTCGGCCGGACCGTCGTCCCGGCGGCGCTCACTCCTGCTCGGCCAGAGGCCGGCCGTCGAAGTCAACCGCCGAGTAGAGTGCCAGCTTCTCCAGCCGGTGGTACGAGTCGATCACCCGGATCGTGCCACTCTTGGACCGCATCACGATCGACTGGGTGTAGGCCCCGCCGGCCCGGTAGCGCACCCCACGCAGCAGGTCGCCCGAGGTGATCCCGGTGGCGACGAAGAAGCAGTTGTCCCCGGTCACCAGGTCGTCGGTGGTGAGTACCCGGTCCAGGTCGTGCCCGGCCGCGAGGGCCCTTTCCCGCTCCTGGTCGTCCCGCGGCCAGAGCCTGGCCTGCATCATCCCGCCCATGCACTTGAGTGCGCACGCGGCGGTGATCCCCTCCGGGGTGCCGCCGATGCCCATCAGCACGTCGACGTCGGACTCGCCCCGCGCCGCGGCGATGGCGCCCGCGATGTCGCCGTCGGAGATGAAACGGATACCCGCCCCAGCGCGCCGGATCTGGGCGATCAGGTCGTCGTGCCGGGGCCGGTCCAGGACGCAGACCGTGATCTCGGACAGGTCCGTGCCCTTGACCTTGGCCATCCGCCGCAGGTTCTCGGCGACGCCGGCGGTGATGTCCACCACGTCGGCGTAGACCGGGCCGACCGCGAGCTTCTCCATGTAGAACACGGCGCTGGGGTCGAACATCGCCCCCCGCTCCGCCACCGCCAGCACGGCCAGGGCGTTCGGCATGCCCTTGCTCATCAGTGTGGTGCCGTCGATCGGGTCGACCGCCACGTCGACCTCCGGCCCGGTCCCGTCACCGACTCCTTCGCCGTTGAAGAGCATCGGGGCGTTGTCCTTCTCGCCTTCGCCGATCACCACGACGCCGCGCATCGGAATCGAGTTGATCAGCTTGCGCATGGCGTCGACGGCGGCCCCGTCGCCGCCCTCCTTGTCCCCCCGGCCGACCCACCGGCCGGCGGCCATCGCCGCGGCCTCGGTGACCCGGACGAGGTCGAGGGCGAGGTTGCGGTCCAGGTTCTGTGGGCTCCGTGTCCTGGTGTTCGTCATGACGGCTCCTCCTCGCGACGGTGCGGGGTGGCCCGGCAGGGCGTGGCGTCGCCGCTACCAGCTTCGGGACTGATCCTCACACGATCGTCGGGCGCGCGTGGTGGCGGGGCGGTGATGGGCCGGATACGGGCTGATCGGGCGGCTGCGAAGATGTCGGGGTGGAACCCGCACAGCCTGCTGACCGCGAACCCGCCCACCGGACACCGCCGGAAGGCCAGCCCCCGGTCGACCCGGTGCCTGCCGGGGCTGATCCGGCCGCACCGGTCCCCCCGGGGGAGCCGGCCCTGGTCGAGTCCGCTGACAGCGCGGCGAGGACGCCCGGCGAGGGGGGCGGGGCAGTGGAGACCGGCGAGCACCCCGCCCCTCCCCCCGCGGCCGACGCGGGTCGTTCGGAGCGCTCGCCGAAGGACATGGCGATCTCACTGCTCGTGCTCCTGGTCCCGATCGCCCTGCTGCTCGCCTTCTACCGGGGCTTCCTGGGCGGCGACCAGCCGGCCGTGGTCGACCCGGCGCCGGCGCTGGACTCGGCGCGGGCGGCGAACGCCTTCCCGGTGACTCAGCCGGAGGGTCTGGGCGACGGCTGGCGAGTCGTCAACGCCGGCTTCCGGACGACCGAGGGCGGGGCAACGTTGCGGCTGGGGTACCTGACCCCCGAGGGGCGGGGCGCCCAGGTGGTGCAGAGTGACGTGCCGGCGGAGCGGCTGCTGCCCGCCGAACTGACCGACGAGGGGCAGCCGCAGGGCCAGACGGATCTCGGCGGGCGCACCTGGCAGCTCTATACGGCCCGGGGCAACGAGCAGGCGTTGGTGCTGCTGGAACCGGACCGTACGGTGATCGTGGTCGGCGACGCACGGGACAACGAGCTACGGACACTGGCCGGATCGCTGCGCTGAGCGCGCCCACACGTGTCGGTGGCATCGGTTAGTCTGCCCCGGTCCGATGTCCGGCGGATCCGTCCGCCGTGCGACCTCTGTTCCGGAGAGAGACGACTGTGAACATTCGACGGTGGAGCGTCGGCGTCCTCGCCGCCACCCTGATCGTCCCCGGGCTCGCGGCCTGTGACTCCGGCTCCGGCGAGCCGGGCGTCGCCGCCAGTTCGGCCGCGTCCGCCGACCTCAAGGAGGTGCTGCTGGCCGCCACCAAGGAAATCGAGAAGGGTAACTTCGCCTACACTATCGCCGGGGATGGCCTGACCGGCAAGGGCCTGGTGCACAAGCCCAGCAACAGCGCCACGTTGAGCGTCAGTGTCGACGACGGCTCCGGTAACACGTTCGCCATGGACCTGATCCACATCGCGCCGGACAGCTGGGTGAGGGTGGACTTCGGCGAGCTGGCCGCGAGCGTCCCCGCCCTGGCTCAACTGAAGGACAAGTACCAGCACCTCGACCAGACCAAGATCAAAAATTCCGACTCGCTCGGTCTCAACCTGGACGAGGGCGTCGATCCGGCCGGCGCCGACGCGCTGCTCAGAGCGGTCGCCGACGTGCGGAAAACGGGCGAGGGAACGTACACCGGCACGCTGGACGCCTCCGGCGTGACCGAGTCGAGCGCTCTGGACAGCGACCTGGTCAAGGCCCTGGGCGACCAGGCCAAGGCGCTGTCGTTCACCGCGAAGCTGGACTCCGCGGGACGGCTCGTCGAGCTGGTTGTCCCGGTGCCGGCCGCCGGGGAGAGTAAGGCGCACGACGTCAAAATCACCTACGCCGACTACGGTGCTGCCACGGCGGCCCAGAAGCCGCCGGCGGACCAGGTCATCGACGCGTCCGACCAGACCTACGAGATGTTCCGGTAGGGAGGACCTCGCGGGGGCCGAGGGGCAGCCGGGGCGCTCCTCGGCCCGATTCCGCCCAACCGTCCGACGACGGCTGGACCGCCCGCGGCCCGACCTGCAGATCGCGGGGGCGGAACGGTCCTGGCGGTCCGGACGACGTGCCCGCCGACGGCTGGCTGACGGCGTCAGGAGTCCGTGGGGTCCTGTCGGGCGGCGTCGAGGCGGGCACGGGCGCCGTCCAGCCACGCCTGGCAGACCCTGGCCAGCTTCTCGCCGCGCTCCCAGAGCGCCAGCGACTCCTCCAACGTGGTTCCACCGGCCTCCAGCCGCTCGACCACCGACGCCAGCTCGGCGCGGGCCTGCTCGTAACTGAGCCGCTCGTCCTTCGTCTCGTCAATCATCGGCCCCCATCCCACCACACGCCGCGACCGGTCCGCCGCGCGCCGCCGGTGTCGCCGACACCCGGCCACGGTCGCGGCGACCGCAGCGCGAGGGTGGCCGGGTGTCGGCTCGGCGGTCAGCCGTCCACGGTGGCGGCCAGCTCGCCGTCGGTGAGGCGTACCCGCAGCGCGTCGCCCGTGACGACCTCCGACGCCGCGCGGACGACGTGGCCGTCGGCGCGCTGCACGATCGCGTATCCGCGGTCGAGGGTCGCGGCGGGGGAGAGGGCGCGCAAACGGGCCAGCGTGTGTCGCAGTTCGTCGCCGGCGGCGGCGAGCCGGTGGTCGAGACACCGGACGGCCCGCTGGCGTAACCCGGTCACCTCGGTGGACCGCTGCTCGACCAGCACCTGCGGCCGGGACAGCACCGGTCGGGACCGGAGCAGGTCGAGCCGGTGCGACTCCCGGTCGACCAGGTTGTGTACCGCCCGCTCCAGCCGGGACCGGGCCTGACCGATGAGTCGGACCTCCTCGGCGAGGTCGGGGACCACCCGCTTGGCCGCGTCGGTCGGGGTCGACGCACGGATGTCGGCGACATGGTCGAGCAGCGGTGCGTCGGTCTCGTGGCCGATCGCGCTGACCACGGGTGTGTGACAGGCGAACACCGCTCGGCACAGTGCCTCGTCCGAGAACGGCAGCAGGTCCTCGATGCCGCCGCCGCCCCGGGCGATGACGATCACGTCGACCGTCGGGTCGGCGTCCAGCACCCTGAGCGCGTCGACGATCTGCGGCACGGCGCTCGGCCCCTGCACCGCCACGTTGACCGTGCGAAACGCCACCGCCGGCCAGCGGCGGCGGGCGTTGGTGAGCACGTCCCGTTCGGCGGCGCTGGCGCGACCGGTGATCAGCCCGACCCGGCCCGGCAGGAACGGTGGTCGACGTTTGCGCGCCCGGTCGAAGAGCCCCTCGGCGGCGAGCAGCTTCTTCAGCTTCTCCAGCCGGGCCAGCAGCTCACCCAGGCCGACCTGGCGGATCTCGTCGGCACGCAGGCTCAGGGTGCCCCGGGCCGCGTAGAACTCGGGCCGGGCGCGCAGCACCACCCGGGCGCCCTCGCGCAGCTCCGGCGCGCCGGAGTCGAGGACGTCCCGATTGGTGGTGACGGTCAGGCTCAGGTCGGCCGACGGGTCGCGCAGCGTGAGGAAGACAGTGCTTGCCCCGGGCCGGCGGCTGATCTGCGTCACCTGCCCGTCCACCCACACCCAGCCCAGCCGCGCGATCCAGGCGCTGATCTTCTGGCTGACCACCCGGACCGGCCACGGCTCCTCGGACGTGCTCTTGCCGGCCGTCTCCCGCGCATCCACCCGCCCACCCTAGTCCCGCCCCCGCATTGATCATGATCGCACCGCGCTGGCCGAGCAGGAGCAGATCGTCGGGGCGGACCAAGGGCGCCGCCCTGATACCCGCCGCTGAGCCGGTTCCCCGGCGGCAGCCTCCGCGCTCGGGTGCGGTCACAGCCGCTGCCGACGCGGGACCGGCACGTACGATGGGCGGGTGACTGAGGCTGAAACGACGTCCCGGACCGGTAAGCGTGTGCTCCTGGCGAAGCCCCGCGGCTACTGCGCGGGTGTCGACCGGGCGGTGCAGACCGTCGAGGAGGCGCTCAAGCTCTACGGCACGCCGATCTACGTCCGCAAGCAGATCGTGCACAACAAGCACGTGGTGCGGACCCTGGAGGCCAAGGGCGCGATCTTCGTGGAGGAGAACGAGGAGGTGCCCGAGGGCGCAACCGTGGTCTTCTCCGCGCACGGCGTCGCCCCGGAGGTGTACGAGCAGGCGAAGGCGCGCTCGCTGAAAGCGATCGACGCGACGTGCCCGCTGGTCACGAAGGTGCATCAGGAGGCGAAGCGGTTCGCCGCCGAGGACTACGACATCCTGCTGATCGGCCACGAGGGGCACGAGGAGGTCATCGGCACCTCCGGCGAGGCACCCGAGCACATCCAGCTCGTCGACGGCCCGGAGGACGCTGACAAGATCACCGTTCGCGACCCGAACAGGGTGGTCTGGCTCTCCCAGACCACCCTGTCGGTGGACGAGACGCTGGAGACGGTGGCCCGGTTGAAGAAGCGGCTGCCGATGCTCCAGTCGCCGCCGAGCGACGACATCTGCTACGCCACCAGCAACCGGCAGCACGTGGTCAAGGAGATCGCGCCGGACTGCGACGTGATGATCGTCGTCGGTTCGCGGAACTCGTCGAACTCGGTGCGCCTGGTCGAGGTGGCCCTCGACGCGGGTGCCCGCGCCGGTTACCTGGTCGACTTCGCCGACGAGATCGACGACACCTGGCTCGAGGGTGCGCGTACCGTCGGCCTGACCTCGGGTGCCAGCGTCCCCGACGACCTGGTCCAGGACGTGCTCGCCCACCTCGCGGCCCGTGGCTTCACCGACGTCGAGGAGGTGGTGACCGCCAACGAGCGGCTGACCTTCTCGCTGCCGCAGGAGCTCAAGCGGGACATGAAGGCCGCGGCGGCCCGGGGCTGATTCGGTGGCGGGCGGAACGGGGACGTGCGCGGCTGGGGTTCGGTCGGGAACGCCGGGCGCGCGCGGTACGTCAAAGTCGCTATGAGGACCTTTCGGCTCGCCGTCCCGGCGCTGGCCGTCTGCCTGGCGCTCGGCGCCTGCGGCGGCCAGGGTACGGGTGACGGCTCTCTAGATCAGACGGGAGCGGCGCCGATGACCACTCCGTTCGACCCGGACCCGACCACCCCCGGCACCGTGCCGTCGACCGGCCCGGGTGATCCCATCGAGAAGACCGCTCCGGTGGCCCCGCCGCCGTCGAAGCGCACCGGCGGTCCCACCCTGCCACCACCGGTCGGGGCCGCCACCCTGAGCGGGCGGGTCGAAGCCGGAGTGGAGCCCGGTTGCCTGCTGCTCGACGGTCATCTGCTGGTTGGCGGTCCCCGCGACGTGCTGACCGCCGGCGCGACGGTAACCGTGACCGGCAAGATCGAGCCCGACATGGTGACCACCTGTCAGCAGGGTATCCCGTTCCTGGTGGAGACGGCGGCCCGGAAGGGCTGACGCGGTATCCGCCGGTTCGGCTCCCTCGCCGGCCGCGTCGTCGTGGGTTCCGCCGGAGCGCCGGGTGCGGCGTGCGGTGTCGAGTCGACGGACAGGAGCCCGCCCCCGCGGCCGGGGACGGGCTCCTGTCGTGCCGCGGATGGTCAGTTCACCGCGCCGATGGCAACGCCGCCACGGCCGACGACCGCACCCTCCGACGTCACCACGGTCAACTCACCGTAGAGCTCCCGGCCGGCGACCGAGGTGGACTGGGCGGTCACCGACCCCGTGAGGGAAGCGGTGGCGCCGTGCCCCAGCGTGAGCGGGGTCGACGACGTCGTCAGGGTGCCGAGCGCCGGGGCGGAGAACGAGTCCCGGTAGTCGTACGCCGTGCTGCCGCCGGCACCGTCCACCGCGTACCCGTCGACGACGACCCGGTAGGTGCCCGGTGTCGGGTTGTTCAGGGTCACCGCCTCTTCCGAGTCGCCGTCGGCGGAGTAACCGACCCGGTCGGCGCCCAGGAAGACGTACAGGTCCAGGTCGGCGGCCGCGTTCTCCGGGTTGCCGATCCGGGCCGTGAACTGGGTCGCGCCGGCCGGAACCTCCACCAGGAACTCCTCCGAGCCGCCCTCGGCGATGGTGGGCCGCTCGGTGTGGACGCTGGAGAGCGGGCCGCCCTGGCCGGTCACGGCGACCGGGCCGAAGGTGTTGGTCAGGTCCCAGCTGACCGGGGTCGGCACCCCGGAGTCGACTGCCGGCAGCTCGACCACGGCCGGCTCGACCGCGACGCCCTGCACCCGCGCCTGGAGCTGGAACGGGTTGTTCAGCGAGGGTGAGGTGCGCCGGGACTCCACCTCGATCTCCCAGACGCCCGGAATCGGGTTCTCGTAGTCCCGCTCCTGCGGCTTGCAGACGGCGGCGTCGGAGAAGTTGGTGTAGCAGTTTCGGCTGGAGGTGCTCTCCACCGGCACGCCGTACGGGTTGAAGGCGATGAACCGGGTCTGCGAGGCGGTGGCGATGCCGGCGAGGTTCACCTGCAGTGCCCCGGCTCCGGGCGGCACCGTGACGAAGTACGAGGTGGAGCCGTTCCGTTCGACCGAGCCCTCGGCGGAGAACGAGTACGCCGGCTTGCGGACGTCGTTGCCGGCCACCACGACGGCGGACACCTCGAAGTCGATGACGCGGGTGGCCGGGTCGTCGATCGTCACGATCGTGCCGTGCGCGCCGGCGCTCTTCGGCTTGGCGGTGACCCTGAGGGTGACCGTCTTGTTCAGCGGCAGCGCGATGGTCCTCGGTGCCTTGAAGGTCCCGTCGTTGCCGCGCAGACCGACGGTGTGCTTGACCTTGCCGGCCGGTCCGGTGGTGCGGGTCAGCTTGACCTGGTAGGTCTTCGACCGGCCGATCTTGTGACCGCCGTCGGCGGAGCCACAGCGGTTGTACACGCCGGTACCCCGGTTCGGGGTGGTGAGCTGGTCGGAGAGCACCGTGCAGACCGGGGCGTCGGAGACGTACGAGCGGGTCTCGACGCCCTTGCGCAGCAGCTTCCAGGCCCCCGCCACGTTGAACATGCCGTAGCCCTGGCCGTAGGTCGGGACGCCCTTGATCGGCTTGGCCGAGCTGTAGATCGCCCGACGCAGCATCGCCGGCGTGACGCCCTTGGCGGTCGCCTTGGCGGCCGACAGGAGCAGCGCGGCGGCGCCGGCGGCCTGTGGGGACGCCATCGAGGTGCCGTTGAACATCCCGTAGCCCGGCGGAAGGGCGTATCCGGCCTCGGCGACCGCGCTGCCGTCCTGCCAGACCGGCGTGGTGGAGATGGCCGAGCCCGGGGCGGCGATGTTGGGCTTGGCGCCGCCGTCCTCGCGCGGGCCGCGGGAGGAGAAGTTGAACAGGGCGTTCCTGGTCTTCACCGCCGAGCCGTAGTTCGCCAGCCAGGTGGCCTTGCTGACGCTGGCGGCGACGCTGACCACGTCGGACGAGGCCGACGGGTCGCCGATGGTGTTGACGCCGGGCCCACTGTTGCCGGCGGAGATGAACATCTGCACGCCGTAGGTGTTGATCAGGTTGTTGTACAGCTCGGCGCGGGCGTTGTTGCCGTCGTTGAGCGCAGGCAGGCCACCGATCGACATGTTGATCACGTCGACGCCACGGTTGATCACCAGGTCGGCCATGCCGGTGGTGAGTGCGGCGTAGGTGCAGCCGCCACCCCACGAGCAGGCGCGGGCGGAGACGATCTTGGCGCCGGGCGCCGCACCGTCGAACGCGTCGTTACCCAGCATGTCGTTGGCGGCGGTGATGCCGGCGACGTGGGTGCCGTGCGCGCCCTCGATGATCCCGATGTTGACGAAGTCGGCCGTCGTTCCGACGTAAGGACCGCCGTAGGGGCTCATGTCGACGTCTTCGCGGTACTCGACCACGAACGCCATCTGCTCGCGGACCGCGGTCGACGGGTTGTCGGTACCGAAGTGGCCGACGTCGAACTTCTCCCGGTACGGCCGCATCACGGTCTCGTCGGTGAAGTCCCGGTCCAGGTCGACGTCCACCAGGATGTCGTTGGTGGCGGGGTTGTAGAGCACGCCCCACACGTCGGACTGGTCGCCATCGCGGTTGACGTCACCGCCCGGCTCGCTGCCCGCGGTGATCGACTCACGGAAGGTGCTGAAGCGGTAGGTGCCCTCCGGGGCTGTCCACGACACGCCCGCAGCGCTGAAGGAGGGACCCGTCACCTCGGTCAGCATCGGGCGCCAGGTGGGGTCCTCGTACGGGCTGGTGGCGGTGACCCAGTCGACGATCTTCCGCTCGCCGGTGGTGGTCTGCTGGAGCGCCGGGTGGTCGAGGTCCACGCCGGAGTCCATGATACCGATGGTCACGCCACGGCCGTCCCACTCCGGGTGCTGGGAAACGAACTTGACCGCGCCGGTCTCGTGGGTCGGCATGTACGGGTTGGCGGCGCGGGTGTCCGCACCCGGACCGCTGAGGGTCGCGCCCTGCCGGGCCGACCTACGGCCGGACGGGGCCGCCTCCGGCCGCGGGTCGGGCCGCTGGATCGTCTCGTCCAGGTCGACCGCGGCGACACCGGGCAGGGTGGCGGCCTTGACCACCTTCTCGGTGGGTACCGTCGCCAGCACGTAGCCGATCGTGTCGTATCGCTCGGTGACCGCGGCGCCGAGACCCTTCAGGTCGTCGGCGACGTCCTTGGCCTCACCCTTTTCGGTTGCGACGATGAGGGTGACGGTGGGGCTCTTCTTCGCTTCCGCCTCGGCGAGCAGCTTGGCGTCGTGGGCGCCGAGCACTTCGACGGGGGTCGCGTCGGGTGCGGCAGGTGCGGCACTCGCCGTGGCGGCGCCGCCCGCGACGGTCACGGCACTGGCTGCCACGACCGACGCGAAGAGCGCGGCGGAGGTACGCCGGCTCAGCTTTCGGGTTTTACTCACGTTCTCTTCCTCCAGAGAACAGGGCCCTCAGATGCAGGGCACGCGTGAGCGAAATCCTTCGGTGTATCGATGGCCGGTGTCACTATCGGAGAGTTCGTTGTGACCACTTCGTGATGTGCCAGGACGCTTAGTGTCATAGGCAACCGCCGGTAGCGGACAGTGAGTGAACATTCGTCAACTCTCCGGCTCCAGCAGCTCCGGGGCCTGCGGCTGGCGGGGGGCCACCTCCACCTGCGCGGGCGCGGCCAACTGCTCGTCGGAGACGCCCAACTCGGCGAGCTTGCGCGCGCTGACCAGCACCCGCGCCTCCAACGAGCCCACCGCCCGGTTGTACGCGGTGACCGCCCCGCCGAGCGCCGACCCCAGCCGGCCGACGTGATCGCCCAACGTGGACAGCCGGCCGTACAGCTCCCGCGCGAGCGAGTGCACCGCCACCGCGTTGCGCGCCAACGCCTCCTGTCGCCATGAGTAGGCGACCGTGCGCAGCAGGGCGACCAGGGTCGCCGGCGTCGCGAGGACCACGTTGCGGGCGAACGCGTGCTCCAGCAGGGTCGGGTCGCGCTGCAACGCGACGTCGAGGAACGGGTCCGCCGGCACGAACAGCACCACGAACTCCGGTGCCTGGTCGAACGCCGCCCAGTACGACTTGGCGGCCAGCGCGTCGACGTGGGCGCGCAGGTGCTTCGCGTGCGCGTCCAGGTGGGCGTCCCGGCCACGCTCGTCGCGCGCCTCCATCGCCGTCAGGTAAGCCTCGAACGGTGCCTTCGCGTCGACCACCACCGACCGGCCGCCGTGCAGCCGCACCACCAGGTCGGGACGGACCACCTGGTGGTCGGTCGCGGCCGTGACCTGCTCCGCGAAGTCGCAGTGCGCCAACAGGCCGGCCGCCTCGACGATGCGGCGCAGCTGGTGTTCACCCCACCGGCCGCGGACCTGGGGCGCCCGCAGCGCCGCCACGAGCTGCTTGGTCTCGGTGCGCAACTCGCCCGAGACGGTGCTCATCGCGCGGACCTGCTCGCGCAGCTCGGCGTACGCGTCGACCCGGTCCCGTTCCAGCTCGGCGACCCGCTGCTCGTACCGTCGCAGGGTCTCGTGCAACGGCGCCACCGCGCGGGCGACCGCCTCCTGGGACTGGGCGGTGGCCTCGTAGCTGAGCGCCCGCATGGACTGCGCCAGCCGGCCCTCGCCCTCCCGGTTGGCGGCAATGGTGGCCGCCAACCGTGCGATCTCCGGGGCGGAGCGGACCCGGGCGGCGTACCACCCGACCGCGCCGCCCGCCGCGAGGCAGACAACCACCACGGCCAGTGTCGAGAAATCCACCGACCGAGCGTGCCAGAACCGGAGCGCGGGAGCGACCGGGCGCGGCCCGGTCGCCGGGGGAAAATCCGGAACAGCCAGGTCCCCGCCTGCCGCTGGCGACGCTGCTCAGCCGGTGTTGCGCATGCCGGCGGCGATGCCGTTGACCGTGGTGAGCAGCGCTCGCTCCAGCGCGGTACCGTCGCTCGGCGCGCGCCGAGCGCCCGGGGCGGTGGCCACCGCCCGGCCGGCCGCACCCGAGTCCCGGTACTGCCGTAGCAGCGCCACCTGAAGATGGTGCAGCGGCTCCAGGTAGGTGTCACGGACGGCGAGGGTGCGCTGGAGCACCGGGGAGTTCTCCAGCAGGTCCGGCGAGGCGGTCACCGCGAGGACCTCACGCCTGGTCAGCTCATACTCCTGCTCGATCTGGCGGAAGATCGGGTGCAGCTTCTTCGGCACCAGCGTCTCCACGTACCGGCGGGCGATCGTCAGATCGGTCTTGGTGAGCATCATCTCGACGTTCGACAGGAACGTCCGGAAGAAGTGCCAGCTACGGTGCATCTCGGCGAGCACGTCCGCGAGGCCGGCCTCGCGGGCGGCCGCCAGGCCGGACCCGACCCCGAACCAGCCGGGAATGATCTGCCGGGTCTGGGTCCAGCCGAAAACCCACGGGATGGCGCGCAGCCCGGCCAGGCCCGCTCCGGTGTTCGGTCGCTTCGCTGGCCGGGAGCCGATGTTCAGCGCGCCCAGCAGCTCGGTCGGGGTGGCGGCCCAGAAATACTCGGGCAGGTCCGGCTCCTCGACCAGCGACCGGTACGACCGGTACGCCGCCTCGCTGACCACGTCCATGGTCGCGTCCCAGCGCTCCAGCATCTCGGCGGGCTGCCGGGGCGCGGTGTGCAGCAGGGTCGACTGGAGCACCGCGGCGACGGTCAGCTCCAGGTTCTCCCGGGCCAGCGCCGGCAGGGTGTACTTGTCCGAGATCACCTCGCCCTGCTCGGTCACCTTGATCTCGCCGTCGAGCGTCCCGTACGGCTGGGCCAGGATCGCGTCGTGCGTCGGCCCACCACCCCGGCCGACCGTGCCGCCCCGGCCGTGGAAGAGCCGCAGGTGCACGCCGTGCCGGGCGGCCACGTCACGTAGCGCCCGCTGCGCCCGGTGGATGGACCACTGACTGGTGGTGATGCCGGCCTCCTTGTTGGAGTCGGAGTAGCCGAGCATCACCTCCTGCACGTCCCCGCGGGCCGCCACCAGCGCCCGGTACGCCGGCAGCGAGAGCAACTCGTCCAGCAGGTCGCCGCCGGCGTTCAGTTCGGCGGGGGTTTCCAGCAGCGGCACGAAGCCGATCCGGGCCCGGTCGGTGTGCACGTCGACCAGGCCGGCCTCACGGGCCAATACGACCGCGGCGAGCACGTCGTCCACGCCCAGGGTCATCGAGATGATGTACGACTCGACGACTTCCTGGCCGAACCGGTCCTGTGCCTCCCGGATCGTGCCGAAGACGTCGAATGTCCGGCGGGCCGACGCGGTCAGTGGGGTGTCCAGCGTGGACAACGGTCGACGGCCGGTCAGCTCGTCGGCGAGCAGCTTGGTGCGCTCCAGCCGGGTGAGCGCCGGGTAGTCGGCGACCTCGCCGACGGCGGCGAAGAGCTGGGCCAGCACCTCGTGGTGCTGGTCGGCATGCTCCCGGATGTCCATGGTGGCGAGGTGCAGGCCGAACGCGGAGACCGTGCGGATGGTCGACGCGAGCCGGCCCACAGCGGTGAGCTGGCCGGAGTTGCGGGCCAGTGAGGCGCGCAGCAGCTCCAGGTCGGCGATCAACTCGGCGGACCCGCGGTAGTCGCGCCCCGGCACGTGCGCGGTGCCCTGCCGCAGCCGCAGCCGGGTGTTGGCGAGCTTCGCCTTCACACAGCGGGCCTTGAGCCGGTACGGTTCCTCGGCGTTGACCCGGCGGAATCGGGGCGCCACCTCGGGCAACGCGTCGAGGTCGGTGGCGAGGCTGGCGGAGAGGTCCAGCGACACCCCGCGCAGCCGCCGGGAGACGGAGACCTCGTTGATCAGATGGTCCATCGCCTTCTCGGTGGCCGCGATGCCGTGCTCGTGCTGGATGGTCAGCACCTCGCGGGTCACCGTCGGGGTGACGAACGGGTTGCCGTCCCGGTCGCCGCCGATCCAGGTGCCGAAGGTCAGCGGCCGGGCGGTCGGCGAGGTTTCCACGCCGAGCATGCGCAGCGTTTCGGCGAGGTCGTCGAGCACCTGCGGCGCGGCCTCGGCGTACAGGTCCCGCAGGTAGTAGATGGCGTTGCGCGCCTCGTCGGTCGGATCCGGTCGGTCCAGCCGCAGCTCGTCGGTCTGCCACATCAGGTCGAGCAGCTCGGCGAGGCGGCGGTTGGCCGGGCCCTCGTCGCTCGCCCCGTACAGGATCGCGTTGGTCGTCTCGGCATCGAGTTCGTCGGCGATCGCGCGGAGCTTCGACAGGATCGAGCGGCGGGCGGCCTCGGTCGGGTGAGCGGTGAAGACCGGCCGGACCGCGAGGCGGCGGGCCGCCGTGGCGATCTCCTCGGCGGGCACGCCCCGCTCGGCGATCATTTTGGCGGCCTGGTCCAGCCAGCCGCCCTGGATCGCGCGGCGACGGCGTAGGTCCCGAGCGCGGTGGACCTGCTCGGTGATGTTGGCCAGGTGGAAGTATGTGGAAAACGCGCGGGCCAGCTTCGTGCCGGTGCTGACGTCCAGCCCGGCGAGCTGTTGCGCCGCCTTCGGCGCGTCCGCGCGGACCTGGGCGCGGATGTCCTCGACAAGGTCGAGCAGGGGCCGACCCTCCTGGCGCGCGAGGGTCTGCCCGAGCAGGGTGCCGAGCCGGCGGATGTCGGCGCGCAGGGCGGCGTCGGGGCCGTCATGGTCATGCTGGTCGGTCACGGTGCGCTCCTTACGTGAGTACGAAGGACAGCGCTGTCCGACTCCTGGATGATATCCGCGTGGCCCCGAATGTAAGGAGGGACCCGTGCTAACCCCCTGTGTTGTGTCCAGGTCCCTGTCCGACATCTTCAGACATCTGTGCTGCTCCCGCCGGTCGGGCGGCCCGGCGTCCTCGGCAGCCGGGAAAGGCGGTGGCGTTGATCACGCCGATCTGGCCGAACGCCCGTTCGGGCCACCGGGGCCGGCTTCGATCGTCTCCGGCGAGAGATAGTGTCGACCGGTGTACCCCTCGTCCAGCCGGAACGAGGGGTGATCGTCGTGCCGCCGCCCTGGAAGTGATCATATGCTCACCGGACTCTTCGCCGCCGCTCTGGCCGACCCGGCCCTCGCCCGGGCCCGGGACCTGGCGCGATCCGGTGCGGCCCAGGTCGACGGGCTCGACCTGACCGCCCCGCCGGCGCTGCGCCCGTTCGCGGTCGCGGCCGTGGCAGCCGACCCGGACAGCGGCGACGGCGGGCTCGGGGGCGGCGCGGGCCGGCCGGTGCTCGCGGTCACCGCCACCAGCCGGGAGGCCGACGACCTCGTCTCGGGGCTGGGTAACCTGCTCCCGCCGGAACAGGTGGCTGTCTTCCCCTCCTGGGAGACGCTGCCGCACGAGCGGCTCTCCCCACGCTCCGACACGGTCGGCCGACGGCTGGCCGTGCTGCGCCGGCTGGCCCACCCCGAGTCGACCGACGCGCACGGCCGCACCGGCCCGCTGCGGGTGGTCGTCGCCCCGGTCCGCTCGCTGCTGCAACCGCAGCTCAAGGGCCTCGGCGACCTGGAGCCGGTGCGGCTGGCCGCCGGTGTCGAGGCCGATCTCGAACAGGTCTCCCGCCGACTTGCCGACCTGGCGTACGCCCGGGTCGACCTGGTCACCAAGCGCGGCGAGTTCGCGGTGCGCGGCGGCATCCTCGACGTGTTTCCGCCCACCGACGAGCACCCTTCCCGGGTTGAGTTCTGGGGCGACGAAGTCGAGGAGATCCGTACCTTCGCCGTCGCCGACCAGCGCACCATCGAGCAGGTTCCGCAGCTCTGGGCGCCGCCGTGCCGGGAACTGCTGCTGACCCCGTCGGTGCGCGAGCGCGCCGCCGTCCTCGCGCAGGAGCACCCGGAGCTGGCCGAGATCCTCGACAAGCTCGCCGAGGGCATCCCGGTCGAGGGCATGGAGTCGCTCGCCCCGGCGCTGATCGGCGTGGACTCGATGGAGCTTCTGCTGGACACCATGCCGGCCGGCACCCACGTGCTGCTCTGCGACCCGGAGCGCATCCGCACCCGGGCGCACGACCTGGTCCGGACCTCGGAGGAGTTCCTTCAGGCCAGTTGGGCCGCGGCTGCCGTGGGTGGCGCGGCCCCGGTCGACCTCGGCGCCGCCGCGTTCCGGAGCCTCGCCAACATCCGCACCGCCGCCCGCGTCCTGGACCAGCCCTGGTGGACGGTGTCGCCGTTCGGGCTGGCCGAGCCGGTCGCCGCGCCGGCGCGGCAACCGTGGGAGGACGAGCCGGTCGAGGCCGACGTCACCCCGGACGACGCGATCGCGGTGACCCTGGCGGCCCAGCCCGCGCCGCTCTACCACGGCGAGACCGCCCGGGTGGTCGAGGACCTCAAGCGCTGGGCCGGCGAGGGTTGGTCGATCGCGTTGGTCTTCGCGGGGCACGGCCCCGCCCAGCGGGCTGTCGAGGTGCTGCGCGACGCCGGCCTGGGCGCGCGGATGAGCGAGGAGGTGCCCACCGCGCCCGCCCCCGGGGAGCTGCTGGTCACCTGCGGGTCGCTGACCGGCGGCTTCGTCGACGAGGCGTCCCGGTTCGTGCTGCTCACCGGGGACGACCTCACCGGTGGCCGGGGCACCTCGACCCGGGACATGCGCAAAATGCCGAGCCGGCGGCGCAACACCATCGACCCGCTTGAGCTGAGAGCCGGCGACCACGTGGTGCACGAGCAGCACGGCATCGGCCGCTACGTCGAGCTGGTGCAGCGCACCGTCAACGGTGCCAGCCGGGAGTACCTGGTCATCGAGTACGCCCCGAGTAAGCGCGGCCAGCCCGGCGACCGGCTCTTCGTCCCCACCGACCAGCTCGACCAGCTCTCCCGCTACGTCGGCGGTGAGCAGCCCGCCCTGCACAAGATGGGTGGCTCGGACTGGCAGAAGTCCAAGGCCCGCGCCCGCAAGGCGGTCAAGGAGATCGCCGCCCAGCTGATCCAGCTCTATGCCGCCCGCAGGGCGTCCAAGGGGCACACCTTCGGGCCGGACACCCCGTGGCAGCGGGAGCTGGAGGACGCCTTCCCCTGGCAGGAGACGCCCGACCAGCTTGCCGCCATCGAGGAGGTCAAGCGGGACATGGAGCAGACCGTCCCGATGGACCGGTTGATCTGCGGCGACGTCGGGTACGGCAAGACCGAGATCGCCGTTCGCGCGGCGTTCAAGGCGGTGCAGGACGGCAAGCAGGTGGCGGTGCTGGTGCCCACCACGTTGCTGGTGCAGCAGCACTACAACACGTTCGCCGAGCGGATGAGCCAGTTCCCGGTGACCATCCGGCAGCTGTCCCGGTTCCAGACGCCGAGGGAGGCCGAGCAGACCCTGGCGATGGTCGCCGACGGCACCGCCGACATCGTCATCGGCACCCACCGGCTGCTTCAGGCGGCCACCCGGTTCAAGTCCCTCGGCCTGGTCATCGTCGACGAGGAGCAGCGCTTCGGCGTCGAGCACAAGGAACACCTGAAGGCCATGCGGGCCGCCGTCGACGTGCTCAGCATGTCGGCCACCCCGATTCCCCGGACCCTGGAGATGGCGATCACCGGCATCCGGGAGATGTCCACCATCGCCACCCCGCCGGAGGAGCGGCACCCGGTGCTCACCGCGGTCGGGGCGTACGACGAGCGGCAGGTGGCCGCCGCCGTCCACCGTGAGCTGCTCCGCGACGGTCAGGTCTTCTACCTGCACAACCGGGTCGAGTCGATCGAGCGGGCGGCGCGGAAGCTGCGCGAGCTGGTGCCCGAGGCGCGGGTCGCGGTGGCGCACGGCCAGCTGGGCGAGGAGGCCCTGGAGAAGGTGATGGTCGGCTTCTGGGAGAAGGAGTTCGACGTCCTGGTCTGCACCACGATCGTGGAGTCCGGCATCGACATCCCGAACGCCAACACCCTGATCGTGGAACGCGCCGACCTGCTCGGCCTGGCACAGCTGCACCAGATCCGCGGACGGGTGGGCCGGGGCCGGGAGCGGGCGTACGCCTACTTCCTCTACCCGCCGGACAAGCCGCTCACCGAGCACGCGCACGAGCGGTTGGCCACCATCGCCCAGCACACCGAGTTGGGCGCCGGCATGTACGTGGCGATGAAGGACCTGGAGATCCGGGGCGCCGGCAACCTGCTCGGCGGCGAGCAGTCCGGCCACATCGAGGGGGTCGGCTTCGACCTGTACGTGCGGATGGTCGGCGAGGCGGTGCAGGCGTTCAAGGGCGAGCGCCCGGAGGAGGAGGCCGAGGTCAAGGTCGACCTGCCGGTGGACGCGCACCTGCCGCACGACTACGTCGGCGTGGAACGGCTGCGGCTGGAGATGTACCGCAAGCTCGCCGAGGCTCGCGACGAGGAGCGGCTGCGCGAGGTGGTCGCCGAAATGACCGACCGGTACGGCGAGCCGCCGGCCTCGGTGCAGAACCTGGTGGCGGTGGCCCGGTTCCGGCTGCTGGCCCGCCGCTACGGACTGACCGACGTTTCCATGCAGGGCAAGCACATCCGGTTCGGCCCGCTGCCGCTGCCCGACTCGAAGCAGCTGCGGCTCAAGCGCTACCACCCGGATTCGGTCTACAAGCAGGCGCTGGACCAGGTCAGCGTGCCCCGGCCGAGCACCCGGCGAGTCGGCGGCGAGCCGCTGCGCGACCAGGCGTTGCTGGAGTGGTGTGCCCAACTGCTCAAGGATGTGCTGGGGGACCCGGAGGTGGCTCAGCCGGCCGGGGCGGGTGCCCGGTGAGCCGGGGTTCGGCGAGGCGTGGGTGGCGTCACAGCCGGGCAGGGCGGCGTGAGAGAGTGACCGGCATGCGCGCTCGCCGTCTTGTCGCCGCCGCCAGCGTCGCGGCCCTCGCTGTCAGCTCTCTCGCCGGCTGCGGCCGGTCCGCGCCTGATGTCGCCGCGTACGTGGGTGAAACCACGTACCCGCTGAGCCGCGTCGATGCCATCTACGAGGACGCCCAGTCGACGTTCGAGGAGGTGGTGCGCCAGGAGGCGGTCCGGGCGGGGGGCACCCCGTCGCCGGAGCAACTGCGTGCCGACGTGACCCGGCAGGACGTGGTCAACCTGTTGGTCAGCCTCGAGCTGGGGCGGCGGATCGTCGCGGCGAAGAACATCCAGGTGCCCGACCAGATCAGCCCGGAACAGCTCCAGCAGCAGCTGCGGGTGCCGGCCGCCGCCGAGTACACCCGGCTGTGGGGCGAGTGGGCCGACATGTCGCAGGTGCTCAGCCAGCAGCTCCCGGCGGGGGAGCTGAGCGACGATGCGGTGATGGCCGTGTACCGGGCGCTGCAGCAGCCGGCGGGGCTGGAGCCGGGCATGAGCGTGGAGCAGGTCCGGCAGCTCTTCGGTGACGGTGGCTTCGTCCGCGCTGGTGCCGCGCTCAGCGTCGCCCTCCAGGAGGAGGCGGAACGGGCGAGTACGTCGATCAACCCGCGCTACCAGCCGATCGGCGTGCCGTCCGTGGTCAGCAACGGCCAAGCGCTGATCTTCTACTCGTTGCCGTACATCGACACGGATGGCCCGGTCACCGACATCTCCACCCCCGAGCCGCTGCCGTCGGTCGAGCCGACCGGCGCCGACGCGACCGAGCCGGTCGCCGGCTGACCATGTCGGCGCGGATCGTCCTGCTGGTCACCTCGCCCCGCCTGCCAGCCGGCCTGCTCACGGCGGCCGCCTGGGACGTCGTCCGTCGGCACCCGGTGCTGACCGGGGCGGAGAGCGAGCTGGCGACGGCGCTCCGCGCGGCGGGCGCCGAGGTGACCCTGGTCGACGGCCCGGCCACCCAGGCGTTGCTGGACACGGTCGCCGCCCACGGCACCGCGGTCTGGCTCGCCGGCCCGACCGGCGACGAGTCCCTCGCCCGGGAGCTGGGCCTGCGGTTGGCACGCCAGCCGGGGCTCGCCGAGCTGGAGCTGATGTACGGCTCGTGGGATCCGCCCGGTGCCCGGTTGCTCGACGCGGTGGCGGTGATGGACCGTCTGGCCTCACCCGGCGGTGACCCGTGGAAGCGGGCGCAGACCCACCGCAGCCTCGCCGGCTTCCTGCTGGAGGAGTGTTACGAGGCGTACGACGCGATCAGCGCCGGGGACACCGACGCGTTGCGTGAGGAACTGGGGGACGTGCTGCTCCAGGTGGTGCTCCACGCCCGGCTCGCCGAGGAACGTCCCGAGGGGGAGCGGTGGACCGTCGACGACGTGGCCGGTGGCCTGGTGGACAAGATGGTCCGGCGTAACCCGCACGTCTTCGCGGGTGAGCAGGCGGGCACGCTGGAGGAGATCGAGGCTAGCTGGGAGCGGATCAAGCGGGCCGAGAAGGCACGCGACTCGGTGCTGGACGGCATCGCCATGAGCCAGCCCGCTCTCGCCCTGGCCGCCAAGATTCTCGACCGGGCCGCCCGGGTCGGCTTGGCGGTCCCACCCCCGCTGGCCGATTCGCAGGTCGACCCGGAGGCCCGTCTCGGTGCCAGCCTCCTCGCCACGGTCGCGGCGGCCCGCGAGGCGGAACTCGACCCTGAGGCGGCCCTCCGCCGCGCCACCCTGGCCTACGCCGAAGCGGTCCGGGCCGCCGAACGCGCTGCCCTGTCCGACTCGCATTGATCATTATGTGACGGGTGGGCAGGGCCCGCCACCGGCTACCTGATCGGTCGGCGGCCGGGCGGTGATCGGTAGGGTTCTCCCATGCAGGAGTTCACGGGGTTGGCCGAACGGGTCGTCGAAGCGCTGCTTGCGTCGTGGCCGGGAGTGGCCACCGCGGCGGGGGACCATCGGTACGACGACCGGTTGCCGGACCTGTCTGCTGATGCTGTCGCCGCTGACCGGGCGATGTTGCGGGACGCCGCTGACGCGTTGTCCGAGGTGGACGATGATGCTCTCGACGTCGACGACCGGGTGGACCACGCCCTGCTGACCGCCCTGGTGGACCGGGGGCTGTTCGAGTCAGACGAGATCCGTTCGCACGAGTGGGATCCGCTGCGGCACAATCCGGGCGGGCTGCTGTACGCGCTCGTCGCCCGCCCGTACGCCCCGGTCGAGGTCCGGCTGGACAGCCTGGCCGGCCGGCTGGCGGCCGTACCGGACGCCCTCGCCACCGCGCGGGCGACCTTGCGGGACATGCCGCGGATCCACGCCGAGACGGCGGTCGTCCAGTTCACCGGCACCGCGGCGCTGATCCGGGACGAGGTGCCGGTGTTGCTCGACGCGGCGCCCACCCGGCACGACCGGGTCGCGCCGGCCGCCGCCGGGGCGATCGCCGCCGTCGAGGAGTTCGTGGCGTGGCTGCGCGCCGGCCTTGCCGCCGACGCCGGGCCCGGCCGGGACCCCCGCCTGGGGCGCCGTCGCTGGGAGGCCCGGCTGTGGCACACGCTCGACACCGAGCTGGGCGCCGCCGAGATTCAGCGCCGTGCCTGGGCGAACCTGGACCGCGTCACCGAGGAGATCCGAGCGGCGGCCGTCGAGCTGGTCGGCGGCCCGGCCGACGACGAGACGGTGCGCCGGGCACTGGATCTGCTCGCCGCCGAGCACCCGGACGACCACACGATCGTCGACCTCGCCTCGATCACGCTCGACGAGGCGGCGGGTTTCGTTCGTGCCCACGACCTGGTGAGCCTGGTCGACGACTCGTGCGTGATCCAGGTGATGCCGGAGTTCGCCCGGGGCGTGGCGGCGGCGTACTGCGACTCGCCGGGCGCCCTGGAGTCGGCGGACGTGCCGACCTTCTACTGCATCGCACCCACCCCGACGGACTGGCCGGCGCACCGGGTCGAGTCGTTCTACCGCGAGTACAACGACCACATGATCCGCAACCTCACCGTGCACGAGGCGATGCCCGGACACTTCCTTCAGCTCGCGCACGCCCGTCGGCATGTCGGCAACACCCGGGTCCGGGCGCTGGCCCGGTCCGGCCCGTTCATCGAGGGCTGGGCGGTCTACGCGGAGGAGCTGATGGCCGCCCGCGGCTTCGGTGGCGTGCCGGTGCGGTTGCAGCAGCTCAAGATGCAGCTGCGGATGACCATCAACGCCCTGCTCGACCAGCTCGTGCACGGCGACGGAGTCACCGAGGAGGACGCGATGGCGCTGATGACCGGGCGCGGCTTCCAGGAGGAGGGGGAGGCCGCCGGCAAGTGGCGTCGCGCGCTGCTCACCTCGACGCAACTGTCCACGTACTTCGTTGGCTACAGCGAGGTGGCTGAGATCGCCGCGGCTCGTCCTGACGGCGTGTCCGTCCGGGACTGGCACGACGCGATGCTCGCCCACGACTGCCCACCCCCGCGCCACCTGCGCGCTCTGCTGGGGGTGTAGGGAACGGATCGGCCGGTTCGGCCACGAGGCGGTGGGCGTGGCGGCCGGCCCCGGGCGCGCCGGGCGACGCGCCGCGACCTGCCGCCGCCCGATACGCTGCGTGCAACACCTGCCCCAGCCGCACCGTCGCGGCCCACACCGGACCGGCACACACAAACGAGGAGCGACTCAGTGGCAACCATCGAGGGAATCGTCGCCCGGGAGATCCTTGACTCGCGGGGCAACCCGACGGTCGAGGTCGAGGTCGGGCTCGACGACGGCACGATCGCCCGCGCCGCGGTGCCCTCCGGCGCCTCCACGGGCGCCTTCGAGGCAATCGAGCTGCGTGACGGTGACACCGACCGCTACCAGGGCAAGGGCGTCGAGAAGGCGGTCTCGAACATCGAGGACAAGATCGTCGACGAGCTGGTCGGGTACGAGGCCAGCGAGCAGCGGCTGATCGACCAGAAGATGCTCGACGTCGACGGCACCGACAACAAGAGCGAGTTGGGGGCGAACGCGATCCTGGGCGTCTCCCTGGCCGTGGCGAAGGCGGCCGCCGGCAGCGCCGAGCTGAGCCTCTTCCGCTACCTCGGCGGGCCGAACGCGCACCTACTGCCGGTGCCGATGATGAACATCCTCAACGGCGGCGCGCACGCCGACTCCAACGTCGACATCCAGGAGTTCATGATCGCGCCGATCGGAGCGCCCAGCTTCCGCGAGGCGCTCCGCTCCGGGGCGGAGGTCTACCAGGCGCTGAAGTCGGTGTTGAAGAAGAAGGACCTGTCCACCGGGCTCGGTGACGAGGGCGGCTTCGCACCGAACCTGCCGACCAACGCCGCCGCGCTGGACCTGATCGCCGAGGCGGTCGAGAAGGCCGGCTACCGGCTTGGCACGGACATCGTCTTCGCGCTGGACGTCGCCGCGACGGAGTTCTTCGAAAACGGTACCTACACCTTCGAGGGGGCCGCGAAGTCCGCCGAGGAGATGAGCAGCTACTACACCAAGCTCGCCGACGGGTACCCGATCGTGTCGATCGAGGACCCGCTGGCGGAGGACGACTGGTCTGGCTGGCAGACGCTCACCGCGTCCCTCGGCGACCGGATCCAGATCGTCGGCGACGACTTGTTCGTCACCAACCCGCAGCGCATCGCCCGGGGCATCGCCGAGAACGCCGCCAACGCCGTCCTGGTGAAGGTCAACCAGATCGGGTCGCTCACCGAGACCCTGGACGCGGTGGACCTCGCGCATCGGGCCGGCTTCACGTGCATGATGAGCCACCGCTCCGGCGAGACGGAGGACACCACCATCGCCGACCTGGCCGTCGCCACCGGCTGTGGCCAGATCAAGACCGGCGCGCCGGCTCGCTCCGACCGGGTCGCCAAGTACAACCAGCTGCTGCGGATCGAGGAGGAACTGGCCGACGCGGCGCGGTACGCCGGGGCGGGGGCCTTCCCGCGTTACCGTTCGGCCTGACCGACGCGAGGCCTTGGGGAGGGGTGTGAGGATGCAGCAGCGCCGCACGCCGGGTGGTCAGCGTCCCGCCCGTCGGCCGGCTCGGACCGGCCGGCCGGTCCGAGCCCGTGGTGCCCGGCCGGTCGGGGAGGGCAGCGGGCGCGCCGAGTCGCGGGCGACCGCCGGTCGCGCTCCGAGCGCGGCCCGGCCCACCGAGGGCGTCCGCTCGGCGAACCGGCCGGCCGCCCGGCGGGCGGCCGGCGGCGGTGTCAAGCGGCTCTCCGCACCCCACCCCCGACACTTCACCGGGCGTGCCACCGTGCTGTTCGCGGTGCTGATCGCGCTCGCCCTGGGTTACACCTACCCAGTCCGGGTGTACCTTGACCAGCAGGCCGACATCGCCCGGATGGAGGCCGCCCAGGCGGCCCAACGGGCGGAGATCGAGAAGCTGGCCGACAAGGCCGCCAAGTGGCAGGACGAGAAGTACATCGAGGCCAAGGCTCGGGAACGGTTCTTCATGGGTCGTCCCGGCGAAAAGATCATGGTGGTGCTGCGCGACCCGGACGGTGCCGCCCGGGACGCCGGCCGGCCCGCCGGCGCGGCCGATCCGGGCGCTTCCGATCCCTGGTACGACACGCTCTGGTCGAGCGTGGCGGCCGCCAACGGAGACCGGCCCGACGCCTGAATTCCGGATGAACCGCGCCGACCGAGGAATGAGCAGCGTGACAGTCGTACCACCGCAGGAGCCGGCGGCGGCCTCCGTGCCCCTGCCGCAGCGGGAGCCGTCCACCGAGGCCGACCTGGCCGCCGTGGCCGCCCAACTCGGACGTCCACCCAGGGGGACCCGGGCGGTGGCCCACCGGTGCCCGTGCGGCCTGCCCGACGTGGTGGAGACGACGCCGCGCCTGGCTGACGGCACGCCCTTCCCGACGTTGTTCTATCTGACCTGTCCCCGCGCGACGGCCGCGTGCAGCCGGCTGGAGTCGGCCGGGCTGATGAAGGAGATGGCGGATCGGCTCGCGGAGGATCCGGAGCTGGCCGCGCACTACCGGGCCGCGCACGAGGACTACCTGGCCCGGAGGGAGTCGATCGACCAGGTGCCGGAGATCGCCGGTATCTCGGCCGGTGGGATGCCGGGCCGGGTGAAGTGCCTGCACGTGCACCTCGGGCACGCGCTCGGCGCCGGACCGGGGGTCAACCCGTTCGGCGACGAGACGCTGGGGCTGGTCGAGCCGTGGTGGGCCGCCGGGCGGTGCGTGGACGTGCCGGCGGGCGAATGAGATGACCGCCGCTGACGAGATCGTGGTGCGGCGCGCCCGGACGACCGATGTCCGTGGCATCCGACGCCTGGTCGACACGTACACGGACGACCGGCGGCTGCTGGGCAAGGCGACCGTCACGCTCTACGAGGACGTGCAGGATTTCCGGGTCGCGGTCGCGCCGGACGGCACGGTGATCGGCTGCGGGGCGCTGCACGTCCTGTGGGAGGACCTGGCCGAGATCCGTACGGTCGCCGTCGACCCGGCCTGCCGTGGCCGCAAGATCGGCCAACGGATCGTCGGCGGCCTGATCGACGAGGCCCGGGAACTCGGCGTGGCGCGGATCTTCGTGCTCACCTTCGAGACGAGCTTCTTCGGCTCGTTCGGGTTCACGGAGATCGACGGGGCGCCGGTGCCGCAGCTGGTCTACGAGCAGTTGCTGCGCTCGTACGACGAGGGTGTCGCCGAGTTCCTCGACCTGGAACGGGTCAAGCCGAACACCCTCGGCAACACTCGGATGCTGCTGCGCCTCTGACCGCCTCGCCGCCCGTCCGGGTGTGTCTGATTCCCCCGTCCCGACGCGCCTGATGATCGTTTGCTGCCGTGCCGGTCGTGTCGGACCTTCGGGGCCGGCGCGCCGTCGTCTGATCGGGCGCATCCGGCCTGCCGTAGGGTTGCGGGCGTGACGACGCGCGTGGCCGCCATCGACTGCGGGACAAACTCGGTCCGCCTGCTGGTCGCCGACCTGCCCGACCCGGGCGCGGGCCCCAACGTCCCGCTGGTCGACGTGAGCCGCCGGATGGAGATCGTCCGGTTGGGCCAGGGCGTGGACCGCACCGGCCGGCTGGCCCCGGAGGCGATCGAGCGCACCCGGGTGGCGCTCGCCAGCTACGCCGTCGAGATCGAGAAGCTGGCTGCCGAGCGGGTCCGGATGTGTGCCACCTCGGCCACCCGGGACGCCGCGAACGCCACCGACTTCCGGGTCATGGTGGAGGAAACTCTCGGCGTCTCCCCGGAGGTGGTGACCGGGGAGGAGGAGGCGCGGCTCTCCTTCACGGGCGCGGTGCGCGGGCTGCCCGCTGACGCGCGGGAGCCGTACCTGGTGGTCGACATCGGCGGCGGCTCGACCGAGTTCGTCGTCGGCACCCGCGCCGGCGGCGTCCACGCCGCGATCTCCGTGGACATCGGGTGCGTCCGGATGACCGAGCGGCACCTGCACGGTGACCCGCCCGGCGTGGACGAGATCGCCGCCGCCCGGGCGGACATCGCGGTCGCGGTGGACCGCGCGCTCGACGCGGTGCCGGGCCGGGAGGCAGCCACGCTCGTCGGGCTCGCCGGGTCGGTCACCACCGTCGTCGCGATCGCCCAGGGCCTGACGGAGTACGACCCGGACCGCATCCACCACGCGAGGGTGTCCTACGACGCCGTGGCCGACGTGACGGCCGACCTGCTGGCGAAGACCCGGGACGAGCGGCTGGCGATCCCGGTGATGCACCCGGGCCGGGCCGACGTGATCGGCGCCGGCGCCCTGGTCCTCCGGGTGATCATGGAACGTGCCGGCATGGACTCGGTGGTCGCCTCCGAGCACGACATCCTCGACGGCATCTGCTACAGCATGCCGTAGCACGTCGGTCACCGTTGCCCCCGGTGCGGCTGGCTGTGCCGGCCCTGTGAACGCGACGAAACCCCCGACCTGCCTGTGAAGGAAGGTCGAGGGTTTCCGTCGTTCGGGTAGCGCCTCGGCGGGCTACTTGCCCGCCGCGGTGAACGTGACGAAGGCCTGCCACGCCGCCGGGCCGAACACCAGCGCCGGGCCGGCCGGGTCCTTCGAGTCCCGGACGCCCACGACGCCGGGCAGGTTGTCGGCAACTTCGACGCACGCCCCACCATTGGAGCTGCTGCGGGTGCTCTTGCGCCACTGGGCGCCGGTCAAGTTAGCCATGATCGCGCTCTCAGGAATCCGATGGTCTGGTTGCGCGGAAGCGCTACCGATCTCACGGTATCCCAGACAGCCCAGAGCGGAGCAACGTCATTCGTGATGCGCCCGGCCGCCTGATCGTCCAGGTAGCCGACGTCGTCGCCGTCCGCTGTCGTGGCGATCACGAACGGTCCTGCTTGGCCGGGGTGCAAGCCTGCGTCAAGCGGTAGCACGTGCACCATGACGTTAGGTCGTTCCGCCAACGCCACAAGGTGGTCGAGCTGGGGTCCCATGACCTTTGGGTCGCCGCGGCGCAGTGCGGCCTCGTCGATCACGAAGACTGACAGTGGCGGTCGGGGGCGGTCGAATACTGCCGCCTGCCGCTGTAGCCGGGTGCCGATGTGGTGCTCGACATCGGCCACCAAAGGACCGCTGCTGAGGACGGCTCGGGCGTACTCCTCGGTTTGCAGCAGCCCCGGCAGCACGGCCGATTCATACCACCGCAGCCCGGCGGCCTCCCGTTCGATCTCTGTCCACGGCCGGAACCAGGCGGGCTCCCTTCGTCTCTGTGCGTCCGGCCAGAGGTCCTCCATGTCCCGTTTGAGGATCTCGGCCACGTGGGCACGATGTCGCGTCTGTGGTACCCGGTCCTGGCTCACCCACCGCGCCACCGTCTTCGGGTCAACCCCTACCTGAGCGGCAAGACTGTCGGCGGTCTCTCCCACCTCAGCCATTGCGATCTGGACAGCTCGATTCATCCCGCTACCCCAAAGCGATGGTCCCGAATGTCTTAGGCGCATAGTGCTACGCGGTGTTACTGCTCCACAACCCCGACGACAGTGCTCTGTAGGCGGCGCGAGCCGGTCGCGGGACCCGAACCCCACCGGTCGCGCTGTCGGGGCCGCCCCCGTCCAGGGGTGCGAGCGGGGGCGGCCCTGTCCACGTCCACCGATCGGGAGTCACGCCATGCCAACAGCCGTAGTGCGGCTACCGCAGCGACAGCGCCGGGTGGCGCTGGCGGATGCGCTGAAACCGGGGCGCCAGGTGGCAGGCCGCCGGGTGTCCGAAGGGGAACTGGAGGGGCTGCTGTCTGGTGGGCGCGCTGTCGGCCGGGCACGCGTCGGCTGTCCGCCACAGCTCGACGATGACGTTCTCGTGGCTGTGCTGGCGGGACTGCGGGCGCTGTGATGGCCGACGACACCGAACCTGGTGAGGTGCGCGCCTACCACGACCCGCATGGCGCACCGCCGGTTCCGGACGGTGACCGGGTATGCCCGCCGGCGCGGCCGTCGGACCGGCCCACGGATGCGCCGCCGGTAACGGCCAGACAAAAGGTGTTGGCGACGGCCGTGGTGCTGATCGTTGTTGCCGCCATCGTGATCAGGGTCTTGCGGTGACAGACGGGCAGCCGGGGCCGGTGACGGTTGACCGGTGGTGGCGAACCCTCGAGGAGCACAGGTCGCGCGACGGCCGCTGTCCGACGTGTCGCACCGAGAAGCGGTGTCGGACCTGGGGGGAGGCGTTCGGGGAACTGGTCGCTCACGACCTGCTTCATCTCGGAGCGCCACCACCACCGGTAGACGACCGGTCGCACGCGACGGCAGGCGGACCACAAGAAGAGGACCATGGCACTGGTGGCATGGAAGAAGCCGGATCCTGCTCAGCTCCGCCCATGCAGGAGTTCCTCCCGGGACCTGGCTGGCTTCCTGGGAAATGGCTGAACGGATGAGGCTTCCGGGGCAGCGGGCGGTGCTGATGATCGTTACGGTGTCGTCCGCACCCCGACCCCTTGGAAGGAAATTTCGTGTCAGAGCAGGTCGCACCGCCCCCCACGCCGGACGCCGCCCAGCCCGGCATCCAGGCGCCACCGCCGGTCGAGCAGCCGGCGAAGAAGTCCGGTGGCAAGAAAGCGCTCGGCATCGTCGGCGCGATCGTCGCGTTCCTGGTGATCGCCGGTCTCAAGCTCGGCGTCGCTTCGGCGATCGGGAATTTCTTCGACACGGACGCGACGGCCGACGCGAAGGCCGGCGACTGCATCGCCGAGCTGCCTGAGGTGACCGGCGCCGAGCAGGAGCGGGTCGACGGCGCCAAGGTGGTCGAGTGCACCGCCACCGACGCCGCGTTTGCGGTGGTCGGCCGGGTCGACGGCCAGACCGAGGCGCAGGCCCGCGAAGGCACGGCGTGCGACCAGTTCTTCAAGGAGGGCGAGGAGGGGTACATCTTCTCCAGCATCGAACCGGGCAAGACCGGCTACGTGCTCTGCCTGACCAAGAAGGCCTGAGCGACCCCTCGGGCGAGATCGACGGCGGCGCGGTGACCACCCGCGCCGCCGTTGTCGTACCCGAATCGACCGAGGACCGAACAGGAGGTGAATGCCACTTCTCCGCTGTCTTCCCGGCGCGGTCACGGCGTGGGAGGCTACCGGCACGTAGGACCACTGGGCGACCAGCCAACGATGACTGACCGCTAGGAGGAAGACCGATGGGTGAGATGGTGACCTACCGGAGCAACGGTGGTACGGGCGAGGGATATCTCGCGATACCGTCCGGTGGTGCGGCCAGCCCGGCGGTCATCGTCATCCAGGACTGGTGGGGCCTGGTGCCCCACGTCCGGGCGGTCGTGGACCGGTTCGCCGAATCCGGCTTCGTCGCCCTCGCCCCGGACCTTCGGCACGGCGGGCCGGCCAGCAAGCCGGACGAGTCGTGGCAGATGGTGAACAGCGTCCAGCTGGACGAGGCCGCCGCGGACGTCGCCGGCGCGGCCGACTACCTGGCCAGCCGTCGCGAGGTCGCCGGCAAGATCGGCTGTGCCGGTTTCTCCGCCGGCGCCAGCCTGGCTCTCTGGGCCGCCACCCGCACAGAGCGGATCGTGGCGACCGCCGCCTTCTATCCCCGGTTGCCCTGGGAGGGGATGCGTCCGGAGTGGACCGACTACGCGGGCAAGGCCGCGGTCATCCACTGCTCGGAGGCGGACGGTACCTCGGCCGCCGAGGGCGTGCGGACGGTCCGCCGGGCCGTCGAGACGGCCGGCGGCAGCTGCCAGACGTACGACTACCCGGGCACCGCGCACGCCTTCTTCAACGAGGACCGGCCGGAGAGCTTCGACCAGCGCGCCGCCGCCACCGCCTGGGCCCGCACCCTCGAACTCTTCCGGGCCAGGCTTGGCTGAGCCCCGTACCCCCGCAGAGGTCGCCGCCCGCGCCGGTCGGGCGACCGACCTGGCCGACCTCGACGGCGTGGTGAGCGACTGCTTTGCCTGCGCCCGGCTGGTCGCCTGGCGGGAGCAGGTCGCCCGCACCCGCCGGGCAGCCTTCCGGGACCAGGAGTACTGGGGTCGCCCGGTGCCGGGCTTCGGCGACCCGGCGGCCCGTATCGCCGTCCTCGGCCTCGCTCCCGCCGCACACGGCGGAAACCGCACCGGCCGCATCTTCACCGGCGACCGCTCGGGCGACGTCCTCTTCGCCGCCCTGCATCGGGCCGGCCTGGCGAACCAGCCGACCAGCGTCGCCGCCGACGACGGGCTGACCCTGCGGGACACCCGGATCTTCGCGGCGGTGCGCTGCGCGCCGCCGGTCAACAAGCCCACCCCGGCCGAGCGGGACACCTGCGCGCCGTGGCTGCACCGCGAGGTCACGCTGATCCGACCGACCCTGCGCGTCGTGGTCGCGCTGGGCGCGTTCGCGTGGGCCGCTTGGTGGCCGGCCCTGAACCAGGTGTATAGTGTGCGCCCGCCCAGCCCGCGACCGGCATTCACGCATGGGGCACACTGGTCCGCAACGGCCGCACCGGAGCTGCTGGGTTGCTACCACGTCAGCCAGCAGAACACCTTCACCGGGCGGCTGACACCAGAGATGCTGGACGAGGTGTTCGCCCGGGCGAAGAGACTGGCCGGGGTGAAGTAGAGGCTGCGGGGCGGTGGCGATGACGAACGGGACGCACCGGCCCGTGCGGTTCGCCTTGGCGACGGCGAGGTAGGTCGGGATGGACCTCAGCGTGCTCCGCAGGTGGTGGCCGGTCACGGCGGTCGCTCTTCTGCTCGCCGTGGCCGCGGTCACGGCCGCGCACTCGTCGCTCGGCGCCAGCCGCATCCCACCGGCCGCGGAGAACGTGCCCTTCGTGCCCGAGTATCCGACGACCGAACCGAGACCATCGATCCCGGCCGAACCGCGGGACGCGGCGGACGCGACGCGGGCCCAGATCCCGTCGTGGATCGCCACGGCGGCGCTGGTGCTGCTCGGTCTCGCCCTGGTCGCCGCGTTCGGCTACCTCGCCGTGACCCTGGCCCGGGGCGCGGTGCGACGGGTCACCCGGCGGCTCCCCGCGCAGCGGCCCGCGCGCGCTCCGGCGGCAGACACCGCCCAAGAGGTGGTCGCCGCACTCGACGCCGGTCTGGTTGACCTGGACGACGCCGACACGGACCCGCGGACGGCGGTCATCGCCTGCTGGGTGCGCCTCGAGGAGGCCGCCGCTGGTGCCGGCGTGCCCCGGCTCGCCGGGGACACCCCCACCGACCTGGTGACCCGTCTGCTGCGCGGCGACCCGGCGGCGGATGTCCCGGCCATCGCCAGCGCCGACGTGCTGGCCGAGTTCGCCCACGTCTTCCGCGAGGCGCGGTACGCGACCCGGCCCGTGGACGAGCACACCCGAGATCAGGCCCGGGCCGCCCTGCGGCGGCTCCGGGGCGAACTGGCCGGCGTCGTGCCGGCGGGGGTGGGGGAATGAGCGAGCGGATCGTCGGTCCCGGTGTCCGGGCATCCGGTACCGGCGGCGAACGCGGCGAGGCGTCGGGATGAGCGGCACGAGCATCGACGACCTGCTCACCGCCGAGGAGGACGGGCCGTCCCGTCGGCCGCGCTCCGGCAGGCGGTCCGGGCAGGTGCTGCGGGCGGTTCTCGCGGTGGCCGCCGCCGTGGTCGTCCTGGCCGCCGGTCTCCGTGTGCTGGGTCTGCAGGTGTCGCCGCTGGTCCTGGTGGCCGCGGTGGCCGCCCTGATCGCGGTGCGCCGGGTCGTCAGTTCCCTGGCGCCGCCCCGGTCGGCCGCCCGAACGGCCCCGAAGGCAGGCCGAAGCGCCGGCGGCCCAGGCACCGGGGACGCGCTGCGCACCGCGATCAATGGGTGGGAACGGCCGCTGGACTGGGCGTCGGGCGACCGCGAGCGGTTCGCCGAGCGGATCCTGCCCCGCCTCGGTGAGTTGACCGACGAACGCCTGCGTCAGCGCCACGGCCTGACCCGCGACTCCGATCCGGCCCGGGCCCGGGCCTTGCTGGGGGAGCCGCTGTGGACGTTCCTCGCCGCACCGTCCCGCCGCACTCCGTCGCCGCGTGCCCTCGCGGCGATCGTCGCCGAACTGGAGAAAATATGAACGACGTGTCCCGGACCATGCCCCCCACCGAGGTCGGTCACCTCGCCCGGGCGGTGCTGGGCGCGGTCGGCGAGGTCGTGGTCGGCAAGCGGGAGGCGCTGGAGCTGGTGCTCGCCGGTATCCTGGCCGGCGGCCACGTACTGCTGGAGGATCTGCCCGGCCTGGGTAAGACGTTGACCGCCCGCACCTTCGCGCAGGCGCTCGGGCTGGACTTCCGCCGCCTTCAGTTCACCCCCGACCTGCTGCCGGCCGATGTGACCGGCTCCTTCCTGTACGACCAGCGCACCGGCGACTTCACGTTCCGGGCCGGCCCGGTCTTCACCAACCTCCTGCTCGCCGACGAGATCAACCGCACCCCGCCGAAGACCCAGTCGGCGCTGCTGGAGGCCATGCAGGAGAAGCAGGTCTCGGTCGAGGGCGTGACATACCGGCTGGACGAGCCCTTCCACGTGCTCGCCACGGCGAACCCGGTCGAGTACGAGGGCACCTACCCGCTGCCGGAGGCACAGCTGGACCGTTTCCTGCTCCGGGTCTCCTTCGGCTACCCCGAACACGAGGAGGAGTGGGAGGTGCTGCGCCGCCGGATGGCCCGTCGCCGCGAGGAGGCGGTGATCAAACCGGTCGTGGACGCCGCTACCCTGCGCGCCATGCAGGCCGCACTGGAAGACGTGGTGGTGGAGGACTCGGTGGGGCGGTACATGGTCGCCCTGACCGCGGCCACCCGGGAGCACCCGTCGGTGCTGGTCGGCGCCTCGCCGCGCGGGTCGCTGGCGCTGCTTCTGCTGGCCCGGGTCCGTGCCGTGACGGCGGGCCGCGACTTCGTCGTACCGGAGGACGTCAAGGACGTGGCGGTGCCGGCACTCGCCCACCGCATCACGCTACGCCCGGAGATGTGGCTGCGCCGGGTGGATCCGTCCTTCGTGGTTGGTGAGGTGCTGGCCGGCACCCCGGCCCCGACCAGCGGCGCCCTGCCCAGCTACGCCGCCGGCCGGTCCGGGCATCCATGAGCCGTTCCGCCCCGCCGCCGTCCTCGCTGGACCCGCCTGTCGTGCCGCCACCGGTGGAGCCGGAGTCCGGGTGGGCGCCGACGCCCGCGCTGGGCCGGGCCGTGCTGCTCACCGGGTTGCTGCTGGTCGCCGGTGTCCTGCTGGGCCGGGTCGACCTGATCGTGCTGGCCGCGCCGTTCGCGCTCGGCACCGCGTACGCGCTGCGCCGCCGGCCCGCTGCGGCGCCCCAAATCTGGATCTCCACCGACGACGATCATCTGGTCGAGGGCGGCGAGTGCGATGGCAGGGTCAGCGTCGGCAACCCGGACCTCGTCGGGTACGACGTGGCGGTGCTGCGCACCCGCGTGTCGCCCTGGCTGCGGGTCGAGCGGGCCATGTTCGCCGGCGTCACCGTCGCCACCGCCGGCGAGCGGATCGCGTCCGCGGTGGACCGCCCGTTCGTGACCTCGGTGTCGCCCGACTCGGCGGTCGACCTGGAGTTGACCGGCACCGCCCGGCGGTGGGGACGCCATCCGCTCGGCCCGGCCGGTGTTCGGGTGGCCGTCGCGCACGGTCTGCTGGTGTCCCGGGCGGTGATCGTGGAACCGGCCCGGGTCCGGGTCTACCCGGCGACCGAACCGTTCGACGCGGTCGAGGCGATGCCCCGGGCCGCCGGGCTGGTGGGGGCGCACCACTCCCGCCGGCCGGGCGAGGGCGGCGAGTTGGCGGGTGTCCGCGTCTTCGCCCCGGGGGACCGGCTCCGCCGGATCGACTGGCGGGTCTCGCTGCGGGCTCGGCAACTGCACGTGGCGGCGACGCTCTCCGACCGGGACGCCGAGGTGGTGGTGCTGCTGGACGTCCTGGCGGAGGCGGGCGCGTCCGGCGGGGTCGCCGGTGCGGCGTCGGTGCTGGACACCACCGTCCGGAGCGCCGCGGCGATCGCCGAGCACTACCTGCATCGGGGGGACCGGGTGGCTCTCCAGGAGTACGGTCCCGCCGCCCGCCGGCTTCGTCCCGGCACCGGTCGGCGGCACTACCTGACCGTGCTGGAGTGGCTGCTGGACGTCGAGGGGGGAAACTCACCGCACGAGCCGTACGAGTTCGCGTTCGGCACCCACATGATCTCGCCCGACGCGTTGGCGGTCGTCCTCACCCCGCTGCTCGACGAGCGGTCCGCGCAGATGCTCGCGCGGCTCGCCCGCTCCGGCCGGTTCGTGGTGGCGGTGGACACCCTGCCAGCCGAACTGCCGATGCCGAAGGATCGGGGCTGGGCCGAGGTGGCGTACCGGCTGTGGCGGTTGGACCGGGACACCATGATCGAGCAGTTGCGCGAGCACGGCGTGCCGGTGGTGCGCTGGGCCGGCGCGGGCAGCCTGGACCAGGTGCTGCGGGACGTGGCCCGGCTGGCGGTGGCCCCGCGGGCGGGGGCCAGGTGAGCGCGAGGAACGTAGCGCAGCGGAGTCCCGCAGTCGGGAACGACGGTGGGTTCGGGTGAGCGCGAGGAACGTAGCGCAGCGGAGTCCCGCAGTCGGGAACGACGGTGGGTTCGGGTGAGCGCGAGGAACGTAGCGCAGCGGAGTCCCGCAGTCGGGAACGAAGGTGGGTTCGGGTGATTGATACCGTGATCGGGCGGATTCGGGCGATCCGGTCGGCTGCGGCCCGGGTCGGGCCGGTGCCGCTGCTGGTGCGGGCCGGGATCTTTCTCACCGCCCTGCTCGGGCTGGTGCTCGCGTACCCGTCCGAGGTGCTGCTTGGGCGTCCCTTGGTGGCGTTGCTGCTGGTGGCGCTGTTGCCTGCGCTTTCGCCGCGGCGGATATGGCCGAGCTTCGCCGTGCTGGTCGCAGCTGCGGGCTGGCTGGTCGCCACCGACGGCTACGGCCGGCCGATCGCGCTGTGGCGGCTGCTCGCCGTGGCGACGCTGCTCTATCTCACGCACACGCTGTGCGCGCTCGCCGCGGTGTTGCCCTACGACGCGGTCGTCGACCCGGGGCTGGTCCTCCGGTGGCTGCTGCGGGCCGGTGCGGTGATCCTGGGCGCCGCGGTGCTGGGCGTCCTCCTGGTGGAGTTGTCCGGGGCCGGCGGTGCGCCGGGTATCCAGGCGGCGACGGTGGCCGGCCTGGTGGTCGCGGCCGCGGTGACGGCGTTGTTGGGGTGGCTGCTGCGTCGGCCCTGACCCGGGTGGATGCGGGGTTACGCAGGTCACAGCGGTTGTGCTCCGTCACATCGAAGGGCCGCGCCCGGGATTAGCCGAGCCGCCCGGGGAAAGATAGTTGATGTGAATCCGAAGCGGATCCTTGTGGTGGGTGCCGGACACGTCGGCCTGTATGCCGCGTTGCGCCTGTCGAAGAAGCTCAGCTCGCGTGAGGCTGAGGTCGTCGTGGTGGACCCTCAGCCTCACATGACCTACCAGCCCTTCCTGCCGGAAGCGGCGGCAGGCAACATCTCGCCCCGGCACTCCGTGGTGCCGCTGCGGCGTGAGTTGCGCAAGTGCAAGGTCCTCGCGGGCGCGGTGACCCGGATCGATCACGCCAACCGGACCGCGGTGGTGCAGCCGATCGTCGGCCCGACCCGCGAGATCCGGTACGACCACGTCGTGGTCGCCCCCGGTTCCGTCTCGCGGACGCTGCCGATTCCCGGCCTGCACGAGCACGGCATCGGCTTCAAGACCATCGGTGAGGCCATCTACCTCCGCAACCACGTGCTGGACCGGTTGGACGTGGCCGCAGCCACCGAGGACCCGCGGGTCCGCCGGAGCGCCCTGACGTTCGTCTTCGTCGGCGGCGGGTACGCCGGCATCGAGGCGCTCGCCGAGATGGAGGACATGGCCCGGGACGCCCTGCGCTACTACCCGGAGCTGGAGCCGACGGACATGCGCTGGGTGCTGGTCGAGGCCACCCAGCGGGTGTTGCCCGAGGTCGGTCGGGACATGGGTGCCTACACGGTGCAGCAGCTGCTCAAGCGGAACATGGACATCCGGCTGGACACGCGCCTGGAATCCTGCGTCGACGGGGTGGTGAAGCTGTCCGACGGCGACAGCTTCCGCGCGGACACCATTGTCTGGACGGCCGGCGTGAAGCCGTCGCCGATGTTGGACGCCACCGACTTCCCGCGCGACGCGCGGCGTCGGGTCACCTGCGTGCCGACTCTGCAGATCGTCGACGGTGACCGGGTCGTGGAGGGCGCGTGGAGCGCCGGTGACTGCGCCGCGGTGCCGGACCTGACCAAGGAACCGGGCAACTACTGCTCGCCGAGCGCCCAGCACGCGGTGCGCCAGGCGACCCGGATGGCCGACAACATCGTCAACGTCGTCCGCGGCCGGGAACCGGTGAACTATCAGCACAAGCACGCCGGCAGCGTGGCCAGCCTCGGGCTGTACAAGGGCGTCGCGCAGGTCTACGGCGTCAAGATGAAGGGCTGGCCCGCCTGGTTCATGCACCGGACGTACCACATGAGCCGGATTCCGTCGTTCAACCGGAAAGTCCGGGTTGTGGTCGACTGGTCGCTGGCGTTCTTCCTCAAGCGTGAGGTGGTCGCCCTGGGCCAGCTGCACGACCCACGGGAGGAGTTCGCCGAAGCCTCCCAGCCGGTCGGCGCCGGCTCGCGCTGAATGTGGGAAGGGTCCCGCTGAATCTGGGGAGGTCCCGCCAACCGCGGGCGTATCCGCGGGGAGGGGTTTTGTCCCGGTTCTCGGGGCGTTGTCAGACCCGCCAGATCCAGACGTCGTCGATCCGCGTCGACGGGCCGTAGAGCTGTTCCAGCGTCCCGCGCAGCTGGTCCGCGTGCCGGGTTTCGACGGCCAGTACCACGCACGACGCGCGCCAGAAGTGCACGTCCTCGGCGGCCTGCCGGCGCTCTCGCTCATCGACGACCGGCCGGAGTCCCCGCTTGGCCACCCCCTCCAGCAGGAGGGCGGTGGGCCGCCGGGCGGCTCCCATCACCGCCGACCCGTTCCGGCCGTACGGCCCGATGAAGAACCCTTCCGGCATGCCGAACGCGGCGTCGGCGGCGGTGGCCCAGCGCATCGGCCACGGCTCCCCGGGCGTGGCGAGCGGCACCGGCACCAGCACTCCGCCCGGTGGAACGCACTGGCGCCAGTGCCCGGCGGTGATGAACGCCGGGACCGACGGTCGCTCGGCGGTCGGCAGCGGGAGTGGGAACAGCGGCAACAGGGCTGCCCCGACCGTCGCGGGGACCCACCTCCGGGCCCGGCCGTCGACGCTCAGCGCCCGGTCGACCGCCAGCACCAGCACCGTGGCGATCAGCGGGAGCGCCGCGAGCGCGAACCGCGTCGGCAGCGCGCCGTCCACCACCGGCAGGCCGGCGAGCAGGGCGTACGGCGCGGGCAGCGCGGTGCGGTTCCCGTCGACGACCACCTGCGGACCGAGTGACAACGCGCCGGTCACGAGGGCGCCGACGACGCACGCCACCACCAGTCGGCGACGGCCCAGCCAGAGCGCGCAGGCAGCGGTGACCAGCAGCAGCGGCCAGCCGAGGAAGCTGTTGTACTCCGCCGGCCCGGTGGTTAGCCGCGCGGACCCCTCCGCGCCGAGCAGCGACAGCGGCGACACCGCCCACCAGCTGCGCAGATCCGCTGAGAAGTAGTGTGGGTCGAACATTCCGGCGGTGACCCCCTGCGGGCCGGCGAACTGGAACCACAGCGGCCAGGCGAGCAGGAGCAGGGCGGCGCCGCTGGCGAGTAGCATCCCGCCGACGAAGCCGGGCAACGCCCGGCGGGCCCGGTTCCGGTCGGTCACGGCGTACGTGATCGCGGTCACCAGCAGGGTGAGCGCGGTGAGGAAGAGCACCTCCTCGCCGACGAAGACCTGGACGCTCACCACCGCCGCGAGGCCCACCGCCGACGTGAGGATCCGCCGGTCCGGCCCCGGGCCCGATCCGTTGGTGGTGGGGACGGCGGTGCCGACTGCCGGGACGGTGGCGGTGGGGTCGGCGGTCGCAGGATCGGCGGCTCGGAGCAGGCGGACCACCAGCCAGACGATCACCGGGACCAGCCACTGCGCGGTCATGTGCAGGTGGCTGTTGGTCTGCGACACCATGCCGGGACCGAATCCGCACAGTGTGCCGCCCACCAGGGCGGCGGCCGACCGAACCCGCAGCGTTCGGGTGTAGAGCAGGTACCAGGCGACGGCGGTACCAGCGAGGTTCGCCCCGGCCAGCAGGGCAAAGGTGACCGGTGCGCCGAACAGGAGGGTGACCGGGGCCAGCGGCACCCCGAGGGCGATCACCGTCGTGTTGGTCATCAGGTTCACGCCGTCGGGCGCGTTCAACCGGTCGGTGAGCAGGCTGAAGTCACCGAGCAGCGCTCGGGCGTCGACGGCCAGGAACCACTCGTAGAGGGCCTGGTCCTCGGGGTTGAGCGACAGGACGCGCGCCCCGGGATCGGGCCAGAGTCCGTGGGTGAGCCAGCCGGCCAGCGCCAGGAACAACAGCGCGACGGCGAGATCGACGCGGCGGCGGGCGAGCGCGGTCGGCAGCCGGGCCAGCCGGTGTCGGAGCGAGCGCCGGAGACCGCGGCGAGCAGTGTGCTGGACGGCATCGGGGGCAGTAGGGGCTGCGCTGCTCACGGCCTCGACCCTAGTGCCGGCAGGGCGCCGGGGTACGCCCGGCCGCCGAGGACCCGCTACGGTGACACTGCACCAGATGTGTCGAGCGGGTCGGCGGCGCACGCCGCGCCGGAGCTCCGGTCCGTTGGCGGACGCGTCGGTGTCACCGGCCCGGGTGGTGGAACGGCAGACACGGCCGCCTTAAAAGCGGCTGCCGCAAGGCGTGCGGGTTCGATTCCCGCCCCGGGCACGCACCGCATCCGCAACGGAGACCACGGACGCCACAGCAGGATGGCCGGCAGTCCGGCGACGCCAAGAACGCCGTGACGGTGGCGCCGGCTCCGACGGCCGATCCCGGTACCCCGCGACCGGCGAGGGCACGGGCCGGCGTTCAGCGGGGGTGGCCGTGCCGGCCCGACGGCGTGCGAGGAGCGGCAGCGCGGCCACCCGCGGTGGATTCCCAGCCTGCTCTCATCCTTCTCCCATCCGCGGATGGTGTCATCGGTACGTGGGCAGGGCTGACCGGATCCTGGTCGTCGACGACCAGCCGAACATCGTCGACATGCTGACGACCGTGCTCGAGTTCCACGGTTTTCTGGTCAGCACGGCGGCGACGGCGGCGCAGGCACGAGCCCTGGTCGAGGCCGAGCGGCCCGATCTCGTCGTGCTCGACGTGCTGCTGCCGGACGGGGACGGATTCGAGCTGTGCCGCCAGCTGCGGGCGGACGGCCACCGATTCGGCATCGTGTTCCTGACCGCCCGCGACGCGCGCCGGGACATGGTGTCCGGGCTCACCTTCGGTGGCGACGACTACGTCACCAAGCCGTTCGCCATGGACGAGCTGCTGGCGCGGATCCGGGCGGTGCTACGACGCGTCGGCGCGGCCGAGCCCGGCAGCGCGTCCCCGGTGCTGCGCCACGCCGACCTCGAACTGGACGAGGACACCCTGATGGTGCACCGCGCCGGCCGGCCCGTTCCGTTGTCGCCGACCGAGTTCAAGTTGCTGCGTTACCTGATGAGCAACGCGGGACGGGTGCTGTCGCGTACCCAGATCCTGGAAGCGGTGTGGAGCTACGACTTCCGGGGTGAGTCGAACGTGGTGGACACCTACATCGGCTACCTCCGCCGTAAGCTCGACCCGCTCGGCGAACCGCTGATCGTCACGCACCGTGGGTTCGGCTACGCACTACGCGCACCGGGACGGTGACGGCCGGTGGCCGGGCGGCGGTGGGCTGGGCGGATGTCGCTACGCCGGTCGACCATGCTCAGCGTCGTGGCGCTCACCTGCGCCGCTCTCGTGGTGACCGGTGTGACCAGTGCGCTGGCGTTGCGGAGTAACCTGCTGGCGCGCCTCGACGCCCAGCTCCTCGCGGCGGCGGCCGTGATCGGGCAGCGGGGCCAACTCGTCGCCGGCGCTGGCTCCGATTGGACGCAGGTGGTGCGGTCGGCGGTGGCGCCGACGGAGTTCCTGGTGGAGGTCCGCCGCCCCGACGGCGGGCTGTCCCGGTTCGCCAGCACCACCGAGCTCCCGCCCCGCCCGCTGCTGGACCGGGCACCGGTGCCGCCCGGCGGCGGACGCTCGGCGTTGACGACGGTGACCACCGGCGCCGGCGAACGGTACCGGGTGGTAACGGTCGAGGTGAACGGCGCGGTGGCGCTGGTCGGCCTGCCGATGCGCCCGGTCGAGGAGACGGTGCTCCGGCTGGTCCGGATCGAGGTGGTGGTGTCGGCGGTTGTGGTGCTGCTGCTGGCGATCCTGGCCCGCTGGCTCGTCGCCTCCCGTCTGCGGCCGCTGGACCACATCGAGCGGACCGCGGCGGCGATCGCCGCTGGCGACCTGGACCGGCGGGTGCCGATCGAGGACGATCCGGACCGGTTGCGCCGGACCGAGGTGGGCCGGCTGACCCTGGCGGTCAACGGGATGCTGGCCCGCATCCATGTGGCGATGGCCGCTCGGGCTCGCTCGGAGGAGCGGATGCGGGCGTTCGTCGCCGACGCATCGCACGAGCTGCGGACACCGCTGACCTCGATCCGTGGCTACGCGCACCTGCTGCGGACCGGGGTGGTGGACCCGGCCGGTCGGCCCGACGTGCTCAACCGCGTCGACGACGAGGCCATCCGGATGAGCAGGATCGTCAACGACCTGCTGTTCCTGGCCCAGCTCGACGCCGAGCCGGCGCTGCGGCGTGAGCCGGTCGACCTCGCGGTGATCGCCCGCGACGCGGTCGCCGACGCGTTGGCCGTCGAACCGGACCGGCAGCTCGCGCTGGACGCGCCCGCGCACCTGGACGTGCTCGGGGACGGCGATGCCCTGCGTCAGGTGATGGCCAACCTGCTCGGTAACGTTCGGGCCCACACCCCCGCCGACTCGTCGGCCACTGTTTCGGTGCGCCGATCGGCGGGTGTGGTCCGGGTGGCGGTCGCCGACACCGGCCCGGGGATGTCGCCGGAGGCGGCAGGGCGGGCCTTCGACCGGTTCTTCCGCGCCGACACCGGTCGCAGCCGGACCGACGGTAGTGGTCTGGGCCTGGCCATCGTCGCCGAGGCCATCCGGGCGATGGGCGGAAAGGTCGGCGTCGACAGCGTCCTCGGCCGGGGCACCACGGTCTGGTTCACCATCCGCACACCGGATTCATGACGAACTCACATCCAGCTCTCGTCAAGCTCACGGCGTCGTCGAGTGGACTGGGCCGATGCGTTTGTGGCGACCCCGCTCACGGCGGGCATGGATGGTGACCCTCGCGGTGGCTGCCGGTGCCGCCGTACCGGTCGTGGCCGACCGGGGTGCGGCCGTGGCCGCCGAGCACCGGCTGGCGGCACGGATCGCGTGCGCCGTCGGGCTGACCGAGCGACCCGAGGTGTCGGTGCGGGGAGTGCCGTTCCTGACGCAGGCGCTGGCCGGGTCCTTCGAGAACGTCTCGGTGTCGGTGCGGGACCTGCGCCGGCCCGAGATCACCCTCACCGAGGTGGCGGCCGATCTGCGCGATGTCACCGCGCCGTCCGGTCTGCTGACCGGGGGAAGCGGGCCGCACGAGGTGCGCCTCGGTGCCGTCGAGGCTCAGGTGACGATCGGGTACGACCAGCTGCCCGCGGCCGACCGCGATCTCCGGCTGCGGGGCGGCGAGGCCGGGCTGGTCGTCGCCGACACCACGGCGCAGGTGTTCGGCCAGAACGTGCCGGTCACCGTGTACGCCGAGCCGGTGCTGACCGACGGGGTGCTGCGAATGGTCCCGGTCGAGGTCGAGCTGATGGGTCTGCGTACCTCCACCGACCGGCTGCCGCGTCAACTCGCCGGGCAGCGGCCGATCGAGCGCGAGCTGCCCGACCTGCCGGCGGGCCTACGCTGGACCCAGGCCGTCGCGACCGAGCACGGCCTGCGCCTCGAGCTGTCCGGTCAGGATCTCGCGGCGACCGTCGGTGCCGGCGGCCGACCGACAACCTCGTCCGACTGTGGGGGGAATGCGTGAGCAGCGTGGCAGAAGGACGCGTCCACCGGGCGATGACCCGGGTGGGTTCGCTGGCCGTCCGGCATCCGTGGGCGGTGATCGCGGCGTGGCTGGTGGCCGCCGCCCTCGTTGCTGCCGCGGTGGTCGGGTTCGGCCGACCGACAGCGGAGGACGTGGTCGTACCCGGCAGCGCCGGGCAGACCGGCCGGGAACTGTTGGACGAGCACTTCGCCGGTGCCGGTGACGCCACTGGAAGAATCATCCTGCGGGTCGACAGTGGTCGCCTGGACGACGCGGCCAACGCCGCGGCGATCAGCGCCGCCGCCGCTGACGTCACCGACGTCGCGCACGTGGTCGAGGTGACGCCGCCAGGCACCGGCACGATCAGCGCCGACGGCCGGACCGGCTATGTCACCGTGCGGTTCGACCTCGGCCCCCGCGACGTCACGCCCCAGCTGGCCGACGAGGTGATCGACGCCGCCGGTGACCTCCGCGACGCGGGCATCGAGACGGTTCCGGGCGGAGCTCTCGCCGTTCCGCGGGCTGAGACACGCACCAGCGAGCTGCTCGGCCTCGGTGTGGCGGCCATCGTCATGATCCTCGCCTTCGGCGGGCTGGTCGCCGCCGGCCTACCGCTGATCACCGCCTTGATCACCCTGGTGTGCGGGGTAGGGCTGATCGGTCTGGCCGGTCACCTCACCGGCATGCCGTCCGTCGCCGGCACGCTCGCGACCATGATCGGCCTCGGCGTCGGCATCGACTATGCGCTGTTCATCATCACCAGGTATCGAGACCTGCTCGCCGAGCGGAACGAGCCCGGACCGGCGATCGTGGCCGCGATCGGCACGTCCGGCAGCGCCGTGCTCTTCGCCGGCGGCACCGTCGTCGTCGCCCTCGGCGGCCTGGCCATCGCCGGCGTACCGATCCTGGCCACCCTGGGCTGGACGGCCGGCCTCGTCGTCCTGCTCGCCGTGGCGGCCGCCACCACCCTGCTGCCGGCGCTGCTGGCGGTGCTCGGGCACCGTGTCAACGCGCTACGGGTGGTCAGCCGGCGCGACCGCGGCCTGGACCGGTCCGGGTGGGGACGGCTAGCCGGCCGGGTCATTCGCCGTCCCGGGCGGTACGCGGTCGGCACCGCCGTGCTCCTCGCCGCCCTCGCCGCTCCGGCGGCCGGCCTGCAACTGGGCCAGACCGACCCAGGCGACGAGCCGCCCGGAAGTCCGGCCCGCACCGGATACGACCTGATGGCCGAGGGCTTCGGCCCCGGTGCCAACGGTCCCCTCACCGTCGTCGCCGAACTCGATCACCCCGCCGCTGGCCCGGATGACGCCCGGCTGACCGAGCTCAGCCAGCTGGTGACCGGCACGGCTGGCGTCGCGGTCGTGCAGCCGGTGCGCCTGTCGGCCGACGGGGAACTGGCATCGCTGCAGGTCCAGCCGGCCACCGCGCCGAGCGACCCGGCGACCGTCGACACGGTCCGGGCGCTGCGGTCGACCACCGTCGACGGGATGAGCGTGCACGTCACGGGCCAGACCGCCATCCGCGCCGATCTCGGCGACCGGGTGTCCGAGCGGATGCCGTGGGTCATCGCGACCGTCGTGGCGCTGTCGGCGGTGCTGCTGCTGTTCGCGTTCCGGGCGCCGGTCCTGGCGCTCAAGGCCGCCGTCATGAACCTGCTGTCGGTCGGCGCGGCATACGGCGCGTTGACCGCTGTGTTCAGCTGGGGTTGGGGGGTCGGCCTCACCGGCCTCGATGGTCCGGTGCCGGTCGAGGCGTACGTGCCGATGATGCTGTTCGCGCTGTTGTTCGGGCTGTCGATGGACTACGAGGTGTTTCTGCTCACCGCAGTGCGGGAGAGTTGGCTCGCCACCGGCGACAACCGACAGGCGGTGCGGACCGGGCTCGCCGCCACCGGCCGGGTCATCACGTCCGCCGCGCTGATCATGGTGTGCGTCTTCGCCAGCTTTGTGCTGAACCCCAACCCGGTGGTGAAGATGTTCGGCCTGGGTATGGCGGTCGCCATCGCCGTCGACGCCACAATCATTCGTGGCCTGCTGGTCCCGGCCACCATGGCCCTGCTCGGCCGGGCGAACTGGTGGATGCCGCGCCGACGCCGTGCCGGGGTCACGTCCGCGGCCGGGCTGACCGGTGGCGCCTTCTCCGACCGACCGGTGGAGTCGCGACGACCCCAAGATCACGATTCGGCCTCGGATCCTGAGGTTCTCAGCCATCACTCAGCGCTGCCATCTCCACCGGCTGCCCCGGACGTCTATCCTTGAGCCTGCACGGTGACGTGCAACGACCCCCTGAGGGAGGCCTGACAGTGAAGACCTCGAACCCGGTGCTCGCCCGGCTCGGCCAGGCGGCCGAGCGCGAGCGCGCCGCCGGGTACGCCCCGACCGGGCCGTATGGACAGCCCGGCTACCCCCAGCAATACCCGACGCAGGCTGGTTACCCGGCCGCCCCGCCGACCGTCAACACCATGTCCGTCGACGACGTGGTTGTGAAGACCGTCACCCTGCTCGGTGTCCTCGGCGTCACCGCGGCAGCCGCGTGGATGTTGATTCCGGACGCGCTGCTCGGCGTCGCCTGGATCGGTGCCGCGATGGTCGGCCTGGTGCTCGGCCTGATCATCTCGTTCTCCCGGATGGCGAATCCGGCATTGGTCGTCGCGTACGCCCTCGTCGAGGGCGTCCTCGTCGGAGCGGTCAGTAAATACTTCGAGACGCTGTACGAGGGCATCGTCCTGCAGGCCGTGGTGGCCAGCTTCGGCGTGTTCTTCCTGATGGCCATGCTCTACAAGGCGAAGGTCATCCGCGCCACACCGAAGTTCGTCAAGGGCATGATCGCCGTGATGGCCGGCCTCTTCGCGGTTATCATGATCAACCTGGTGCTGTCGCTCTTCGGCATCAACACCGGCCTGCGGGACGGCAGCCCGCTGGCGATCGGCTTCAGCCTGGTGGTGATCGTCGTGGCGGCGCTCAGCTTCGTGTTGAGCTTCAAGGAGGTCGAGGACGGCGTCCGGATGGGCCTGCCGCAGCGCTACTCCTGGGTCGCCGCGTTCGGCATCCTGGTGAGCCTCGTCTGGCTCTACATCGAGATCCTGCGCCTGCTCAGCTACTTCCAGGGCGACGACTGACCATCGCCCATCCCAACGGCAGACGCCCGGCTCCGCTCCGAGGGGCCGGGCGTCTGCCGTCCACCCCCGTCCACCCCGCGATCTTGCCGCACGGCCCGGGGCACGACCCGCCCCGACCGGGCAAACGGCGACCAGGACTGCGCGGTCGCGAGACGGGCGGCGGCGTAGACTCCGCCGGGTGAGTGAACCGGCGGAGCTGGCGCGGGCCGTGGAGCTGCTCGTGCGGCAGACAGGGCACTGGCAGCAGCCGCGGTGGGCCGCCGCCACCGGCGGCAACGCCTCCCGGGCGGACCTGGTGCACCGCCTGGTGCAAGAGATCGCCAATCTCGCCGCCGACGCCGAGGGCCAACCGCGCCGCACCGTTCCCCGCCTGGACAACGACCTCGTCCTGCCCGACCAGTTGTGCGTCGTCACCGCGGACCTCGTCGCCAACGACCCCCCGGCGCAGACGCTTGCCCGGGCCACCAGCGAGGTCAGCGCCATCCGCGCCGCGCTCTGAGCCCTGGGCCGCGGATCGTCGCGTCCCGCGGCGGACAGCCCGAGCCGGGCGCCCCGACAGGGCCGGTGGGGCGAGACGACTCCGGGTCTCCGGGACTGCCCGCCCCACGTCCGGCGAGGGCCCACACGTTTGGGTTTCGCGCTGCTGCTGTAGTTCTACACACGGTCGGGCCGGTTCCCGCGGCGGGCCCGGTCGCGTCGGTGGACATACCCGGCGCGACGTGACCGGATCGGGGACGACGACCTCCCGTGTCAGGGCCGGTCGGCGCCAGGAACCGGATTCCGGTGCGCCACGGCCCGCCGGCCCGGGCGGCAAGCCGTGGCGCGGGACGGTCAGCTCAGGCGTTCGAGAACCATGGCCATGCCCTGGCCGCCCCCGACGCACATCGTCTCCAGGCCGATGCTCTTGTCGTGCCAGTCGAGAGCGTTGAGCAGGGTGCCGGTGATCCGGGCACCGGTCATCCCGAACGGATGGCCGACGGCGATGGCGCCGCCCATCACGTTCAGCTTCTCCTCCGGGATGCCCAGTTGCCGGTACGAGGGGATCACCTGCGCGGCGAAGGCCTCGTTGATCTCCACCAGGTCGACGTCGTCGATGGTCATGCCGGCCCGCTTCAGAGCCTGCTTCGACGCCTCGACCGGGCCCAGCCCCATGATTTCCGGGGAGAGGGCGGTGACGCCGGTGGAGACGATCCGGGCCAGCGGGGTGAGCCCGAGGTCCTTCGCCCGCTGGGCGCTCATCACCACCACGGCGGCGGCACCGTCGTTGAGCGGGCAGCAGTTGCCCGCGGTGATCCGGCCGTCCGGCCGGAAGACCGGCTTCAGGGCGGAGACGGCCGCCAGGGTGACGCCGGCGCGGGGGCCGTCGTCGGTGCTGACCACGGTGCCGTCTGGCGTGGTGACCGGGGTGATCTCACGGGTCCAGAAGCCGTCGGAAATCGCCTTCTCGGCGAGGTTCTGGCTGCGTACGCCGAACTCGTCCATGTCAGCGCGGGTCACGTCGTGCACCTGGGCCAGGTTCTCGGCGGTCTGCCCCATGGCCAGGTAGATGTCCGGCAGCTCGCCGGACTCCCGCGGGTCGGTCCACACCTCGGCGCCGCCCTGCGCGCGGGTCTTCGAACGCTCCTGGGCGGCGGCGAAGCGCGGGTTCTCCCAGCCGCCGCCGACCAGCGCCTGCGCCTCCGAGGGCAGGCCGTCGGAGCTGCCCCGGGCATACCGGGAAACGGCCTCCACGCCGGCGGAGACGAAGACGTCCCCCTCGCCGGCCCGGATCGCGTGCATGGCCATCCGGGTCGTCTGGAGCGACGACGCACAGTACCGGGTCAGGGTGGCGCCGGGCAGACCGTCCAGCCCCATCAGAGTGGCGACCACGCGTGCCATGTTGAAGCCCTGCTCGCCGCCCGGCAGACCGCACCCCAGGTAGAGGTCGTCGATCTCGGTACGGTCGAGCTGTGGGATCTTGTCGAGAGCGGCCTGCACGATGGTCGCGGCGAGGTCGTCCGGGCGGACGTCGCGCAGGGATCCCTTGTGCGCCCGGCCGATGGGGGAGCGAGCGGTGGCGACGATGACGGCGTCGCGGGACGACTCAGTCGGCATGAACCAACGTTAACTTGTCAGAAACAACGCCCGGAAGGCGCGCCGGCGGCGGGAAATGTCACCCGGACCGGACCGGACCGGAGCGGACCGGACCGGAGCGGAGCGGACCGGACCGGAGCGGAGCGGACTGGAGCGGAGCGGACCGGGCCTGGCCGCGTCGACCGGCACGCCACGCCACGCGAAACCGCCGTCGACGGGCCCCACATCCCGTTGGTGACGGCGGATCGCCACGAGTCAGCCGTCGGCGCGCGGCGGGGCCGGCAGCGGCGTGCCGGGTCAGTGTCGGGTGGCGACCGCGGCGGCGGCCGCCACCGCGGGGAGCAGGGCGTGCGCCCACACCCGGTACCCGTCGGCGGACGGGTGGAAGCCATCGTGGCAGAGAGTGCCGGCGTCGGCCCGGAACACCGGGCCGGTCTCGGCCGCCAGGTCGACCACCGTGCCGCCGGCATCCAGCACCGCGCCCGTCTGCGCCCGGGCGAGCCGGCGCCCCGACCAACCGACCAGGTGCCGCAGCGGGGGCGCGATCGCGCGGACCGCACCGAGGTCGGGGCAGGTGCCCGCCACGACCTCCACCCTGGCCTCACGGAGCCGGTGCACGGCCGCGCCGAGGTAGGCGGCGGCGTCGGCTGGCCGACGCAGCGTGGTGGCATCGTTGGCACCGATCAGGATCACCGCCACATCGGGACGGTCGCCGAGCAGCGCGCGGGCGACCTGCGTGGCCAGGTCGGTCGAGCGTGAGCCGGAGACCCCCACGCTGGACAGGTGCACCAGCCGCCCGGTCGAGGCCGCGGCGATCAGGTGCGCCAGTTGACCGCCGATGGTGTCCTCGAGCCGGTCGACGCCGACACCGAGCGCCGACGAGTCACCGAGCAGCACGAGCCGCAACGGTGCCGCGCCGGCCCGGCCGACCGTGGCCCGCAGGGCCAGGCCCAACTCGGGCTGCGCGTACCGCCGGTGGCGTGCGGCGAAGGCCTGACCAGCCAGGACGGCCGCGCCGCTGACCGCCCCCGCGGCCAGGGAGAGCGCTGCCGTCCGCCCCAGCCGGCCAGCGAGACCCGAGGGGGCGAGACGACCGTTCACGGCGACACCGTCTCGGGGCGGACGATTCGCTCGGTCATGCGAGTCCCTCCACTGTGGGCACGTCCGCGGCTGGACCCGGTTGCGGTACGGCGCCGACACCGAAGAAGGCCCGCCGGCGCAGCTGCGCCCACCGACCGCCCGGCCCCCGCTCGTGCCCCCGGACCTGGGCGCCGCTGACCTCGGTCCCCGGGTGCCGCGCGGCCTCCTGGGCGGCCTCCGGCAGCGACCGTACGCCCTCGACGCGGGTCGGCGCGGGCCTGCGCTGCGAACCGCCGAGCGCGGAGAGGACCGTCGGCAGCAGCGCGGCGGCGGCCACGGCGTACCCTTCGGCGGACGGGTGGAACCGATCCCACGCGAACATCCGGCCCGGCTCGGCGACGAACCTCGGGCCGAGCAGGTCGCCGAGGGAGACCGTCCAACCGCCCGCCTCGACCACCGCCACCGTCTGGGCGGCGGCGAGCTGCCGGCTCCACCGGCGGGCCAGCCAGCGCAGCGGCGGCTGAATGGGCCGGATCGCGCCCAGGTCCGGACAGGTGCCGACGACCACCTCGCAACCGGCGGCCCGCAGCGCCGTGACCGCCTCGACCAGGTAGCGCACGGCCAGCACCGCTGGCGTGCGGTTGGTGACGTCGTTGCCGCCGATCAGGATCACGGCGATGTGGGGCTGGCTCTCGAGGGCCGCCTCGACCTGATGCCGCAACCCGGCCGAGAGGGCACCCACCACGGCGAACCGGTGCAGCCGGACCGGCCGTTGCAGCCGACGGGACAAGCCGGTGGCGAGCAGCGCGCCCGGCGTCTCGCGGCGGCGATGCACGCCGTACCCGGCGGCCGAGGAGTCACCGAGGACAACCATGGTGATCGCGGGATCGGGCAGCTTGGCGCCGTACACCCCGTCGCAGCGGGGCGGCGGGGCCTCCGCCATCGGGATCGTGCGGCGGGCCTGGCGAGCCTGGCCGATCAGCAACCCGCCGGTGGCGACGGCGGCAGCCGCGGTCGCGCCCGTGCCGATCGCGGCCAGCCGGGCGACGCGTCGGGCGGAGTGCCAACGCGGACCGGTCGGGACGGCGGAACCAGCGACCCCCATGAACCCGACACTATCGCGACCTCCGGACACGCCGCTGTCGCCGTGGCGGCAGGCCGGGGGCCTGGAAGTCGACGCGTCTGGGTATCTGTTCCGACTACCCGGTGGGGTTGCGCCGGGGCGGCACCCTGACATGTGGGAGGGAGCGACGAGATGGGGAAGACACTGCACCGACGCGCGGCGTTCACCGCGTTGGCCCGCGCGTTGGCGGCCGGCGCCCGAGGTGGGCCCTCGCTGGGGACGCGGCTGGCGGCGTTGCCCCGGATGATCGGGTCCACGGCCCGGGGGAGTACGACGGCGGGCTCCGGTTGGCCCTGATGACGGCCGCCACGGCGTATATCGTCTCGCCGATCGACCTGCTGCCGGAGATTCCGCTGGCGATCCTCGGCTTGGCCGACGACGCGGTCATGGTCACCTGGCTGGCCGGGAGCGTGCTCGCGGAGACCGAGCGCTTCCTGGAGTGGGAGGCGCGTCGCGTCTCGGTTGTCCCGGGCAAGGTGGTCCCCTGACGGCACGTAGGCTGGGCACGAACATTCGTCTGCCCGGCCGCCCATCCGGCGGCGTCGGAGGAGAAGGGCACAACCACGTGCAGTACTACGACAACGTCGTCGAGTTGATCGGCAACACCCCACTGGTACGGCTGCGCAGCGTCACCGAGGGTATCCAGGCGACTGTGCTGGCGAAGGTGGAGTACCTGAACCCCGGCGGGTCGGTCAAGGACCGGATCGCCCTGCGCATGGTGGAGGACGCCGAGCAGGCGGGCATCCTGCGGCCGGGCGGCACGATCGTCGAGCCGACCAGCGGTAACACCGGCGTCGGGCTGGCCCTGGTGGCCCAGCTCAAGGGCTATCGGTGTGTCTTTGTCTGCCCGGACAAGGTCAGCCAGGACAAGCAGGACGTGCTGCGAGCGTACGGCGCCGAGGTCGTGGTCTGCCCGACCGCCGTCGCCCCGGAGGACCCGCGCTCCTACTACAACGTCTCCGACCGGCTCGCCCGGGAGATTCCCGGCGCCTGGAAGCCCAACCAGTACGCGAACGCGGCGAACCCCCGCTCGCACTACGAGACCACCGGCCCCGAGCTGTGGAAGCAGACCGAGGGGCGGATCACCCACTTCGTCGCGGGTGTCGGCACCGGTGGCACGATCTCCGGCATCGGCCGCTACCTGAAGGAGGCGTCCGAGGGCCGCGTCAGGATCGTCGGCGCGGATCCGGAGGGCTCGGTCTACTCGGGCGGCACCGGCCGGCCGTACCTGGTCGAAGGCGTCGGCGAGGACTTCTGGCCGGAGACCTACGACCGGGACGTCGCCGACGAGATCGTCGAGGTCTCCGACAAGGCGTCGTTCGAGATGACTCGCCGCCTGGCCCGCGAGGAGGGGCTGCTGGTAGGAGGCTCCTGCGGCATGGCGGTCGTCGCGGCGCTGGAGGTGGCCCGCGGGGCCGGCCCGGACGACGTGGTCGTGGTGCTGCTGCCGGACGGCGGCCGCGGCTACCTTTCCAAGATTTTCAACGACGTCTGGATGGCCCGGTACGGCTTCCTGGACAACTCCGGCTCCGAGCCGACCGTCGCCGGCGCGCTCACCGGCAAGCCCGGCGGGCTGCCCGAGCTGGTGCACGTCCACCCCACCGAGACCGTGCGCGACGCGATCGACTACATGCGCGAGTACGGCGTCTCCCAGCTGCCGGTGCTCAAGGCCGAGCCGCCGGTCGTGACCGGTGAGGTGGCCGGGTCGATCGCCGAGAGGGACCTGCTCGACGCGCTCTTCACCGGGCAGGCCCAGCTGCACGACACCATCGAGCGGCACATGGCCGAGCCGCTGCCGATGATCGGTGGCGGTCAGCCGGTCAGCGAGGCGATGGCCCTGCTGGAAAAGTCCGACGCCGCACTGGTGCTGGTGGACGGCAAGCCCAAGGGTGTTCTCACCCGTCAGGACCTGCTCGCCCACCTCGGCGCCCGCTGAGGGTGGTGTGGAGAGGGCCCTTGTGACGCCCCTGGTACAAGGGCCCTCATCTACTCCGGCCGCCGCCGCCCGCCGACCGGTCAGGCCCCAACTCCGCCGGCACGGCTACCACGTCGACGAGGGCGCCCTTGCACAGCACGGTGACCGGTGGCCGGCGCCGCCGCCACGCGCGGTCCGGACCGACAACGCCGCCACGCTCGGCAGCACGCGGGCCGCGACCGTCGTGACGACCTGGGAGTACGCGTCCCGCGCGGTCTCCTCGGCCGGGCCGGACGCGGTGCGACCGGTGTCCATGTCTCCGGCAACGCCACCGGATCGACGCCCATGCCCGATCCGCTCACAGCGAACGCCGTATGGCGGGAGCGCTGATGTCAGGAAGGGGTCTCGCTCCGCTACCCGTGGGCGCTGACCGGTACCCGCTGTGCGCTCCAGGTGCCCGCTGTGCGCTGATCGGGTGCCACGCGGGCGTTGGCAGGGCCTCGTTACACCCGTCGGGCGTAGCGGAGCTGGGGGGTGAGGGTGGGGCCGATCCAGTCGTCGCGTTCGGTGCCGGTCGCCGCCCAGCCGCCGCGCTCGTAGAAGCGCCGCGCGTGGGTGTTCCCGCGCAGCACCCAGAGCACCGCGCGACGCCAGCCTCGAACACGCATGCCCGCCAGCGCGTCGATCATCAGCTCGCGGCCGACTCCGCGGCCCTGCTCGGTCGGCTCCAGGTGGATCGCGTGGAGTAGCCCGGTCACCGGATCACCCCCGTCGTCCGGGCCGACGTAGCTGAAGCCGACCAGCTCGCCCGCGCGTTCGGCGAGGGTCATCCGGTGGTTGCCCCGTTCCCACTCCCAGCGTTCGACCCAGTACCGCCCCATTGCCTCGGGTGCGGGATCGGCGAGGGTCGCGGGCGGCAGGAATGACGAGTACGCGGCGACCCGGGACCGCTGGTGCAGCATTCCCACCGCCATCAGGTCCTCGGCGGCAGCGGGACGCAGTGTGACGGTCACCCGGCCGAGGGTACCCGTCGCGGCGGTACCGGCACGGTCATCAGGTCCTGTGCGATCACCAGGTCGCCGCCGAAGTGCTCCCGGGCCTCGTCCGCGAAGCGCGCCGCGTCGCCGTACCGCTGGGAGAAGTGGGTGAGCACGAGCCGGCGCACCCCCGACTCGCTGGCGACCCGCGCGGCCTGCGCCGCCGTGAGGTGGCCGACGTCGGCGGCGAGCGCGGCCTCCGACTCCAGGAAGGTCGACTCGATCACCAGCAGGTCGGCCTGTTCGGCCAGGGCGTACACCTCGTCGCAGAGGCCGGTGTCCATCACGAAGGCGAACCGCTGCCCCGGCCGGGGGACACTCACCTCGTCGCGGGTGACGCGGCGCCCGCCGGTGTCCAGGTGACCGGTGCGCTGCAGCTCCCCGACGGCCGGGCCGGCGATACCGTACGCGGCGAGCCGCTCCGGCAGCATCCGGCACCCGTCCGGCTCGATCAGGCGGTATCCGTACGTCTCGATCGGGTGTCGCAACCGGCGGGCCTCCAGCGTGCCGGACCGCACCACGACCCGCTGCCCGTCGGCCATGATCGGCTGGACGTTCAGCTCCGCGGTCTCGTGGTAGCTCGACGCGTGCCGGAGCCGCGCGAAGTACTCCGCGCCACCCGCCGGGAAGTGCACCGCCACCGGGCGGGACACCCGGTCGAGCGAGAGCCGTTGGATCGTACCGGGCAGTCCGAGGCAGTGATCGCCGTGGAAGTGGGTGACGCAGATCCGGGTCAGGTCGGTGGCGGTGACCGTGGTGTGTAGCAGCTGCCGCTGGCTGCCCTCGCCGGGGTCGAAAAGGATCACCTCGTTGTCCCAGCGCAGCACGTACCCGTTGTGGTTGCGTACCCGGGTTGGTGCCTGGCTCGCAGTCCCGAGCACCACCAGCTCACGCATGGACATCAGCGGCCTCCGGCTGAGCTGACCGGTCCGGCTCCGCCGGAGTCGAAGCGACCCCCGGGGTCTCCGCGCTGACGCGCGGGCCGGCTGGACTGGACCGGCACCCCGGGGGTCGGGTGGCTGTCGTGGTTTCGCCGCACCGCTGCCACACGGTCTCGACGATGATGCCTGAGCCCACCCCTGCGGGTGGACGGGATTACTGTCGAGGACAGCGGCTAGCGGACAGCCACCTCACGAGCCCGATTGCTATACAAGTCTGGACCACCTCCTTTCCCGTGTACCGTCACGCTATCCAGAGCGGAGTGCCCAGGCAACGGATTTCGATCACACGCCCGTCGGGAATGCGTCCTCGGCTTCCACTGTCGGGTTGGCTCCCGTCACGCGAACGGGCTGCGCGACGGCCTGGCCGCGGTCGCCGCGCCGCCGGTCCTCGCCCGTGGCGGCCGACGGCCGGCCGAACCGTCGCGCAAGCTCGGGTGCGTTCCGGCGGCGGTGTTGCCGACCGGTCCCTCGGGCGGCTCGTCATCGCTGCCCGGCTGACCCGCCGACGGCGGCAGGCAGCCGACCAGGCCGGCCCGCCGATCCTCGGCACCCGCTCTCGGTCAGGAGGCGGCGACGATGCCGATCGGTCCGTTGCGGGGCCCGTCCTCGTTGGCCGGCTGAACCGCCAGCGACGGGAAGTCAGCGAGGTCGCCCTCCGGTTCCGCGTCCCACTCGGGAAAGACCAGGTCGCTCTGGAGGTAGAGGCAGAGCAACTGGGTCAGGTGGCGTAGCCCGTCGACGTGGGTGCGCTCGTGGCCGTGCGTGGCGTCCACCCCGAAGCCGAGCAACGCCACCCGGGCGTGCGCGCCCGCTTCGACGGCCGCAGCCACGTCGGAGCGGTAGTAGTCGAAGACGTCCCGGACCAGGTCGACGTGGTGCTCGCGGGCGATCGACGCCAGGTTGCGGGTCAGGTGGTAGTCGAATGGGCCGACGCCGTCGCCCATGGCCAGCGTGGCGATGTGCTCGCGGGACTGCTGCCCCGGCGCGACCACCGCCGCGTCGACCGAGACGATCTCCGCCACGTCCGGGTCCAGCCCGTGCGAGGCGCCGTGGCCGATCTCCTCGGTGGCGGTGACCAACAGGTGCGCGCTGACCGGCGGGGTGATGCCCGCGTCGACCATGGCCTTCAGCGCGGTCAACACCGCCGCCACACCCGCCTTGTCGTCCAGGTGCCGGGACTTCACATAGCCGCTGGGGGTGATCTGCGGGTTGGGCAGAAACGCCACGAAATCCCCCACGTCGATACCCAGCGCGCGTAGCCCGGCGATGTCGTCGACCGGTTCGTCCACCCGCACCTCGACCAGTTCCCAACCGACGCCCTGGGAATCGACGGCCTCGTTGTAGCGGTGTCCGCTGGCTTTGAGCGGCAGCACCTGCCCCGTGATCACCCGGTCCAGGTCGTCGGTGAAGATCCGGACATGGGCACCCTCGGCGAAACGGGCGCTGTGCGTCCCGATCGTCTTCAGCTCCAGCCGACCGTTCTCCTTGAGCCGCTTGACCATGCCGCCGATGGTGTCGGTGTGCACCACGATCGCCCGGTCCGCGCCGGTGGACCGGGGACCGGGCAGGCAGGCGCTGAGCGCGCCGCGCCGGGTCAGCGTCGACGGGATGCCCAGCGCCGCCAGCCGCTCGCCCACGTACTGCTGTACGTGGTCGGTACGCCCCGACGGGCTCGGGATCTCCAGCAGCTCCACCAGCACCTGGCGCAGGTAGTCGAGGTCGAGCGGGAGGGGTGCGGGCTTGTTCGAGGTCATGCCCCAGAGCTTGCCGCACCCGCCGGAGACCACAACCGCTGAGGGCCCCGGGTCCCCGGGAAGAGAAGGTCGACGAAACGTTCGGCGGTCGGCTGCGGCTCGTGGTTGGCCAGCCCCGGTCGCTCGTTCGCCTCGATGAAAACGTGCTCGGGTTGGTCCGGGGCGGGCACCAACAGGTCCAACCCGGTCACCGGGATGTCCAGCGCCCGGCTCGCGGCCACGCACGCCTCGGCGGTCGTCGGGTGCAGCTCGGCCGTCACGTCGTGGATCGTGCCCCCGGTGTGCAGGTTGGCGGTCCGCCGAACGGCGAGCACCTGCCCCTCCGGCAGCACGTCGTGCAGCTCGTATCCGGCCTCGGAGACCACCTCACGGGTCATGGAGTCCAGCGGGATGGTGGACTCGCCGCCGGTCGCGGCGGCCCGGCGGCGACTCTGCCGCTCGATCAGCTCGGCGATGTCGTGCACGCCGTCACCCGTGATCGACGCCGGGCGGCGCACCGCCGCAGCCACCACCTCGTGATCGATCATGACGACCCGCAGGTCCTCGCCGGTACACAGCTCCTCGAGCAGGACCTCCGGGCAGAACCGAGCCGCCAGCTCCACCGCAGCCCGCAGTGCCTGCGGCGTCCTGACCCCGACGGTGATGCCCTTGCCCTGCTCACCCCGGGCCGGCTTGACCACCAACTCACCGACCTTGGCGAGGAATGCCGCGTCGTCGACGTCGCCGGTGGCGGTCCGGCCACGTGGCACCGACAGCCCGGCCTGGGCGAGGATCCGCCGGGTGACGCGCTTGTCGTCGCAGCGGCTCATCGCCACCGCCGAGGTCAACTCGGACAGCGACTCGCGGGTGAGGATGGTCCGGCCGCCACTGGTCAGCCGCAGCTCACCCCAGGTGGGGTCGGTCACCTCGACCCGGATGCCACGCCGCATCGCCTCGTCCGCGACGATCTGCGCGTACGGGTTGAGCTCGTCGTACCCCTCCGGCATGGCGGGCAGGAAGAGGCGCTCGTTGATCGGATTCTTCCGCTTCACACAGAGCGTGGCGGTCCGGTAGAAGCCGAGCCGCTCATAGAGCCGGATCGCCCCGGAGTTCTCGGCGAGCACCGACAGGTCCACGTACGCCCGGCCCCGCTCGACCAGCCGGGCCGCCAGTTCGGTGATCAGCGCCTGGCCGGTGCCGGGTGGCGCGGCGTTGAAGTCGACGGTCAGGCACCAGAGGCTGGCGCCCTGCTCCGGGTCGTCGAAGACCGCCACGTGGTCCACGCCGGTGATGGTGCCGACGACCTCACCGGTCGCGTTCTCGGCCACCAGGTGCAGGAACCGGTCGGTGGCGGCGTTGGCGACCAGCACGTCCACCGGGGCGGTGACCATGCCGTTGGCCGCGTAGATCCGGTTCACGTCTTCCGCGTCGTCCGCGTCGCGCAACGGCCGGATCCGCAGCCCGGGGATCTCCGGGTCGGGGAGCCGCTCGCCGTCCAACGGCAGTCGGTAGGTCAGCGACGGATCGATGAACAGCTCGTCCGGCAGGCGGGAGACCAGTACGTGCGGATCCCACAGGTAGATGCAGATGTCCCGGGCCCCGGCGGCCTCCGAACGCAGCACGTCGGCGACGGCCGACTGGTCGGCGAAGGTCTGGCCGAACACCAGCCGGCCCCAGCCGCAGTCCAGCACCACGCCGTCGGTGCGATCGTCGCCCGCTCCGTCCGCCTCCGGGCCGGGCGTCGCCGCAACCGGGTCGCCGCCCGGCCCGACCCGTTCGAACCGTCGGCTCCGGCCGCGCACCTGGTCCGCCACAGCCACCCCGGTCGCGAGGGTGCCTGACACGGTCAGTCGATTCCGTGGCTCTGGAGCCACATTTCCAGGAGTCCGAGTTGCCACAGCTTGTTTCCGTTCAACGGGGTCAGTTCGGCATTCGGGTCGGCGAGCAGAGCGTCGACGTAGTCGGTGCGGTAGAGGGCGCGGCGGCGGGCCTCCGGTGCGGTGAGGGCGTCCCGCACCCGGTCGAGGAGCTTGCCTTCCAGGTGGGTGAGGCCCGGGACGGGGAAGTACCCCTTCGGCCGGTCGATGACCTCGTGCGGGAGGACCCGCCGGCCGATCTCCTTGAGTACGCCCTTGCCCCCCTGCGCCAGCTTCAGCTCCGGCGGGCAGCCCGCGGCAAGCTCCACGAACTCGTGGTCCAGGAACGGCACCCGGGCCTCCAACCCGTGCGCCATGGTCATGTTGTCGACCCGCTTCACCGGATCGTCGGTCAGCATCACCTGGGTGTCGATCCGCAGGCCGGCGTCGACCGCGGTCTCGGCGCCGCGCTTGGCGAGGTGCCCGGCCACGAAGTCCCGCGCCGGGTCGCCGTCGGCCAGCCAGTCGGAGTTGAGTACGCCGGCCAGCCCGGCCGCGTCCCGGTCGAAGAACGCGCGCGCGTACGTGTCGAGGGCGTCGGGGCGGGCAACCCGCGCCAGCGGCGGATACCAGTGGTAGCCGCCGAGGATCTCGTCCGCGCCCTGGCCCGACTGCACCACCTTGACGTGCCGGGCGACCTCCTGGCTGAGCAGGTAGAACGCGACGCAGTCGTGGCTGACCATCGGCTCGCTCATCGCGGCGACGGCGGCCTCCAGCGGCGGCACCAGGTCGCCGGTGGGCACCCTGATCTGGTGGTGGTCGGTGTCGAACGTCTCGGCGACCACGTCGGAGTAGCGGAACTCGTCGCCCTCCCGGCCGCCGACGGAGTCGAAGCCGATGGAGAAGGTCGACAGCCCGCGTTGCCCCTCGCCGGCGAGCAGGGCCACCACCAGGCTGGAGTCCAGGCCGCCGGAGAGCAACACACCCACCGGCACGTCGGCGACCATCCGCCGGCGGACGGCGGTGGTCAGCGACTCCAGCAGGGCGTCCTGCCAGTCTTTCCCGGACCAGCCGGCGCGTGCGGCGTCCCGGGTGAAGGACGGATCCCAGTACACCCGCTCGTGCCGGCGGCCGTCCGGTTCGTAGACGCGCACGGTGGCCGGGGGCAGCTTGGTCACGCCGCGCAGGATGGTGCGCGGCGGCGGCACGATGCTGTGGAAGCTCAGGTAGTGCGCGAGCGCGACCGGGTCGATGGTCGTGTCGATCCCGCCGCCGGCCAGCAGCGCCGGCAGGGTGCTGGCGAAGCGGACCATGCTCGGCGACTCGGCCAGGTAGAGCGGTTTGATGCCGAGCCGGTCCCGGGCCAGTACGAGTCGGCCGGTGTCCCGCTCGCTGATCGCGACGGCGAACATGCCGATCAGGTGGTCGACGAAGTCGAGTCCCCACTCGGCGTACGCCTTGAGTACGACCTCGCTGTCGCCGGACGAGAAGAAGTGGTGCCCCTTGGACTGGAGTTCGGTGCGCAGTTCGCGGTAGTTGTAGATGCAGCCGTTGAAGACGCCGGCCAGCCCGGCGGAGGCGTCCACGAGAGGCTGCCCGCTCGCGGCGGAGAGGTCGATGATTTTCAGACGGCGGTGCCCCAGGGCGGTGGGCCCTTGCGCCCACACTCCGCTGTCGTCCGGCCCTCGGTCACTCATCGTGGCTGCCATGCGCTCCACCGCAGCCACATCGGCCCGGGAACCGTCACGGCGCAATTCGCCCGCAAGTCCGCACATGTCAGCCCATGCTGCCAGAGGATGTTGCGATTAGCCTGTTGAGACTATGACGGTCGCGTAAAAGCGTTGCTAGAATTCTCGCCCCCGACTGCGGAGCGTGACGTCGGGAGGGGTGACGGTGGCGGATTGTGTCCTCGGCGGTCACGCTGCGAGGATCTGCTTACCTCACCGTCTGTGACAATCAACGCATCCGCGGATTTCGTTGTCCCGCGTGTCCGGCGTCCCCGCGTGTCCGGCGTCCCGCGGGGAGCTGCGTCGACGGATCGATGTCCAACTGGCGTGGTTGATGCCAGATCTCACCCCGACATGTCCCCGAGCGGTAAATCAGGCGTTTGGCGGGTGGGCCGCCACCGCTGCAATCCGCGTCACACCAAGGCGCGGGTGTGTGCACGTTTGCCCAGCTCGAGGCGCAGTCATCGGTGTCGTTGCAAGTTGCATCGGCGGTGCAATGGCTATCCGGGTTGATCATCAGCCGGAACGGTTGATGATCGCCACCCTCCCTCCGTGTTCTCTGATGACACTGTCCGTCAAGGAGGATCAGTGCGACCAGGAAGAACGCTGTGGGGGAGCAGATCGGGGATCCCCCGACTGTCGCGTTGAGCTTCCCCCGCTTTGCTGGAGCGGTGGTTACCTGCTGCCGGCTGGCGCAGGGGTGGCGATAGGTGGTTCGGCTGGTTGCCTCTGGTGGGTGTGCCAGGCGGTCTCGTACTCGTTCGGGCTGAGGTAGCCCAGTTCCTTCTGGATGCGGCGGGTGTTGTACCAGCCGTCGATGTAGGCGAAGATCGCGTTCTCGGCCTCGTCGCGGGTCCGCCAGCTCGTGCGGTAGACGAGTTCGATCTTCAGCGTCGACCAGAAATTCTCCATCAGGGCGTTGTCGTAGCTGTCGCCGACGGAGCCCATCGAGGGCAGGATCCCGTTGTCCTGTAAGCGTTCCGCGAACCGGAACGATGTGTAGTTCGACCCGCGATCTGAGTGGTGGATCAACTGGCCGTCGCGGACGTCGCGCGACCAGATGCCGTATTCGAGGGCGGCGAGGATCAGGTCGGTGTCGCAGCGGTTGGAGGTCTTCCAGCCGACGATTCGGCGGGAGAAGACGTCGCGGACCGCGGCGAGCCAGAACACGCCTTCGCCGCAGGGGATGCGGGTGGCGTCGGCGACCCAGAGCCGGTTCGGCCCGGTGGCGGTGAACTGCCGCCCGACAAGGTCCGGCGCCGGTGTGTGCCGTGGGTCCTGCCGCGTGGAGCCGCCGCGCCAGCCGCGGCGCAGGAACGCGCCCTGCCAGCCCTGCTGCGTCATCAGCCGCTCGACGCGTTTGCGACCCACGTAGATGCCGTCGCGGCGTAGCTGGCGGTGGACCCGGTCCGCGCCGTAGGTGCGCCCGGAGGTCTCCCAGATCTCGTGAATGTTGGAGATCAGGCCCAGGTCGACCACGTCGCGGTCGCAGGGCGCCTCGGCCTGCTTGACCCACGCGTAGTAGGTCGAAGCGCCGATGTTCAGGACCCGTAGCAGGAGCGCGACCGCGAACTGGTCACGGTGTTCATCAATGAACGTCATGACCGTCGCCGGGTCGGGTCGAGCTCCGCCGCGAAATACGCGCTCGCCGCTTTCAGGATCTCGTTGGCCCGCCGCAGCTCGGTGACCTCCCTGCGCAGCCGGCGGTTCTCCTCGACCATCTCGCTGGTCGGCCGGTCGTGACGCTCACCCGTGTCAGCCTCGGCCTGACGGATCCAGTTCCTGAGCGCCTCGTGATGCACGCCGAGCTGCTCGGCCAAGCGCCGGATCACCGGCTTCGGGTCCGATTCGCGGTACAAGCGCACAGCGCGCTGACGGAGCTCATCGGGGTACTTCTTCGGTGCTGCCACGGATACTTCCTCCCCCACGGCCATCAGACCATGGTCAAGAAACTCCATGAAAGCGGGGGTGGCTCACGTGGCCCGCTGGGTCGTGCGGTGGCGGCTGGCATGTCGGCCGTGCTGGCCGTGACGATGGCCGACTGGGTGACGGCCGAGCCGGCGTCGGCGGCACCGGCGAATCCGCCGCGGCAGACGACGCCTGCCGGCCCGGCGGTGTTGGAACGCCCGGACGAGGCGGCGGCCCTGGTGACGGCGCGGTCGACAGGCAAGAAGGTCCGGATCAGCGGGATGACGTCGGAGACGTCGGAGTTCTGGGCTTTTCCGGATGGTCGGGTGGAGGCGGAGGTTCACCTCGGCCCGGTGCGGCTGCGGGACGAAAAGGCCGGCGGGTGGCGGCCGGTGGACTTCTCGCTCGTGCCGCAGGCCGATGGGTCGGTGGCGGCGAAAGCCCATCCGGCGGGCCTGCGGTTGTCCGGGCCCGCCGCTGCCGGTGAGCACGACCTGGTGACGGTGGACGGTGACGGTGGGACGGTGTCGCTCGGGTGGTCCGGCCGGTTGCCTGCGCCGACGGTGGAGGGGACGAAGGCGACCTATGCCGAGGTGCGTCCCGGCGTGGACCTGGTGGTGGAGTCGACCCGTACCGGGTTCGAGCAGTTCCTGGTGGTGAAGAACCGGGCGGCGGTCGCCCACGTTCGCGACATCTCGTTGCCGCTGCGGGGCAAGGGGCTGACGCTCGCCGGCGACAAGCGCGGGGGATTCGAGGTCCGCAACGCGCGTGGTGCCGTCGTAGGTGTCTCGCCAGAGCCGCAGATGTGGGACGCCCAGGTCGATTCGCAGTCGGGTGAGCGGCTGCGGCGGGCGAAGGTCGCCAAACAGGTCGGTGCGGCGAAGGCCGGTCGGGTGGCGATGACGTTGACGCCGGACGAGCGGTGGTTGACCGATCCGGAGACGGTGTTCCCGGTGACGATCGACCCGGCGGTCACGTTGAACCCGAACTTCGACGTTCGTGCAGTCGGACTACACGTCCGACCAGTCGGCGGCCACCGAGTTGAAGGTGGGCACCTTCGACGGTGGTGCGACGAAGGCGCGGTCGTTCGTGCGGTTCACCGATCTGGACTGGTTGAAGGGCAAGCACGTCCAGGCGGCGACGATCTACCTGTGGAACTTCCACTCGTGGTCGTGTACGCCGCGGCAGTGGGAGACCTGGCAGACGTTGTACGTGAGCCCGGCGACGCGGTGGACGAGCCAGCCGGAGTGGCGCAAACGGCTGGGCTACACGTCGACGACGAAGGGCTACAGCTCATCCTGCGCGGACGGCTGGGTCAACTCGTCGGTGACCGGAGCGTTCGCCGACCACGCCAACGGTGCGACGTGCTGCACGGTGAACATCGGCCTGCGGGCGACGTCGGAGACCGACAACCTGGCGTGGAAGAAGTTCGACTCGATGGAGGGAGCACACGACCCCTACGTCACGTTGACCTACCAGACTCCGCCGACCGTGACGGCACGGGCCACCGTTCCGTCCTCGCCGTGCGCGACCAACCCGAACACGCCGTACGTCAACACGAAGACGCCGCAGTTGCGGGCGCAGGTCAGCGACCCCGAGGGGTCACAGGTGAAGGCCGAGTTCGAGTGGCTGACCGGCGGTGGCACGCGCATCGGCAGCACGATCGTCGGGCCGGGCGCGTCGGGTTCCTGGCTGTCGGCTTCGGTGCCGGCCGGCGCGTTCAGCGAGGGTGGCACCTACTCTTGGCACGTGCGGGGCAACGACGGCCTGGTCAACGGGACGTGGAGCACCTACTGCGCCATGATCGTCGACACGATCGCACCGTCAGCGATGCCGACGGTGTCCTCGTCGAACTACCCGGCGGGCGGCTGGGCGGGCGGGGCTGGCACGGCGGCGAGCTTCACGTTCGGTGCCTCCGGCGTCAGCGATGTGACCTCCTACCAGTACGGGCTGGATGCCAATCCGCCGAACCAGAGCGTGTCCGCGTCGGGCCTCGGTGGCGGGGCGTCGGTGTCGGTGCCGGTCAGCAACGATGGACCGCACACCCTGTACGTGCGGTCGGTCGACCGGGCGGGTAACCAGTCCGCGAGCAAGTCATACCAGTTCAACGTCGGTTCGGCCGGAGTGACCGCGCCGAAGACGGGTGATGTGACCGCGGCCAAGACGGCGATCACCGCGGTCGCCTCGTCGGGGATCACCTCGGTGACCTACCAGTGGCGGCGTGGTGACGCCGACGCGTGGGTGAACATTCCCGCAACCGACGTGACGAAGGCCGTTGGCGGGGGCGCGGTGACCTGGCCGCTGGCCTCCAGCGGCGGTGGACAGTTCCAGAAGGTGAACTGGGACGTGGCCAAGACCCTCAACGACGCCGAAGCCGGCCCGGACCCGTTGGACGGGCCGGTGCAGCTGCGGGGATCGTTCAACGGCGGGGCGACGTCGAACCCGGTCACGATCACGTTCGACAAGAACAACGCGACGGCGGCGACGACGAGCGTGGGGCCGTGCACGGTCAACCTGATCACCGGTAACTGCACTCTGTCCGACTCGGACGTGTCGGTGGACTCGTACGGCTCGGACCTGACGGTGACCCGCTCCTTCAACACCCGTCGGGCGGGCCAGACGGACACGGCGAACATGTTCGGTCCGGGCTGGGTCTCCGGCGTTGCCGTCGAGGAGGCCGACGCCCCGTACACGAGCCTGACACGGACCGGGTCGCTGGCGCAGGTGGGGCTGCCCGAGGGCGACACGATCGGGTTCGCGAAGAAGGCGAACGTCACCGGTGGCGAGTCCTTCCACCCCGAGATCGGGATGGAGGACCTGAAGCTGACCTACACCACCAGCTCGGATTCGTACACGTTGACTGATCTGGACGGCAACACCGTCACGTTCACCCGCGTCTCCGGCTCCCCGGCCGGGTTGTACAACCCGACGGCGGTCACGGTGCCCGGATCGGGGCAGACCACCACGATCTCGTGGGAGTCAGCCATCGCTGGCGGGGCGACGGTGGTGCGTCCGACCCGGATGCTGGCACCGGTGCCGGACGGGGTGAACTGCGCGACCATGACCCGTGGCTGCCGGGCGTTGACCTTCAGCTACGCCACCGGCACCACCGCCACGGGCACCGCGGAGGCCGGCTGGGGAGATTACCTCGGCCGGGTCAAGGAGATCTCGTTCACCGCGTGGGACCCGGACCTGCCGACCCCGGCGATGCGGACCCTGGTGCTGGCCCGCTACGCCTACGACAACGGCGGCCGACTCCGCGCCACCTGGGACCCACGGCTCGACTGGACCGACGGGAACGGTGTCCATCACCTGCGGGACCGGTACTCCTACGACGCTGACGGCATCATCACCGCGGTGACCCCGACCGCGCAGGAACCGTGGCAGTTGTCCTACACCACGCTGCCCGCCGACTCGGGCAAGGGCCGGTTCCGGGCGGCGACCCGCTCCGCGTTGAGCGCGGGCACGGCCACCACCACGGTGGTCTACCGGGTGCCCACCTCCGGCACCGGAGCCCCGTACGACATGTCCGGGGCACAGACGGCCCGCTGGTACCAGAACGAACCACCCACGGACGCCGTCGCCGTCTTCCCGGCCACGCAGGTACCGAATGGTGACCAGGCCGCCGGCATGCTGCCGTCGTCGTACGAGCGGGCCACCGTCAGCTACCTCGACGCGAACGCTCGCGAGGTGAACACCGCGCAGCCCGGCGGGTCCATCTCCACCACCTGGTATGACCAGTGGGGCAACGTCACCCGCACCCTGACCGCCGGCAACCGCACGCTCGCCCTGACCGAGTCGGCGACGGACAGCGCCGACCAGGAGGCCGGCCTGGCCAGGGACCGGTCCACGCTGAACACGTACTCCCCGGACGGGCAGCGGCTGATGGACACGTGGGGGCCGGGGCACGATGTGACGCTCCCGGACGGGAGCGTGGTCCGCGGTCGGGCCTACACGGCCAACACCTACGACGAGGGCGCCCCCACCACAGGTGCCCCATACAACCTGGTGACCACCGAGGTGCGGCAGGTGCGGGTCTGGGACAGCACCACCGGCGGCTGGGTGGAACACGACCCGCGTACCACCAAGACCGAGTACGACTGGACGCTGCGGCAGCCCACCGCGACGATCGCCGACCCCGCCGGGTTGGCGTACAAGACGCGCACCAGCTACGACCCGGTCACCGGCCTGGTGGCGGCGACCACCAACCCGGCCGGCGGGGCCACCGACACCACCCCGTAGACCCGCAGGACCATCTACTACCGGGCGACGGCCGGTTCGGGGTACGCCGAGTGCGACCTGAAACCGGAGTGGGCGAACCTGCCGTGCCGGGTGCAGCCGGGCGGGCAGGCCGCCAGCGGGCCGGAGCTGCAGGCCACGGTGACCACCTACGACATGTTCAACCAGTCGCGGGTGGTGACGGAGAAGACCAGTGCCGGGACGCTGCGCACGACCACCACGACGTACGACGGCGCCGGTCGGGCGTACGAGACCAGCGTGGCGGCGTCGGGGCTGGGCACGGCGGTCCCGATCTCGCGGAACGTCTACGAGCCGGCGACCGGGCGGCTGCTGCGCGTGCAGTCGATGGTCGGCGGGCTGTCGACCGCGCAGGTGGTGACCGGCTACGACAGCCTGGGTCGGCAGACGTCCTACACCGACGCCGACGGGGTCACCTCCACCTCCACCTACGACCTGCTCGGTCGGGTGGCGACCAGCACCGACGGCAAGGCCACCCGGACGTACACCTACGACGGTGGCGCCGAGCGGCGGGGTCTGCTGACCTCGGTCGACGACTCGCAGGCCGGCACGTTCACCGGCAGCTACGACGCCGACGGGAGCCTGACCTCGGAGACGTGGCCGAACGGGGTGCGGGTCGCCACGGAGACCGACGAGACCGGTACCCAGACCGGGCTGACCTACACGAAGCCGGGTTGCGGGTTGCCCGACTGCACCCTCTACACCGAGTCCGTCGGGGAGTCGGCGCACGGTCAGTGGCGGCAACGGTCGTCGAGCCTGTCGGAGCAGAGCTACACCTACGACCGGGCGGGCCGGCTCACCTCGATCCGGGACACCATCGGCGGGCAGTGCACCACCCGGTCGTACGGGTTCAGCGCGTCGTCGAACCGGACCTCGGCGTCCGTGTACGGCCCGGGTACGGACGGTGCGTGCCAGACCGCGACGGCGGCATCGTCGCGGACGTGGACGTACGACACGGCCGACCGGGTGAACACCGCCGGCTACGTGTACGACGCGTTGGGCCGGACGACAACGGTGCCGGCGGTCGACACCGCCAACGCCGCTGGTGGGAACGTGACGGTCACGTACCACTCGACGAACCTGGTGAACACGATCACCCAGGGCGGCCGGACCACCGACTACGTGTTGGACGTGACCGGCGAGCGGATTCGGTCGTGGACGGACAACGCCAGCGGCAGCGTCGTGCAGTCGGTGCACCACTACGACGGGGGCGAGGACAGCCCGTCGTGGACGCAGGAGACAGCCGACCGGTTCACCCGGCCGGTGTCAGGCCTGTCGGCGATGGCGGGCATCTTCGACAGTGACAGCGGGCAGGTCGACTGGCAGCTCACCAACCTGCACGGCGACCTGGTCGCGGCCATCCACGGCGACGACGAGGGCCTGTCCCGCACCAGCGAGGCCGACGAGTACGGCACCCCACGCAACCCCGCCGACATCGGGACGCAGCGGTACGGCTGGCTCGGTGCCAAGCAGCGGGCGGCGGACACCCCGTCAGGCATCATCCTCATGGGCGTCCGCCTCTACAACACGGTCACCGGCCGCTTCCTCCAAACCGACCCCGTCTACGGCGGCAGCTGCAACGCCTACGAATACACCTGCGCCGACCCCGCAAACAAGTTCGATGTGGACGGCAAGAGGTGGTGCAGCAAGTGGCGTTGGAGTTGTCGGAAGTTCAAGAAGTACTACAACTCCAGCCGCAAGTACTACAGAGGGGCGAAGTCTGGCCTCAGGTGGCATTGGAGGTCTGGGGAATGCCAGCGGCTCCGCTGCATACACGGCAGTCCTCATTCCTACAAGCGACAGCGGCAAGGCTGGCGTCGTTACGAGAACTGGTATTGCTCGCGCGGTGCTCGTACCAGATTCTGGATCGGGGTAGTTGGCTTCGTCGCCGGCTTTTGGGCAGGCGGAGTACCAGTCGCCGGGCACATCGTCGGCATGGAAGGTAGATGTGCGTATCGGTGAGGAGGACTCTTGATTAAGCGACCGCATTTGTCGCGGAACCTCTTGATGGGCGTCGGCCTGTTGATCTGGCTTGTCCTTGGGGTGATGGCGCAGCTCAGTGTCATTTCCTGGGAACTCGCCACTTCTGTGGGGATCGTCCTCAGCCTGCTGCTTCTCGGCGTCTTCTATTTAGCCAAGATGACCAAGAGTAGTTAGCGAACAGATGGAGGGCTGCTGCCTCTCACTAAGACAGCAGCCCTCCGGCCGTTGCGGAAGCGTGTGGCGCTGGGGGCCGAGGCCGCTCGGTCTCGGCCCCCAGCGGGTTTCCTGGTCGGCCGGCGGCGACTGGGCAGCTCAGCCTGTTGGGGCCGTGGTTGCGGTAGCCGTTGGGGTTCTTGGCTCCTAGCGGACAATGACGTACTCTTCCGCTGCGACTGACGCCCCGCCCGCCACGTACGTTCGTCAGTCAACCGCCCGCCGTAACAAGCAGGGCTATTGCGTAGTCGGGTCGCCGCTGGTCACGATCGGTTTTCCGGTGGTCACGGCGTCGATGAGTTCGTGTGGGCGGTGGTTGGCGCGTCGGGTGGCTTCGGCGATGTTGGTAGCACCGTCAGTGTGGTGGTAGCCGATTGCGGTGTTACGGAGGGTGGCGAACACGGCGGGACCGTGGCCGGTCCGGGCCTGATGGGCATCCTCACGGAACGTGACATCCCGCACGTAATGGAGGCGATTTTCGATATGCCATTTCAGAACGCGCCCAGGTGCCGAGATCGGCGGGTTGGGCCTGGCCGGCGGGTAGCGAGATGGTCAGGTACGCGGTTTCGCGGGTGGTCTTGCCCTTGATCGTGCGGGTCCGGGTGATCGGGACGGCCTGCTCGGCGTTCGGGAAGCCCAGCCCGCCCGGGGTCTGGACGGTCAGTGCTTTGACGGTGCGGGTCTCCTTACGGCCGCGACCGGTGTCGCGGGTCTGCGCACCGAGGTGATCTCAGCAACTTTGCGGTAGGTATTTGTATTCGACGTGGGTCAGGTGCAGAGCGGCGGCGACGATGTCGCCGATTCGGCGTGGGCTGGCGGTGGTGTGGCGAAGTGTTCTCCACCGTCCGATCAGGATCGCGAAGCCGCGTTCGCCCTGCCAGCGCAGGCCGCGTAGTAGCCGGTTGTAGGCGCGGTTGTCGGACGCGAGCCGGCTGCCGTCGGCGGGCTGTTTGATCGGGGTCTTGATGCCGTGGCCTGCGCTTTCGTAGCCGGAGTCGGCCAGCGTGGGAAGATCAAGCTCGGCTGCGGACCAGTTCAGCGCGGCGGTGATGCCCAACTCACGGGCGCAACTGGTGTCGTGCAGGTGCCCGGGTAGCGCCTCGGATGTTCAGATCGGCAGACCGTCGGGGCGCATGACCGCTTGAATGTTCGCGCCGAAGTCGCGGTGCTTCCCGGAATACCAGGCGTCGATCACCTCGCCCTTCACCGACAAAGTGGTCTCGGTGAGCCGGTCACAGTCGAAGAGTTTCCCGTCCAGGATGACGTGCGACCAGCCGTCGTCGGCCACCCGCCGCAGAGCCGTGTGCAGATCCTGCGCCTGGGCCGTGAGCACGGCGATGCCCTCGTCGCGGTAGCGGTACGCGGTCGCCCGAGACACGCCGAACCCAGCGCCGAGCAAGGCCACGTCCTCGGCCTTACGGAACCAGACCAGCACCATCAACGCCTGGTAGAAGCAGGTCAACGCCCGCGTGCCGGTACGGGTTCCCCGAGCCCGGCGTTCGGCGGCAAGAAGCCGACCGAGGTGCTGCACAAGTTCCCTGGGGACGTCGACCATGGCACGATAGGCAATCACGTGGAGCCCTCTCGAAGACGCGGATCTGTCGCAAGGACGTGTCTATCGATGGCTCCACGCCTGTTTCCAAGACCGCCCGACTCGCTGCCTTCGCCCGTGTCGCACCAATCAACCCTTATGCGGTGCTGAGATCACCTCTTGCGAACACGAACGTGGAAAGCGAGGCAGAGACGGATGGCGGCCTCGTGGACTGCGGTGCTGTACGAGAGATGGAGGTTGTTTGGCCCTCCGGAGCCGGCGTGCGGAAGCAGGCTTCAAACCACCACGAGGGGCGTTGGCTGAAGACCGTCGTCCTGAGCGTCGTTGGAAAAGGGTGCGGCTCTGGTGAGGTGCGGCGACACGCTGTGTGGCCTGGGGATGTGTTACTGGTTGTGATGGTGAAAGGGATCCTCCCGCTATGTTCGTCGGTTGCGAGACACGAACATCAGCAAAGAGGGAGCCCGGTGCAAGAGTACGCATCCGAGACGGCGGACGATGCTTTCGCCGGCTCATCCGTGCGGTTCGGCGCGATGGTGGACTTCCTGTCCGGTGAGCATGCGGCGGGGATGACTCACGCCGAACTGGAGGAGCGGCTGCATACCGATGGCATGCGGTTGCTGTGTCAGTTGTTGCAGGACAGTCTGGATCTTCGTGCCAGTCGGGAGGAACGGCTCGACGAGGTGACCGACGCCGATAGCCATCTGCGGGGGTGGGCCGAGCGGGGGCGGCAGCGGACGCTGGCCACCCGGTTCGGTGAGGTGGTGGTGACGCGTATCGCCTACCGGGCGCGGGCGCGGGCCGATCTGAACCCGGCGGACGCGGTGTTGAACCTGCCCGTGGAGAAGCACTCGCATGGACTGCGCCGGTTGGCCGCGGCCGAGGCGGCCCGCGGCTCGTTCACCGACGCGGCGGCCGCGATTGAGCGGGCCACCACGGTGCGTATCGGGAAACGGCAGGTCGAGGCGTTGGCCGCCGCAGCGGCGATAGATGTGGATGCCTTCTACACCGCCCACGCCCCGGACTGGTCGGCCGATGATGATGTGCTGGCGTTGTCCTTCGACGCCAAAGGGGTGGTGATGCGCCCCGACGGGCTCCGCGCGGGCACCGCCAAGGCCGCGGTCAGCCAGAAACTGGCCGGCCGCCGGTCCAAGGGCGAGAAACGCAACCGCAAGCGGATGTGCGAGGTCGCCGCGGTCTTCGACGTGACCGGCAAGCCGCGCACCATCGCCGACATCCTGCCCGAGGACCCCGAAGCGGCCCAAACTGCTACCCCGGCGCCGGTCACCTCCGGCAAGTGGCTGCACGCCAGCGTGACCGACGACGCCGCGGCGGTGATCGCCGCCGGGTTCGCCGAGGCCGACCGCCGCGACCCCGACCACGCTCGGACCTGGATCGCCCTGGTCGACGGCAACACCCACCAGATCGACCGGATCCACGCCGAGGCCAAAACCCGCAAGATCACCTTGCCGGTTGTTGTGGACTTCATCCACGTCATCGAGTACCTCTGGAAGGCCACCTGGTGTTTCCACCCGGAGGGCGACCCGAACGCCGAACGGTGGGTCCGCGCCCAGGCCCGGCAGGTGTTGGCCGGACGGGCCGGCATAGTCGCCGCAGCCATCCGACGCAAGGCCACCTACCACGGCCTGGACCCCGGCAAACGCAAACCCGCCGATGTCGCCGCCGCCTACCTGCTGGCCAAAAAACCGTACCTGGACTACCCGACCGCGCTGGCCAACGGGTGGCCGATCGCCACCGGGGTGATCGAAGGCGCCTGCCGCCACCTGGTCAAAGATCGTATGGACGTCACCGGCGCTCGCTGGGGCCTCGACGGCGCCGAAGCAATCCTCAAACTCCGCACCCTGATCAGCAACGGCGACTTCGACCAGTACTGGACCTGGCACCTGGCCCAGGAACAACAACGCATCCACAACAGCCGCTACCTCGGCGGTGCCATCCCACAATAGACGATCACCTCAGAGGAGCCGCACCCGTTGGAAAAGGCGCGGCATGATCGCGTCAGGTGTGGACCGGGAAGATGAGCGATGAACGTCGAGTTCTCTGCCGTTGACGTGTCGAAACTCAGTCAGATGACATCAAAACCGAGGCCGGAGGTGAGTCTCGGGAAGAGCCTGGGGGATAGCCGCTTACTGCCCAGGTGGTGTCCGGCATATAGGCAGCATGAGCCCGGTCCAGGCTCTCGTATGGAACGTGTGAAGGCGGACCCCGATACCGCCCGTTGGGTGACCGGCGGCGAGAGGGAGAACTCCAAGCGGCGGAAACCGCGAGGAGCGGAGTACCGATGCGGGGACGCTGGCGGACTCGCCCGTAGTAGCTGTGAACCGCCTGCGTATCGCAGTGGGTCGGGGAGCGAAGGGGCGGGGTCGTTCAGGCTGGCGCGGGCGGTCAACCGTGAGGGAGGAACCGCGTGAGTCAGTCAGGGTTGACAGGTAAGTCGCACGACATCCCCAAGCGGCTGATCTGGGCCGCGTGGTTGAAGGTGAAGGGTAACGGCGGAGCGGCCGGGGCCGACGGCGTGACGATCGAACAGTTCGAGGAGCGGTTGACTGACAACCTCTACCGGCTGTGGAACCGCATGTCGTCGGGCAGCTACTTTCCCGGCCCGGTCCGGGCGGTGGAGATCCCCAAGAAGGGTGGAACCAGGATTCTGGGCATACCCAACGTGGTCGACCGGGTGGTGCAGACGGCGGCGGTGCTGGTGCTGGAGCCGGAGGTGGAGAAGGTGTTCCACGACGACTCCTACGGCTATCGTCCCGGACGGTCCCCGGTGGATGCGGTGCGGGTGTGCCGGCAGCGGTGTTTCAAGAAGGACTGGGTCGTCGACCTGGACGTCAAAGCCTTCTTCGATTCGGTGCCGTGGGAGCTGATGCTCAAGGCGGTGGCACGACACGCGGCCCAGCCGTGGGTCATGCTGTATGTGCAGCGCTGGTTGAAGGCGCCGATGCTGATGCCCGACGGAACCTTGGCCTGCCGGACGAAGGGGACACCGCAGGGTGGCCCGATCTCCCCGTTGATCGCCAACATCTTCCTGCACTACGGCTTCGACACCTGGATGTCCCGGGAGTTTCCCGGGGTCGGGTTCGAGCGGTTCGCAGACGATGTGGTGGTCCACTGCGTGACCGAACGTCAGGCGCACCAGATGCGGCAGGCGATCGATCGCCGGTTCGCGGACATCGGGTTGCAGGTGCATCCCGACAAGACGCGCATCGTGTACTGCAAGGACGACCGGCGTCGCCTGGACTACGGCCAGGTGACGTTCACGTTCTGCGGATACGCGTTTCGTCCCCGCAAGACCTTCGTCCGGGGGAAGTCCCGAACGGGGTTCCTGCCAGCGGTGGCTCCGGGGAAGCTGGCCGACATGAGCCGCAAGGTCGCGTCCTGGCGGCTACATCGGCGCACGACCGAAAACCTGGCCGACCTCGCGGAAGAGATCAACCCGGACCTACGGGGCTGGTTGAACTACTTCACCGTGTTCTACCCGAGCGCGGTGAACCCGATCGGCAAGCGTGTCGACCGCCATCTGATGCGCTGGGGGAAGTGGAAGTACAAGCGACTCAAACGCAGTGACGACCGGGCGCGGGCATGGTTGATGGGAGTCCGACAACGGACACCGAACCTATTCGCTCACTGGACACTGCGGTACACGACCTGATAACCGAACGGCACGAGCCGGATAAGCCGAGAGGCTTACGTCCGGATCTGTGGGGGACGGCGGGTGAGACTCCCGCCGTCTACCCGGCATTTGGCGTTGACGGCTTCCGGTGGGGCACCGAGGGCGATGGAGCCGTTGAGTGAGCGCTTGCCCTTGGTGTGCCAATTGTCGGCCTGCCGTGTCCAGATGTCGTAGCCGAGGAACCGCTCCTTGTGGGTGCGGGCGTGGGTGATCAAGGTTTTCTCGGTGGAGAAAGCGAGCTTCAGATCCTTGCGCAGGAACGCGGCCAGCTCATTCTTGATCTGTTCGGCTTCGGCTTTGGTGCCGGCGAATCCTAGGAGGTGATCGTCGGCGTAGCGGATATAGCGCAGCCGGCGGTAGTCCGGGTCGTGAACGTCGCGAGTGGGAATCGACTGCTGGATCTTGCGGAAGGCTTTGACCTTGTCGCGGTCGCCCCTCATTTTCCAGTAGCCGACTCTCGCCGTCGCGTTGTAGTACGCCCGATTCTGCCGTCGGACTGTTCCGCGGGTCCAGGCCGGGACCAGCTCCTGTTCCACGAATTTATCGAGACGGTCGAGATAGATGTTCGACAGGATCGGCGATATGACACCGCCTTGCGGCGCACCGGAGTACGTGGCATACCATTTCCAGTCTTCCAGATATCCCGCCCGCAGCGTTCCTCCTACCAGGTTCAAGAACCGATTGTCGTGGATCTGCTCGGCTAGGATCGCGAGCATGACCTCGTGGTCGAGGCTCCCGAAGCAGTCGGCGATGTCGCCTTCGATGAACCAGGTCGTGCCCGTCCATGTCGAGGCGATCTCGTCGAGTGCGGTGTGGCAGCCCCGACCGGCGCGGAACCCGTGCGACCTGGCCGAGAACTGCGGTTCGTAGTACGCCTCCAACAGCAGGTGCACCACCTCACCGATCAGTTTGTCAGTCCAGGACGGCAGCCCGAGGGGCCGTCGGGTTCCGTTCTTTTTCGGGATGTATATCCGGCGGACCGGTGTGAACCGGTAGCGTTCGGCGCGAAGCCGGTCGACGATGTCCCGGATGGTTTCCAGGCTCATCCCGTCGGGCGTTTTCCCGTCGACTCCGGGTGTCATCGCGCCGTCGTTGGCGTAAATCCTCCCGTAGGCGATCAGAAACAACTGTTCGTTGAACAGTTGCCGATCAGCCGTTCCAGGGGCAGTTTTCGTTGTCCCCTGTCACGCAGGACTTTGAGTACCGTGTCAGCGCTTTGCATTACGCATGCCTCCACCGTTTCCCATAGTCCGCATCACCTGCGCTCCTTCGCCCTGTGAACGGCTTTCCCGTTCTCCTTGGCCGGGCGTGACTCCGGCGACTACTATGAGCGCTCCGACACCGCCAGCCGGACTGGGACGGTGATCCCACGTTCGTCTCTGACACACGAAATGGCGCGGCTGCAGGCGCCCCACTCATCTCCTTGAATGCCCTCGTTGGGTATCGCTTCCGCCGCGAAGGTTGTCCAGAGTGAACCAGTACACCCCGGACACGACGGACACCGGTTTCGGATGCCTTTCCGGTCGCAGTAAATTGCTGCCGCTGGAGGTTGGGTTCAAACAATCAAGTCTTCGCCATACCGCGCGGGTCTCCCGGCACGCCGTCTCGGGCATCTGAACCCGGCCGCCGGTTTCCTGGCATGCTCTTGTTCCCTTCACCTTTCGGATCCAGGTGAGCCATCGGACCCAGCAGACCTCCCTTCGAGTCTGTCCCGCCTGAAGCGGGGATGTGTCAGAGCGCCTCGTGGCGCACTGGTTGGCCTTGGCCGCGACCATCAGATGAGCGTCGTCGGCGGCGAGCAGGTCGGCGTGCCCGGTCTGGGCGTGCAGCGCGTCCGCGACCACCAGGACATCCTTCAACGATCCCAACACAGCCGCGACCAGGCGCAGCAGCGGCGTGAACGCCGGAATCTCATTCGACTTCGCCGTGATCTGCACCTGGGCGAGCACGATCCTGGTGCTGGTGTCGTACGCCGAGAGCCAGATGCACCTGCCGCCCGTCCGGTAGCCGGGCACCCCGGGCGACCTTCCCGTCCACGGCGATGACCAGCCGCCACCGCCGTGCGCCGATCACGACCGGCCCGGCCCGCTCCCGCAACCAACACGCGAGGACCTGCGACAACACCTCGGCGTCGAGCCGGATCAGCAACCGCCACACCGTCGTCGCGGCCGATACCTGGCCGTCGAACCCGAGCCGAGCCCACACCGACTCGTCCTCCAAAGCGCATCCAGTCCGCGACCGCCGCGAACGTGCACGCCCCGGGCGAGCACCGCGCACACCGCCGCCGCCAGGATACTGACCAGCGGATACCGCCGGCCCCGCGGATCGCGCGGGTCGTTGATGACCGCCAACGCCACGAACAGGCTGCGACGGTCGCCGTCACGGTCACTACCGGTGACCGCAGCCGGTGACGGCAGATTGGGGGGGCCGGTGTGGCAGCACGATCTCGGTCAGTGCTGATGACATCAGCGGGTGCGGTCCTATTCTCGATCACGGTTGTCTTCGCAAACACCATGATCACCAACGGGCCGTACCCGTCCCACATGGACCCCGGACCTCGCCGAACCCCCTACGAAACCCCAGTTCGACCGCCCCTTGATCGACTACGCAACAGACCTGCCGTAACAAGTCGGAGGCCAGCCCACCTACGCCGCCGCGTACCGCGTACCGCGCCGGTCGCCGAGCTGGGCGACGTCCTCTGAGACGACGGCGAGCGCGATCCTAGACCGGAGTACCCGTTACCTTTTTGATCGTCCCCAGCCGGGGACTGCTCGGTCGCCCGGCTCGGTATGACTAACCGCCCCTGTCGTACGCATGATCCGGGGGGTGTTGTCGCCGGGCCGGGTGGCGTCGGCGGACCGCTGATAGGGACCCGGCCGCCCCGCGTGCGGGGTAGGTCTCTTCGTAACGTGGATGCCGGCAGTCCGACGCTGACCAGCGGCCGAGCCACGGTAGCAGTTGGGGAGGCACAGCGTTGTACGACGAGTACGGCGTCTTTATCGGACTGGATGTCGGCAAGGAAGGACACCATGCGGTCGCGCTAACCCCGGAAGGGAAGCGGCTGCACGACGCTACGCTGCCCAATACCGAGGCCGGCCTGCGGAAACTGTTCGACAAGCTCGCCCGGCACGGCCGGGTCCTGATGGTGGTCGACCAGCCCGCATCGATCGGCGCGCTGCCCGTGGCGGTGGCCCGCGTGTGTGGGCATCAGGTGGCCTACCTGCCCGGCCTGGTCATGCGCCGACTGGCCGACCTGCACCCCGGCACCGCGAAGACCGACGCCCGCGACGCCTACGTGATCGCCGACGCCGCCCGCACCCTGCCGCACACGCTGCGCCGCGTCGACGCCGGCGACGACGCCCTCGCTGAGCTGGAAGTCCTGGTCGGCTACGACGACGACCTCGCCGGCGAGGTCACCCGGATCTCCAACCGGATTCGTGGTCTGCTCACCCAGATCCACCCGCCGCTGGAGCGGGTCCTGGGCCCGAAACTGCAGCATCCAGCCGTGCTGGAGCTGCTGTCGCAGTGCGGTGGACCAGCCGGGCTGCGCAAGGCCGGCCGGACGAAACTGGTCGAGATGGTCAAGAAGCGTGCGCCACGCATAGGCGTACGCCTGGTCGCGCAGATCCTCACCGCGCTCGACGCGCAGACCGTCGTCGTGCCTGGCACCGCGGCGGCCGAGACCGTCCTGCCGCGACTGGCTGACAACCTGCGTGACCTGCTGCACCAGCGTGACCAAGTCGCCGAACAGGTTGAGGGGATGCTTGATGCGCACCCTCTTGCCGGGGTCCTGACCTCGATGCCCGGCATCGGCGTCAGGACCGCAGCCCGCATCCTGCTCGAAGTCGGCGACGGCACCACCTTCCCCACCTCCGGCCACCTCGCCGCCTACGCCGGCCTGGCCCCAGTCACCCGCCGCTCCGGCACCAGCATCCGCGGCGAGCACCCACCCAAGGGCGGCAACAAGCAGCTCAAACGCGCGTTCTTCCTGTCCGCGTTCGCCGCCCTGACCGACCCGACCAGCCGCACCTACTACGACCGGAAACGCGCCGAGGGCAAGAAACACAACGCCGCCCTCATCTGCCTCGCCCGACGCCGCGTCGACGTCCTACACGCCATGCTGCGCACCAAGACCCCATACCAGCCGAAACCGGCGGACGAACCCCGCCTCGCGGCTTGACAAAACCCATAGGGACACCCCCCGAGCGGTCTACGGCCGTCCTGGACACAGGCGTCCCGCCCGCCCGCCGGCCGTGGGGACCGCCTGAGGACCCGCCGGGGTCGGCCGGGTCACGCCCGGTCGACCTCGCGGAGCATGAGCGCCAGGCTCTGCGAGCGCCGCTCGGCGGGTAGCGCGTCCCACGCTCGTCGGGCGTAGGCGACGCCGCCGGCCTTGTCGCCGGCCTTCGCCATCGTCAGGCCCCGATGCAGCTCGATATGGGTAGCAAAGCGCGGGAGGCCCGCCGGTCGCGTCCGGTCGGCTTCCTCCTGGGCCTCGCCGCCGGGGCCCGGCATCCCGAGGCGGGCGTACAACATGCTGCGGAATGTCGCCATTCGCCACGGAGGGACAGCCGTGTCGGAAACTTCGCCGTCGGGCGACGCGGCGTGATCGAAGACGCGCCGCGCTTCGGTGTCGAGCGCGACCGCCCCGGCCTGGTCGCCGCGACCGGCCGCGACGTGTGCCCGCGCCATGAGCGCCTGGACGCGACCGAGTGAGAGGCGATCGGACAGTGCGACCGCCTGATCCGCGTACCGCCGCGCCGTCGACAGCGCCGCTCCTTCGTAGGCAAGCGCGATAGCCGCTCGGCCCCGGACCCACACGCGCACGCCGCGATCGTCGGAGCGGTCAGCCGCCGTCGCCGCCAGGTCGTACCAACGGATCGCCTCGGCCGGATTCGGCGTGGTCTTGCCGTAGGTGACCAACGCCCGCGCGGCGTGCGACCACATGGCAGGCGTGTCTAGGTGCTGCTGAAGGATCACGAGATCACTCGCGAGGCGGGTCTGAAGGACCGCCGCGCCTACGGCCATGTAATCGCGGCCGTACTGGTCGACACGCTCGCGCCAGTCGTCCTCGGCGGTCCGGCCGTGGAGCGCCGCGCTGAAGCCGGCTCGGATCAGCTCGCCGGCAACGACCGGGCCGACGACGCCGGCCGCCAAGCCGAGCACCTGTCGACGGTTCACGTCACCCTCCCCAAGCGCTCGCGCGTAGGCGAGCACGATGTCAGGGGTCGCCGCTCGCCGTCCAGCCTCGACGTTGCTCAGGTGCGACGCCGAGTAGCAAGTACGCGCGGCCACCGAGGCGAGCGTGACGCCGGCCTCGGTACGAGCCTGCCGGAGCTGCGCGCCGAGATCCTCCACGGGTCCCCCTGATGAAAGCCTCCGAAAGCATCGACCTCCTTCCGAGCGTAGTCCCCTGATCGCAGGCTGAAAGCACACGGCGCGGTCGGTGGAGGCGACCCGAAGGCCCGGCGGCCCGTGCCGGTAGTGGGCCCCCCTCGGGTGAAGGCGGGGGCGGCCCTGTCCACGTCCCACCGATCGGGAGTCCAGTCATGCCATCAGCCGTAGCGCAACTACCGCAGCGACAGCGCCGGGTGGCGCTGGCTGGCGTGATCAAACCCGAGTACCGGGCGGTGACCGCCCCGGTGTCCGAGGGGGAGCTTGAGCGGCTGCTGTCCGGTGGGCGCGCTGTCGGCCGAGCCCGCGTCGTCTATCCGCCTCAGTTCAACGATGACGTGTTGGAGGCTGTACTAGCGGGACTGCGGGCGCTGTGATGGCCGACGACGCCAGCCCCGCCGAGGTGCGCGCGTACCCCGATCCGCATGGCGCACCCCCGGTGCCGGACGGTGACCGGGTGCGCCGGCCAGCGCGGCCGTCGGACGATTCCCCGGAGCCCCTGCCGGTCGCGGTCAGGCACAAGGTGCTGGCGACGGTCATGGTGTTGATCGTTGTTGCCGCCATCGTGATCCGGGTTATGCGGTGACGGGCGGGCGGCCGGTGCAGGTGACGGTTGACCGGTGGTGGCGGACCCTCGCCGAGCGCCGTCAGCGCGACGGCCGCTGTCCGGTCTGCGGCACCGCGAAGCGGTGTTGGCCGTGGGCGGACGCGTACGGCGAACTGGTCGCCCACGACCTTCTCCACCTCAGCCAACCACCCCGGTAGGAGACCGGTCGCGGACGGCGGCCGGCGAACGAAAGAAAGAGGATCATCGAATTCATGATACAGAAGAAGCCGAACCGGTGTGCCAGCTCAAGTCCGAACTGTGTTGAGGTCCTGTCCGACGGCGACGGGAACTGAATTGTCCGCAACTCTCCGTGGTCGCTAGGGCGAGGGCCTGTCCCGCACCACCGATGCCAACGAGGCACCGACCAGTTCTGATCTCCACAACGGTCGGTAGTGGATGGCGGAGGGTCTGCGACGGTAGGTCGCAGACCCTCCGCTTCTCAACTGCCGGTGCGGGCGATGCCGACGGGGCAGCTCAGGCCGTTGGGGCCGTGGTTGCAGTAGCCGTTCGGGTTCTTGGTCGGGGCGAGGTACTGCTGGTGGTAGTCCTCGGCGAAGTAGTAGTCGCCGAGCCGGTCGACCTCCGTGGTGATCTCGCCCCTGCCGGCGCGGGCCACGATCGGCGCGAACGCGTCGCGGGACGCCTGGGCGGTGGCGAGCTGGTCGTCGGTGGTCGCGTAGATCGCCGACCGGTACTGGGTGCCCACGTCGTTGCCCTGGCGCATCCCCTGGGTCGGGTCGTGGTTCTCCCAGAAGACCTTGAGCAGGTCCTCGTAGCTGATGGTCGTCGGGTCGTACACCACCTGGACGACCTCGGCGTGCCCGGTGCGGCCTGAGCAGACCTCCTCGTACGTCGGGTTCGGCGTGTAGCCGCCCGCGTAGCCCGCGGAGGTGGTGATCACGCCGGGCAGGGTCCAGAACAGCCGCTCGGCGCCCCAGAAGCAGCCCATCCCGAACACGGCGACCTGCGCGCCCTCGGGGAACGGGCCCTTCAGCGGGCTACCCAGCACCTCGTGCCGGTCGGCGACCGGCATCGCGATGAGTCGGCCGGGCAGGGCCTGCTCTGCGGAGATCATCTCGGCCTTCATGCGGCGCAGGAACACGGTGGGACTCCTTTCGTACCCTCACCGGCTTGCAACGCCGGCAAGACCGTCTTCCTTACCCGCCGCCTCCACATTCAGGCGGGCTCGTCGCCACCCGGGCAGGTCGAGAGACCCAGCGGACGTACTATCGCCGCTGCGGACCTGGGAGTCGGTGCGCGCCGAGGCGCCGTCACCCGGCAGGGCGCCGAGCTGTTCGAGGAGGTGGCGCAGGCATGGACCGGACCGGGGGTGTGCCGGTGATCGTCGAGGTCCGGCCGGACCTCGACGAGGCGCTGGCCCGGTCACTGCTCGCGGTGCAGCGCGCCGCGTACGCTCTCGAGGCCGCCCTGATCGGCGACGACCGTATCCCGCCGTTGCACGAGACCCTGGCCGACCTGCGCGCGGCATCCCTGCACTGGCTTGCCGCGTTCACCCGTCAGCCAGCGGGAGGCGACGCCGCCGGGCGGGCCGATGTTCGACCGGTGCTCGTCGGGGCGATCGCCTGGGCCGAGGACGGCACGACCCTGGACATCGACCGGTTGGTGGTCGACCCGGCCGCTCACCGGCGTGGCGTCGGACGGGCTCTGGTGGGCGCGGCGCTGACCCGGGCCGGTGCCCGTCGCGTCCTCGTCGCCACCGGCCGGACCAACGAGCCGGCCCGCCGGCTCTACGAATCCCTGAACTTCACATCGCTCGGAGACGAGGAGGTGATTCCGCACCTCTGGATCACACGCTACGCCCGACCCGCTTGACGATCTTGGCAAGAAGCTCCCACCGAGCCGGAGATATCAAGATTACCAAGAAGGGTCGCCCGATCAGAGCGCCGCGCGGATCTGGTCGGCGTAGGCGGTCGCCTCGTCGTCGTCGGCGTAGCGGGTGCGGGGCCAGAAGAAGCCGCGCAGGCCGTCGCCCTTCGTGCGCGGCACCACGTGGGTGTGCAGGTGCGGCACGGACTGGGAGACCCGGTTGTTGATCGCCACGAACGTGCCGCCGGCGCCCAGGCCGGCCTCCACCGCCGTCGCCAGCCGCCGGACCAGCCCGAAGTATCCGGCCAGTGCCTCCGGCGGCAGGTCCGCCAACGTGACCAGGTGGGGGCGCGGCACCACCAGCAGGTGCCCCCTGAACACCGGCCGGGTGTCCAGGAACGCCACCCCGCTTGGCTCGTCGACCACCCGGAACGCCGGCAGCTCGCCGGCCACGATCCCGCAGAACACGCACCCCGCCACCGCACCAGGCTAGGGCCGGGCGCGCCGTTGAAACCAGTGGCCCGGAGTGCGCTGCGATCCGCAGGGTGGGTTCCATCCGACGGGAAGGGCACGACGACTAACGTTCCGGGAATGAGTCACGGCTTCGAGACGCTCGCCATCCACGCCGGTCAGGAACCCGAGGCCCGCACCGGCGCGGTGATCCCACCCATATACCAGACCAGCACGTACGCCCAGGATTCCGTCGGCGCGCCCCGCCAGGGCTACGAGTACAGCCGCTCCGGCAACCCGACCCGGGACGCACTCCAGGAGTGCCTCGCCGCGCTGGAGGGTGGCGCCGTCGGGCTCGCCTTCGCCAGCGGCCTCGCCGCCGAGGACGCCCTGCTGCGGACCGTCTGCAAACCGGGCGACCACGTGGTCATCCCCGACGACGCGTACGGCGGCACCTACCGGCTCTTCGCCCGGGTCGCCGAGCGGTGGGGGCTGGACTACACCCCGGCGAAGGTGTCCGACCCGGCCGCGATCCGGGCCGCCATCCAGCCCGGCCGGACCCGGATCGTCTGGCTGGAGACCCCCACCAACCCGCTGCTCGGCATCGCCGACATCGCCGCCTGCGCGGCGCTCGCGCACGACGCCGGCGCGCTGCTGGTGGTGGACAACACCTTCGCCTCGCCGTACCTTCAGCAGCCGATCGCGTTCGGTGCGGACGTCGTCGTCCACTCGACGACCAAGTACCTCGGCGGACATTCCGACGTGGTCGGTGGCGCGCTGATCGCCGCCGACGCCGGGCTCGGCGAGGAACTGCGGTACCACCAGAACGCGATGGGCGCGATCAACGGCCCGTTCGACGCCTGGCTCACCCTGCGCGGCATCAAGACCCTCGGCGTGCGGATGGACCGGCACTGCGACAACGCCGAGCGAATCGTCGGGTACCTCGACGCGCACCCGAAGGTCGGTCAGGTCAGCTACCCCGGCCTGCCGTCGCACCCGGGCCACGAGGTGGCCGCGAAGCAGATGCGCCGGTTCGGCGGGATGATCTCCTTCCGGGCGGTGGGGGGCGAGGACCATGCCGTGCGGATCTGCAACCAGGCGAAGCTTTTCGTGCTCGCCGAGTCGCTCGGCGGGGTCGAGTCCCTGATCGAGCATCCGGGCCGGATGACACACGCAAGTGCCGCCGGCTCGCCGCTTGAAGTTCCCGGCGATCTCGTGCGACTGTCTGTCGGCATCGAGACGGTCGACGACCTGCTAGCCGATCTGGAGCAGGCGCTGGGCTGACCGCGGGCTGGGGAGGGTGGCCGTGCAGGACATCATGCCGACCTGGGTGGGAGCGACTGCCAAGCAGATCGCCCGGGGCGTACGTCGCGGCGACGTGTCCGCCACCCAGGTGATCGCCGACCACCTCGACCACGTCGCCCGCGTCGACCCCGAGATGGCCGCCTTCCGCGCGGTCCGGGGTGGCGAGGCGGTCACCGAGGCGGAGAAGGTCGACGAGCAGGAGGACCTGGCGAACCTGCCGCTCGCCGGGGTGCCGGTCGCGGTCAAGGAGAACACCGCCGTCGCCGGGCTGTCCAGCTGGAACGGGTCGGCTGCCGCGCGTACCCCGGTGGCCGAGGCCGACCACGAGGTGGTCCGCCGGCTGCGGGGCGCCGGCGCGGTGATTCTCGGGGTGACCCGGATGCCCGAGCTCGGGTTGTGGGCGGTCACCGACGACGAGACCGCGGTCACCCGCAACCCCTGGGACCTCGGGCGTACCCCCGGCGGCTCCTCCGGCGGCTCTGCGGCGGCCGTGGCCGCCGGGCTGGTGCCGATCGCCCACGGCAACGACGGCCTCGGATCGATCCGGATCCCGGCCGCCTGCTGCGGACTGGTCGGCCTCAAGCCCGGCCGCGGCGTGGTGCCCTGCCGACTCGGCGCGGACGACTGGTTCGGCCTCACCGAGCACGGCATGCTGTCCACGACAGTCGCCGACGCGGCGGTCGGCTTCCAGGTGCTCGCCGGCCGGCCGCAGGAGAAGCTGGTGCCACCGCAGCGGCTGCGCGTCGGGGTGTCGCTGCGCTCGCCGCTTCGGGGCGTCGCGCCGGACGCACCGAACCGGGACGCCGTCGCCGCGGCCGGCCGGCTGCTCGCCGCCGCCGGACACGACACCGTGCCGGCCGACCCGGTCTACCCGACCGCGCTGGGCCTGCGGGGCGCCGCGACCTGGTTCGCCGCGGCCGCCGCCGACGTCCGGTCCGCCGGCAGGGACCGGCGGGGCCTGCAGAAGCGCACCCGCCGGCACGTCGCGTTCGGGGAGTGGGCGCAGCGCCGGGGGTACGTGCGGGAAGCCGACCGGGCCGCCTGGCGCGAGCGTTCGATCGGCTTCTTCACCGACCGCTCGGTGGACCTGCTGCTCACCCCGGCCCTGGCCACCGTTCCACCGGAGGCGACGAGTTGGTCGGCCCGCTCCTGGCGGGCGAACATGGTGGCCAACATCCGGTACGCCCCGTACGCCGCCCCGTGGAACATCGCCGGGCTGCCCGCGATCGTGGTCCCCGTCGGCCGCCGTCCCGACGGCCTGCCGGTGGCCGTGCAGCTCGTCGGCCCGCCCGGCAGCGAGCTGCTGCTGCTCGGGGTGGCCGGCCAGTTCGAGATGCAGGCCCCGTGGAGCCGGCACGCCCCCGGCTACCCCCGCGTCGGAACAGGCTCGCCGACCGCCGCATGATCGTCCAACCTGCCGCCACCCCAAACGACCTGGTCTCCGGTGACGTCGCCGCCGATGCCGGCCGCGCCGAATGGCACGATCGGGGTATGACGGAACTGGTCAGCCTGGACGACGTACGAGCCGCGCGGGAACTGCTCGCCGGGGTCGTCCGCACCACCCCGCTCGAACCCTCCCGCCCGCTCACCGCGGGCCTCGGCGGGCCGGTCTGGCTGAAGTGCGAGAACATGCAGCGCGCCGGCTCGTTCAAGGTGCGCGGGGCCTATGTGCGGATCTCTCGGCTGTCCGCGGCGGAACGGGCCAACGGAGTGGTCGCGGCCAGCGCCGGCAACCACGCCCAGGGCGTCGCCCTCGCCGCCGGGCTGGTCGGCACGCATGCCACCGTCTTCATGCCGGTGAACGCGCCACTGCCCAAGGTGGCGGCCACCAAGGGGTACGGCGCTCAGGTCGAACTCGTCGGCAACACCGTCGACGAGTCGTTGGTGGCCGCGCAGGCCTTCGCCGAGCGGACCGGGACGACGCTGATCCATCCATTCGATCACCCGGACGTGATCGCCGGGCAGGGCACGGTGGCGTTGGAGATCCTCGAACAGTGCCCGGAGGTGAGGACGATCGTCACCGGTCTGGGCGGCGGTGGCCTGGTCTCCGGGATGGCGGTCGCGGTGAAGGCGCTCCGGCCTGCCGTCCGGGTGATCGGCGTGCAGGCCGCCAGCGCCGCCGCGTTTCCGCCCTCGCTGGTGGCCGGCGAACCGGTCCGCCTGCCGTCGTTCAGCACGATCGCGGACGGCATCGCCGTCGGCCGGCCGGGTGAGCTGACCTTCCCGCATGTGCACAAGCTCGTCGACGAGGTCGTGACGGTCGCCGAGGAGGACATCTCCCGCGCGCTGTTGATGCTGCTGGAGCGGGGGAAGCAGGTGGTCGAGCCGGCCGGCGCGGTGGGGGTGGCCGCGCTGCTGGCCAACGCGGTCGAGGTGGAAGCCCCGGTGGTGGCGGTGCTCTCCGGCGGCAACATCGACCCACTGCTGATGCTGCGGGTGATCGAGCACGGCTTGGCGGCGGCCGGCCGCTACCTGCGGATCACCGTTCGCTGCACGGACCGGCCCGGTCAACTCGCCTCGCTGCTCAGCGAGATCGCCGAACACCGGGCGAACGTGGTGGACGTCGAGCACCAGCGGGCCAACCCACACCTGCGACTCGGCGAGGTCGAGGTGGCGCTGAGCGTGGAGATCCGGGGCGTGGAACACTCGGACATGTTGATCAGCGCACTGCGAACCAGCGGCTACCAGGTGGTCGTCGCCTGTGCGGCGTGACGCCGGGGCGGTGTGGCGCGCCGCCGGTGGGGCGCCAGGCGGCCATGCCGCGTCGACGCCCGGAAACGCCGACGCGTCGCCGCCCGGGTGGGGCGCCGACGCGTCGGAAGGACGGGCGTGTTCAGCCGGAGAACGGCTCGAAGGCGACCACGGTCACCTTGATGTCGGCGCCGCTCGGAGCGGTGTAGGTGCAGGTCTGGCCGGTGCGGCAGCCCAGGATGGCCTTGCCGATGGCGGACTCCGGGCTGTATACCGTCAGGTCGGTCGTCGACGAGATCTCGCGCGAGCCGAGCAGGAAGCGCTCGGTGTCGTCCTTGTCGTCATCGAAGTAGATCGTCACGACCATGCCGGGTGCGACCGTGTCTGCGGTCGGCGCTTCGCCCACCTGCGCGGTGCGGAGCAGCTCCTTCAGATAGAGGATGCGCCCCTCCGCCTTACCCTGCTCCTCGCGGGCGGCGTGATACCCGCCGTTCTCCCGCAGGTCGCCTTCCTCGCGCCGGGCGTTGATCTCGGCGGCGATGACCGGCCGGTTGGCGATCAGCTCGTCGAGTTCCGCCTGGAGGCGGTCGTACGCCTCCTCGGACAGCCAGGTGGCGGGCGCCTCGTTTCCAGTGGACACAGGCGGTCTCCTCAGTAGTGCGTGCTGGCTGACAAGTGAACTTCCAAGTTACCAGTGCCCACCGACACCGTGTGTCAGTGATCACCTACTCGGCGCCGACTCGGGTTGGCCGACCCGGGACCCGGCGGTCGTGGCAGGTCAGGCCACAGGCCGACAGCGCAGGACCTCGCCGATGAAGGGGCGACCGCTGGTGGCCAGCCGATGCTGCGTGGTCACCTGCCGTTCACCCGGGCGGGCGGAGACCCTGACCTGTTCCCGGGCCACCTCGGCGCCGGCCCGGTCCCGGGCGCGCAGCACGCAGACCGCGGACCCGCCCGGCGGCACGGTGACCCGGAAGTCGACCAGTATCTGCGTGTCGGTGATTCCGGTGTAGGTGATCACCGTGGCGTCGTACTCCGGGCCGCCGTGCTGTCCGTAGAGCCGGACCGTGACCAGGCCCAGGACCGCCACCAGGCCGAGCGCCAGCAGCCCGGCCAGCACCGGACGGCGACGGCCGGGCGCGCGGCGCCGCCCGTACCGGCCGGGCGGGAAGACCGGCGCGTCGGACGGAACTGTGGTGTGCGTCTCGCTCACCGGCGGGTATCTCCTGGCGTCGTTGTCGGGGGCATCGGCAAGAATGGCAGAGTCCATTCTCCCAGCCGCCCGGGAGCGGCACACATGGCGGGGTAGACACATGGCGGGTAGACACATGGCGCGTGTGTGCCGGTAGGTTCCGGCACGGGGGAAGTATTCCGGCACGTCAGCCGGGCGGCCCGCGGGCCCGGGGCAGAGACTAGGAGCGCCGACGTTGGCAGACCGACTGCGACTCATGGCCGTCCACGCACACCCGGACGACGAGTCGAGCAAGGGTGCGGCGACCACCGCGAAATATGTGGCCGAGGGGGTGGACGTCGTGGTCGTGACGTGCACCGGCGGCGAGCGCGGCAGCGTGCTCAACCCGAAGATGGACCGGCCGGACGTCTGGGCGAACATCGGCGAGATCCGTCGCGCCGAGATGGACGCGGCCCGGGCTGTCCTCGGCGTCGAGCAGGCCTGGCTCGGGTTCGTGGACTCGGGCCTCCCCGAGGGAGACCCGCCGCCGCCGCTGCCGGAGGGCTGCTTCGCCCGCCTGGACGTGACCGAGGCCGCGGGGCCGCTCGTGCGCCTGATGCGCGAGTTCCGCCCGCACGTCGTGACCACGTACGACGAGGAGGGCGGCTACCCGCACCCCGACCACATCATGACCCACAAGATCAGCATGGCCGCCTTCGAAGCCGCCGGTGACCCGGGTCGGTACCCGGAACTCGGCGATCCCTGGCAGCCGCTCAAGCTCTACTACGACATCGGCTTCTCGAAGGGCAAGATCATGGCCCTGCACGAGGCGATGCTCGCCACCGGCAGCGAATCGCCGTACGGGGAGTGGCTCAAGCGGTGGGAGGACCGGCCGGACAAAGGTCCTAGGATCACCACCCGGGTCGAGTGCGCGGACTACTTTCCGGTCCGCGATGACGCGCTGCGCGCCCACGCGACCCAGATCGACCCGGACGGATTCTGGTTCCACGTCCCGATGGAGTTGCAACGGCGGGCCTGGCCGACGGAAGATTTCCAGCTCGTCCGGTCGCTGGTCGACAGTCCGCTGCCCGAGTCGGACCTCTTCGCCGGAGTGCGGGAGACGGCCGATGCCCGCTGATCCGCCGCCGGACTACGCTGGTCATCAACCACTCATCGGAGGAACGCCATGTTGACCGCTGCCCAGGTGCTCGCCCAAAACAACTTCGGGGACACCCGCACGGGCGGCCTGGCCGGCCCGATGGGCCTCTTCCTGATCCTGGTGCTCGCCACCGCCACCGTCCTGCTGATCCGCAACATGAACACCCGACTGCGCCGGCTGCCCGACCGGTTCCCTGGGCAGGCCGGGCCGGCCGGCGTCAAGCAGGCTGACTCGGCGGTCGTTGATCCGACAGACGGCACGGGGGTGCATGATTCCTCGCCGAACCCGCCCAACAGGCTCCAGCAGCACCGAAACGGTTAGTCACCGCATGATTCACGTCCGAGCAGGTCGTCACCCCCTGTTGCGGTCACCGGTATTGGCTTAGCCTTCCGCCGGGGAGCGAAAGTCTCTTCGACCGTGCGCGGGAGGGGGCGCCGATGACCAGCACCGCGGCGGCTGCCCTTCGTACCCTCGCCCGGCCCGCCGGCGGAGCGGGTCGGTGACGTCCGTCCCGGCCGGGGAGCCGCGGGTCGACCCCCGCGACTCGTCCGGACGGCTGCTCGTGCTCACCGCGGCGGTGGCGGTGACCGCCCTGGTCTCGGCCGTGGTGGGGCTCACCCTTCCGACCGGCCTACCGGCTGACGATCCCTTCGGCGGACCGGCGCGCTTCGGGCTCGCCGTCGCCGCCTTCGCGTTCGCCCAACTGGCCCGGCTCCGCTTCCGGGCCGCCGCCGGCACAGTCAGCATCACCTGGGGCGAAGCCGCGCTCATCATCTGCCTCCACCAGGTGCCGGCCGGCTGGCTCCCGGCGGCCACCCTGCTCGGCGTCGGGCTCGCCTGGACCGGGATGTCCCTGTTCGGGGAGCGCCGGCCGGCGCTGGAGATCGTCCGGATCGCCGCCTCACTGACTGCGGCGACCGCCCTGGCCGTGTCGGTTACCCGGGCCCTCGGCCGGCCGCTGCTGGCCGCGCCGACGCCCGCCCTCGCGGTCGCCGTGATCGCGGGCGCGATGACATACCTGTTCGTCAGCGTCTGGCTCGGTAGCGTCGGCCGCACGCTGCGCCACGGCATTGGGCTCGGGACGGTGCTGGTCCCCGCGCTGCGCGGCAAGCTGCTCATGTTCGTCGGGAACGTCGTGGTGGGGCTGGTCATGGCCGCCCTGGTGGAGCTGGATCCGCGTTGGCTGCTGCTGCTGCCACCACCGCTGTGGCTGCTCCAGCAGACCTATCGGCACCGGCTGCACGTCGATCAGGAGCGGCGCACCTGGCGCGTCTTCGCCGAGGCGACGGCCGCACTCAACCAGCTCGACGAGCGGGGCGTGGCGGCCGCGGCGGTGAGCGGCGCGCTGACGCTCTTCCACGCCGAACGGGTCGACGTGACCGTAGCCCGTGGTGACGGCCGGTGGTGGCGCTACCGGGGCGACGCAGGCGGCCGGGTGGTCGACCGGGAGGTCGGCCCGCCCGACTCCGCCACGGCGGACGAACACGAGCTGACCCGCACCCTCACCGTCGGAGCCGTCCAGGTCGGCCACCTCCGGATCCGGCTCCCCCGCTCGGCGCCTCCGGACGACCGCGAGCGGGACACGGTCGCCGCGTTCGGTGACGCCCTGGCGGCCGCTTTGCACGACGCGGCGACCTACCGTGAGCTGCGCCTGGTTACGGCGCGCTCGTCGTACGAGTCGGTGCACGACGCGCTGACCGGCCTGGTGAACCGGGCGGCCATGCTGAGCAGGGGCGACCAGGCGCTGCGGCAGCTCGCGCACGATCACCCGGTTGCGCTGCTGCTGCTGGATGTCAACCAGTTCAAGGAGGTCAACGACACTCTCGGGCACGCCGCCGGCGATCAACTGCTGCGGCTGACCGCCAGCCGGCTGGGCGGGTTGACCGGCGGCGGGGACCTGCTCGGCCGGCTCGGTGGCGACGAGTTCGCGCTCCTGTTGACATCGGTCCCGGAGATCGGGGACCGCACCGCGCCGATGGCGCACGCGTTGCGCCGGGCCCGAAAGATCGCCGAGCTGCTCGCCACGCCTACCGAGGTGGCCGGCGTACGGATGTCGGTGGAGGTCTCGGTCGGGGTGGTGGTCGCCGATGCCGGCACCGCCGACATGACCGAGCTGCTGCGTCGCTCCGACATCGCGATGTACCAGGCCAAGGAGGGCGGCGGCAGCGTCGCCGCGTACGACTCGACGCGGGACGCGGCCAGCACCGACCAGCTTGCCCTGCTGGCGGAGCTGCGCGAGGCGCTCGCGGCCGACGACCAACTGGTGCTGGCCCTGCAACCGGCGGTCGACCTGGCGACCGGGGCGCCGACCGGTGTCGAGGCGCTGATCCGCTGGCGGCACCCACGTCGGGGCTGGCTGAACCCGCACGACTTCATCCGCCCGGTGGAGAACAGCGAGCAGCTGGGGAGCTTCACCCGGTACGTGCTGGACAAGGCGCTTGCCGTGGCGGCCCAGTGGAACCGGGCGGGGCTGGACGTGCCGATCTCGGTGAACCTTTCGGCCCGCAGTCTGCTCGACGCCCGGCTGCCGGCGGAGGTCGCGGACGCGCTGTGCCGGCACGAGGTGCCGGCGCACCGCCTGGTGCTGGAGATCACCGAGACCGTGGTGATGAGCGAGCTGAAGGTCATCGACGACGTGCTCACCACCCTGCGCGCGATGGGCGTGCAGCTCGCGGTGGACGACTTCGGCACCGGCTTCTCGTCGCTGACCTTTCTCACCCGGATCACGGTCGATGAGTTGAAGGTGGATCGGTCCTTCGTGATCCGAATGGCGGATTCGCCGGAGGCGGCGGCGATCGTCCGGACCACCGTCGGACTGGCCCACGAACTGGGGCTGCGTGTGGTCGCCGAGGGTGTGGAGACTGCCGAGCAGCGGGCGGCGCTGGCCGAGTTGGGCTGCACCGCCGCGCAGGGTTACCACTTCTTCAAGCCGATGCCCGCCGACAGGATCGGCGCCGTCCTCGGCAGGCTCCTCGACGGCGCCCGCCCGAATGTCCTTCCCCTTCGCGCCGACGACGCCTCCTGATCCGTGTCGGCCACGCTGCCAGTGGCGATCCGCGGCGGGAACCGGCGTGGCGGGGGCGGACCGGAGCGGAAGTCGACACATCGGCGGTGTCGCCGCGAATCGGAAACGCCCACCCCGATCCAGATGGGCGCATACGAACGCCGCCGGCGGCCGGGCGGGCACGGTCGGGGCTGGTTATGGTCATCGGGTGAACCGACTCGCTGACGCCACCAGTCCCTACCTGCTCCAGCACAAGGACAACCCGGTCGACTGGTGGCCGTGGTGCGCGGAGGCATTCGCCGAGGCGAAGCGGCGGGACGTGCCGGTGTTCATCTCGGTCGGCTATGCGGCCTGCCACTGGTGCCACGTGATGGCCCACGAGTCGTTCGAGGACGAGCAGGTGGGCGCCCTGATGGACGAGCGCTTCGTTGCCGTCAAGGTGGACCGGGAGGAGCGCCCGGACGTCGACTCCGTCTACCTGACCGCCACCCAGGCGATGACCGGGCAGGGCGGCTGGCCGACGACCGTTTTTGCCACCCCGGACGGCACCCCCTTCTTCTGCGGCACGTACTTCCCGAAGCCCAACCTCGTCCGCCTGCTCGAGTCGGTCAGCACGGCCTGGCGGGACCAGCGGGACGCGGTACTCCGCCAGGGGGCCGCGGTGGTCGAGGCGATCGGCGGCGCCCAGGCCGTCGGCGGCCCATCCGCCCCGCTCACCGCCGCGCTGCTCGACTCCGCCGCCGGCCAGCTCGCCAAGGAGTACGACGAGGCCCATGGCGGCTTCGGCGGTGCGCCCAAGTTCCCGCCGCACATGAGCCTGCTCTTCCTCCTCCGACACCACCAACGCACCAGCTCGGAACGGAGCCTGGAGATCGTCCGGCACACCTGCGAGGCGATGGCCCGCGGCGGCATCCACGACCAGCTCGCCGGGGGCTTCGCCCGCTACTGCGTCGATGAGCACTGGACAGTGCCACACTTCGAAAAGATGCTCTACGACAACGCGCTGCTGCTGCGGGTCTACACGGACCTGTGGCGGCTCACCGGTGACCCGGTGGCCCGGCGGGTGGCCCGGGACACGGCCCGCTTCCTCGCCGATGAGCTGCACCGGCCCGGCGGGGGCTTCGCGTCGGCCCTGGACGCGGACACCGAGGGGGTCGAGGGGCTCACCTACGTCTGGACGCGCGCCCAACTGGTCGAGGTGCTCGGCGAGGACGACGGCGCGTGGGCCGCCGACCTGTTCGACGTTACCGAGACGGGCTCGTTCGAGCGTGGCACGAGCGTCCTGCGGCTGGCCCGGGACGTCGACGACGCCGATCCGGCGATTCGGGGGCGCTGGCAGACAGCGGTGAGCCGGCTGCTGGCCGCCCGCGATGGGCGTCCCCAGCCGGCCCGCGACGACAAGGTGGTGGCCGCGTGGAACGGCCTCGCGATCACTGCTATCGCCGAGTTCCAGCAGGTCGCTGCCGGGTACGCGCAGGACGCGCCGGGCGACGACGCCAACCTGATGGAGGGCGTCACGATCGTCGCCGACGGGGCGATGCGGGACGCGGCCGAGCACCTGGCGCAGGTTCACCTGGTGGACGGGCGGCTTCGGCGTACCTCACGCGACGGCCGGGCCGGCGAGTCCGCCGGCGTCCTGGAGGACTACGGCTGCGTCGCAGAGGCGTTCTGCGCGATGCATCAGCTCACCGGGGAGGGGCGGTGGCTCACCCTGGCCGGGCAGCTCGTCGATGTGGCGCTGGAGCGGTTCACCGCCCCCGACGGCGCCTTCTACGACACCGCCGACGACGCGGAGCAACTGGTGACCCGGCCGGCCGACCCGACCGACAACGCCACCCCGTCCGGTCGGTCGGCGATCGTCGCGGCGCTGGTCGCGTACGCGGCGCTGACCGGTCAGAACCGCTACCGGGAGGCGGCGGAGTCGGCGCTGGCCACCGTGGCGCCGCTCGTGGCCCGGCACGCCCGCTTCACCGGGTACGCGGCCGGCGTCGGCGAGGCGCTCCTCTCCGGGCCGTTCGAGGTGGCGGTAGCCACCGGCGACCCGACCGGGGATCCGCTGGTCAGTGCCGCGCATCGGCACGCCCCGCCCGGTGCTGTGGTCGTGGCGGGCCAGCCGGACCAGCCGGGTGTGCCGCTGCTCGCCGACCGGAGAATGGTCGGGGGACGGCCCACCGCGTACGCCTGCCGGGGGTTCGTCTGCGAACGTCCGGTGACCGAGGTCGACGACCTGGTGGCGCAGCTCACCGGCCGGTCGGCAGGCTGACCGGCGACGGGCGACTCCCGACGGGGCTGGCCGGCGGCGGGACGGTACCGCAGGCCGGATAGGCTTGGCGCCGCTATGGATTCCCGTACCGGTCTGCCCATCGTCGGTATGGTGGGCGGCGGCCAGCTGGCCCGGATGACCCACCAGGCCGCGATCGCCCTCGGCCAGTCGCTGCGCGTGCTCGCGCTCACCCCCGACGACGGTGCCGCCCTGGTGGCCGCCGACGTCCAGTTCGGCGACCACACCGACCTCGCCGCACTGCGCACCTTCGCCAAGGGCTGCGACGTGGTCACCTTCGACCACGAACACGTCCCGACCGAGCACATCACCGCCCTGGCCCGGGAGGGCGTGAAGCTCTTCCCGCCGGCGGAGGCGCTGGTGCACGCGCAGGACAAGCAGGCGATGCGCGAACGCCTCGGGGCGCTGGGCGCGCCGAACCCCGCCTGGCGGCCGATCACGGCCCCCGCCGATCTGGTGGCCTTCGGTGACAAGGTCGGCTGGCCGGTGATGGTGAAGGCGGCGCGCGGCGGGTACGACGGCCGGGGCGTGTGGCCGGTGGAGGGCGCGTCGCAGGCCGCCGAGCTGGCTGCCACGCTGCTCGCCGGCGGGACCGGGCTCATCGTCGAGGAACGGGTGGCGCTGCGCCGGGAAGTTGCCGTGCAGGTCGCCCGCTCACCGTTCGGGCAGGTCGCAGCGTATCCGGTGGTCGAGACCGTGCAGCGGGACGGCATCTGCGTCGAGGTGTTGGCGCCCGCGCCGGGCCTGCCGCAGGATCTGGCCGTCGCCGCCCAGCAACTCGCCATCGACATCGCCACCGCCCTCGGCGTGGTTGGTGTGCTGGCGGTCGAGTTGTTCGAGGTCGCCGACCCGTCGGCCGCCACGGGCAGCCGGCTCGTCGTCAACGAGCTGGCGATGCGTCCGCACAACTCGGGGCACTGGACGATCGAGGGCGCCCGCACGTCGCAGTTCGAGCAGCACCTGCGGGCGGTGCTCGACTACCCGATGGGTGACACGTCGTTGACCGCGCCGGTCGTGGTGATGGCGAACGTGCTCGGTGGCGAGTCGGGTGGCATGTCGATCGACGAGCGGCTGCACCACCTCTTCGCGGCCGAGCCCGGCGTCAAGGTGCACCTGTACGGCAAGCAGGTGCGACCGGGCCGCAAGATTGGGCATGTCACGGCGCTCGGCGACGACCTGGAGGAGGTGCGGGCGCGAGCGGCTCGGGCGGCCCGCTGGCTGCGAGAGGGCACCGGTGGGCGTGAGGAGTGAGCTTGCGAGCCCCGCGGTCGCGAACGAGGAGGCGGGTTCGGTGGCGACGGTCGGTTTGATCATGGGAAGCGACTCGGACTGGCCGACAATGAGGGCCGCCGCCGAGGCGCTCGACGAGTTCGGAGTGCCGTACGAGGTCGGCGTCGTTTCCGCGCACCGTACCCCAACAAAGATGATCGATTACGCGCGCGCCGCTGCCGATCGGGGCCTGAAGGTGATTATCGCCGGGGCGGGCGGTGCCGCGCATCTGCCGGGCATGGTCGCCTCGGTCACCCCGCTGCCGGTGGTCGGTGTCCCGGTGCCGCTGAAGTACCTGGACGGGATGGACTCGCTGCTCTCCATCGTGCAGATGCCGGCCGGGGTGCCGGTGGCGACGGTGTCGATCGGCAACGCCCGCAACGCGGGTCTGCTCGCCGTTCGCATCCTCGCCGCGAACGATCGCGCCCTGCTTGACCGCATGTCGGCCTACCAGGCCGCCCTGGAACAGCTCGTCGCCGAGAAGGAAGCCGCACTCCGCGCCTCGCTCTCCTGATTCCGGCCCCGAACCATCCCGACTGCCGATCTTGCACTTTCGGTCTGTGGTTCGTGCCTGCTGGCTCCTGTCCGGGCAGGAAGTGCACGACCGGCGAGTGGTCGGGCGGGTGTCTATCGCATGCTGCGCAGGGCGGATTGGAGGCGTTCCTGGGCGCGGCGGCGGCGTTCGTTGCTGGCGCCGAGGACCAGCAGCAGGATCCCGACGGGGATCAGCGCGAGCCAAGGGCCGAGGCTGAACAGCGCGTAGACCGCCGTAACGGCGGTGATCACCGCACCGACGATCACGGGCGCCTGCTGCTGGCTCATCGAACCGAAGACCAGCACCGCCACCGCACCGAGCAGGAGCAGGACCTGCCGCAGTGTGCTGGAGTCGGTGGTCAGCACGATCGCCAGCGTCGGGATGAAGGCGGTCACGAGCGCCGGCCCGTACGCCACCCAGCTGCTCAGTTCGGCGCGCTGGCGCAACTCCGACACGCCGACCAGCAGGGCTAGCGCGGCGAGTGGCAGCGTGTACGCCTCAAGCAGCGCCACCTCGGCCGCCCGCATGAGGATCCACCAGGCGGTGACCTCGCAGCCCACCACCGCCCACAGCAGGATCCGGCGTTCCACCGCCCGGCGGCCGGGTCTGGCCGCCGCCAGCCCGAGGACGGCGCCCCAGACGGCGAGCAACGTGGCCATGTGCCGGGGCGAGTCGTAGGCCAGAGCCAGGGCGATCAGCGCGGCGGCGTGCCCGCTCCACTCCACGGTGGCTGCCTCGCGCTGTGCCTGTGGGCGGCGTAGGCGGGGCAGGGCGGCGGCGAACACCTGCAGGGCCGCGCCGACGGCCAGAACGCCGAAGGCGGACCAGACCGGGGCGAGGCCGGCGACCAGACCGGCGGTGAGCGCGAGGAGCTGCGCCATGAGCGACGCGAACAGCCAGCCGAGGATGCGGGCCCGCTGGGTGGTGCCGACGAGCGCGGCGACCGTGCCGACACCAACGGCGCCGCCGAGGGTGAACAGGGTCATCTCCCGGGTGGCGAGGCCGCCGGCCAACCCGGCGCCGCCGGCAGCCATGCCGATGACGAAGACGAGTATCCGGGCCAGTCGGAGCGAACGGGCACGCTCGACCAGCGCCGGTGGCGGGGTGAGCGCCAGTCCGAGCATCGAGATGGTGAAAACCGCCAGGGCGGCCAGGGTGCTCGCCGGCCAACCCACGTCCAGCGCCACAGGGGTGATGAGCAGCGTGACCGCCGCGCCGGGCAACACCACCGGTACCGCCCGGCTGCGCCGGCCGGCGCTGAATCCGACGGCCGCGAGTGCGGCGGTCGCGGTCAACAGCAGCGCGGTGAACACGTGCGTCGGATCCACCGCCCCGGGCGGCGGGGCGAGCAGCTCCGCCGTCGGCCCCTGCCAGATCCGGCCGAGGGTGCGCTGCGGCTCGACCAGCGCCACGTAGAGGGTGGGCCCGAGGGAGACCAGCGCCAGCACCGTGGGCACTGCGGCAGCGGCGAGCGCTCCGGCGGCCGGGCTGACCCGCCAGCGGCGGGTAGCCCGTTCCGGCAGCCGGCGGCGGGCACCGTCGAGCAGCACCGACCACCGACGCGTCGGCGCCGCCGAACCAGCGGGCGGTTCGGTGGCGTTGCGGACCAGCTCGGCGAGGACACCGAGCAGCGCGGCGGCGGCGGCGTAGGCGCCGACCGGAAGGCCGGTGGGGACGGCGGACAGGGCGCTCACCATGGCGCCGCCGACCAGCGCGGCGCTCGCCCACGGCAGGTACTGCGACACCTGCTGCCGGGCGGCGGCAACGGCGGTCAGGCCGATGCTGGACGCGAGCAGCGCGGCGGTCAGCACCACCTGCGGCGAGCGATCGAATTCGGCGGCCAGGGCGGCCACCGCGCCGGGGAGCGCGAACAGCGCGGCACCCGCCGCGGCGCCACCGATCTGGGCTAGGTGGGGTGGCATCCCCTCGGTGCCGACCTGGTCCACCGGCGGTGGCATCCCCTCGGCGCCTATCTGGTCGGCCTGCGGTGTGGCGAGTGTGCGGGCCAGCGCCGCCACGACGACGCCGATCAGCGCGATGCCGCCCAGAGCCAGCGCGGTCGTCCACGGCCGCACCAGACCGGCCCCGGCCGCGTGCAGCGCCACCACACCGGCGACGACGGCCCGGGAGCTCGCGGCCCGCGGCTCGACGGAGGCCACGGCCGCCATGCCGTAGGTGGCGGCAACCATCGCGCCGACCAGTACCGGCGACCACCACGGCAGCGCGAACGCGGCGGGCGCGCCGATCGTGGCCAGGGCCACGGCGGCGCCGGACACGTCGTACCGCCAAGGCGGGGGCAGCAGAACCGCGGCGGCGGCGGCCAACAGCACCAGCGCGACCGGCGCCTGCCAGGTCGAGCCACCGGTCGGCGCGGCCGGCCATTCGGTCAAGTCGCCGAACCAGATCGGCCCGGGCGTGGCAAGGACGCCGATGCCGCCGCGTAGCGCCGACCAGCCGGCCAGCGCCCCGATCAGCAGGCCACCCACGGCGAGACCGGCTGTCGGCCCGCGCCGCCACTGCTCGGGCAGGGCCCGAGTGGCCACGGCGACGACCAGCACCAGTCCGGCCGCCACCGCCAGCGGCCGGCCTGGCGCGATCACGGCGGCGTTCCGGACCAGGGTGGCGATCAGCGCGGCGGCCACCGCCGCGGCGGCCAGGTCGGACCCGTCCAGGGTGACGTCGGAGCGTCGGCCGGAGTCGATGGATGGTGCGAGGAGCAACAGCACCGCGGCGACCAGTAGCAGCGCGCCCACCCAGGCGTCGGCGGTGGTGGTGCCGGGCGCCCCGAAAGCGGCAGCGGCGACCGCCAGGGCGCCCAGTCCCGCGCCGACCGCCAGCGGGGCCGGCAGGTGCCGTTGCGAGACCTGCACGATGGCCGCGTACCCGAGCGTGACGCAGACCGCGAGGAAGCCCGCGGCCAGCACCGGAACAGTCACCTCGCGCAGATCGGCCGGGGTGAGCACCGGGCTGGTGGGTGCGGTGGCCGCGACGAAGGCGACCACCGCCCCCGGCAGCGCGAATGCCGCACCCCCGGCAGCCCAGGCCGACACGGTGTCCGCTGGGGCGGGGACGAGCCGGATCCGGGGCGCCACGGCGACCAGCACACCCACCACGGACAGCGTGAGCAGGACCGCGGCGGTCAGCGCGGGCCGGGTCAGCCCGGCACCCGCGCCGACGAGGCCCACCGCGGTGGCGGTCGCGGCGTGCGCCAGTGCCGCCCGCTCGGTCTGTGCCGACAGGCCGAGCAAGCCGATGCCGACCGCGGCGAGCACCATCGGCCACGGCGCCACCGCCCAGCCGAGCCCGAACGAGGCTGGTACGGCCAGCGCGGTCAACGCCGCCGCCACCACCGCGAACTCCCGGCGGATCTCCGGCGGCAGGGCTACCAGGGCGGCCACCGTGAGTAGGAGGGTGCTCGCGGCCAGCTGCCCGGTGACGGGGCCGGCCGCGGCCGCCAGTTCCCCGGGGTAGCGGTCGAGGTCGGCCGCCCAGGCGGGCAGCGCGGCCCGGACCGGGGCCACGCCGGCACGCAAAGCGCCGCCGGCCACCATCACGCCGCTGACCGCCAGCGCGATGGCGGAGGCGAACTGCGGGCCGCGCCGGGCCGGCTCCGGCACCGCGCGCACGGCCAGGCCGGTGACCGCGATGACGGCGGCGATCAGCACCAGCGACCGTCCGGGCAGGGCCGCGGACGCGACCCGGCCCAGTGCACCGATCACGGCGAGGGTGAAGATGCCGGCTGCGACGTCGGGCAGCGGGGGCCGGCGCAGCACCAGCGTCCCGGCGAGGCCGACCGTGGCGGCGAACAGCAGCGCGAGGCCGGCCCCGGTCGCGGCTGGTACGGCCGTCGCCGGCAGCAGCGCGGTGACGGCGAACGCGAGGGCGACCGTGACCGCGACGCAGTGCAGCCCGAAGGTCAACTCGCGCAGCCACGGCACCGGACCGGCAGCAGGGACGCCGCGACCCGGAACCGGGCCGGTGAGCACCTCGTCCGTCTCCTCCGGGGCCCCCTCGGGCCGGCCCTCGCCCTGGCGCTGGCGCGGCGCGATGCCCTCCGGCCGTCCCTGGTCGAGCGTGCCCGGCGGGTCCGATGCCGCGGGCGGTGCGGACCGGCTCCGTCGGACCGGCTGTCCGACGGTGACCGGCGAGCCGGCCAGCCAGAGGTCGAGAAGGGCGACCAGGGCCAGCACCACCGCCCAGCCGGTCGAGCCGGTGACTCGGTCGTAGGCGAGCAGCGGCAGCACGGGTTGGGCGGCCAACACGGTGGCGAACCGCGGAGCGCGCAGCCCGGTCCAGCCGGCGTACCCGAACGACACCACGGCGGTCACCGCGAAGATCACCCCGGCAACCACGGCGCCCGAGGCGCCGCCGTTGCCGATTCGGTCCACCGTCCACAGTGCGTATCCGGCGAGCGGCACCAGGAGCAGGCCCACGGCGGAGACGGTCTCCGCGGTGGAGGTCAGCCCACGGCGGGCCAACACCGGCGGAGCGAGCAGCATCAGCACGGTCGCGAGAATCAGCACGCCCAACCGCGCGAGCGCGTCCATGGAACTGGTGGCGACCGCGGCGAAGACCACCGCGGCAACGCCGAGCAGCAGCGCGCCGAGCCCGAGCGGGATGTTCTGCACCTCGCGGCTGGACGCCTCCGGCGGGTGCTCCGGGTCGTCCACATCGAGCCAGATGCCGGTGCTCGGTGGTGGCGGCTCGGCCGGCCCGGCCGGGGTACCCTGGCGCGGCACCCAGGGCGGCGCGGCGGTGGTCGGTTGGCGACGGCCGGGGCGGCGGCGCAGCACCCGGTGCGGGCGGGGGGCCTGCCTGCCCCGCTCCTCGCCGGCGTGGGCGAGGATGTCCCGCTGAAAGAGCGCGGCCTGCATCTTGGCGGCGATCTGCCGCTGTTCGCGGACAATTTCCGCATCGCGTGCCTTCATGTCCGCGATGGATCGCTCGATGCCGGCCAGGTCTTCGAGCCACTGTGGCTGTTCCGTCCCGCAGTGCGGGCAGCGGACGGCCGGGTTGATTTCCCGGTCGCACGAGGAGCACCGAAAGCTCGCCACGACAAACCCTCCGCCCGCACTGTGGACTCCCACTGTCGCAGCATGCCCAAAGCTGGCGCGGATTTCGACCGTTGTCGGCGGGTCCGGGGCGCCCTAGCCAACGTGTGCTAGGAGGGCCGGTCGCGCAGCCCGCTGCGCGACCGGCCGTCCGACGCCTCGGTCAGGGGCGACCCATGCCGCGATACTCCCAGCCGGCCTGAGTCCACAGTGCCGAGTCCAGGCAGTTGCGGCCGTCCACCACCTTGCGGCCGGCGGCCAGCTGGCCGAGGGCGACCGGATCGGCGTTGCGGAAATCGGCCCACTCGGTCAGGACGCAGACCAGGTCGGCGCCGGTCACCGCCTCGGTGATGCCAGGCTCGTAGGTCAGCTCCGGCGCCACCGCCCGGGCGCGCTCCATGCCCTGCGGGTCGTACACGTGCACGTCCGCGCCGGCCTTGCGGAGCAGCGTCGCCACGGCGAGTGCCGGAGCGTCGCGGACGTCGTCGGTGTTCGGCTTGAAGGTCGCCCCCAGCACGGCGATCCGCGTGCCGGACAGGTCCGGGCCGGCGGGCCCGGAACGGCGGCCGAGTAGCTCGGCGGCGAGCTGAACCACCCGGGTCCGGCGGCGCAGGTTGATCAGGTCGACCTCGTGCAGGAAACGCAGCGCCTCGCCGGCACCCAGCTCCTGCGCCCGGGCCTGGAACGCCCGGATGTCCTTGGGCAGGCAGGCGCCGCCGAAGCCGAGCCCGGCCTGGAGGAACCGGTTGCCGATGCGCGGGTCGAAGCCGATCGCGCGGGCAAGGTGGGTGACGTCGCCACCGGCGGCCTCGCAGACCTCGGCCATCGCGTTGATGAAGGAGATCTTGGTGGCCAAGAACGCGTTCGCCGCGACCTTCACCAGCTCCGCGGTGGCGAAGTCGGTGACCACCATGGGGACCTCGCGGTCCTCGGTGGCGGCCAGGTCGAAGACGCCCTTGTGGGCGGCGTAGAGCATGCCGTTGGCCCACTCGCTCTTGACGCCCACCACGATCCGGTTCGGCCGCAGCACGTCGTCGACGGCGAAGCCCTCTTGGAGGAACTCCGGGCTCCACGCCACCTCGACGCCCAGGTCCGCCGGTGTGTGCTTGCTCACCAGCTGCTCGACCCACTCGGCCGTGCCGACCGGCACGGTCGACTTGCCGACGATCAGCGCCTTGCGGGTGAGCTGTGCGGCCAGGCCGGTGACGGCGGCCTCGACGTACGAGAGGTCGGCGCCCATGGCCTCCGCCCGCTGCGGAGTGCCGACACAGATGAAGTGCACGTCGCCAAAGTCGGCTGTCTCGGCCATGTCCGTGCTGAACCGAAGTCGACCGGCGGCCAGGTTGCGCTTGAGCAGCTCGTCCAGGCCCGGCTCGTGGATCGGCACCTCGCCGGCGTTGAGCATCGCGATCTTGTCAGCGTCGACGTCGAAGCCGAGCACCTCGTACCCCAGCTCCGCGTAGCAGATGGCGTACGTAGCGCCGAGGTAGCCGGTGCCGATGAAGGTAACCCGCGGTCGGGCCGCGCCCGAGGGGGGCGTCACCGGGCCGATCGGAGGTGTCGGCTGAGTGTTCGGGTACGGAATCGTCACGCCTGTCTTCTCCGCTCGCGCTGGCGCCGCTCGTCGCGTCGCATCCTGCTGCGGCCCCGTCGGGGCATCAGAGGGATTATTCGTCCTGGGGTCGTGCTGGCCGCCGGGCGGGTCGGAGTCGCGGACGCTACCCACCCTACGCGGCGGCACCATCGCCTGAACCGTGGTGGCTATCCTTCAGTCTGCGCGGTCGCGGCCAGGCGAGGTACAGACTGCGGATGATAGTCGTGAAGGGGAGGGGCCGACATGGCCGCAGAGCAATCGTTCGACGTCTACCGGTTGACCGAGGAGCACCAGGCGGTCCGGGAAGCGGTCCGTGAGGTCTGTGCGGCCAAGGTGGCTCCGCATGCCGCCGAGGCGGACGAGACCGGCGAGTTCCCGAAGGCGTCCTACGACGCGTTACGGGCGGCCGACTTCCACGCCCCGCACATTCCGGTCGAGTACGGCGGCGCCGGCGCGGACGCCCTGGCCACCGCCATCGTGATCGAGGAGGTGGCCCGTGCCTGCGCCTCTTCCTCACTGATCCCGGCGGTCAACAAGCTCGGCACCATGCCGCTGGTCCTGGCTGGGTCGGACGATCTCAAGCGGACGTATCTGACCCGGGTGGCCTCCGGCGACGCGATGTTCTCGTACTGCCTGTCCGAGCCGGAGGCAGGCAGCGACGCCGTGTCGATGACCACCCGTGCGGTCCGTGACGGCGACCACTGGGTGCTCAACGGCGTGAAGCGCTGGATCACCAACGCCGGGGTGTCCGAGTTCTACACCGTCTTCGCCGTGACTGACCCGTCCGCCCGGTCCAAGGGGATCTCCGCCTTCGTGGTCGACAAGTCCGACCCCGGGGTCAGCTTCGGCGCGCCGGAGCGGAAGCTGGGCATCAAGGGGTCGCCGACCCGCGAGGTGTACCTGGACAACGTCCGAATCCCGGCCGACCGCATGATCGGCGCGGAGGGCACGGGCTTCGCCACCGCGATGCGGACGTTGGACCACACCCGGGTCACGATCGCCGCGCAGGCCGTCGGTATCGCGCAGGGCGCGCTCGACTATGCCCTGGGGTATGTGCAGGAACGCCGGCAGTTCGGCAAGCCGGTCGCCGACTTCCAGGGCATCCAGTTCATGCTGGCCGACATGGGCATGAAGGTGGAGGCGGCGCGCCAGTTGACGTACGCGGCGGCCGGCCGGTCCGAGCGGGGTGACGCGGACCTCACCTACTTCGGTGCGGCGGCCAAGTGCTTCGCGTCCGACGCCGCTATGGAGATCACCACCGACGCCGTGCAACTGCTCGGCGGCTACGGCTACACCCGGGACTACCCGGTCGAGCGGATGATGCGGGACGCCAAGATCACCCAGATCTACGAGGGCACCAACCAGGTGCAGCGCGTCGTGATGGCCCGCCAGTTGCTCAAGGGCTGACGTCGGCGGGGCTGCCACAGGGGCTGGCGGAACCCGAGCCTGGCGAAAGCCAGACGGTGGCTCCGCCACGGCGGGACGCGTTCCCACCCGGGGTAAGCAGCAGGCAGACGTCCCGACCGCGACTCAAGAGTTCGTGGACGTTCTCGTCCACGCCGCCGACGGTGCGGCAGGTCGACGGCGTGGACGCCCGGCCGGTCGAGGAAGGCCAGCTGGGCCGAGCCCAGCGCCGTGTCCGGACCTCGTGCGGTCAGCGCAGCTCGGTGGTGGTCTCCTCCGGACCTTTCGTGCCGCGCGGCGGCGCGGACCAGGGCGACTCGCCGCCCATTCGCCGGGGCAGCGGCTCGGTCGGGCCCGGGTAGCCCAGGGTCATCGGGGCGGTGTCCTGGTCGGGCGCGGCCGCCCAGTCGACGACCGGGACGTCGCTCCGCTCCGGGGTCTCCGCCAGCCCCACCCCGGCCACCGGCTGTGGCCACCGCCGCCAGCGCTGCCCGCTGAAGGTGGCCATCACCAGCAGCAGACCGATCAGGAAGAGGGTCCCGTTGTCCACCGGCAGGCGCAGTGGAAGCGGGTCACCGAGGAACTCCAACCCGTCGGGGATCCAGTCGCGCACCCTGAACGGTGCGACGAACAGTCCCACGTACGGGCTCACCAGCAGCAGCCCGGCGACCAGCGGGCCGAGCGGCGAGACCCGCAGCGTGGCCAGCAGCCCGAGCAGGATGCCAGCCACAGCGAGCCAGACCGCCGGCTCGATGAGGTTGGCTGTGTTGAACCTGTCGATCTCCACCCAACGGTCGACGGTGCGGGCCGAACCGTCCTGCCCGAGGGTGACCAGGACCCAGGTGACGGGTGCCAGCACCAACCCCGCGAGGAAGCTCCAGAGATGTCGCATCCGCGCACCGTACCGCCTCCGTTGTGACCGAGCTGCCAGCCACCGCCTGGTGCGCTTGTCCGCCCAGGTCAACCAGCCCGGCCGAGGGTCGATGGAGTCGAGGTGCGGGGTCGAGGTGAGGCGTCCTTCCGCACGCCTGCGGGTGGAGCGGGTGCACCATGTGTTGACGCCGCTGGACCTCCCACCCGGCGCCGCCCACCCGGGGCGCCGCCGGGCACGGTGGTCCGCGCACGTGCACCGGTCCCGGCCGGGTGCGGAGAATGGTGCCAGCGGGTAGGGCAAGATGGCGCCACGGCCCGTGCACAGTGTCGTGCCGGGCCGGAGAGAGGGTGGAACGATGGGTGACATGCTGTGGGCGCCGCCGGCGGACGTCCGTGAGCGGTCCCGGATCGGGGCCTACCTGCGCTGGCTGCGCGAGCACCGGGGGCTCGACTTCGCCGACTACGACGCCCTGTGGCGATGGTCGGTCACCGACCTGGATGCCTTCTGGCGGTCGATCTGGGACCACTTCGACGTGCTGAGCCACACTCCGCCGACGGCCACTCTCACCCGGCGGGAGATGCCGGGCGCCCGTTGGTTCCCCGGCGCCACCCTCAACTACGCCGAGAACGTGCTGCGCATGCCCGGCCGGGGCGACGACGAGCCGGTGGTGATCGCCCAGGGGCAGACCCGGCCACCGGTGGTGCTCACCGCCGCAGGGTTGCGGGAGCAGGTCCGCCGGGTCGCCGCCGGTCTGCGCCGGCTCGGGGTCCGCGCGGGCGACCGGGTGGCCGCGTACGCGCCGAACATCCCCGAGACGTACGTGCTGATGCTGGCCACCGCCAGCCTCGGCGCCGTCTTCTCGTCGTGCGCGCCCGAATTCGGCACCCGCAGCGTCACCGACCGTTGGCAGCAGATCGAGCCGAGTGTCCTGGTCGCTGTCGACGGCTACCGCTACGGCGACAAGCCGGTGGACCGCCGGGCCGAGGTCGCCGCGATCCGAGCCGCCCTGCCGTCGCTTCGGCACACGGTCGGCATCGCGTACCTGGACCCGGCCGGCGCGCCGCCGCAGGGGGCGATCTCCTGGCCCGACCTGGCGGCGGCCACCGACGAGCCGCTGACCTTCACTCCGGTCCCGTTCGACCACCCGCTCTACGTGCTCTACTCCTCCGGCACCACCGGCCTGCCCAAGCCGATCGTGCACGGTCACGGGGGCATCCTGCTGGAGCACCTGAAGATGCTCGCCCTGCACCACGACCTCGGTCCGGCCGACCGGTTCTTCTGGTTCACCACGACTGGCTGGATGATGTGGAACTTCCTGGCCTCCGGGCCGGCCGTGGGCGCGACGATCGTGCTCTTCGACGGCAACCCGGGACACCCCGACCTCGGGGTGCTGTGGCGGCTCGCGGCGGAGACGGGCACCACATACCTGGGTACCTCCGCGCCGTTCCTGCTGGCCTGCCGCAAGGCTGGCCTGGTCCCCCGGGAGATCGCCGACCTGTCCGCGCTGCGCGGCGTCGGTTCGACCGGTGCGCCACTGCCGGCCGAGGGCTTCACCTGGGTGTACGAGAACGTCGGTGACGCTCTCCAGCTCCAGTCGCTCTCCGGCGGCACCGACGTCTGCACCGGGTTCGTCGGCGGGGTGCCGCTGCTTGCGGTGTACGCAGGCGAGATCGCCTGCCGGGCGCTCGGGGCGAAGGTGGAGGCCCGCTCGGCAGACGGCACCCCGGTCATCGGCCACCTGGGCGAGCTGGTGATCACCGAGCCGATGCCGAGTATGCCGGTGGGCTTCTGGAACGACCCGGATGGCAGCCGCTACCGGGAGGCGTACTTCGACGTCTACCCGGGCGTCTGGCGGCACGGCGACTGGATCACGGTCAACGAGCGCGGCGGGTGTGTGATCACCGGCCGCTCCGATGCCACCCTCAACCGGGGCGGGGTCCGGCTCGGCACCGCCGAGTTCTACTCCGTGGTGGAAGGGCTGGACGACGTCGTCGACTCGGTGGTCGTGCATCTGGAGGACGACCATGGCGGCGCCGGCGAGTTGCTGCTCTTCGTGGTGCTCGCCGAGGGTCGGGAGCTGGATGACGACCTGCGGAGGAAGATCTGCCGAGAGCTGCGGACCGCCCTGTCGCCCCGGCACGTGCCCGATGAGATCCACCAGGTCCGGGCCGTTCCGCGCACCCTCTCGGCGAAGAAGTTGGAGGTCCCGGTCAAGAAGATCCTCACCGGCACCCCGGTCGAGTCGGCGGCGGCTCAGGGCGCTATGGCCAACCCGGACTCGCTGTCGGCGTTCGCGGCCCTGGCCCAACGCCGCGCCGCGCACGACCAGCCCGCGTCCGCATGACCGATCCGGCGCCGCCCGTGTGGGGTCGACGTCGCGGGTCTGGCGGAACGGCGGCTCGCGGGGGGGCAGAGGGGGTGGAACGGCGGCGTGGGTCAGGTCAACGGCCGGGTGACCTTCTCGGTGGCGAACCGGTCGGGCATCCGGGCCGGGTCGGGGTGGGCGCAGAGGACCACGGTGGCGCCGGCGGCCAGCGGGGCGAGGAGCCAGTCGACCGGGTCCGGGTGCCGGTCGACGTCGATCAGGATACGGTCGCCGGCGGTGACGCCCAGCTCCGTCGCCCGGGCCGTCGCACGGGCCAGCAGGTCCGCGTCGTCGGGCCCACCGTCGGGGTACGGCCTGAAGTGGTCGCCGTGCACCCGGACCTCCGACACGAAGTCCGCGAAGCCCGGCGGGACCTGCCGCATCGGCAGGGCGAAGGGATCCAGACCGAGCACGTAGCGGTCCCCGACCGACCATCCGTCCGGCTCGGTGAGCCGCCCGGCCACGACGAACAGGACGTCCGATACGCCTGGCTGGTCCGTCACCGCCAACCCCGCCGACCAGCAGCCGAGCAGCAGGGTGGCGGTCTGCCAGTGCGGCGGGAGCAGCACCCCCGCGGTGTCCCCCGGCCCGAGGCCGAGCCCGTCGACGATCAGGTTGGCGGTTTTGGCCACCCAGTTCGCGCAGGTCGCGCCGGAGAGCTCGGTGCGTTCGCCGGTGGCGTCGTCGTACCAGGTCAGCAGCGGGCGGGTCGGGTCGGGCGCGATCGCGTCAGCGAAGACCCGGGCAATGTTGTCGGCCATCGGCGCGAACGATACGCCCCCGTGAACCGTAGAAGATGACGACGACAAGTCGGCGAACCGTCGGGTCGCGGTCACCGCCCACCCCGGCGCCCGGCGTAGGCTTGCCCCGGAGTGTTGTTCCCCACAGATCCGTCAGTTTCAAGGAGTCGCCCCGTGACCGCCGGTCGCCCGCCCCGCGTGCTCATCGACGCCACGAGTGTCCCCGCCGACCGCGGCGGCGTCGGTAGATACGTCGACGGCCTGCTCGGTGCGCTCGGCAAGGTGTGCGGGTCGGGGGTGGAGTTGGCCGTGGTCAGCCTCCGCACCGATCTGGAGCGTTACACCCGCATGCTGCCCGGCGCGGAGATCATCCCGGCGCCTGCCGCCGTCGCGCACCGTCCCGCACGGCTGGCCTGGGAGCAGACCGGCCTGCCGCTGCTCGCCCAGCAGGTGGGTGCGCAGGTGCTGCACTCGCCCTTCTACACCTGTCCGCTGCGCGCCGGCTGCCCGGTCACCGTGACCGTGCACGACGCGACCTTCTTCACCGAGCCGGAGCACTACGACAAGAGCCGTCGCACGTTCTTCCGCAGCGCCATCAAGACGTCGCTGCGCCGGGCTGACCGGGTGATCGTGCCGAGCAAGGCCACCCGGGACGAGCTGATCCGACTGCTGGACGCCGACCCCACTCGCATCGACGTCGCCTACCACGGCGTGGACCACTCGGCGTTCCACGCGCCGAGTGAGGAGGAGAAGGCCCGGGTGCGTGCCCGGCTGGGCCTGGGTAGCCAGCACTACGTGGCTTTCCTCGGGGCGAAGGAGCCCCGCAAGAACGTCCCCAACCTGATCCGGGGCTGGGCCAGCGCCGTCGCGGACCGAGAGAATCCGCCCGCCCTGGTGATCGCCGGCGGCCAGGGCCACGACGACGACATCGACCGCGCGGTGGCCGAGGTCCCGACGCACCTGCGGCTGCTGCGCCCCGGCTACCTGCGGTACGCGGACCTGCCCGGCTTTCTGGGCGGGGCGCTCGTCGCCGCCTACCCGTCGTACGGCGAGGGCTTCGGTCTGCCGATCCTGGAAGCGATGGCCTGCGCCGCGCCGGTGCTGACCACCCCCCGGCTCTCGCTGCCTGAGGTGGGCGGCGACGCGGTCGCGTACACCAGTGAGGCGCCGGACCAGATCGCCGCCGATTTGACCGCGCTGCTCGACGACGAGCAGCGCCGACTGACACTCGCCAAGGCCGGTTTCGACCGGGCAAAGGAGTTCACCTGGGGATCCAGCGCCGAGGTGCACATCGCGGCCTGGTCCCGGGCCCGGTCGTGAGGTGACACCGATCGGGCCGACCACTCAGCCCCACCGGTCGGGGTCGGGCATGATGGCCGGGTGATTTACGCCGTCATTCCGGCGGGCGGCAGCGGCACCAGGTTGTGGCCGTTGTCCCGTGCCGGGCACCCGAAGTTCCTGCACCCGCTCACCGGCACCGCCGCGTCACTGCTTCAGGCGACCGTCGAGCGGCTCGGCCCGCTCACCACGCCGGAGCGCACACTCGTGGTGACCGGCGCGGCGCACGTTGCCGCGGTCGCGCGCCAGCTGGCCGGGCTGCCGGAGGAGAACATCCTGGTGGAGCCGTCGCCGCGGGACTCGTGCGCGGCGATCGCCCTGGCCGCGGCGGTGATCGCGCGACGGGAGCCGACGGCGGTGATGGGCTCGTTCGCGGCCGACCACCTGATCGGTGACCCGCAGCGCTGGCGGGAGACCGTCCGTCGGGCGGTCCGCGGCGCCCAACAGGGACTGCTGATGACGGTGGGAATCACCCCGACCCGGGCCGAGACGGGCTACGGCTACCTGGAGACCGGTGACCCGGTCGGGGACGGGCCGCTGCGGCCGGTGGCCGAGTTCAAGGAGAAGCCGAGCGCTGACGTGGCCGAGGCGTACCTGCGGTCCGGGCGGCACCTCTGGAACGCCAGCATGTTCCTCTGGCGTGTTGACGTGTTCCTCGCGGAGCTGGCCCGCCAGCAGCCGACGTTGCACGCCGGCATCGCCGCGATCGCCGCGGCGTGGGGCACCGCCGAGCAGGACGATGCGCTCCGCACCGTGTGGCCGACGCTGCCGAAGATCTCGGTGGACTACGCGGTGATGGAGGGCGCGGCGACCGCCGGCAAGGTGGCGACCGTCCCCGGCGACTTCGGGTGGAACGACGTCGGCGATTTCCACACGCTCGGCGAGGTGCTGCCGATGGACACGGACGGCAACGTGGTGCTCGGCGGTGACGCGAAGCCGGGCGTGATCCTGCGGGACAGCGCGAGCCTGGTGGTTGTCGCGCACTCCGGGCGGCTCGTCGCGACCGTCGGCGTGCGCGACCTGATCGTGGTCGACACCCCGGACGCGTTGCTGGTGTGCCCGCGGGACCGGGCCCAGGACGTCAAGAAGATCGTCGACGAGCTCAAGGAGCAAGGCGAAGAGGGGCTCGTCTGAGGGCCGCGAGCGCGGGCGCGATCAACTGGGTGGTCCCGCCGGCCAGCGGTTCCGGCAGCCGGTCCGACGGGAACCAGCCGAGTTCCTCCGACTCCTCGCTGACTCGCACCGCCGCGCCGGATGGGGCGAGGGCAGCGAAGCGTACGTCGTGATGGAACGAGCCACCCTGGCAGCCGACCGGGTGGATGTCCACGTCGATCGGCACCGGGTCGATCCGTAGGCCGGCGACCCCGGACTCCTCGGTCGCCTCGCGTAGCGCGGCGGCGGCCAGTGTGGGGTCGCCGGGCTCGCAGTGTCCGCCGAGCTGTACCCACTGGTGGAACTTGCCGTGCAGGCAGAGCAGCACCCGCTCGCCGGTGGCGTCGAGCACCAGCGCGCTGGCCGTGACGTGGCCAACCCGGTGCGCACGGTTCATCGTCACCGGTCCGGCGGACAGTAGGTCGAGGGTGCGGTCCCGTGCTTCGGCGGCGGCGGCCGAGGTGGGCGTCCAACGACGTAGCACGCTCACGGCGTCGGCGTGCAGCCGGGTGTCGGGAAGGGAGCCTTGTCCTACACGAGGCGTTGACAAGCGGCCCTTCCTTTCCTCGGTGCGCACCCAGTCCACCCCATGTGCGACGTGTTCGTACGCTGGCCCGGTGACACTGCGACTCCTGGAATTCGTGATCGGCTGCAACGAGGCCAGCGACCTCCTCCCGGTGCGTTCCGCGACCCTGCTGCGCGCCCACGGCGCGCGGCGCGGTTTCTGGACAGTACTCGACGAGGGGCCGGTCGAGCACTGCCTCGTCTTGCTCCTCGAACTCGACGACGGCACCTGGACGGCGCACCACGTGGCCGCCGACGCCGGCACGGAGAACGGCCGTACCGAGGACGGCGAAGCGCTCGCCCACCACGACGGCTGGGTGTACGTCTTCGGGTCGCACTTCGGCTCCAAGGCCGGTCCGCTACGCCCGCGCCGGGCGTTCGTGGCGCGGTTCCGGGAGGACGACGCGATGCGCGGCGGAGCGCTGCCGGTGCAGGTGGTGCGCAACCGGTTCCGGATCCACCGGGCGGTCAATGACGCCCTGCTCAAGGCACCGTTCACCCCGCTGCCGCCGGGGGACCGGGTGCGGTCGGTGTTCATCGGCGAGACCGTGGCGCGGGGGACCGCCCGGTCCAAGGGCTGGGTCGACCGACTGGTCCCCGACGACCTGCCGCTGAACGTGGAGACGGTCGCCTTCACCCCGGCCGGCACGGCGCTGCTCGGGTTGCGGTTCCCGGTCACCGCCGACGGCGAGCCGATCCTTGTCGAGCTGGCCGGGGTGCCGGGCATGTTCGAGGCCTCGCCGGCCTGGCCAGAGGCGCTGGGCACGTACGTCCTCACCGGGGTGACCCAACCCGGCGAGCTGGCCGGATTCCGGGCGTTCGCGGCCGGCGCGGACGGCGGCTACGCGGCGGTGATCGGCTCCATCGACGCGCTGGGCAAGGGGTCGGTGCTGCTGGAGGACCACCCGGCCGGCGGGGATGTCACCTCCCGACACGTCCGCTTCCGGCTGCCCGACGCGGGCCACCTGATCTGCGGTGAGTTGGTCGCCGACCTTGCCCCGTTCCATCACGTGGAGGGGCTTGCCGAGCTGGACGGAAGCTGCTTCTACGTGACCGACGAGGACCATCGGGTGGCGCTCTGGGTGCGGTGACGGGGCGCCGCCGGGCGGACGACCGGCGAGTGGGCGGCGTCGCACCGAACTCAGCGGCGACCGGCCGGCGGCCGGCCCATTCTGGCCCCGGATCCAGGCCGCACCTGCCGCGTGTCGCGGCGATGTCGCAGCACAATGTGCGAGATCGGCGGGGTGCTCAGAGGGCGAGCGCGGCGGCGGCGGGGGTACCAGGCGGTGGCGGTAGCAGGGTCGAGGCAAGGTTCTCGGCGGCCAGGGCGGCGCGGAGACGGTGCAGGTCCGCCCCGAACCGGACCAGACCGAACGGGTCGACCGGGGTGGCCGGGGAGCCGAGCACCAGCGTCTTGGCCCCGGTCGGCCAGTCGGGCACCGCGGCGATCAGCCGTCCGCGCGCCTCCGGGTCGGTGACGTGGGTGAAGACCGTGCCGGGCTGGACCGTCTCGGCCACCGAGGCGATCGCCCGGTCGACCGCCTCGGTGCTGACCGCTGTGGTCGCCGGACCGTCGGGGAGGGTGGCGGCGGTGGCCAGCCCGGCGGCTCGGGCCTCGGCGGTGCCGAGCGAGAAGAGGTCCAGCGAGGAGTCCCGGACCAGAGCCTTCGCTCCGGCGCCGTCGTCCGGCCCGGTGGTGCTGAGGTAACCGCGCACCACTGCGACCGGCACCTGGTCGCACTTGCCCTTGATCAGTTCACCGGCGCCGGCCAGCTCGTCGACCACCGCCATCTGGGTGAGTTCCAGCTCGTTGCCGTACGGGTCGACCTCGCCCCGGTGGTCCCGGATCGCCGCCATCCCGGCCACCCCGAGCGCCACGTCCGTCAGCCCGTTGCGCCAGGGTCGGCCCATCGTGTCTGTGATGATCACCGCCACGTCGAGTCCGTGTCGCTCGCGAAGCGTGGTACGCAGCACCCGGGCGGACGCGTCCGGGTCGACTGGTAGTAGCACCAGTCGGGTTTTGTCCACGTTGGATGCATCGATCCCGGCGGAGGCCAGCACGAAGCCGTGGTGCGTCTGCACGATCCGGGTCGAGCCCCGGGCCGCGACGACCCGGGCGGTCTCCGCGGCGAGCACCTCCGCGCGGGCCGCGAGTCGTTCCGGCCCGTCCGCCGGGACGTCGACGAGGCGGCCCTCCGCCTTCGAGACGATCTTGCTGGTTACCACCAGCACGTCACCGTCGCGCAGCCACGGTGCGGCGGTAGTGATCATGGAAGCGAGGTCGTCGCCTTCGGACACGTGGCCGATGCCCTGCACCGGCAGGATCTCCAGCCTCACGTCAGCTCCACCGCGGCGCGAACCATGGCCGCCGTCGCTGCCTCGTCTACCATCCGTAGCGGCACCGCGCGCACCGTCACTCCCGGAACCGTTGCCTCCGCGTCCTCCGGTGCGACCAGCCAGCCGTCGAGCAGGCCACCCCCGGTGCGCCCACCATAGAGCCGGCCGACCCCGGCGGCGCTGCACTCGACGTCGAGGACGGCCAGGCAACGGTCGGCCATCCCGCGGACCGGGGCGGCGCCGATGATCGGTGACACACCGACCACCGGGGCGGGGCCGTCGGCGACCGCCTCCCGCAACCCCGGCACGGCCAGGATCGGCGCGATGCTCACCACCGGGTTGCTGGGCGCGATCAGCAACACGTCGGCTCGGGCGATCGCCTCGGCCACGCCCGGCGCGGGCTTTGCGATCTCCGCGCCGACGAAGACGAACCGGTGCGTGGGAAGTTCCGCCCGGTACCGGATCCACCACTCCTGAAAGTGGATGGCCCGCTGACCGTCGTCGAGGTCGACCACCGCATGGGTCTCCAGGCGGTCGTCGGTCGCCGGCAGCAGACGCACGCCGGGCTGCCAGCGGCTGGCCAGCGCCTCGGTGACCTGGTGCAGCGGGTACCCGCCGTTGATCATGTTGGTGCGGACCAGGTGCGTGGCGGTGTCCTTGTCGCCGAGACCGAACCAGGTGGGCTCCGCTCCGTACGCGGCCAGCTCCTCCTTGACCGCCCAGCTCTCCCCGACGCGGCCCCAGCCGCGTTCCGGGTCGGCCCCGCGGCCCAGGGTGTACATGACGCTGTCCAGGTCGGGACAGACCTTGAGCCCGTGCAGGTAAAGGTCGTCGCCCACGTTGACCACGGCGGTCACCTCGGCGCCCACCTCCCGGGCGTACGCCCGGACGCCGAGCAGGAACCGGGCGCCGCCGATGCCCCCGGTCAGAACCACGATGCGCATGCTGTCCATCCTCGCGTACACCCCGGCTCCGGGCTGCCGCCCACCCGGGAGACTAGGCTCACGTCGGCATCCGTTCAATTCCACCCCAGGGGGACTCCGTGAGCAGCCCCGCCGAGCCGGCGTCCACCGACCCGACGCCGGCCAGCCAGCTGACCCGGCCGCTGCGTGAACCGGCCGCGTTCGTGCTTCTCGGCGCGAACGCCGTCCTGGTGTTCGTCGGCCTGATCCGGCTGTTGACGCCCACCGGGTATGGCACCTTCACCTCGCGCGCGGGCAGCGGGTTCTCCGCGTTCGTCGGCGTCGAGGCGGTGGCCCTCCCGCTGCTGGCGGTACTGCTCGCCACCCATCTGCGGCCGGTCGTGCCGCGGGCGAAGCTGGTCGTCCAGGTGGCCGCCGGCGAGTACGCCGCCAGTGCCGTCCTCGGCGGGCTGACCTTCCTGATCTGGTCTCTCGGCCGCCTCGCCGGGGGAGAGGTGGTGGACGCCTTCCTCGGCACGCTCACGCGCCTGGCCTGGCTGGCCGTCCTCGGGATCGCCGGGTACGCCGTCTACCGGATCTGGCGCACGCTCTATCACGTGCCGAAGCCCAAGCCACAGCCCGGCCTGTACGGCACGCCTCAGCCGGGCTGGCCGTCCCAGCCCGGCCAGCCCGCTGGTCAGACCGGCTTCGGTCAGTCCGATGGCTGGGCCGGGCCGACGCGGTACGCAGCGCCGCATGACGGCTCGCCCGCCGCGCCGTTCCCCGGTGCACCGCACTCCGCCCCGCCGGCGAACCCGGCGCCGCCGGCCGCCGCCACGCCGCGCTCCGTTCCGGCGGCTGGACCGACCGCGCCGCCGTTCGGACAGCCCCCATCGGCCGACCCCACCCAGGCGGTCCCGCGGCAGCCGGCCGAGACCCAGGCGGTCCCGCGGCAGCCGGCCGAGACCCAGGCGGTCCCGCGGCAGCCGGCCGAGACCCAGGTGCTGCCCGGCGACGACGATCCGCAGCGCACGCAGCGCATCAACCCGTCCGACGGCTGACCGGTCGGCCCGAACGGGCGTTCGGGACGCCGCCGTTCCGGTGAGCGTATGCCCGGGTCGGGAACCGGGTCGGGACGCCGCCGAAGCCGGGGCGCGGACGGTGGGTGTCCCGTCGCGGCGGATCGGGTCGAGCGAGCCGGGGTGCGGAACGCCTACGCTGAGCGGATGATTGATCGCACTGAGCCGGGTCCGACCGAGGCGAGCGTTCGGCGGGCAGTGCGCCGGGCCGCTTCCGGGCGTCCGCTCGACGCCGACGAGGCCACCGCGCTGCTCGGCGCGCGGGGCGACGCGTTCGACGAGCTGCTGCGGGTCGCCGGGGCGATCCGGGACGCCGGGTTGCGCGAGGCCGGGCGGCCGGGCGTGGTCACGTACTCGAAGAAGGTCTTCATTCCGCTCACCCGACTCTGCCGGGACCGGTGCCACTACTGCACCTTCGCCACCGTGCCGCACCGGCTCCCGGCGCCCTTTCTCGACCGCGACGAGGTCCTGACGATCGCCCGGCAGGGCGCGGAGCTGGGCTGCAAGGAGGCGTTGTTCACCCTCGGCGACCGGCCGGAGGAGCGGTGGCCGGCGGCCCGGCGGTGGCTCGACGAGCGCGGGTACGACTCCACGTTGGACTACCTGCGTTCCTGCGCGGTGACCGTACTGGAAGAGACCGGACTGTTGCCGCACCTCAACCCGGGTGTGCTCTCCTGGTCGGAGTTGCAACGGCTGAAGCCGGTCGCGCCGAGCATGGGGATGATGCTGGAGACGACCGCGACCCGCCTGTGGTCCGAGCCGGGTGGCCCGCACTTCGGCTCGCCGGACAAGGAGCCGGCCGTGCGGCTCCGGGTCCTCGACGACGCCGGTCGGGTGAATGTGCCGTTCACCACCGGCATCCTGATCGGCATCGGTGAGACGTCCGCCGAGCGGGTCGACGCGCTGTTCGCGATCCGGCACGCCCATCGGGAGTACGGCCACCTCCAGGAGGTGATCGTGCAGAATTTCCGCGCCAAGCCGGACACCGCGATGCGCGGGATGCCGGACGCGGAGTTGCGCGACCTCGCCGCCACCGTGGCCGTGGCCCGGGTGCTACTCGGTCCGAGGGCCCGCATCCAGGCCCCGCCGAACCTCATCGCCGGCGAGTACGACCTGCTGTTGAGCGCGGGCATCGATGACTGGGGCGGGGTCTCCCCGCTGACTCCGGACCATGTGAATCCGGAGCGCCCGTGGCCGCAGATCGACGAGCTGGCCCGGCACACCGAGAAGGCTGGGTTTACCCTACGTGAGCGATTGACCATCTATCCGGAGTACGTGCGGGCCGGCGACCCGTGGCTCGACCCGCGCCTGTTGCCACATGTCTCCGCGCTGGCCGACCCGGCCACCGGATTGGCGGTGGAGCACGGCCGGCCGGTCGGCCGGCCGTGGCAGGAGCCGGACGAGACGTACGGCGGCCGGACCGATCTGCACGCCACCATCGACACCACCGGCCGCACGGCTGACCGGCGTGGCGACTTCGACCACGTCTACGGCGACTGGTCGGCGGTCGCCGGCAAGGTGACCGCCGGGGCGACCGCCGGCGCCGGCGACCACGACCTGCGGGCCGGGTTGCGGCTGGCCGCCGACGATCCGGCGGCGTTGCTGGAAGCCCGGCACGCCGACGCGGCGCTCGCGCTGTTCGCCGCCGACGGCGCGGCGTTGGACAACTTGTGCCGGATCGCCGACGACGTCCGCCGTGACGCGGTCGGCGATGATGTGACATACGTGGTCAACCGCAACATCAACTTCACCAACGTCTGCTACGTGGGCTGCCGATTCTGCGCTTTCGCGCAGCGCGAGCGGGACGTCGACGCGTACCGCCTCTCGGTGGACCAGGTCGCCGACCGGGCGGAGGAGGCGTGGGCCGCCGGCGCCAGCGAGGTCTGCCTCCAAGGTGGCATCGATCCGAAGCTGCCGGTGACGATCTATCCCGATCTGGTGCGCGCGATCAAGGCGCGGGTGCCGGGGATGCACGTGCACGCGTTCTCCCCGATGGAAATCGTCACCGCCGCGGCCAAGGCCGGCGTGCCGGTGCGGGAGTGGCTGACCGGGCTGCGCGAGGCCGGCCTGGACACCATTCCCGGCACGGCTGCCGAGATCCTCGACGACGAGGTGCGCTGGGTGCTCACGAAGGGCAAGCTGCCCACGGCAGCCTGGGTCGAGGTGGTCGGCACGGCCCACGAGCTGGGCATCCGGTCCAGCTCCACGATGATGTACGGGCACGTCGACCACCCCGCCCAGTGGCTCGCGCACTTCCGCGTCCTGGCCGGAGTGCAGGACCGCACGGGCGGTTTCACCGAGTTCGTGGCGCTGCCGTTCGTGCACACCAACGCCCCGATCTACCTGGCCGGCATCGCCCGTCCGGGGCCGACCTGGCGGGAGAACCGGGTGGTGCACGCGATGTCCCGGCTGCTCCTGCACGGCCGCGTCGACAACATCCAATGCTCGTGGGTCAAGCTGGGCGACGAGGGCACGGCGGAGATGCTGCGCAGTGGCTGCAACGACCTGGGTGGCACGTTGATGGAGGAGACGATCTCCCGGATGGCCGGCTCCGGCAACGGCTCGGCCCGGACCGAGGAGCAGTTGACCGCCATCGCGGCGGCGGCGGGGCGACCGGTACGCAAACGGACGACCGCGTACGGTCACCGCTCGTAGGGCGGTTCCGGGCAGCCGACCGACCTGCGCGGGACCGGCCGTCACCCCTCGGCACTGTCGGGAGCTGCGGATACGACGCCGGTATTCGCATCCCCGCCCCTTGCCGACGGACGTGTGCTCCGCGACCACCACGACTGGGCACATTGTGCCGTCGAACCTTTCCCCGCCGCCGGCCGTACCAGAGCATGCCGGCGGTGGTTACGGCGAGGACCGCCGCCGGCGACCCCTCCGCGGGGCGGGGCGTTCGCCGGCCCGGACCCGCATCGGTCACCGCGGGCGTATCAGCCCGCCGCCGGAAAGGTTGCCCATGCCCAGTGATCAGCCCAAGAGTCCGTCGGGAGTCCCAGGGGCGGGCGAGGCTGAGCCCAGCCGGCGATCCGGCGAGGCGGAGTTCGCTCCGGATACCGATGTCGTGTCCGGACCGACCGCCGCCCCCGGACGTTGGCTGGGCTCGCCCTGGCCGCTGCGAGGTGCCCCGACGGACGTCAAGCGGCCCTGGCCGCGACTGACCCGCCGGCAGACGCTGACCGCGGCCGCGAGCGCTACGTTGGGCGCCGCCGCCCTCACCGTGCCGGGCCTGTCCGCCGCGCAGCAGAACGCGTCCGGCACTGCTGGGGGCGCGGACGACCCGATCGTCGTCCACCTGCGCGACGCCGCCACCGGCACGATGGACGTCTTCGTCGGCACATCGCGCATCGAGGTACGCGACCGTGGCCTGGCGGACCGGTTGCGCCGTGCCGCACGGCGCTGAACCGGGTCGCTCTTCCACGCGGCGCTGAGCCGGTCCGCGCGCCGTTGTGTCCGGTGCCGAGCCGGTCCGCACGTCCCGGCTCGGTGCCGGGACGCCCCGTAGCTCCTTTCCCCACACAGTGAGGTTTGGTCCGTCATGTCTTCGCACCGCGAGGCACCGGAGATCGCCAAGGATCCGGTCGCCGACAGCTCCGACCTGTACGCGTTCGTCAGCCCCGACCGCCCCGACTCAGTGACGGTGATCGCGAACTACGTGCCGCTGCAGCTGCCGTCCGGCGGCCCGAACTTCTTCGAGTTCGGCGACGACGTGCGCTACGAGATCCACATCGACAACGACGGTGACGGGCTGGCGGACGTCAGCTACCGCTTCGAATTCACCACCGAGATCACGAATCCGAAGAGCTTCCTCTACAACAGTGGGCCGATCGATTCGCTGGACAGCCCGAACTGGAACCGCCGGCAGTTCTACAGCCTGACGCGTATCGCCGACGGGCGGGAGCACCGGCTCGCGCACAAGCTGCCCTGCCCGCCGTGCAACGTGGGGCCGTTGTCCACCCCGAAGTACGCCGACCTGGCCCGCCAGGCCACGTACACGCTGTCCACGGGGGAGCGCGTGTTTGCCGGGCAACGGGCCGACGGATTCTTCGTCGACCTCGGTGCCATCTTCGACCTGGGGACGCTGCGGCCGTTCCAACAGCTTCACGTGGCCGGTAAGAAGATCTTCAAGGGCGAGGGTGAGCCGGTGAACGCCACCGACCGGATGAACGCGCACAGCATCGCGGTGCAGATCCCGTTCACCAAGGTGCGCCGGCGCGCCAACCGATACGGCGTCACCGACGCCGCCTCGGTGATCGGCGTGTGGACGACCGCGTCCCGGCGGCAGGTCCGGGTGTTCGGCGACGGGGGCGCCGCGGACATTCCGGCCGGGCCCTTCACACAGGTCTCCCGGCTTGGCAACCCGTTGTTCAACGAGGTCATCGTGCCGATGGCCCAAAAGGACCTCTGGAACGCGCTGCCGCCCACCGAGGACAAGCGGTTCGCGGGGTTCGTCGAGCAGCCGGAACTGGCCACCCTGCTGACGGCGCTCTACCCGGATGTCTTCCCGAACCTCGACCGGCTCAACAAGGCGAAGAAGGCCCGCGCTGACCTGGTGGCGATTCTGCTGACCGGCATTCCGGCAGGGCTGATCGACGGCTTCACCAACACCACCGGCGAGATCCAGGCCGACATGCTGCGGCTGAACACGGCGATCCCGCCGAGCCGCCGGCCGGACCGGTTCGGCGTCCTGGGTGGCGACCTCGCCGGGTTCCCGAACGGCCGGCGGGTCGCCGACGACGTGGTGAGCATCTCGCTGCGGGCGATCGCCGGGTTGACCGTGCCGCTGGTGGACCGGACGTTCCGGCCGGATGCGGCGGCCGCGACGGTCACGCCGGGGCTCAGCGCCGCGGACGTGACGGCGCCGTTCCTCGCCACCTTTCCCTTTCTGGGAACGCCGTACGACGGTTTCAGCAACCCGTCGGCCGATTCGGCCGCCTGAGTTCCGGGGAGCGGAGATGCACGCGCACGAGCACGCCTACGGACCGTCGGAGCGGGGGAGTGTCGTCCTCGACCTGGGTGGTGGGATCGGTGCCCTGATCATCTACACCGGACAGGATCTGCGCGGCCGCGAGATCGAGATCAGTCGGCCTGACGCGCCCCGCACCCATTCGGCGGTGCGGGAGCGGCGGGTCCAGGACGGCGCCTTCCACAGTGCCGTCTATCCGGACCTGCCGTCCGGCCGCTATACCGTCTGGTGGGACGATAGTAGGCCGGCCGGCACGGTCGACGTCCGGGGTGGGGCGGTCGCCGAATTTGCCTGGCCGACCAGTGTCCCGAGGGGGGTCAGGTAGCTTCTTCACCGTTCCTGCCGCCAGCGCCCTATCCACAATGTGGACAGGGTGCTGGCGGCGTTTGGCCGCCCGGCGGGCGGCTGGTGCGCGGGCGCGTTAACCTTGGGCCCCGCCAAGATCAACCATGCGGGTGTCGGATCGACGATGAACGCCACGGGAGAAAACTCCGGCAACTCGCCGGAGAGGGCGTTACTCGGCCGGGGTCTGAATCGATAGGGCAGGTTGCGAGGCCGGGTGGTCGGATGGCCGTCCGGAGGGGTGTCGGGAGGACGACTCCATTATCAAGTTCGGCTTGACGGCGCACGCATTACACGCGTGTAATTTGAATGGGGTTGTTCGCACCGAACTCTACAAATCGGCAAGAGACCGACAAGTAGCTCGGTACCGGACGGACAGCACGCCTTTCGCGTGGGGGTTGCAGCGGCGATGACGCCGGTGCGCGACAAGGAGGCAACTGATGGACGGCCAGCTTGAGGCGGCCGACCTGCTCGGAAACGCGCCGGAGTGGCAGGAGCGGGCACTGTGCTCGCAGACCGACCCGGAGGCGTTCTTTCCCGAGAAGGGCGGCTCGACCCGCGAGGCGAAGCGGATCTGCTCGCGCTGCGAGGTCAAGACCGAGTGCCTCGAATACGCGCTCGGCCACGACGAACGGTTCGGTATCTGGGGCGGCCTCTCCGAGCGGGAGCGGCGCAAGCTCAAGCGGCGCGCTGCCTGACCTCGGGGGCCGAGGCCGGTGGGGGCCGCCACGGTCCGGCCGGCCGACGCGAGCCGTCCCGGATCGCGCGGCAGCCGTCGCGGCTCTCTGCCAGCGAATCTCAGGCCAACTCGTCCGGGTCCACGCCGAGCAGGTTCGCCACCTGCTCGATGATGACGTCGTGGACGAGATCGGCGAGATCCTCCCGGTCCATGGCCCGGAACTCCAGCGGGCGGCGGTAAAGGACGATCCGCGGGGGTATCTCCTGCCGGCCCGGCCGGCCCGGGAGCAACCGGGCGAGCGGTACCTCGCCGTCCTCCAGGACGTCGGAGTCGTAGACGTTGAGATCCGGCGGTACGTCCTCGACGGCGAACTCGACACCGGCCAGTTCCTTGGCGAACCTCCGCTCGAGGGTCTCCACCGTGTCCAGCACCAAATCGTCGAAGATCTCCGCCTTGGTGCGTGCCAGTGGAACCGTCGCCGGCACCAACCGCCCGCGCAGGCCACGGCCGTGCCGGTCGCGGCGTGCGCGCCGGCCGGAGCCGGGGCGACGGTGTTCCGGGCTTCCCATGACGCACAGCGTAGTCCTCGACCGGGGTCGGCCTGCCGCAGTGCCGCCTCGCTGGCGCGGCGGGTTTCGACCGGTCGAATTGTGATCACCACGATGGGCGTGTCGCAACGCGAACCGGTGCGCCGGAGCCGGTAATGGAGATACCCTGCCGCCGTGAGGTCACCACGGCGCTGCACCCGAAACGGCTGCCCCCGGCAAGCGGTCGCCACGTTGACCTACGTCTACCACGAGTCCACCGCCGTGGTGGGTCCGCTGGCCGCCTTCGCCGAGCCCCACACGTACGACCTGTGCGAGCCGCACGCCCGCAGCCTGACCGCGCCGCGTGGCTGGGATGTGGTCCGGCACGAGGGCGAGTTCGAGCCGCCCCCGCCCAGCGCCGACGACCTGGTCGCGCTGGCCGAGGCGGTTCGCGAGGCGGCCCGTCCGGTGACGCCACGTCCTCCGGAGGACGACCAGGGCACCCCGGCGAACGCCCCGACCGGTCGCCGGGGCCACCTCCGCGTCATTCCCCCCACCCCGTGACCTTCCGGGCAGCCCTGGTCGTTTCCCATACCCGGTGACCTACCCGGACAGCCCTGGTCGCTCGAGACGTCTCGCTCGGATCGGGGCCGCCCGGCCGGGCTCTACAGCCGGGACCAGGCCTCGGTGAGCACGGCTCGGAGGATCTGCTCCATCTCGTCGAACTGCCGCTGCGCGGCGATCAGCGGTGGCGCGAGCTGCACCACCGGGTCGCCCCGGTCGTCCGCCCGGCAGTAGAGGCCGGCGTGGAACAGCGCGGCGGAGAGGAAGCCGCGCAGCAGCCGCTCGGACTCCGCCTCGTCAAACGTCTCCCTCGTCGCCTTGTCCTTGACCAGCTCGATGCCGTAGAAGTACCCGTCGCCGCGGATGTCGCCGACGATCGGCAGATCGTGCAGCTTCTCCAGGGTGACGCGGAACGCCGCCTCGTTGGCCCGTACGTGCCCGATCAGATCCTCGCGGGCGAAGACCTCCAGGTTGGCCAGGGCCACCGCGCAGGAGACCGGGTGCCCACCGAAGGTCACTCCGTGGGCGAACATGCCGGTCTCGGTCAGGAACGGCTCCATCAGCCGGTCGCTGGCGATCATCGCACCGAGCGGGGCGTACCCGGAGGTGATGCCCTTGGCGGTGGTGATGATGTCGGGCTGGTAGCCGTAGCGGACCGCGCCGAAGTACTCGCCGAGCCGACCCCACGAGCAGATCACCTCGTCGGAGACGAGCAGCACGTCGTACGCGTCGCAGATCTCGCGGACCCGTTCGAAGTAGCCGGGCGGTGGTGGGAAGCAGCCGCCGGAGTTCTGCACCGGCTCCAGGAAGACGGCGGCGACCGTGTCCGGGCCTTCCCGCTCGATGGCGCGGCCGATCTCCTCGGCGGCCCAGCTGCCGAACGCCGCGGGGTCGTCGCCGTGCTCGGGGGCGCGGTAGAAGTTGGTGTTCGGCACCTTGATGCCGCCGGGAACCAGCGGCTCGAAATCGCTCTTGATCCCGGGCAGGCCGGTGATCGACAGCGCGCCCATCGAGGTGCCGTGGTACGCGATGTATCGGCTGACCACCTTGTGCTTGGTCGGCTTGCCGGTCCGTTTGTAGTACGCCCGAGCAAGCTTCCATGCCGCCTCGACGGCTTCGGAGCCGCCGGTGGTGAAGAAGATCCGGTTGAGGTCGCCCGGCGTCAGCGCGGAGATCCTTTCGGCCAGCTCGACGGCCGTCGGGTGGGCGTACGACCACAGTGGAAAGTACGCCAGCTCGCCGGCCTGCGTGGCGGCGGCCTCGGCCAGCTCGGCGCGGCCGTGGCCGGCGTTGACGACGAAGAGCCCCGCGAGCCCGTCCAGGTAGCGACGACCCTGACTGTCCCAGACGTACGCGCCCTCGCCGCGCACGATGGTCGGCACCTCGCCGGCGGCGTAGCTCGCCATCCGGGTGAAGTGCATCCAGAGGTGGTCGGTGGCGTTGGCCATGTCAGCCCCATCGGGTTTCGGGCCGGTCAGGGGTTCACCGGCCGCTCTGCCCACGGTTATCCCACAGCCGGATGCCGCTTGGCAAGTGATATCGGTTGCAAGAGCGAGTTTGGGAGACGAATTCAGCAGTCGATTGTCGGTTATTCGATGGAATCCGCATACCGTTGATGGGTGGCTGGGCGTCCACCGTGCCGGCGGGACAGCCCGCAGATGGCTGCCGTCAGGCGGTGCCCCAGGTGTAGGTCTGCTTGCGCAGCTTGAGGTAGACGAACGCCTCGGTCGACAGCACGCCCTCGACCGTGCGCAGTCGTTGCAGGATCTCCAGCAGATGGTCGTCGTTGCGGCAGACCACCTCGATGAGCAGGTCGAACGAGCCCGCGGTGATGACCACGTAATCGACCTCCGCCAGCTCGGCGAGCCGGTCGGCCACCGCCTCCAGGTCGCCGTTCGTGCGTAGGCCGATCATGGCCTGCCGGGGGAATCCCAGTTGGAGTGGGTCGGTCACCGCGACGATCTGCATGACCCCGGCGTCGAGCAGGCGTTGGACCCGCTGGCGGACCGCGGCCTCGGAGAGCCCGACCGCCTTGCCGATCGTCGCGTACGGGCGACGGCCGTCCTCCTGGAGTTGCTCGATGATCTGCTTGGCCACGTCGTCGAGCGGAACGTGACCGGTGCCATCACGGACGGTGATGCGTCGTTCGCCGTTGTCGTTGTTCCGCTTCGTCACTGATTGCTCTCCATGTCTGTCTTCCGAGGTCGGCCTGGTGTCACCGCGACCCGTATCGGCTCGACCATGACAAGAACGGCTACGGCTGCGAGGGCTGACCGTGGTCGCGTCCCGCGATCATGCACTTTGTGCCCCTGCGGTGGCGACAGCGCCACACGTCGCCGGCTGAAAGTGCATGATCGCGGGCGGGTGAGAGCGTCATGGTTGGGGGACGGCGGAGCGGGTCAGAAAGCGGACTCCGTCGGGGGCTTCCAGGCTGAAGCCGCTGCCTCGCCCGGGAACCACGTCCACGGTGAGCCTCGTGTGCTTCCAGAGGTTCCACTGGGCGCTCGACATCCAGAATTCGACCGGCTCCGGCACACCGTCGACCGTCAGGCTCGCGAGGAGCACGTCGGACGATCCGGTGCGAAACTCACCGGCCGGGTAGCACATCGGGGCGCTGCCGTCGCAGCAGCCACCGGACTGGTGGAACATCAGCGGCCCGTGCCGACCCCGCAGCGACCGGATCAGCTCCGCTGCGGCGAGGGTCAGCGAGACGGTCGGCGGGCTGGTGGGGTCGAGCGAGGACGCAGGCGGAACCGCACGCCGCAGTGAGGCCGGCGGTGCGGTCGCGCCGGCCGGACCGGCCGGCCGTGGGGCCGGGGCGTCCGGCGCGCCGGACGCCCCCACCTCGGCGTGGGCGGCCATCAGAAGAAGCCAAGCTTCGTCGGTGAGTAGCTGACCAACAGGTTCTTGGTCTGCTGGTAGTGCTCCAGCATCATCTTGTGGTTCTCCCGGCCGATGCCGGACTGCTTGTACCCGCCGAACGCGGCGTGTGCGGGGTACGCGTGGTAGCAGTTCGTCCAGACCCGGCCGGCCTGGATCGCCCGTCCGGCCCGGTATGCGGCGTTGAGGTCCCTCGTCCACACGCCCGCGCCCAGCCCGTACAGGGTGTCGTTGGCGATTTTCACGGCGTCGTCGAGGTCGGCGAAGGAGGTCACCGACACCACCGGGCCGAAGATCTCCTCCTGGAATATCCGCATCGAGTTGTCACCCTCGAAGATGGTCGGCTCGACGTAGTACCCACCGGACAGCTCGCCGCCGAGGTCGGCCCGTGCCCCTCCGGCCAGCACGCGGGCGCCCTCCTGCCGGCCGACGTCCAGGTAGGACAGGATCTTCTCCAACTGGTCGTTGGACGCCTGCGCGCCGATCATCGTCTCGGTGTCGAGCGGGTGGCCCTGGCGGACGGCCCGGGTCCGGTCCACCGCTGCCGCCAGGAAGTCGGCGTAGTGGCCCTGCTGGATCAACGCCCGCGACGGGCACGTGCACACCTCACCCTGGTTCAGGGCGAACATGGTGAAGCCTTCGAGCGCCTTGTCGAAGAAGTCGTCGCGGGTGGCGCTCACGTCGTCGAAGAAGAGGTTCGGGCTCTTGCCGCCCAGTTCAAGGGTGACCGGCTTGATGTTCTCGCTGGCGTACTGCATGATCAGCCGCCCGGTGGTGGTCTCCCCGGTGAAGGCCACCTTGGCCACCCGGGGCGAGGACGCGAGCGGCTTGCCGGCCTCGACGCCGAAGCCGTTGACCACGTTCACCACTCCCGGCGGGAGCAGGTCGCCGACGAGCGAGAGCAGGTAGTGGATCGACGCCGGGGTCTGCTCCGCGGGCTTGAGCACCACGGCGTTGCCGGCGGCGAGTGCCGGGGCGAGCTTCCAGACGGCCATGAGCAGCGGGAAGTTCCATGGGATGATCTGCCCGACCACGCCGAGCGGCTCGTGGAAGTGGTACGCCACGGTGTCGTCGTCGATCTCGCCGAGGGAGCCCTCCTGGGCCCGGATCGCCCCGGCGAAGTAGCGGAAGTGGTCGATGGCGAGGGGGAGGTCGGCGGCCAGGGTCTCGCGTACCGGCTTGCCGTTCTCCCAGGTCTCGGCGACGGCCAGGGATTCCAGGTTCTCCTGCATCCGATCGGCGATCCGGTTGAGGATCAGCGCCCGATCGGCAGCCGGGGTGCGGCCCCACGCGTCGGCGGCGCCGTGCGCGGCGTCGAGGGCCTTCTCGACGTCCTCGGCGGTGCCCCGGGCTACCTCGCAGAAGGTCTGCCCGGTGACCGGGGTCGGGTTCTCGAAGTACCGGCCGCCGTGTGGCTTGACGTATTCGCCGCCGATGAAGTGGTCGTAGCGGGACTGCCAGTGGGTGGGGGCGTCGTAACGCGTCATGGGTACCTCCGCCGTCGGTCAGGGGTGGACGGCGGGGACACTAGTTTCGCGGACGTTGCAGCAACGTTGCGCGCGGCAGGTCGTACTCCGCGGCGAGCTGACGGGCGCGCGCGACGGCGAGGGACCGGCGGGGCGCGCCCATCGGCCAGGCCCGGGCCAGGGCCTGCCAGGCGGTGAGGTCGTCGGCGCCGGCGGGCGTCGCGGTCCAGATCGAGAGGAGGCCCGCGTCCGCGGTGGCCAGCACGGCCGCGCGGAGTTGGCCGTCGACCAAACGGCGTAGTCGGTTCACTCCAGGCGCGTCCGATCCGGGCAGCAACGGCCCCGGGTACGCCTGGAGTGCCCCCGCAGGGTCGCCGTGTTTCAGCAGCTCGGTGACGGTACGGAAGTCGGCGCGCGCGGTCGGCCGCAGCCGGTACGGGCGGGAGTCGAGCAGGTCCTCGCCCAGCGCCCGGCGTAGCCGGGACAGTTCGGCACGCAGGGTGACCGGGTGCAGCCGGTCGTCACCGTAGAGGTCGAGGCCGAGCTGTTCGCCGGTCCGTCCCTCGGGGTGGTCGATCAGGATCACCAGCAGTTCGCTGTGCCGGCGGCCGAGCCGGATCCGCCGGCCGCCGATCCGCAACTCGGCCTCGTCGCGTCCGAGCGCGGCGACGTGCAGCACGTCGGGCTCGGGCGGTGCGGCGCCGGCCAGGAACGACTCGGCGGCTCGGGCGGTGGCCCGGACCAGGGCGAGGCTTTGCGGGCTGGCCAGGTGGTCGCCGCCGGTGATGTCGACCGCCCCGAGCAGCTGGCCGGTGGCCGGGTCGTGGATGGGCGCGGCGGCGCAGGTCCAGCGCTGCACGGGCCGGATGAAGTGTTCGGTGGCAAAGATCTGCACGCTGTGGTCGACGGCCAAAGCGGTGCCGGGGGCGTTGGTGCCGGCGTGCCGCTCGTCCCAGCGGGCTCCCGGCACGAAGTTCATCCGCTCGGCCCGCCGGAGCAGCCTGGGGTGCCCTTCCACCCAGAGCAGCCGCCCGTACGCGTCGCAGACCGCCATCAGGTGGGCGCCGTCCTGCGCGATTCCGCCGAGCAGATCCCGGAACAGCGGCAGCACCCGGGCGAGCGGGTGCGCCGCGCGGTAGCGCGCCAGACTGTCGTCGGTCAGCTCGACCGGAGGGGTGGTCTCCGGGTCGAGCCGTGCCGACCGCTCCCAGGATCGGCGGACCACCTCCCGCACCTCGTGTGGCACGGCACCGGTGAGGAACGCCTCGTGGGCGGCGCCGACCTGCGCGATCCGCTCCGCCGGATCGGCGCCGATCTCCAAGGCGAGCCACGGTTCAGCCATCGGCGACCTCCTCGGGCCCATCGTGACCCAGATCACCCTCGATCGCCAAGTTCGCCCGGCCGGCCGGGACGAATGGGATACACCGGGCACTCGGGCGATCGAACGGCGCTCGGATTGCCCGGATCCGTCGGTCAGCGGGTGGCGTGGAGGATGGCTACGGCAGGTGCTTACGGAAACCTTAACTCCGGGTTGGGACCGTAGGCCCGACAGCGAGGGAACCACGGGGGCGGAATCGTGCGGGTGCTGGTGGCGGACGACGAGCGGTTGTTGGCGGACACGATCGCCGAAGGGCTGCGACGCTCGTCGATGGCGGTCGACGTCTGCTACGACGGCGACGCCGCGCTGGAGCGGGTGGCGGTGAACCGGTACGACGTGGCCGTCCTGGACCGGGACATGCCCGGGCACACGGGGGACGAGGTGTGCCGGAACCTGGCCGGGGCGGACGCCGGGACCCGGGTGCTGATGCTCACCGCGGCCGCCGGCATCCGGGACCGGGTGGAGGGTCTCGGACTGGGCGCCGACGACTACCTCACCAAGCCGTTCGCCTTCGCCGAACTGGTCGCCCGGGTGCAGGCCCTCGGCCGGCGCTCCGCGCCGGCGGTGCCACCGGTGCTGGAGCAGCACGGTGTCGCGCTCGACGTGGCCCGACACGCGGCCACCCGGGACGGCCGGCCGATGTCCCTGAGCCCGAAGGAGTTCGCCGTCCTGCATGTGCTGATGCGCGCGAACGGCCGGGTGGTCAGCGCGGAGGACCTGCTGGAACAGGCGTGGGACGAATTCGCCGACCCGTTCACCAACGCGGTCCGGGTGACCGTGATGACGCTGCGCAAGAAGCTCGGCCAGCCGGCGGTCATCCACACCGTGCCCCGGGCCGGCTACCGGATCGGGGCACCGGAGTGAGCCCGCGCCGCCGCATCATGCTGGTCGGGGTGCTCACCCTGCTCCTCGGCCTCTCCCTGCCCAGCCTGAGCATGCGGCTGCTGGCTGCGGTCTGGTGGCCCCTTCAGGCGACGTGCGATCTGCCGGTTCCCGGCCTTGAGACGGCGTGCCGGATGGGGAGCCAGTTCGAGGCGCTGCCGGTGCTGTTGGTCCTGTTCGGCCTCGTGGTGGCCGCGATCCCCGCGATCTGGGGCGTCGCGGTGTGGTGCCTGCGCCCGGTGCGCGATCTCGCCGACCCGATCGCGAACGTCGGTCCGCAGAACCTCGGCTACCGGATCCGCCCCCGGGGTGGCGACGAACTGGCCGGACTGGCCCGGGCGATCGACGACATGATGGAGCGCATCTCCGCCGGCTACGAGGGGCAGCGGCAGTTCGCCGCGAACGCCTCCCACGAGCTGCGGACACCGCTGGCGGTCCAGCGGACCCTGATCGAGGTCGGCATGGCCCGCACGCTCACCGGGGAGCAGCTCGAGCTGCTGACCGCCCAGCTGTTGAAGACCAACGAACGCAACGAGCGGCTCATCGAGGGGCTGCTGGCGCTCAGCGAGAGCGATCAGGGGCTGCGCGCCACCACCCCACAGCGCCTCGACGAGATCGTCCGCGCCGTGCTGGCCGCGTACCGGGACCGAGCGGCCGAGGCCGGGGTGACCGTGGACGGCTCGCTCGTCCCCCGCGTCGTGCCGGGGGAGCGGCTGCTGCTGGAGCGCCTGGTGACCAACCTCGTCGAAAACGCGATCAAGTACAACCGGCCCGGCGGTCGGCTCGGCGTCACCGTCGGGGGCAGTCCCGCACTGACCGTGGTCAACACCGGCCAGGTCGTGCCGGCCGAGGCGGTCACCGGTCTCTTCGAGCCCTTCCGGCGGCTGGCGAGGGACCGGACGAACCAGGGTGGCGGCGCGGGACTCGGCCTCGCCATCGCCCGTTCGATCACCCAGGCCCACGACGGCGTCATCACCGCCCGGCCCGGCGACGACGGCGGCCTGCGGGTCGACGTTCAACTACCCGGACCGCACTGACCCGGCCGTCGGCCGGCACACCACCCATCCAGCGGGATCCGCGTGCGCGGCATCTCCCGTTCCCGCCTGCCCGAAAACGGTCCCGCCATTGACGGAGAGGACGACCACGTGCCCAGCCCCACCGCAAGGACGAGTGGCACCCGCGAGACGTCGGAAGGAGAAGCCATGTCCCCTGTCGATACCCCGGTCCTGCCGGACCGCGCCCGCGTCGAGGAGGCCACTCGGTGGTTGGCCGGGCGGGTGGTACGTACGCCCGTGCTGAGCGCACCGGCCATCGACCGGCTGGCCGGCATCCGGATCCTGCTCAAGGCGGAGAACCTCCAGACCGGCGGCTCGTACAAGACGCGCGGCGCGATGCTGGCGGTGGGCCGGCTGGTGGCGGCCGGGCACACCGGCGTAGTCGCCCCGAGCACCGGAAACCACGCGGTGGCGGTGGCGCTGGCGGCCCAGCGGCACGGCCTGGCAGCGACCGTGGTCCTGCCGGTCGACGCGCCGTCGACCAAGGTGGCGCGGGCCCGGGCGGCGGGGGCGCGCGTCGTCCTCGCCGGTACCACGCTCGAGGAGCGCCTCACGGCCGCTCGTGGGCTCAGCTCCGCCACGGGTCATCCGCTGGTCGACGCGTACGACCACCCGGATGTCATCGCCGGGCAGGGTAGCGCCAGCCGGGAGCTGATCGAGCAGGCGGAGCGCGCGGGGACCCCCTTGGACGCGCTTGTGGTGCCGGTGGGCGGCGGCGGAGGCGTCGCGGGCGCGTGTCTGGCCGCGGCCGGTAGGCCGATCGACGTGTACGGCGTCGAGCCGGTGGGGTGCGACTCGCTGGCCCGGAGCCTCGCCGCCGGTCGGCCCACTTCGGTCGCCCCGACGGCCACGATCGCCGACGGCCTCCGCCCCACCTGCGTCGGTGAGTTGGCGTTCGCTGTCGCGTGCGACCGCGTCCAGGGCGTCGTCCGGGTCGATGACGACCAGATCGGAGAGGCGTTCCGGCTGCTCCTGCTGGAGCTGAAGGTGCTCGCCGAGCCGTCCGGCGCCGCCGGGCTCGCCGGCGCGCTGCGGCTGGCGGCGGATCCGAGCGCTCTGGTGCCCGGCCCGGCACCGGCCGGCGTCCCGGATCATGCCGGACGACCGGCCGGGCCGGCCGATGCCTGGAAGCGGTACCGCACGGTCGGCGTGGTGCTGACCGGCGGCAACGTCGACGCGGAACTGGTCGCCCGGCTGGTGACCCAACAGCTCGCCGGCACGGTGCGGGCGGAAGGGATGGCGGCGTGAAGGCATCGGTACGGATCGGAGTCCTGTTCGGTGGCCCGTCGGCGGAGCACGAGGTCTCCTGCGCCTCGGCGCTCGGCGTAGCCCGAGCCTTGGCCGACGCCGGTCACCGGGTGGTCGCGATCGGCGTCACCCGCACCGGCGGCTTCCGGCTCGTGCCGGACGCGGTGCTCGCCGGGCTGCGCTCCGGCACCGGGGCCGGGCGGGCCATCGACGACCGGCTGACGGTGACCGGCCCGGCGGTGGAACTGCGTGCCGGGCAGCGGCGGGGGACGGCGGCCGTCGCCGCGTTGAACGCGCGCGGCGCGGTGCACGCCGAACTGGACGTGGTCTTCCCGGTCCTGCACGGTCCGTACGGGGAGGACGGGGTGGTGCAGGGCGTGCTCGAGTCGCTCGACGTGCCATACGTCGGGTGCGGCATTCTCGCCTCCGCCGTCGGCATGGACAAGGTGGCGATGAAGCGGGCACTGCGCGCCGAGGGAATCCCGATCACCCCGCAGGTCTCGTTCGATGCGGAGACCTGGCGGACGGTGGACGACCCGGAGAAGCTTGTGCTCGGACTGCGTCGGCCGCTGTTCGTCAAGCCGGCGCGAATGGGCTCCTCCATCGGGATTTCCCGCGTGGCCGAGGGGGACGACCTGGCGGCGGCGGTCGAGCAGGCGCTGCGGCACGACACGGTCGTGCTGGTCGAGCAGGGCGTGACCGGTCGGGAGCTGGAGTGCGGGGTGCTCGGCGGCTGGCGTCCCGTGGCGTCGGCGGTCGGCGAGGTTCGCGTGGCCGGCGGCTGGTTCGACTACCAGCAGAAGTACTTCGGCGACGCCGACCCGATGGTGGTGCCCGCCCCACTCCCCGACGAGGTGACCGAACGGACCCGGGAGTTGTCGGTGCGGGCGTTCGCGGCGATCAGCGGTTGGGGCCTGGCCCGGGTCGACTTCCTCTACGAGGAGGCGACCGGCGATCTCTACGTCAACGAGCTCAACACCATGCCCGGCTTCACCGCGCACTCCATGTACCCGAAGGTGTGGGCCGCTTCCGGGGTCAGCTACCGCGAGGTCGTGGACCGGCTGGTCGCTCTCGCCTTCGCCCGACACGCGGAGCGGCCCGCGGGCGTACGCCCGGGGACGGCCCAATGATCCTGCTCTCCCACCCCGCGGTGGCGGCGGTGCGGAGCGTCGACGACGGTGACCCGCTGGTCGACCTCCGGGGCGTGCCGGACCTGTGGCTGGACGGCCGTGCGGCCGACGCCGCCGGGGCCTACGCCCGGGTCAGGCGAGGTCTGGCGGAGCGGTTGCTGTCCGCGCAGCGCGCGTTGCCGGCGGGACTGCGCCTGCTGATCATCGAGGGGTACCGGCCGTACCAGGCGCAGCTCGACATCTTCACCGGCTACCGGGACGAGCTGCGCCGGCGGCACCCGGGCTGGTCGGCGGAGCGGCTACACCGGGAAACGACCAAGTTCGTCTCCCCGGTCGAGGTGGCGCCGCACCGCACCGGCGGTGCGGTCGACCTGACCCTCGCCGGGGCGGACGGTGCCGAGCTGGACATGGGCACCGCTGTCGACGCGACCCCAGAGGCCAGCCACAATGCCTGCTTCACCGCGGCGGAGAACATTCCCGCGGTGGCGCGGCGGAACCGGCGGATCCTGGCGGCCGCGCTGGGCGGTGCCGGGCTGGTGAACTATCCGACCGAGTGGTGGCACTGGTCGTACGGCGACCGGTACTGGGCACTGCTGACAGCGGCGCCACGCACCCGCTACGGCCCGGTGTGATCGGCGCGGTTCATCGGCGACCTTTCACCGCAGGTGTCACAGCGGTGAACCGATCGTCGCTTCCACGACGTACCCGCCCACGACAGCGCACCATCGGCGAGGGAGGAACGACGTGACGGTGCAGCGGAAGCACGTACTGGCGGCGGGCGTGGCGGTGGTCGCCGCGGTAGCGGTGGCGGTGGGCACCGGACTGGGGTTCGCGGACACCACCGTTGCCCCCTGGGTGAGCGTGACCGGCCCGTCGGGCAGCTGCGTGCTGCTCAACTCATCGGCGATGGACGCCATCCGGGAGCCCGGCAAGAACCTGGTCCGCCGCAACACCGTCGAACTGGTGCACTGACAGCACGGCACGCATCCGGGTGCCGTCGCCACTGTCTGGGAGGGCCGTTCTTCAGGGGCGCCCAGGAGGACCCCTCCCCGGCGCCAGCCTCTGCTGGTGGCTCAGGAGGCATCGATGGGTTGCGGGTTGCGCCGTAACGCGATGTGCCGGTCATCGTGGGTTACCGAATTCGCGCCAGATATGGAATATGGCGACTGCTTTCGTCGGCTTTCCCATCGTCTACGCTGCTTGGCGTGGAGTCCGTAGCCATTCATGTCGCTTCCCGCCCCGCCCATGGCCAGGGCGAGCTCAGCATCCATCACCCGTACGACGGGCGTCCGGTCGGGCGTACCAGCTACGCCACGCCGGACCAGGTCGAAGCCGCCGTCGCGGCAGCCGCCAGGGTGGCCGCGACCGCCGCGGCCCTACCGGCGCACGTGCGCGCGGCGGCACTGGACCACGTGTCCCGCCGGCTCGCCGAGCGGGCCGACGAGGTCACCGCGCTCATCACCGCCGAGAACGGCAAGCCGGTCAAGTGGGCGCGGGCCGAGGTGGGCCGGGCCGTCTCGACGTTCCGGTGGGCGGCCGAGGAGGCACGGCGCTTCTCCGGCGAGCTGCAACGCCTCGACACCGATCCGGCCGCCACCGGGCGGATCGCGCTGGTCCGACGGGTGCCCCGCGGTCCCGTGCTGGGGATCGCGCCGTTCAACTTCCCGCTCAACCTGGTGGCGCACAAGGTCGCCCCGGCTGTCGCGGTCGGTGCCCCGATCATCGTCAAGCCGGCCCCGGCCACCCCGCTCTCGGCCCTGCTGCTCGGCGAGCTGCTGGCCGAGACCGACCTGCCGGAGGGGATGTTCTCGGTCCTGCCCGTGCCCAACGAGCGCGCCGCCGACCTCGTCACCGACCCACGGCTGCCGGTGGTGTCGTTCACCGGCTCCGGGCCGGTCGGCGCTGCCATCCGGCGGTCGGTGCCGGAGAAACACGTGACACTGGAGCTGGGTGGCAACGCGGCGGCCGTGATATGCGAGGACTGGAACTCCGACGAGAACCTGACCTTCGCGGCGCACCGGATCGCGACGTTCGCCAACTACCAGGCCGGGCAGTCCTGCATCGCCGTGCAGCGGGTGTACGTGCACGAGTGGCTCTACGACGGGTTCCTGCCCCGATTGATCGCCGCCGTGCAGGAGCTGCGGACCGGCGATCCGGCCGACCCGGCGACCGACGTCGGGCCGCTGGTCTCCGAGGAGGCTGCCCGCCGAGTCGAGGCATGGGTCGACGAGGCTGTCGCCGCGGGGGCGACCGTCGAGGTCGGCGGCCGGCGGGAGGGCGCCACCTACTCGCCAACCGTGCTGTCCGGTGTGCCGAAGGACGCCAGGGTGAACGTCGAGGAGGTCTTCGGGCCGGTGCTGGTGCTCGCTCGGACGGAGACCGACGACGCCGCGTTCGCGGCGGTCAACGACTCAGCGTACGGGCTGCAGGCCGGCGTCTTCACCCACCGCCTGGACACCGCCTTCCGCGCCGGTCGGGTCCTGGAGGTCGGTGGGGTGATCGTCGGAGACGTGCCGTCGTACCGGGCTGACCAGATGCCGTACGGCGGGATGAAGGGCAGCGGCGTCGGCCGCGAGGGCGTGCGCAGCGCGATGGACGACTACACCGACCCGCGCGTCCTTGTCCTCACCAACGTCGCGGTGTGAGCGAAGGCCCTGTTGACGCTCAGGATCTAGCGGTCCTCGCGACGCCGGGGGCCGCGTCACCAGGTGCCGTCGTCACGGACGCGGGCCGGGGCCCGGCCGAGCACGAGGGTCGACAGGGCGGCGTCGACGTCCTCGCCGAGGAACCACTCGCCGCCCTGGTCCAGCACGAAGACCCGACCGTGCTCGTCGACGGCGAAGATGCTCTCGCCGAACTCGGAGCCGAACGGGAACAGCCGCGCACCGATCAGGGTGCCGAAATCGGCCAACACGTCGGCGGAGTGGGCGCCGTGCAGCGGGTTCGTGGTGAACCGGCTGATCCACACCGCCTCGCCGGGGCCCCGCCGGCTGCTCACCACGGCGGGAAAGGCGGTGAGCGCCGCCCGGGCGGCGGGGAACGGCTCGTGGCGGTGGGTTTGGCCGGGCACCTCGGATGTCTCGCGGATCGCCCCCGCCGCCAAGGCGGGGTTGAACTCGCTGTCCTCCCAGCCGCCCTCCATCAGCGCGTCGGCGACTTCGGACGGGAACCGGCCCGGGTGGTGCGGCGGCTGCGGGTCGGGCCGCCACTCGGCGGTGAACGCCAGCTCCGACCAGGGCAGGACGTTGAAGCGCACGAGGAAGTTCAGACAGGAGTCGCAGCCGCGGTCGGCCCGTCCGGCGTAACGGTCGCCCGGCTCGCGGACCCGGAATACCTCGAATCGGGCCCGTGCCAGCAGCGTCTCCGCATCCGGCATCGCCATCGGCTCGATGCCGTCGGCGGCGCGTTGGTGGTCGTACTCATGCAGGACGTCGGAGACCACGACCAGCTCGGCGTGCCGCTGGCCGCCGCGCACCAGGTGGCCCGGGGGTAGCTCGTCCAGGTAGGCCCGGACGAGCGGATGATGGTCCAGCTCGACGTCGCCCTTGGCGCCCTGGGCGCGGAAGAACCGCCCGTCGACGCTCAGGTGCGCGGCCGTGGTGGGCGTGGGTAGGCGCCGGATCTCCCGCAGCAGCTGAGCCGCCGGATCGGTGGTACGTGGAGCGGGCGGACCGTCGGAGCGGCTGCGCCGGTACATCCGCTCGACCTGCTCGACCGACACCCGGGGCCAGGTGGTCACCTCGCCGGTCCGCTTGTCGACCACAGTGGTCGGCAGGTCGCCGGGAACTGTGCGGACCCCGATCGCCACGGTGGACCGGATCGCGAATCCGAGACCGAACTCGTCGACGATCGGGCGGCACTCGTGGCCGAGGCGCTGTGAGTCGCGGCGGGCCCACACGGCGGCGAGCTGCTCGGCCTGCTGGCGGTCGATCACGCCGTCGAAACTACCGGAACCCCCACGGCCTTGTGGCGCCCGGTATGGTTCGCCCTACCGACGGTGACCGGGGGAGGGCGACGTTGGGCGAGAGCGCGGATCGGGACGCGAACCGCGCGCTGCGGGCGCGGTTCGACGACGTGTACGGGCGGTACCAGCGGCTCCGGCCCGGTGGACGAGCTGCACCGGAAACTGGCCGAGCTGCGACCGAGCAGGGCGGGCGACACTTGGACCGCCCGTGGCGGGGTCGCCTCGTCAGATCCGTTGCGGTGGTCAGGGGATCGTGAGAGCCGCTGATCGGCGCCCGACCTCGACTCAAGCGTGTGGCTGGGGTCGGGTGATGGCGAGCACCGAGTCGCGGAATGCGAATCTTCCTGCGTGGGCGTGGCCCGTCGGGATCCTGCCTGGCCTGGTGGCCGGCGTGAGCAAGATGGGCCGGGTGGTTGGTGTCGGCGTCGGTACCGGGAGCGGCGTCGCGTTCGTGCTCGTATCCGGTGCCGCCACGAGGGGCCGGCCAGACGGCTCCGTCCGATTGTCCTGACGGCGCACCGGACACGACGACAGGCGGCGACCGATGGCAGGAGGGCGGCCCGCGCCGGGCCAGTCCCAGGAGCGGCTCCACTACGAGCACCCGGTCGATGTGGCAGCCGCCCTGGCGATCCAGGACCGGCTGCGGCCCCTGGTCGATCCGGTCGGCCCCGGGCCGACCGCGCCGGCGCGGGTGGCCGGCCTGGACGTCGCGTACGCGAAGAGCGGTGACCGGCTCGCCGCGGCCGTCACGGTGCTGGACGCGGCCACCCTGGCCGTCGTCGACCAGGCGGTCAGCATCGGCCGGCCGGCCTTCGGGTACGTCCCCGGTCTCTTCGCGTTCCGGGAACTGCCCGCGTTGCTCGACGCGCTGGCACGGCTGAGGGCCCCTCCGGACCTGCTGGTCTGCGACGGGCACGGGCTGGCGCATCCGCGCCGTTTCGGGTTGGCCTGTCACCTGGGGTTGGTGACCGGGCTGCCGGCGGTCGGGGTGGGAAAGACCCCGCTGGTGGGGCGCTGGGCGCCGCCGGGCGAGCGACGTGGTGCCTGGACGCCGCTGGTCGACGGTACGGAGGTCGTGGGTGCGGTGCTGCGGACCCGGGACGGGGTGAAGCCCGTCTTCGTCAGCGTCGGGCACCGGATCAGCCTGGAGAACGCGGTCGCCCGGGTGGTCGCCCTCACGCCACACTTCCGGCTTCCGGAAACCACCCGTACCGCCGACCGGCTGTGCCGCGACGCGCTGGTGGGCGCCGCGGGAGTGTAACGCGGGGCGCATCCGGTGTGCTCGATGACCGGATCCGCCCGGAGCTGGTAGTAGCCTGTCCGGCGGACCCCTCCCTGGGGAGAAACGGCGAGGTGATCATGGCGGTACGGCGACGTCCGGCGGCGCGGTTCGCGGCCGTTTGCGCGCTGGTGGGTGGCCTGGTCGCGCTCGACGTGTCGCCGGCGTTCGCCGAGGAGGACACGGTCCGGGTGAACGCGGCCGGGCGGTTCACGGCCGGCGCGTCGGCCGAGGGCGTTCGGGTGGAGGTACGCAAACGCACGGAAGGCTGCGTCCTGCTGCGTACCGCGCTCGCCCTGCGGCTCGACGGGCTCCAGGCGGACCAGGTCCGGGTGCAGGTCAACTCGGGTGGCCGCTGGCTCTCGGTGCCGGTGTCCGGGGGCGGGGGCGGTGTGAACACGGAGGCCACCTCGCCGACGGACCCGCGGCTCTGCGAGGGCAAGAGCAAGACTGTTCGCTACCGGGTGGCGTTCGCCGCCAACACGCCGGACGGCCGGCTGGCCGTCGTCGGCGAGGCGACCAACGCGGTCGGACGGGTGCTGGGCCTGGGCTCGGACACCTCGCGCATGGTCGGCGGGCTGGCCTCCGCGTCACCGACGCCGTCCCAGTCGCCCACGCCGTCGCCGTCGCTGACGCCGACCGCGACGGTGACCGACGCTGTCGCTGGGGACGAGACGCCGGTCGAGGCCCTCGCCGATCCGGCGGGCGGGGCGATCGACCCGGTCACGACGCGGGAATCCGGTGTTTCGCCGATCATGTTCTTCGGTCTGGCCATGGTCGCGGTCGGGATCGTCCTGATCGTTCTACTGGTCCGTCGCTTCCGGGAGGACAAGGACGGGAGGAACGGCTCGACCGACCCCAACCTCGCCGGTCAGGGCGTGGGCAGCGCGCCCGGCCAGCCTGGTCCGGGGTACGGCCAGCCCGTCGGCCGTCCGCTGGCCGCACCGGGCCACTACGGGTCCCCGCCTGCTCAGCGCCCCGCCGCCGGCCTGTACGGCGTCCCGGCCGACGCCACCCAGGCGTTGCCCGGTGCGCTCGCTGCGGTTGACCGGCCCGGCGTCCCGTCGCCGGCCGCCCCACCCGGTCCCGGCCGCTACGGCACCCCGGTGCCCGGTCCGTCCGGCCCGCCGCGGGCACCTGCCGGCGAGGACGACCGCACGAGGTATCTGCCCCGGATGCGGGACTGAACTGTGGTGGCCGGCGTCGGTCGCCACGGGTTCACCCGGTGCTCGAAAACGACCGGCCGGCGTCCCGACGATGCCGCGGGCCGTCGGCGACGTGACGTCCGCCGGCCCGGCTTGCCGGTGCCGGCACCGGTGGCCGTCGGCGGGGAGGCTCTCGGTTTCACCTCCTTGACCTGGGCCGCAGAACAGGAGTTCATGTGTCAGCTCCACGTCTGGGGCGAAGTGCACGGCGGCCCTCCGATACGCTCAGGCCGTTGACGACTGCAGCGCGAGGAGTGGAACCGGTGTCTGATCTGTCCCAGATCGTGAAGGCCTACGATGTTCGTGGGACGGTGCCGGACCAGTGGGACGAGCGCGTGGCGGAGGCGCTGGGAGCTGCCTTCACCCAGGTTCTCAACGCGTCGGGTGAGCCGGGTGACGCGGTGCTGATCGCGCACGACATGCGGGCCACCGGCCCAGGCCTCGCCGCTGCCTTCGGCGCCGGGGTCCGCGCCGAGGGCCGTACGGTCATCGAGCTGGGGCTGGCCTCCACCGACATGCTCTACTACGCCTCCGGTTCGCTCGACCTGCCCGGGGTGATGCTCACCGCCAGCCACAACCCGGCGCAGTACAACGGCATCAAGATGTGTCGCTCCGGGGCCCGTCCGATCGGGCAGGACAGCGGCTTGGCCGACATCCGGGACAGGGCGCAGGCGCTGCTGGATTCGGGGCAGGGGCGTCCGGCCGGGGCTCCCACCGCGCCGGAGCAGCGGCGTGACCTGCTCGCGGACTACGGGGCGTACCTGCGCAAGCTGGTCGACCTCTCCCAGATCCGGCCGTTGAAGGTAGTCGTGGACGCCGGCAACGGCATGGGCGGGCACACCGTCCCGACGGTGCTCGGCGACGCGGCGCTGCCCGCCCTACCGTTGGAGATCGTGCCGCTCTACTTCGAACTCGACGGCACCTTCCCGAACCACGAGGCGAACCCGCTGGACCCGAAGAATCTGGTCGACCTTCAGCGTGCGGTGGTCGAACACGGCGCGGAGATCGGCCTCGCCTTCGACGGTGACGCCGACCGCTGTTTCGTGGTGGACGAGCGCGGCGAGCCGGTCTCGCCGTCGGCGATCACGGCGATGGTCGCCGCCCGGGAGTTGGCCAAGCACCCGGGCTCGACGGTGATCCACAATTTGATCACCTCCAGTGCGGTGCCGGAGATCATCCGGGAGAACGGCGGGCAACCGGTCGTCTGCCGCGTCGGGCACTCGTTCATCAAGGCGGAGATGGCCCGCACCAACGCCGTCTTCGGCGGCGAGCACTCCGCCCACTACTACTTTCGGGACTTCTGGTTCGCCGACACCGGCATGCTCGCCGCGATGCACACCCTGGCCGCGTTGGGCGAGCAGTCCTTGCCGCTGTCGGTACTGGCCGGCGAGTACGAGCGGTACGTCGCCTCCGGCGAGGTCAACTCCACGGTCGCCGATCAGGCCGCCAAGGTGGCCGAGGTGCGGGCCGCGTTCCCCGAGGCGGTTTCCGACGAGTTGGACGGTCTCACCCTGCGCTTCCCCGACGGCGCCTGGTTCAACCTGCGCGCGTCCAACACCGAGCCGTTGTTGCGGCTCAATGTCGAGGCGCCGACCCGGGAGCGGATGACCTCGCTGCGCGACGAGGTGCTCGACCGGGTTCGCCGCTAGGATCGCCTGCGCCGGTCGGCGCCGTCGGCCGGTAAGCCGCATACGTGGAAGGAGCCGCGCCGTGGCCTTGGACCCGCAGTTGCTGGAGATCCTTGCCTGCCCGGACACGCACCACGCCCCGCTCGACTACGACGTCCAGGCGCAGACGCTGACCTGCACGGAGTGCGGCCGGATCTTCGAGGTCCGGGGCGATGTGCCGGTGCTGCTGCTGGACGAGGCGCGGGGCGGCCCCGTGGAGCGGTCGTGATCGACGGCATGGCGGGAGTCAGCGGCCGGCGCGAAGCCGACGAGGACCTGCTCGACGATCCGGACGTGCTCGCCGAGCGGGACCCGGGCGGGATGCTGCGACACGTCGCCTCAGCGGGCGCGCAGGTCCGCGAGTCGGCGTCGCTCGCCGCCGAGGCCAACCTGTCCGTGCTCGCTGACGAGGGCCGGCCCCGCGCGGTCGTGATCGCCGGCATCGGTACGGCCGGGCGTACCGGCGACGTACTGGCGACGGTTGCCGGCCCGCGCTGCCCGGTGCCGGTTATCCCACACCGCAGCGCCGGCGTGCCCGGGTGGGTGGGTGCCGCTGACGTGGTCGTCGCGGTCAGCGCCTCGGGCCGTAGCCCTGAGGCGCTCGGCGCGGCCGAGGCCGCCCATCGGCGTGGTGCCCGCCTCGTCGCGGTCGGTGCCCCGGACTCGCGGCTGCAGTCGGTGGCCGAACGCGCCCGGGCACCGTTCATCCCGGTGCCCCGGCGCGCCCCGGCCCGGGCCAGCCTCTGGGCGCTCACCGTGCCGGTACTGCTCGCCGCCCGTGCGCTCGGCTTGGTGAAGGTCAACGAGGCGGACCTGGCGGAGACCGCGGCGCGGCTGGACGCCGACGCGGACCGGTGCCGCTCGTCCGCGGAGTCCTTCGTCAACCCGGCCAAGGCCCTCGCGTTGGGCCTGGCCGGTTCGATCCCGATCGTCTGGGGTTCGTCCCCGCTGGCTACCGTCGCGGCCCGCCGGTTCGGTGACACCTTGTCGGCGAACGCCCGCTACCCGGTGGTGTCCGGGGCGCTGGGCGAGGCCGGCCGGGGCCGGGTTGGGCTGCTCGACGGCGTCTTCGGCGGTCTGGTCGAGGGAGAGCGGGACATTTTCGCGGACCCGGACGACGAGTCACCGGTCGGCACCCGACTGCGGCTGGTACTGCTGCGTGACGGTGGCCTCAATGCCGAGGACGACGCGGACGAGCCCCTCGCGGTCGAGGAGCGGCGGGCCGATGCGGTGCAGACTCTCGCCGAGCGGCGGGGGGTGCGTTGCGACGTGGTCACCGCCGAGGGCGGCTCCGCGTTGGAACGGCTCGCCTCACTGGTCGCAGTCCCGGACTTCGCATCGATCTACCTCGCCCTGGCGCACGGTCTGGACCCGATGGCCGTCCCGGCCATCACCGAGATGAAGGAGCTGGCAAACCAGTGATCGGACGCATGGCCGGCGGCCGCAGCGGGGCGGCGGCGTGAGCGCCAACGGTGGAACGAAGGCGATCGTCGCCGCGCTGCTGGCCAATGTCGGCATCGCCGTCACCAAGTTCATCGCGTTCCTGCTGACCGGCTCGTCGTCGATGCTGGCCGAGTCGATCCACTCGGCTGCGGACTCCGGCAACCAGGGGCTGCTGCTGCTCGGTGGCAAGCGGGCCAGGCGTGCGGCCACCCCCCAGCACCCCTTCGGGTATGGGCGGGAGCGATACGTCTACGCGTTCATCGTGTCCATCGTGCTGTTCACCGTGGGTGGCCTCTTCGCCCTCTACGAGGCGTGGCACAAGTTCTCCGACCCGCACCCGATCGAGAACTGGCAGTGGGTGCCGGTCGCCGTCCTGGTGATCGCCATCATCATGGAGTCGTTCTCCTTCCGCACCGCGATCAAGGAGTCGAATCTCGTCCGGGGTAACCAGTCCTGGGTCCGCTTTGTTCGCCGCGCCAAGGCGCCGGAGTTGCCCGTGGTGCTGCTGGAGGACCTCGGCGCGCTGGTCGGTCTGGTCTTCGCCCTGTTCGGTGTCGGTATGACGCTGATCACCGGCAACGGCCGCTGGGACGCGGTGGGCACGGCGATGATCGGCGTGCTGCTGGTGACCATCGCGATCGTCCTCGCCGTCGAAACCAAGAGCTTGCTGCTCGGTGAGGGCGCCGAGGCGCACGACGTGACCGCGATCGAGAAGGCGATCACCGATGGCCCCGAGGTCGAGCGGATCATCCACATGAAGACGCTCTATCTCGGCCCGGAGGAGTTGATGGTGGCGGCGAAGATCGGTGTGCCGCCCTGTGACAGCGCCGCGGACCTGGCTCGCGGCATCAACAACGTGGAGGCTCGGATCCGCGCTGCGGTGTCCACCGCCCGGGTCATCTATCTGGAGCCGGACATCTACCGCTCCGCCGCTGACCGGGCCGGTGCCGGCAGCGCCCCGGAGCCCCTCGTCACTGGGCCCGGGGAAGTCGCCGGGCGATCCGGAGGCTGACCGGTGGAGCTGTTGCACGGGCCGATCCGTAACTACGCCTGGGGGTCCCGCTCGGCGATTGCCTCCCTGCAGGGGCGTCCGGTCCCGAGCGACGTTCCGGAGGCGGAGCTGTGGTTGGGCGCCCACCCTGGCGCGCCGGCCACGGTGGATCGCGACGGTGACCACGTCAGTCTGGTCGACCTGCTGCTCGCCGAGCCGGGGCACTGGCTCGGCGAGCAGGTGGTCGACCGATTCGGCACCCGGTTGCCGTTTCTGCTCAAGGTCCTGGCCGCCGACGCCCCGTTGAGCCTTCAGGTCCACCCAGATTCGGACCAGGCCCGCGCCGGGCACGCCGCCGACGCGGCGCGTCCCGAGGCGCAGCGCAACTACGTCGACCCGCACCACAAGCCGGAGCTGCTGGTGGCGCTGTCGCCGATGGAGGCGCTCTGCGGGTTCCGGGATCCGGTGGTGTCGGCGGAGGTGCTCGCCGCGTTCGGCGTACCGTCGCTGGAGCCGGTGTTGGCCGCGTTGCGTGCCGGGCCGGCCGGCCTGTCGGACGCGGTACGCCTGCTACTGACCTGGCCCGCCGCGGAGCGGCACGCGCTGGTGGCAGCTGTGGCGTCGGCAAATGTGGGCGGCCTGGACGCCGAGCTGGCGCGGGAGCTGGCAGCCGGCTATCCGGGAGATCCCGGTGTGCTGGTGGCGATGCTGCTCAACCGGGTGCGGATCGCGCCGGGAGAGGCGATCTGGATGCCGGCTGGCAACCTGCATGCCTACTTGCGTGGCATGGGCGTGGAGATCATGGCGGCGAGCGACAACGTGCTGCGCGGCGGCCTGACCCCGAAGCGGGTGGACGTCGACGAGCTGCTCCGGGTGCTGCGCTTCGAGGTGCTGCACGACCCGGTGGTGCGCGCCAGGACGATCGCTCCGGGAGTCGTGTGCTGGCCGGTGCCGGTGGACGACTTCGCGCTGCATCTGGTCCGGGTCGGCGCGGAGCGTCCCGAGGTGACGTTGCCACTGGAAGGGCCCCGGGTGGTGCTCTGCGGCGCCGGTGGCCTCGCTGTGGATGACGGCACCGGCAAGGTGGTGCTCGGGCCGGGACAGGCCGCGGTGGGCCCGGCCGCGGCCGGTGACCTACACCTCTCGGGTACGGGCGAGGCGTACGTCGCGAGCTGCGGACTGCTGTGAGGACAGTGGACCCGGGTCTTCCCGTCCGAGGCGGCCTGGGGTAGGCCATGGGTTCGCTGTGGTCGGGCGGGGTGGTGTCGGGCGCATGGTGGCCGGTCCGAGTAAGTCCGACTTTCCCGAAATGGCTTGACGCAACATGAGCCAGGTGTGACGCTGTTGGTGCGCAGCGTTATCGCGACGACGGTCCGAGAACGCGCGGGGATCCAAACCGGGGGGATGCACGGGGTGGCCGGACCGTGGGCGGAGAACGTCCATGACCGACCGCCCCGTGCGCTGTCGCTAACCGGGCGGTGAACCGGTGGTCGGCACGTGTGTGCCCGTCGGCGCGCGCGTAAGGTTGGGTGGTCGCGCTGTACACCGTCCGACAGGAGCTTTCATGACCAGCACCCTTCCGGCGTCCGCCAGTGGAACGCCCCGGCCGAGCACCCTCGCCGAGGGCGACTACAAGGTGGCGGATCTGTCGCTTGCTGAGTTTGGGCGTAAGGAGATCCGGCTTGCCGAGCATGAAATGCCGGGTTTGATGGCGATTCGTCGTGAGTTCGCGCAGGCGCAGCCGTTGGCGGGTGCGCGGATTTCGGGGTCGTTGCATATGACGGTGCAGACGGCTGTGTTGATTGAGACCTTGGTGGCGCTTGGTGCTCAGGTGCGGTGGGCGTCGTGCAACATCTTCTCTACCCAGGACCATGCGGCGGCGGCGGTTGTGGTGGGCCCGGAGGGCACGCTGGAGGCGCCGGCGGGTGTGCCGGTGTACGCGTGGAAGGGTGAGACGCTCGAGGAGTACTGGTGGTGCACTGAGCAGGCGCTGGCGTGGCCGGACGGGCAGGGTCCGAACATGATCCTCGATGACGGTGGGGATGCGACCCTGTTGGTGCACAAGGGTGTCGAGTTCGAGCGGGCGGGGGCTGTTCCGCCGGTGGAGTCGGCGGACTCGGAAGAGTATGCGGTTGTTCTCGGTCTGTTGCGTGACTCGGTGCAGCGGGACGGGCAGCGGTGGTCCCGGATCGCGGATGGTGTGCGGGGTGTGACGGAGGAGACCACCACCGGGGTGCATCGGCTGTATGAGATGCATCGTGCGGGCACGTTGCTGTTTCCGGCGATCAATGTGAATGATTCGGTGACGAAGAGCAAGTTCGATAACCGGTATGGTTGTCGGCATTCGTTGATCGATGGGATCAACCGGGCGACGGATACGTTGATCGGAGGGAAGATGGCTGTCGTCCTCGGTTATGGGGACGTCGGCAAGGGGTGCGCGGAGTCGTTGCGCGGGCAGGGCGCTCGGGTGGTGGTGACCGAGGTTGATCCGATCTGTGCGTTGCAGGCGGCGATGGATGGTTACCAGGTTGCCACATTGGACGATGTGGTCGGGGATGCGGACATCTTCGTGACAGCGACCGGTTGTTTCGATGTGATCACCAATGAGCACATGGCGCGGATGAAGCATCAGGCGATCGTCGGCAATATCGGGCATTTCGATAATGAGATCGATATGGCTGGGTTGGCGCGGCGGTCGGATGTGGTCCGGGAGAACATCAAACCGCAGGTTGATTTGTGGCGGTTCGATGATGGACACGCGATCATCGTGTTGTCCGAGGGTCGGTTGTTGAATCTGGGTAACGCGACCGGGCATCCGAGTTTCGTGATGTCCAATAGTTTCGCGAACCAGACGATCGCGCAGATCGAGTTGTTCACCAAGACTGACCAGTATCCGGTCGGGGTGCACGTGTTGCCCAAGCATCTGGACGAGAAGGTCGCCCGGCTGCACCTGGGTGCGCTCGGCGCGAGGTTGACCACGCTGACCAAGGAGCAGGCGGACTACCTGGGTGTGCCGCAGGAGGGCCCGTTCAAGCCCGATCACTACCGCTACTGACCGAGATCGGCCCGGCCGGGTCCGCCGCTGCTCGCCAGCGCCGGCCCGGCCGCGCTACACCCGGTTGGTCGGCCGGGTTGGTCGGCCGGGCTGGTCCGGCAGCGGGCGATCAGGTGCTCAGTGTGCTCCAGGGTGGCGCCGGGAGGGGCGCACCCAGGTCCAGACGCACCAGGCGAGCCAGGCCAGCGAGACGGTCGCGGCGAGCGTTCGCAACCGCAGCGCGGAGAGTAGTAGCACCACCGCCAACACGGCCAGCCATGGACCGAAGACCTTCATCCTGCGCCCCTTTCCCAGCCGGTGCTGGCGCCGATCGGCGCATGCAGGGATCATGGTGACACGCGGGATCCGATCCGGCTCGACGGCCCGGGCGGCGACGCCGAGGAAGTGGGTTGCTGGGCGACGGCGGCCGACGGCAGTACGGTGCCGGAGGACGTGGATCCCACTGATGGAAATGGGGATGGAAGATTAATCCCATGAGAGCCCGGGTGCTGGTGGTCGACGACGACCCCGCGCTCGCCGAGATGCTTGGCATCGTCCTGCGTAGCGAGGGCTTCCTGCCCTCGTTCGTGGCCGACGGGGAGCGCGCCCTGGCCGCGTTCCGTGAGAACCGGCCGGACATCGTCCTGCTCGACCTCATGCTGCCCGGCATGAGCGGCATCGACGTGGCACGGTCCATCCGGGCCGAGTCCGGCGTGCCGATCGTCATGCTGACCGCCAAGAGTGACACGGTCGACGTCGTCCTGGGTCTGGAGTCCGGGGCCGACGACTACGTGGTCAAGCCGTTCAAGCCGAAGGAACTGGTCGCCCGGATGCGGGCCCGGCTGCGCCGGGGCGAGGACGTGGCACCCGAGCTACTCACCATCGGGCCGCCCGACAATGAGATCACCATCGACGTCCCGGCGCACACCGTCAGCCGCAACGGCGAGGAGGTGAAACTCACGCCGCTCGAGTTCGACCTGCTGGTCGCACTCGCCCGCAAGCCACGCCAGGTCTTCACCCGGGAGGTGCTGCTCGAGCAGGTCTGGGGCTACCGGCACGCTGCCGACACACGGTTGGTCAACGTGCACGTGCAGCGGCTGCGGGCAAAGATCGAGCCGGATCCGGAGCGACCGGAAATCATCCTCACCGTGCGGGGCGTGGGCTACAAGGCGGGCACCGGATAGCCTGGTCACACTGTGACCATCTCCCCGGTTTCCGATCTCACGACGACAGCTTCCCAGCGGCGTGGCGCCGTCTGGGATCTGTGGCGTGTGTTGAGTGGTCGCGGCGCCTGGCTGCTGGCGGGGCTGCACCAGACCTGGCGTCGCTCGTTGCAGGTCCGTGTGGTGACCATCACACTGCTGGCGTCCAGCCTGCTGGTCGGGGGGTTCGCCTACCTGATCGCTGACAAGATCACCAATATCCTGCTGGAAAACGCCGAGGCCGACGTGGATGCCCGGCTGAAGGGCGGCGCGGCGTACGCGCGCAAGCAGCTCGGCCTGTACAAGCAGCCGCAGGAGGCGCAGTTCCAGGAGACCGTCGACGGAACGGTGAACTACCTGGCCGGGGGTGACCCGCAGCAAACCACCGGCGTGGTGATCGCCCTCACCGCCGACAACTTCAGCGGCATCATCCAGCAGCGGACCTCTCCGGCGGTCGACAACCTCGGCTCGGTGGTCAGCCCCGAACTGCGCACCACCGTCGCCGGGGGCGACGTCGCGAGCCAGATCCGCACCGGCCGGCTCGGCGAGGAGCGCACCAAGTACCTGGTCTACGGCTCACCGGTGCCGACCCAGTTCGGTCAGGTGGAGCTGTACTACCTCGTCCCGCTCACCCGGCAGGACGCCACCGCCGCCGACGCCCGGGCCACCGTGGTCGCCACCGGTGTCGCCCTCGTGCTGCTGCTCGGCCTGCTCGCCGCCCTGGTCACCCGGCTGGTGGTGACGCCGGTCCGGGTGGCCGCCCGGACGGCTCAGCGCCTCTCCGCCGGCCTGCTGGATCAGCGGATGGTGGTCAACGGGGAGGACGACCTCGCGCTGCTCGCCGCCTCCTTCAACCAGATGGCGACCAACCTGCAACGGCAGATTCTCCGCCTGGAGGAGATGTCCCGTCTGCAACGCCGCTTCACCTCGGACGTCTCGCACGAACTGCGGACGCCTCTGACGACGGTCCGGATGGCCGCCGACCTGATCTTCGCCGAGCGGGACGAGTTCGACCCGACGGTCGCCCGAAGCGCCGAGCTGCTCCAGGCCGAGCTGGACCGGTTCGAGGAACTGCTGACCGACCTGCTGGAGATCAGCCGCTTCGACGCCGGTTTCGCCGCGCTCGACGCCGAGCCGACCGACCTGGTGCCGGTGGTGCACCGGGTTGCCGAGCGGCTGGCTGGCCTCGCCGAGCGGGTCGGGGTGGAGATGGAGTTGGACCTGCCGGGCGCGCCGGTGATCGCCGAAGTCGACCCGCGACGCGTCGAGCGGGTGCTGCGCAATCTGGTCGGCAACGCGGTGGAGCACGGCGAGGGCAAACCAGTACGAATAATGCTCGGGGTGGATGACACCGCGGTGGCGGTCACCGTGCGAGACCACGGGGTGGGGCTGAAACCGGGCGAGGAGAAGCTGGTCTTCAACCGGTTCTGGCGGGCCGACCCGTCCCGAGCCCGGCAGACCGGCGGCACCGGGTTGGGCCTGTCGATCAGCCTGGAAGATGCCCGGCTGCACGGCGGTTGGCTGGAGGCATGGGGCGCGCCGGGCCAGGGGGCCCAGTTCCGTCTCACCCTGCCCGCCCGCGCCGGTGACCGGCTGACCACCTCGCCGCTGCGGCTGGTGCCCGCCGACGCCACGCTGCCGTTCGGCGGGCCACGCGACGGCGGTCTGCTCGCGATCGGACCGGGTACCGCGGGTGCGCTGGCAGTCGGCCCGGCATCGGCGGGGGACCGGGCGGAGGCGCGGCCGTGAGCCGGCGAGTTGCCACCGCCGGGCTGCTCGGTGCACTGCTGCTCGGGCCGGCGGGCTGCGGCATACCGGACCACACCGAGGTCCGTGTCGAGCGGTCCGGGCCGGCGGCCGAGGCCGGCGCCAGCATCGGCAGGCAGGTCGAGCCGCCGCTGCGGACGGCGAGCGACAACCCGGAGGAGTTCGTCGTCAACTTCCTGTCGGCGGCGGCCGGCGAGCCGGATGGGGCGTACGACCGGGTCCGCCAGTTCATCGCCACCGCCGACCGCTCCCAACTCCAGGCGAAGCGGGGCAGCGAGGTCGAGCTCACCGTGGTGCGGCTGATCAAAGACCCGGAGGTCGTCACCGGCCAGGACGAGTCCGAGGTCACGCTCACCGTGCAGCAGGTGGGGCAGTTGGGGGCCGACGGCGTCCTGAAGCCCCCGGAGTCGAGCGTGACGTCGTACAGTTTCGGCCTGCGACCGACCTTCCACGAGGCCGGCGACGAGACCGACTGGTACGTGGTCGACCCGCCGGCCATCCTCCTGCTCAGCGTCGAGGCGTTGGACCTTTACTACACACCGCGGACGATTTACTTCTGGAGCACCGACCGTCGTCGTCTGGTGCCCGACCAGCGCTACCTGCCGCGCGCGGTGCCGGCGGACCGCCGGGTCAGCGAAGTGGTGCGGTGGCTCACCGGTGGCCCCTCCGACTGGCTGCGTCGCGGCGTCAGTCCGCTGCCGGACCGCACCCAGCTGATCAACAACGCGACCCGGACGGGCGATCGCTGGGAGGTCAACCTGGACATGCCCGGGGACGACGGCAGCCGGCTGGGGCAACTGGGCAGCCAGCTCGCGTGGTCGTTGCCGGATTTCGACGGCCAGCTCGAGCTGAAGATCCGCAACCAGTCCCGGCTGGTCATCGACGACCTGGAGCAGCGCCGGCAGTCGGTCCGGCTCTACCCGATCGACGACGCCCCCCAGCGGTTCTGCGTCTACGAGGGGGCGGTCCACGCCCTGGGCGACCCCGGTGAGGCGAACAGCCCGGTGGCGGTGCCGGTGGTGGCGGGGGCGGACACCGAGGTGGTCTCGGCCGGGCTCAGCCGTTCCAGGCAGAACATCCTCGCTGCGCTGGTGGTGACCGGCCAGAACGGCCGACAGCACCTCTCCGTCGGCGTCGGTGTCGGCCCCGTGACGGTTTCCGCTCGCAGCAGCGGCGCGGGCTTCGGTTCGATGGGACGCCCGGTCTGGCTGCGCTCGGCCGACCCGCAGGCGCCGACCGGGCTGGTCGTCGCCGACGGCGAGCTTTACCACTTCGACGCCCAGGCACAGCTGAGCCAGGTGCCGCTGGGTGTGTCCGGGCCGGTGACCGCGGTGGCCACCTCCTTGGACGGGCACCGGCTCGCGGTCGTCGCGGGTGGTGCTTTGCACGTGGTGGCGGTCAACCACGACGGCGGTGCCCTCACCACCGGCTCGGCCCGCCCGCTGCCCACCTCGCTCACCAAGCTCACGGCCGTGGACTGGTACGGCGAGAACCGCCTGGTCGTGGCCGGTTCCGCGGACCAGCCTGCGATCTACCAGGTCGGCGTGGACGGCGTTGAGGAGACTCCGCTGCTGGAGACCACCGGTGCCGCGGTGACGCACCTGTCCGCGTACCCGGCCAGCCCGACGAGCGAGTCGATGCACCTGGGCGCCGTGATGTACGAGGCCAACGGTGTGGCGTTCCGGGGAGTCCCGTTCGAGCGGATCCAACGGGAGCAGGTCCAGGACGTCACTCCGCCGCCGCCCGGCGTGCGGGCCGGCAATCCGACCGCTCCCTTCTTCCTGTACTGATCGTCGTGCGGGACGTCGGCCGGCTCTGGACGGACCTGGGCGACCTGGTGCTGCCGGTGGAGTGCGCCGGCTGCCGGGAACGTCGGCCCGGGCTGCGGCACGGTGTGTGCCCTCCCTGCGTCGCCGTGCTCGACGGGCTGCTTCCCCGCTCGGTACGCCCCAGCCCCGCCCCGGCCGGACTGCCGCCGTGCGTCGCGCTCGGGCCGTACGCGGGGACGCTGCGGGAGGTGCTGCTTGCGTACAAGGACCACGGGCGGCATGGTCTGGCCCGGCCGCTTGGTGCGCTCCTCGCCGAGGCGGTCGCCGTGGCGGTCGGGGCGGTTCGCCCGGTCCTGTTGGTGCCGGTGCCGGATACCGCGGCGGCGGCCCGCGCACGGTACGGGGACCATCTGAGCCGGCTGGGCCGGCATTGTGCGGCACGGCTGCGCGCGGCCGGCTGGCCGGTGGAGGTGCGCCGGATGCTCCGGGCCCTGCCCCGGCCGGATTCGGTGACGTTGGACAGCGCGGGCCGGGCCTTGGCGGCGGAGGCGGCGTTCCGCCCACGTCGTCGGCGGCCGCCGGTTGCGGCGGGGGCGGCGGTGGTCGTACTCGACGACATCGTGACGACCGGCTCGACTCTCGCGGCGGTGAGCCGGACGCTGCGGGCTACCGGATGTTCACCGACGGTCGCGGTGGTGCTCGCCGCGACCGGAAAGCGCCATCCGTCGTAACCGTTCGTGTTTCCCTTTCACTCGTTGGTGTACGAGCTGTGAAAAAACCTGGGCGCACTCGGCAACCAGGGGTGACTGTCGGGCGAACAGGAGTTAGCGTTTTGCTGGCGGGGGTAGGACGGAGGTCTCCCATCCACCCCCGGCGGTGAAAGGAGGCGTAGCCGCACCTACCGGTCGACGCCGAGTGGGACCGTCCCGAGGATGCGCGACCGGGTTACCGCATCGAACGACCGTCCGAACAAGGGAGGTCACGTGGACATCGTGGTCAAGGGCCGGAATGTCGAAGTGCCGGACCATTACCGGGTGCACGTAGCGGAGAAACTCGCGAAGATCGAGCGCTACGACCATAAACTTATCCGTGTCGATGTCGAGCTGTTTCACGAGCGCAATCCGCGCCAGTCGGACCGTTGCCAGCGGGTGGAGATCACCTGCGTCTCCCGGGGCCCGGTGATCCGAGCCGAGGCCTGCACGAACGACTTCTACAGTGCGCTCGACGCGGCCATCGCCAAGCTCGACACCCGGCTGCGCCGGGCGGCCGACCGCCGCCGGGTCCACCGCGGGCGGCATGCGCCCATCTCCGTCGCGGCCGCCACCGCCGGTCTGCCGGTGACCGACCTCGTGGCGGACCCGCTCGCCGCGTCCGCGAACGGTTCCTCCGCCGGTACGGCCACCGCCGTCGCGGAACGCGTCGAGGAGGAGCACGACGACCAGCCCTGGCACATCGCCCGGGAGAAGGTACACCCCGCCGAGCCGATGACCGTCGATGACGCCCTGTTCCAGATGGAACTGGTCGGGCACGACTTCTACCTGTTCCAGGACAAGGAGTCCGGCCGGCCCAGCGTCGTCTACCGACGCCACGGCTACGACTACGGGATCATCTCGCTGGCCATCTGAACCGGCGGGCGCGGAGCCGGGTCGGCCGACCGACCCGGCTCACCCGTAGGTGCCCGGCCGGACGTGTCTCGGTTCGGCCGCCTCCGTGTGCGGCGGGCATGCCGAGCTGGACCACCGCGTCAGCGAATCCGCGCCCGGCGGTGCGGTGCCGGTGGTGTCCGCGGGGAAACGGCGTAGCCGGCCCCGTACGCCTCGATGGTCTCCGGGTCAGACCAGGTCCTCCGCGAGCAGCGCGCCGACCCAGGCGTCCGCCCGGGCGCCGCGGTGGTTCAGCGCGCCCCGGGCCGTTCCCTCGATGGTGAAACCGGCCTTCTCGGCCGCCCGTCGGGAGGCGGTGTTGCCGACGTTGGCCCGCCACTCGATGCGGGCCAGGCCCAGGGTGGTGAAGCCCCACGCGGTCAGCGCGGCGAGCGCGGCCGGCATGTAGCCCCGGCCGCGGGCGTGCGGCGAGGTCATGAAGCCGACGCTGGCCAGGAGTGGATCGGTGACCGCGAGCCTCAGGTCGACCGCTCCGGCGAACCGGTCGTCCACGTCGGCGATCGCGAAGCAGCCGATGGTGCCGGCCGCCCAGGCGTCGCGCGAGTAGCCCAGGTACGCCTCCGCGGCGCGCCGGTCGTACGGATCCGGGACATTGGTCCAGCGCAACGTGTCAGCGTCCCGGCAGGTAGCCACGATGCCGTCGACGTCTCGTTCCTCCAGCGGGCGCAACCGCAGCTCACCGTCTTCGACGGCGGCGAAGAGGGTGGGCTGCGGCCGGCCGAAGACGGCGGCTCGGCGGGCCGCCAGCGTGCCCGGGCCGGCCGGCCCCGGGTCGTCCACTGCCGGGACCTCGCCGGGTAGCAGGGAGCCGATCCAGTCGTCGGCGGCACCGGGCCGCCGCAGCCGCCCGTCGACCCGGAATCCGGTCCGCAGCGCCACCAGCCGGGAGGCATGGTTGCCGACCGTCGCCCGCCAGACCAGTCGGCGCAGTCTCAGCTGGTCGAACGCCCAGCGGGCCACCGCCCGCGCGGCCCGGACGGTGACGCCGTGGCCACGTGCCCAGGGCGCGGTCCAGTAGCCGATCTCGCCGGAGCCGTGCGCCGCGTCGATCGACACCAGCCCACAGGAGCCGAGCAGATCGCCGGACCCTGCGTCGCAGACCGCGAAGGGGGCGCCGGTGCCGTGCCGCCACAGCCGAGCGGAGTGCTCGGTGACGAAACCGCGCGCGTGTTCTGCGTGGTATGGGCTGGGTACGGTGGTCCAGCGCTGGATGTCCGGGTCCTGGCAGGACTGGTGTACCGCGTCGGCGTCGGTGGCCCGCCAGGGGCGCAGCAACAGACCGGCCTCGGTGATCTCGACGGGCTCCATCGATGCCATCGTGCCGGATCGTTCGCCGATGGCGTAACCGAAATACGGGTCACCCGCACCTGCTCGACACGTTATGTGGCTTTCGTACGTTCGGACCGGCGCCACCAGTGACCACCGCCCCGACAGAACGCCTACGATGGTTCGAGACCGTCTAGGGGAGCGTTGATCCGTGTCGATTCTGGAAAGGGTCCTCCGCGCTGGTGAGGGCCGCATGGTGCGTCGGCTGAAGGCCATCGCGGCCGCTGTCAACTCGATCGAGGACGACTATGTCAACCTCACCGACGACGAACTGCGGGGGATGACCGGTCAGTTCAAAGAGCGGCTGGCCGACGGCGAGACCCTCGACGACCTGCTGCCCGAGGCGTTCGCGGTGTGCCGGGAGGCGGCCGCCCGGGTGCTCGGCCAGCGCCCGTACGACGTCCAGGTGATGGGCGGCGCGGCGCTGCACTTCGGCAATATCGCCGAGATGAAGACCGGTGAGGGCAAGACGCTCACCTCGGTCATGCCGGTCTACCTCAACGCACTCTCCGGCGAGGGCGTGCACGTGGTCACGGTCAACGACTACCTGGCCCAGCGCGACGCCGCCTGGATGGGCCGGGTACACGAGTTCCTCGGGCTCACCGTCGGCGTCGTGCTGCCCAACCGGCCCGCCGTCGAGCACCGGGCCGCGTACGAGTGTGACATCACCTACGGCACCAACAACGAGTTCGGCTTCGACTACCTGCGTGACAACATGGCCTGGTCGAAGGACGACCTGGTCCAGCGCGGGCACAACTACGCGGTGGTCGACGAGGTCGACTCCATTCTCATCGACGAGGCCCGGACACCGCTGATCATCTCCGGCCCTGCCGAACATTCCGCCCGGTGGTACGGCGAGTTCGCCGCGGTGGTCGCCCGCCTCCAGCCCGGCAAGGACGGCGAGGGCGACTACGAGGTCGACTACGCCAAGCGCACCATTGCGGTGACCGAGCGCGGTGTGGCCAAGGTCGAGGACCGGCTTGGCATCGACAACCTCTACGAGTCGGTCAACACCCCGCTGGTCGGGTACCTCAACAACGCGATCAAGGCCAAGGAACTCTACAAGCGCGACAAGGACTACATCGTCAGCGACGACGAGGTCCTGATCGTCGACGAGTTCACCGGCCGTATCCTGCACGGCCGCCGCTACAACGAGGGCATGCACCAAGCGATCGAGGCCAAGGAGGGGGTGGAGATCAAGCAGGAGAACCAAACCCTCGCCACCATCACCCTCCAGAACTACTTCCGCCTCTACGAGAAACTCTCCGGCATGACCGGCACCGCCCAGACCGAGGCGGGCGAGTTCAACAAGGTCTACAAGGTCGGGGTGGTGACCATCCCGACTCATCGCCCGATGGTCCGCGAGGACCGCCCCGACGTCATCTACAAGACCGAGAAGGCCAAGTTCAACGCGGTCGTGGAGGACATCGCCGAGCGGCACACCGCCGGCCAGCCGGTCCTCGTCGGCACGGTCTCGGTGGAGAATTCCGAGATCCTCTCCCAGCTGCTGCGCCGCCGGGGCATACCGCACTCGGTGCTGAACGCGAAGTTCCACGCCCGCGAGGCGGAGATCGTCGCCCAGGCCGGGCGGAAGGGCGCGGTCACCGTCGCCACCAACATGGCCGGCCGTGGCACCGACATTCTCCTCGGCGGCAACCCGGAGTTCCTCGCCGCGAACGAACTGCGCCAGCGTGGCCTCGACCCGGCCGAGCACGAAGACGAGTACGACAAGGCGATGGAGGAGGTCCTGCCAGAGTGGAAGCGGGCCTGCGACGCCGAGGCGGAGGAGGTCGCCGCGGCCGGCGGGCTCTACGTGCTGGGCACGGAGCGGCACGAGTCCCGGCGGATCGACAACCAGCTGCGCGGCCGGTCGGGCCGGCAGGGTGACCCGGGTGAGTCCCGCTTCTACCTGTCCCTCCAGGACGAGCTGATGAAACGGTTCCGCTCTGGCGCGGTCGAGGCCGTGATGGAGCGCTTCAACATCCCGGAGGACGTGCCCATCGAGTCGAAGATGGTCACCCGCCAGATCAAGAGCGCCCAGGCCCAGATCGAGGGCCAGAACGCCGAGATCCGTAAGAACGTCCTCAAGTACGACGAGGTCATGAACAGACAGCGCCAGGTGATCTACGCCGAGCGGCTGCGGGTGCTCAACGGTGAGGACCTGTCCGACCAGGTCCGCAACATGATCGACGATGTGGTCGAGGCGTACGTGCGGGGTGCCACCGCCGAGGGGTACGCCGAGGACTGGGACCTGGAGCAGCTCTGGTCCAACCTCAAGCAGCTCTACCCGGTGGGGGTCACCATCGAGGAGGTGGAGGAGGAGGCCGGTTCCCGTGCCGGCATCGACGTCGACTTCCTGCTGGGCCGTCTCAAGGAGGACGCGCACGCCGCATACGGCCGGCGCGAGGAGCACCTCGGCGAGGAGGGCACCCGCCAGCTCGAGCGGATGGTGCTGCTCCAGGTGATCGACCGCAAGTGGCGCGAGCACCTCTACGAGATGGACTATCTCCAGGAGGGCATCAGCCTCCGGGCGTACGCCCAGCGTGACCCGGTGGTGGAGTACCAGCGCGAGGGCTTCGACATGTTCGCCACCATGATGGACGGCATCAAGGAGGAGACGGTCGGGTTCCTCTACAACCTGGAGGTGCAGGTCGAGGAGCCTGAGCCGGCTGCCGACGAGGTCGAGCTGCTGGACAAGCCGGTCGAGATCCGGGCCAAGGGTCTGGGCCGAGTACCGCAGCCGCAGGGCCTGCAGTACTCCGCACCGACCATCGACGGTGAGGCGGGGGGCGGTGCGGTGGCGCTGGAGCGTCCGGACGAGGCCGCGCCGGCCGTCGGCCGACCCGCTCCGGCGGCTCCGGCGGCCCCCGGGCGGACCGCTCCGACGGCTCCCCAGCGGCCGGCGAGCGGGTTGCGCGGCCCGGCCGCCGCGGCGGGAACCGCGCGTCGGCCGGCACCAGGGCAGGCGGAGGGCGGCAACGGCCCGTCCCGCAACGCCCCGTGCCCGTGCGGCTCCGGTCGCAAGTACAAGCGCTGCCACGGAGCCCCCAACGGGGGCGCCTGACGTAGCCGGCGGGCCGGCCCGCCACGCTGTCCGGGCGCCGCGGCCCCTGCTGGGCCGCGGCGCGTTCGTTCTGCGGCAATGTGGCCGGTCCACCCGCCCGGCGGGCACGGTCGTCCAGGAGCCGACCCCTGCCGAGCGCCTGCGGTGGCCGGGGTCAGAGGACCTGCAGGGCGCTGCAGACCCACTTGCCGCGGCGGTGGTCGAGCCGGAACGCCATCGCCCACACCCGGCCCGCCGGACCGGTGAGCACGGCGGCCGCCTCGACCACCCCGCTCCGCGGCTCACACACCCGTAGCCGCCGCAGGTGTGTCGCCGGACGGGTGGACCGGCGGCGCACCGGGCCGGAGCGACCCGTGGCTCGGGCTACCTGCGACAGGAGGTCGACCGCCCGGGCCGGGTCGAACAGCGGCCGCAGCTGTCTCGGCGGCCGGTAGCCGTTGACCACCTCCAGGCAGGTGGCGACGAAGCGGTGGGCCGCTCGGGTCGCGTCCGGCGTGGCGGTGACCATGGCGCTGGGCGGCACCGCCGGCCCTGGCCGCCCCGGGATCGGGCCGGGGCGGCGGCGCCGGTTCGGTGGGCGGACGACCCCGCTCCGGGTCACCTCGAAGAGGTCGAGCGCGAGTTGGCCGTGGGTTGGCCAGTTGGTGGGGTCGTCCTCGACGCACGGTGGGTCGAAGGAGGGAGCCGGGCGTAGTCGAACGGGGGGCCGGACCGGTCCGGGGCGGCGCGATTCGGTCATTCTGACCCCCGATTCTTTCGTTTACTTTCGCTTGCCTGTGACAGTGACCAATTCTCGGGTATGGACGAGCTCGTGGTCAATGCCACAGGGTCCCCCGCAGCTCACTCCGGGTCACGATCGGCGAGGGGGTTACCGCGCACCCACTCGGCCGTCTCCGCGTACTTGCGTTCGATGTACTCCTCCAGCCTCACCCGTTCGACGCGCCACTGGCCGCGCCCACCGATCTTGATCGCGGGCAGTTCGCCGCTGCGCACCATGTGGTAGACCTGCGAGTCCGACACGTTCAGCTCGGCGGCCACGTCGGACAGGAGCAGGAACCTGGGCTCCGCCACGGGAACTCCCTGGGTTGACGGCGTTTACTACAGTTTGCCACCGGACGCGTTCGCCGCCCAGAACCGAATCCCCCGCGAGGCCCGTCCCGCCGGCGACACATCCGGGAAGAACCTCCACGGTCGTGGGTGCGAGGTGTATGACGGTGACGGCGTACGGCATGATCGGCGTCCGGATCCGGCGCCCGCCGGCGGAGGACCTGAGCAGGGGAGACAAGCCCGTGACCGACGACCTTGTCCGGGTGTACGTCCCGGCGACCGTCCCGATGCTGACCCTGCTACGTGCCGACGGTCTGCCGGCGGCCTCCGCGCACGCGGTCACCCCCGCCCTGCGGGAGTGGTACGCCGAGGGCGACGAGGAGGAACTGGAGTACGTCGCCTTCACCCGGGCCGCCCAGGACGCGCTGCAACTGCTGCGGGCCGATCCGGCCGCACCACGCCGGCGCGTTGTCGTGTCGGCCGACCTACCGGCGGCGGCTGTCGGGCGCGAGGACGCCGACCTCGGCTCCAGCGCGGTGGAGCTGACCCGCACGGTGTCGCTGGCGGCGGTGGCCGCGATCCACGTCGACGGCGTGGACGCCGTCGAGGACGTAGCCGCGGCGGCCGAGGCGGTGGCCGAGGCGCTCGTCGGCGACCCGGACGCCCAGTTCACGGTCGACGGCGCCGAGGACCACGAACTGGAATGGTACGACGCCTCCGAGCTGGACCAGCTTCTCGATGCCGCCGGCTGACCACGCGACGCGTCAGCCCTCGACGCTCCCGTCCGCGTCGTCCTGCGACGTGGGCCCGAGCGTCCGGCCGAAGGCGACCATCGCGGTCAGCGCGCCGACGAAGAGCACCCAGATGGCGTTGTCCACGCGGGAGGTACCCAGCGCGGTCTGTGCCACCGCGTCCGCCTCGCTCAGCGCGCCGGCGAGGTCGAGGAGTTCCCGGCCGCCGGTCCGCAGGATCACCTCGGCGGCGAGCAGCAGCAGGCCGGGGCCGGCCCCCGCGACCAGGTACGCCGGCCAGCGCAGGGCCGGCGCGTACGGGTCCCGTCGGACCGTCCAGCGCCGGGCCCAGGTGAGGTAGCCGAAGGTGAGCAGGCCGGCGACCAGGCCGGCGAGCAGGGACTCGGTCCGCGAGACCCATTTCGCCGCGCCGAACAGTGACTCCTGTGTCGTACCCGCACCGAAAAGGTCGAAGAGCGGGTCCCGGACGCGGCTGAACGCCACCACGAAGATCAGCGTGCCGAGCGCGGCGGCCACCACCGCGCCGACCACGGGTGCACTCCGGGCGCCGGCGACCGCGCCGCCGATGATCGCGGCGGCGGCGGTGGTACCCGCGATCACGTTGGTGGTGGCGTTGTCCGCGTACGTCAGGTTGACGGCGAACGCGGCGGCGAGCCCGACCAGCAGCCCGGTGGCGACCGCCGCCACGAAGCGCAGAGTCGCCCGGCCCCGCCCCCGGCGGGCGAGCAGGTCCACCCCGAACAGCGCGAACGTGGCTCCGGCGACGAGTGCGGCCGAGATCACCCCGGGCAGCGCGAACGCGGAGAGGCTGATCGCGGTGATCCCGGCCGCGGCCGAGTTGATTGCTTCGCGGGTCGACCAGAGCATCCCGGTCAGCCAGCCGAGGGCCAGCAGCGCGAGCACCGCTGTCCCGGGGGCGAGTGCCGGCCCAAGGCCCTCGGGCCGCTCGTCCGACACCGGGTCCGGCGTCGCGGCGGGGGTGGCCTCGTCGGTGACCTGACTCGGCTGCTCCGAGTCCGCGGCCGACCAGCCGCCGGGCTGCTTGGTCATCGTCTCCCCTTCGACGGACAACCCGGCCCACGGCGAGGCCGGTGTTCACCGGTCACCCAGGGTACGCGCCCACCGTCGACCGTCTCCCCGGCGCGTTGACCAGCGTGGTGGGCCGGGCGCTGGTGTGGGGTGGGACGCCGGTCGTGGGAGAATCGGCTGAGGTCCCGCCGCCGTGACCGGCTCTGCCGGCCGGTGCCTGGTGTCCGGTCGTCCGGCCGGTGCCCGCGGGTCCGATTTCGCCACCGCCGACGAGATCGCTCAGGAGCCTGTGATGGACGCCGTGTTCTCCGTACCCGAGCCGCGCAACGAGCCGGTACGCACCTACGAGCCGGGAAGTGTCGACCGGGACCGGCTCCAGCGGCGGCTGGCCGAGTTGGCCGCCGAGCGGATCGACCTGCCGATGACCATCGCCGGCGAGCGGCGGATGGCCGCCGGTGAGTCGATCGACGTGGTGCAGCCGCACAAGCACGCGCACGTGCTGGGCGTGACCGCCCACGCCACCCACGACGACGCGCGTGCGGCGGTGAAGGCCGCGAAGGACGCGGCGCCGGAGTGGCGTGCGCTGCCGTTCGAGGAGCGGGCCGCGATCTTCCTCCGCGCCGCCGAGTTGCTTTCCGGTCCCTGGCGGGACACGCTGAACGCCGCCACGATGCTCGGTCAGTCGAAGACCGCCGTGCAGGCCGAGATCGACTCGGCCTGCGAGTTCATCGACTTCCTCCGGTTCAATGTCCACTTCGCCCGCAGGCTGCTGGCCGAGCAGCCGATGTCCGGGCCGGGAACGTGGAACCGGTTCGACCACCGGCCCCTCGAAGGCTTCGTCTACGCCGTCACCCCGTTCAACTTCACCGCGATCGCTGGTAACCTGCCCTCCGCGCCGGCCCTGCTCGGAAACACTGTGGTCTGGAAGCCGGGGCCCACCCAACAGTTCGCCGCACACTTCACGATGCGGTTGTTCGAGGCGGCCGGTCTGCCCCCTGGAGTGATCAACATGGTTACCGGGCGGGGCGAGGAGGTCTCCGACGTGGTGCTCGCCGACCCGGACCTGGCCGGTATCCACTTCACCGGCTCCACCAAGGTCTTCCAGCAGCTGTGGCGGACCGTCGGCGAGAACATCGGCCGCTACCGGGGGTACCCGCGGCTGGTCGGCGAGACCGGCGGCAAGGACTTCGTGGTCGCCCACTCCAGCGCCGACGTGGACGCGCTGCACACCGCCCTGATCAGGGGAGCGTACGAGTACCAGGGGCAAAAATGCTCCGCCGCCTCCCGCGCGTACGTCCCACGGTCGATCTGGGAGGGTGGGCTGCGCGACCGGCTGGCCGCCACCGCGGATGCCCTCAGCTACGGTGACGTGACCGACTTCCGTAACTTCGGCGGCGCCGTGATCGACGACAAGGCGTTCGGTCGGCACACCGCCGCGCTGGAGTTGATCACGGGCGACGACACCTGTCGGATCATCGCCGGCGGCACCGCCGACGACTCGGTCGGCTACTTCGTGCGGCCCACCCTGTTCGAGTGCACCGACCCTGCTCACGAGACCTTCACCACCGAGTACTTCGGGCCGATCCTCGGCGTGCACGTCTTCGATGACGCCCGGTTCGACGACGTGGTGGCCCAGGCCGAGTCGATCGCCCCATACGCGCTGACCGGCTCGATCTTCGCGACCGACCGCCAGGTCGTCGACCGGGTGGCCGAGGCGATGCGGTACGCGGCCGGCAACTTCTACATCAACGACAAGCCGACCGGCGCGGTGGTCGGGCAGCAGCCGTTCGGTGGCGCCCGGGCCAGCGGGACCAACGACAAGGCTGGCTCCTGGCACAACCTCGTCCGGTGGATGTCGCCGCGGACGATCAAGGAGACCTTCGTCCCGCCGACCGAGCACACCTACCCCCACATGGGCTGAGGTGTTTGGAGGGGCCCTCCTCAACGCCTTCGCGTCGTCGAAGGCCCCTTCTCAACGCCCCCGTGTGGTCGAGGGTCCCGCTCGACATCCGAGGCGGGTGTGACAGCTGATGTCACCGAGATCTGGCCGCAGCGACTGTCGCCGGCCGACAGTGCACATAGGGTGCACATAGGAAGTCCTAACGGGTGGCGAAACGGTGAAATCCTGGACGCCGAGTCGGCAAAGTGGCAGCGTAAGGGGCATGGCGGATTCCGGAGTCAACCCCACGGCGGCGGCCCTGCTCGGGCTGCTCCACGAGGGCCCCATGACAGGCGGTCAGTTGATGGCCGCCGCCGAGCGCCGGCTGGCGCCGTACTGGTCGATGACCCGTAGTCAGGTCTACCGGGAGCTGCCCGTGCTGGCCGAGAAGGGGCTCGTTCGGTTGGGCAAGCCGGGGCCGCGGATGAGCCAGCCGTACGCGATCACCGCCTCCGGGAAACGGACATTCTCCAAGTGGCTCGCGGAGGACCCGGGCCGGGACACCATCCGTAACCCGATCGCGCTGCGGATCGCCTTCGGTAACCTGCACTCGGCCAGCCAGCTCAAGGGTCTGCAGGTCGCCGCCAACGAGTACCACACCGAAGCCCTGGCCCGGGTTCGCGAGCAGGTCAAGAATGCCAAGAAAGAAGGCGAAACGTACGATGCCAGCGCGCTGGAGTTCGCCGTCGCCTACCACAAGGCCGCGCTGTCCTGGCTGAAGTCCGCCCCGGTCGGGTGACACGGTAGGTGTTCCTGTGCGCGGGGCCGCGGGACTGCGGGGCTCGCGAGTTCGCTCCTCACCCGCGCGGGGTGTGTTTTGCGCGGGACTGCGGGGCTCGCGAGCTCGCTCCTCACCCGCGCAGTACGCTTGTCAGTCGTGACCGCTGCCGACTACGCCGAACAGCTCAAGGAACTCGACGCAACCCTGCGCAACATCGAATCGGTGCTCGACATCGACAAGCTGCGGGCGGACAAGGTCCGCCTGGAGGAGACGGCCTCCGCCCCCGACCTCTGGGATGACCAGGCCAAGGCGCAGCAGGTCACCTCCCAGTTGTCGTACGTCAACGGCGAGATCGACAAGCTCTCCAGCCTCCGTTCCCGCCTCGACGACACGCAGGTTCTGCTGGAACTGGCCGAGGCCGAGTCCGACCCGGGCGTGCTCGCCGAAGTCGAGTCGGAGATCGCCGGGCTGACCAAGGCCATCCAGGAGATGGAGGTCCGCACCCTGCTCTCCGGCGAGTACGACTCCCGGGAAGCGCTGGTCGCCATCCGGGCCGGCGCCGGAGGGGTGGACGCGGCGGACTTCGCCGAGATGCTGCTGCGGATGTACCTGCGCTGGGCCGAGCGACACGGTTATCCGACCGAGGTCTACGAGACCTCGTACGCCGAGGAGGCGGGGCTGAAGTCGGCCACGTTCACGGTCAAGGTGCCGTACGCCTACGGCACGCTCAGCGTGGAGTCGGGCACCCATCGGCTGGTCCGGATCAGCCCGTTCGACAACCAAGGCCGCCGGCAGACAAGTTTCGCCGGCGTCGAGGTGCTGCCGGTGGTGGAGCAGACCGACCACATCGACATCCCCGAGAACGAGATGCGGATCGACGTCTATCGGTCATCCGGTCCGGGTGGTCAGAGCGTCAACACCACCGACTCGGCGGTGCGGATCACCCACGTCCCGACCGGCATCGTGGTCACCTGCCAGAACGAGAAGTCCCAGCTGCAGAACAAGGCCTCCGCGCTGCGCGTGCTCCAGGCCCGGTTGCTGGAACGCAAGCGCCAGGAGGAGCAGGCCAAGCTCCAGGGCCTGAAGACCGACGCCGCCGGCTCGTGGGGTGACCAGATGCGCTCGTACGTCCTGCACCCGTATCAGATGGTGAAGGATCTCCGAACCGAGCAGGAGACCGGCAACCCCTCGTCGGTCTTCGACGGCGACCTGGACGCCTTTATCGAGGCGGGCATCCGGTGGCGGAAGCAGCAGCAGCTCGCCGGCGACGGTGCGTGACCGATCGGGGGCGTAGCGCGTCATCGATCTTCGTTATCCCCAGCAATTCGCCGACGCGCCTCGCAACCGTGGGGCGCGGGCCTTGGCTCTCCGGTTACACCGCGTAGACTCACCACCCGTGATTCAGCTTGAGCAAGTGACGAAGACGTACCCGAAGGCGTCCCGGCCTTCGCTCGACAACGTGTCCGTCTCGATCGAGAAGGGCGAGTTCGTCTTCTTCATCGGCCCATCCGGCTCTGGCAAGTCCACGATCATCAAGCTGTTGTTGCACGAGGTGACGCCCAACAAGGGCCAGATCATCGTGAACAGCAAAGACGTGACGTCGATGCGCTCTTGGAAGCGACCACACTTCCGGCGCTCGATCGGCTGCGTCTTCCAGGACTTCCGCCTCCTGCCGAACCGCACCGCGTACGAGAACGTGGCGTTCGCTCTCGAGGTGATCGGCAAGACCAAGGCGGTCGCCCGCCGGGTCGTGCCCGAGGTGCTGGAGCTGGTCGGACTCGGTGGCAAGGAGCACCGCTACCCGCACGAGCTCTCCGGCGGTGAGCAGCAGCGGGTGGCCGTCGCCCGGGCGTTCGTGAACCGTCCGCTGATCCTGCTGGCGGACGAGCCGACGGGAAACCTCGACCCGGACACCTCCATCGAGATCATGCGCCTGCTGGACCGGATCAACCGCACCGGCACGACCGTCGTGATGGTCACCCACGACTCCAACATCGTGAACCAGATGCGCCGCCGGGTCATCGAGATCGAGAGCGGCCGGATCGTCCGCGACCAGGCTCGCGGCGTCTACGGGTGAGCCGGCGCCCCACCCCGCCTGACGACGACGAACACCTCATGCCGGAGACCCGGAGGAACCCCCGATGCGCGTGAAATACGTCCTGTCCGAGGTCATGGTCGGACTGTGGCGAAACGTGACCATGACCATCGCGATGATCATCACGATGGCGGTCTCGCTGACCATGCTCGGCGCCAGTGGTCTGATCTACACCAAGGTCGCCGACATGAAAAAGTTGTACTTCGAAAACATCGAGGTTTCCATCTTCCTCGACAACGAGGTCACTCCCGAGCAGAAGGCGGATATCGAGGCGAAGCTCGACGCCGACCCGCTGGTCGCGAACCGCACGTACGTCGACAAGAACGAGGCGTTCGAGCGCTTCCAGGACATGTTCCGGGATTCGCCGGACCTGCTGAGCGCCGTCAAACCGGACGTGCTGCCGGAGTCGTACCGGCTGAAGCTGGTGGACCCGCAGGAGTACAAGGCGATCAACGACCAGTACACCAACGTCGAGGGCGTCGACCAGGTGGTCGATCAGAGCCGCGTGCTGGACAAGATCTTCGACCTGTTCACCGCCGGCCAGAACATCGCCCTCGTCGCCGCGATCGCGATGGCCATCGCCGCTCTGCTGCTGGTCGCCAACACGATCCAGGTCGCCGCCTACAGCAAGCGGCGTGAGGTGGCGGTCATGAAGCTCGTGGGCGCCTCGAACTGGTTCATCCAGGCTCCGTTCGTCCTGGAGGCCGTGGTCGCCGGTCTGATCGGCTCGGTGCTCGGGCTCGGCGCACTCGTCGGCCTGAAGATCTTCCTGTTCGACGGCGCGCTCAGCGCACTCCAGGGCCTCTTCGCGCCGGTCAGCTGGGGCGAGATCTTCCTGGCCTTCCCGCTGATGGCCGCCGTCGGCGGCTTGATCAGCGCGATCACCGCCTGGGTCACCCTCCGCTTCTACCTGCGTGTTTGACGGGGTAGCCGGGATCTGGGCCCTCCCGCTGCCGGAATAAACGGCGCGGGAGGGCCCTTCTCTCTCGGGTAGCATGATCTCCGTTTTCCCGTAGGGTCCGGGAGCGGTCAGGATAAGGAGGTGGCGCCGATGCCACGGGAAAAGGGACGTAAGGTCGTCGCCTCCAACCGCAAGGCTCGGCACGACTACTCGATCCTCGACACGTACGAGGCGGGGATGGCGTTGACCGGCACCGAGGTCAAGTCGCTGCGGGCGGGGCGGGCGTCGCTCGTTGACGCGTTCGCCCAGGAGCGCAACGGTGAGCTGTATCTGCACGGGATGCACATCCCGGAGTACACCCAGGGCACCTGGACCAACCATGAGCCCCGGCGTACCCGCAAGCTGCTGCTCAAGCGTCTGGAGATCGACCGGTTGATCGGCAAGACCCGGGAGAGTGGTCTCACGCTGGTGCCGTTGCAGGTCTACTTCGCCGATGGCTGGGCCAAGGTGGAGATCGGCCTGGCCAAGGGTAAGAAGTCTTACGACAAGCGGCAGGACCTCGCCAAGCGGGACGCGGACCGGGAGATCGCGCGTGCCGCGGGACGACACGGCAAGGGGATGCGCGACTGATTTATCCGGTTTTCGCCGTATTCGGCGTGCGGGCGGGGACACGGGATGAAACCCGTTGCGGCAAGCGTTAGGCTTGACGGTGCCGCCGACAGGGGCGGCCCTACGAGGGGGTGACTGGTTTCGACTTCGTACGTTGCGGCAGGGGAAGCGAGCCGAGGAAGCCGACGTCGTCTCGTGAATCGTTCGTCGGAAAACAATAAGCGCCAAGAGCAATCGCGCTGACTTCGCTCTCGCCGCCTGAGGCGGGTAGCAAGTCTGTCGGCCTGGGAGCGCCTTCGACCCAGTTAGCCGGCATCAGCTAGAAGGCTGGCCAATCGGACCCGGTCGCGGGGTCCGTGCGGCGAGATCAATCAGCGACTGGGCCCGTCACACCGACTCGCTCGCGTGATCGGAGGGGCCGAGTAGAGGCACAGCGAGCTGCGCTCGGAGAAGCCCTGACAAGGCGGCGAAGGACCCGGGTTCGATTCCCGGCACCTCCACCACCCGGCCTGTGCGCCCCGGTCCACCCGGACCGGGGCGCACAGGTGTATTTGGTGTATTCCGCATCCGGCGACCGCTCTTTCGTACCCGGTGACCGCACTGCGTGCCCGGCAGCGTGACCGCCGTGCCGCTCCGGCTCAGCGGCTCGGGGTACCCCGGTGGCCGACGGGAACAGTGGGGCCAACGGGCCCATTGGGGCGTCCGCCACCCCTGGACAGGCCGGCCGACGAGGTTCACCATCGGCGTACGCGGTCAGCAGCGCGGGAGGTGCCCATGGTCACCGGTCCGATCCAGCAACCGTCCGCCGCCCCCACACCGGCCCGGCTCACAGCGGGCCAGCGGGCCGACCCGCTCGGCGACGCCCGCACGCTGAGCCGGGTGGCAGTCGACACCGAGCCGTACTGGCGGGAGCGGCTGCTAGGCCGCCTCGGGCCGGTACGCCAGGAGTTCGCCGAGCACGTCCGGCTCACCGAGGGCCCCGCTGGTCGGTACGCGGAACTGCTTCACCACGCACCCCGGCTCCAGCGCGGCGTGCAGCGTCTGGTCCGGGAGCACGCCGTCATCGTCGCCGCCCTCGACGGGCTGCGCCGGGCCGCCGAGCGACCCACCGTGACGGCCGAGGAACTGCGCTGCGCCACCGAGCAACTGGTCTCGGCGCTGGCGCGGCACCGGCAGCGCGGCGCGGACCTGATCTGGCAGGCCTACCAGACCGATCTCGGCGGGGAGGACTGAGTCGACGGTCGTCGCCGGGCAGCCGAGGCCGGCGGAGGGGACGTCTGCCCCGTTGGCGTGCCGGGCTGTTCTCCGCCCGGTGTAGTCGGCCGGGGGACCGGACGAGCGGAGACGGCGGGCGGAGACGACGGGTGGACGTGGTGCCGGCATGCCTGGAACCAGGGTCGGCCGAGGACCGTCGAACCGGGTATGAATCGAGTAGAACCGGACACGCGTCGAACGTTCGCCGTGCTGAGCCTGTCCCTGCTGCTCGCCGCTGGCTGTGCACCGGCCGGCTCGGAGCCCGACGCCGCCTCGCCCTCGGCCGGCCGGTGGCCGGCGTTCGACGAGCGGGCGGCCGGGGTTGCCGAGGCATGGCGGCCCGGTCCACAGTGGGACAGCGGCTACGTGCCGCTCCAGGAACCGACCGTGCTGGTCGGTGACCCCACGTTCAGCCCGGACACCGAGCTCGCCTTCCGGGCAGGCTGGTACCGGGACCAGGTCGGGTTGCCCGTCGCGCGGCCCGCCGACGGCACGGTCCGGTTCCCGGACGGCACACTCACCGTTGCGCTGGTCAGTGCCGCCGAGGCGTACCGTCAGCTCGACCAGGGGGACCCACCGCCGTGCGACGGGCAGGCGAAGAATCCCGGCACCCCGCCCCCGGCCCAGTCGATTGGTCCGGACGACCCGGTGAGCAGCGATCCGCAGACCGCCTGCGTCCCGTTGACGGTGACCGCGGTCGAACTGGGCAGCGTGCCGGTACGCACCAGTCGAGGCGAGGCTCGGGTGCCGGCGTGGCTGTTCACGGTCGACGAGCTGACCGCCCAGGTGGCCCGGCTCGCGGTCGCGCCGGCGGCCGTCGGGGCGGTCCCGGAGCCGAGCGCTCCGCCCGGGCCGCTGCCGTCCTCGATGGTCGGCGCGCAGGACCTGCGCGCGGTGGACGGCACGACGCTGACCGTGCGACTCGGGATCGGCGCCTGCGACACCGGGGTCACCCCGCTGGTGTACGAGCGCGACGACGTCGTGGTGGTCGGCGGCGGGGTGACCCGACCCACCGGTGTCTGCACCGAGCAGCTCGTACTGGAACCGGTGACCGTTGCGCTGGCCGCGCCGCTGGGCGAGCGGCCCGTACTCGACGTGCTCGCCGGCGCGCCGCTGCGACTCACCACCAGGTGATCGCGGCGGCCGCGGCTCAGCGCGCCATGGCCTGCCAAAGCCGCCGCTGACGAGGAAAGTCGGGCCGACTCCTTCACAGCAGAGCCGGAACCTCGCTTCTGATCGGCACCGGTAGCACGGTCGGGCGGTCCGCCCGCAGGCCGTCAGCCAGTGCCGCGCCGAGCTGCTCCGGCGTCTCCACCGTCGCCGCCGCGCAGCCGTACCCCCGGGCCACCGCAACAACGTCCAGCCCCGGCAGGTCGAGGCCCGGCACCCCCGGCGTGTCCTTGAAGTTGGCGAACGCCTTGAGGGTCGCGTAATGCTGGTTGACCGGGACCACGACGACCAGCGGCAGGCGCAGCTGCGCCGCGGTCCACAACGCCTGCACCGAGTAGTGGAACGAGCCGTCGCCGATCACCGCGACCACCGGCCGATTCCGTCCGGTGTCCCGCTGTGCCAGGGCCATCCCCACCGCCGCCGGCAAACCGTAGCCCAGCCCGCCGCTGGCCATCGTGAAATACGACGCGGGCCTGGTGATTCGCAGCCGCCGGCGCAACGCTGACAGGTTCGACGGCGATTCCTGAACCAGCACCCCGTCGCCCGGCCAGTACCGGTCCAGCGCCGCGAACAGCGCGTCGGCGCTGAGCGGCGATCCGTGCTCCGGGGGCGGCGGGGCCGGCCGGACCGGGGGCGGCGGTCGGCTCTCCGGCGGCAGCAGGTCCAGCAGCTCGGCCAGGGTCAGGCCGGCGTCGCCCAGCAGGCTGTCGCCGACCGGAGCCCGGGCGGCCTCGTCCGGGTCGTCGGTGACGTGCAGCAGCTGCACGCCCTCGGGCAGATGGTCGCCGGGGACGTGTGGGTAGTAGCGGAACACCGGTGCACCGACCACCAGCACCGCGTCCTGCCCGCGCAGCTTCTCGGCCAGCGGCGCGATGGCGAACGGCAGGACGCCCTGGAAGTGCGGATGATCCTCCGGAAAGGGGGCCCGTTCCGGGGCGGGTGCGGCCCACACCGGAGCACCGAGCCGTTCGGCGAGCGCGACGGCGGCCGGCCAGGCGTCGGCCCGGTCCACCGCGGCCCCGAGCACCAGTGCCGGCGTGCGGCTGGTGGCCAGTACGGCGGCGAACTCGCCCAACCGGTGCGGGTCCGGCGCGAAGCGGGTGGACACCGTGCGGGGTGGGCGGTAAGGGTCGGCCGGCTGATCCCAGTCGTCCAACGGCAGCGACAGGAACACCGGCCCGGCCGGGGGCTGCACGGCGGTGGCGTACGCGCGCATGAGCGCCGCCGGGACATCCTGCGGCCGGGACGGCTCGTGGCTCCACTTCACATACGGCTGGGGCAGCTCGGCGGCGCGACGGCTGGCCAAGCGCGGCTCGATGAGCAGCATCTCCCGGGTCTGCTGGCCGGCGGTGACGATCAGCGGGGCGCGGTTGTGCCAGGCGGTGACCAGGTTGCCCATGGCGTTGCCGGTCCCCGGAGCGGTGTGCAGGTTGACGTGCGCCGGGCGTCCGGTGACCTGCGCGTACCCGTCGGCTATGCCGACCGCTGAGGCCTCCTGCAGCGCGAGGACGTAGTGGAAGTCGTCCGGAAACGCGGCGAGGAACGGCTCCTCGGTCGAGCCCGGGTTTCCGAACACGGTCGTCATGCCGAGGTCGCGCAGCAGGTCGTACGTGGTGTCGCGGACCGTGGCCATCGCCACTGACGGTATCGGGGCGGGACCGATGGGGGCGGTGTTTCGACCAGCTGCTAGGGCAGGGTGAAGGGCAGCTCGATGCCGTCCAGTGCCCGGCCGCAGTCGCAGCCCCGCTCGGTCGGCAGGGCCGTCACCGCCGCCACCAGCAGCCCGCGCAGCCGGTCGGTGTTCTCGCCGAAGACGCGGAACACCTCCTCCTGGGTCACCGACCCGCCGCCGGCCACGCCCGCGTCATGGTCGGTGACCAGCGCGATCGATGAGTAGCAGAGGGCCAGTTCGCGGGCGAGCACCGCCTCCGGGTGACCGGTCATGTTGACCACCGTTCCGCCGATCGAGGTGAACCACCGCGACTCCGCACGGGTGGAGAAGCGTGGACCCTCCACCACGACCACCGTCCCGCCGTCCACCACCGGCACATCCCGTCCACCCGCGGCGGCGAGCAGGGTACGACGGCCGACCGGGCAGTACGGATCAGCGAACGAGAGGTGCACGGCGCCCCGGTCGTAATAGGTCTGCACCCGCCCGCTGGTGCGATCGATGAGCTGGTCCGGCACGACGAACGTGCCCGGACCGAGCTCTGGCCGCAGGCCGCCGACCGCGCACGGGGCGAGCACCTGGCGGACGCCGAGGGAGCGCAGTGCCCACAGGTTGGCCCGGTAGGGGATCCGGTGCGGTGGATGCCGGTGGTCCCGGCCGTGCCGGGGTAGGAACGCCACCCGCCGGCCGCTCACCTCAGCGAGGGTGATCGCGTCGGACGGCGGCCCGTACGGTGTGTCGACCCTGTGCTCGACGGCACCGTCGAGCAGGGCGTAGAGCCCCGACCCGCCGATCACCGCCAGTTCCGCCGTGGGTTCCACGGGGTTCCTCCTCGTCCGCGACCACCCGACCGTCAGACCTTAGCCAGCGGCGGGAGCGCAGGCTATGGTGCCAGGCATGGTGTTGACGACGTGGACGGTGCCCCCGGCCGTTTCGGTGTGGTCGGTCTGACGGGTGTCCGGCTGGCGAAGAGAGGGGCAGGCTTGCAGGGAGAGGGGCAGGCGATCGGCGGGCAGGCGACAGAGTCGATGGCCGGGCGGTTGCTGGTCGCCACACCGACGCTGAAGGATCCGAACTTCGACCGTACGGTCGTGCTGCTGGTCGCCCACGAACCCGGTGGCGCGCTGGGGGTCGTCCTGAACCGGGCGACCGAGGTCCCGGTGGCGGACGTCCTCGGCGACTGGGCCGAGCTGGCCCGGCACCCCGCCGTGCTCTTCGAGGGTGGTCCGGTGCAGCCGGACTCGGCGATCTGCCTCGCCCGGATGCGCCAGCCGGTCGATCGGGTCAAGGGCTTCCATCAGGTCTCCGGCGCGGTCGGCACGCTCGACCTGTCGGTCGATCTGGAGCGGGTCCGGGAGAGCGTAGGCGGCATCCGGGTCTTCGCCGGCTACTCCGGCTGGGGTTCCGGGCAGCTGGAGCAGGAGATCGAGGAAGGCTCCTGGTTCCTGCTGGACGCACTGCCCGGCGATGCCTTCGTTGACCGTCCGGACGACCTGTGGCCGATGGTGCTGCGGCGGCAGGGCGGCATGTTGGCGGCGGTGGCCCACTTCCCGCCGGACGTGGCCCTCAACTGAACCCGCCGGGCGGGACCCCGCGATGTGGCGGTTCCGGACGACGTGTGTATAGTTCTCCCGTGCCCGGGCGACTGGGTGACAGCACGGGGCCGTGGCGCAGCTGGTAGCGCACCACACTGGCAGTGTGGGGGTCAGGGGTTCGAGTCCCCTCGGCTCCACCCGTGATTTTGCACGAGAAACGCCCTGGACGGATCGATGGATCTGATTGCCAGGGCGTTTCTCGTGCCAGTGCCGTGCCAGATCAGGCGGCGGTGCTGCCCGTACCCTCTTCGATCAGGGCATCCAGCGCGGTGGCGACGGCGTGGTCCCGTCACGCGTCGCGTGCTGGTAGATCATCGCGGCGCGGGTGCTCGAAAGGCCGGTCCGGGCCATCAGCTCCTTGAGCGTGGCTAGTGGCCGGCGGCCTGCAGTTCCCGTACCAGGCGGGTTGACACCGGCACGGGCACGCCATGCCGGTCGGCCGCGCGCAGCAGCGCCCCGCCGATGGCGTCGAGTTCCAGCGGCCGTCCCGCTTCCGCGTCGCGCTGCATCGAGGACTTGGCGTCGGCCGGGAACGTGTCGTAGCGCGCCAGGGCCGGAGCGGGGTCCACCCGCGCGCCGCAGGCAAGGCTGACCGCGGCGGCTTCGGCGACCAGGCTCGCCAGCTCCTCGTGGTGGCGGGTGCGGACCTCTCCGAGGGAAGCGCCGTACCGGGTGGTCAGGAGGGCAAAGGGGGCGAGGAAGGCCATTTTCGCCCACAGGGCGGTGGTCTCGTCCTCGGTCACGCGGGCCGTCACCCCTGCGGCGGAGAGGGTGTCCGCCAAGGTTTCGGCGTGGGGGCGGGGTGCCGTGCGGGCGGCCAGGTCGATCTCGACGAACGGGCTGCCGTGCTCGATGACGAAGGGCCCGGTGGCGCCGGGACCAAGGCGGGTCGACTCCACGCGGATCACTCCGGGGGCCACCCGGTCGGGCTGGTAGCGAGCGCGGAGGGTCGCGGGGTGTTCGACGCCGTTCAGTAGCGGTACGACGAGGGCGTCGCCGAGGGCTGCGGGCGGGACGCGGGTGAGCGCGGTGTTCAGAGCGGTCTGCTTGACGGTGATCAGGCACGCGTCGACCGGCTCACGTAGTTCGGTGTCCGCTTCCACATCTGTGGTGAAGTCGCCGAAGTGGCGGCTACGGATCTCGATCCCGCTGCTCCGCAAGGTGTGTGCTGTGGCTTCGCGGGCCAGGCAGATGACGCGGTGGCCGGAGCGGGACAGCAGGGCGGCCAGCAGACCGCCGACGCCGCCCGGACCCAAGACGGCCACCGTGGGCTTGCTCGTCGTGAGCGTCATGAAGTTGTCCTCTCGTAGGTCGGCCCCGGTGATCGGTGGCCGCCTTCAAAGCGATCTTTGCAGAGGTGCGCGTTACGCGCGACTGGGGGTATCGACCAGAGCACGAAGGCGCCGTGTGCCCGCAGGGCGCCGCTGTCACAGCTTCCGACCGAGACGCCGGGGCTGCCCATCCCGACCTACGTGAACGGGCCGATGGGCCATGACCCGCCAGCGTTCCCTTCCACTCTGAACGGAGCGTTACGGACTGCCGGCCGGTACCCGATGTCGGGTGCCGGCGGCGGTGTGGGTGCTGTTTCGGGGTTCCTGGGCGGTGGGTGTGCTTGCCGCTGTGGACGTTTCGGTGTGGTTATCGCTGTGAGTGGAGGAGCCAGGCTTGTTGTTCGATGGTGTGGCCCGGTGGTGGTGAGGATGTCTTGGGTGATGGGGTCGTGGGTGGTGGCTTCGATTGCGCGGTGGATTCCGGTGGCGGTGGTGGTGAGGAGGTGGTGGATTTGGGTCTGCTGCACCTATCGGTGCAGCAGACCCGGTGCCTTTCGGTGTCGTGGTGGCTGGTGGTGGTGTCGCTGTGGGGGTTTGATGCTGCTCGGTGTTGGGGTGGTGGCTGGTGTGGCCGGCCCGCCCCTGCTGGGGGGTGGTGGTTATCGGAGGTTGTTGACGAAGGTGAGGAGGTCGTTGTTGAGTTGCTGCTTGTGGGTGTCGGTGATGCCGTGGGGGCCGCCGGGGTAGGTCTTGAGGGTGGAGTTCTTGATGATCTGGTGTGCTTCGCGGGCGGAGTTGTCGATGGGGACGACCTGGTCGTCGTCGCCGTGGATGATGAGGGTGGGTACGTCGATGCGGTTGAGGTCTTCGGTGAGGTCGGTTTCGGAGAATGCTTTGATCGAGTCGTAGGCGGCTTTGTGGCCGGCTTGCATGCTCTGGAGCCAGAAGGTGTCTTTCATGCCTTGGGAGACGTTGGCGTTGGGGCGGTTCGCGCCGAAGAAGGGTCCTTCGGCGAGGTCGCGGTAGAGCTGGGACCGGTCGGTGAGGGAGCCTTCGCGGAGGCTGTTGAACACGTCGATGGGTACGCCGTTGGGGTTGGTGGGGGTTTTGAGCATCAGGGGGGTGACCGCGCCGATGAGGGCGACCTGCGCGATGCGGTCGGTGCCGTGTCGGCCGATGTAGCGGGCGACTTCTCCGCCGCCGGTGGAGAATCCGACGAGGGTGGCGTTCCGTAGTTTCAGTTTGGTGATGACGGTGGCGAGGTCGTCGGCGTAGTGGTCCATGTCGTTGCCGGTCCAGGTTTGGGAGGACCGGCCGTGGCCGCGACGGTCGTGGGCGATGACCCGGTAGCCGTTGTCGGCTAGGTGCATCATCTGGGATTCCCAGCTGTCGGAGTTCAGTGGCCAGCCGTGGCTGAACACGACGGGCCGTCCGTCTCGGGGGCCCCAGTCCTTGTAGAAGATTTCCACTCCGTCGCGGGTGGTCAGGTAGCCCTCGTTCAGGTTCGATCGTTTCCCGGTCGCGGCGGCGGCGCCGGCTTGGGCCTGGTTGTCGTTGGTGGTGGCGATGGCGGTGCCACCGGCGGCGAGACCGACCGCGGTGACGCCGGCCAGCAGTGTGGTGACCATGCGGCGGCGGCTGCGACCAGCCGAACCGGTGTCGGTGGTGGGGGTGGTGTTGGTGTCCATGTCGGTGGTGTCCTCACGTGGTGAGTGGTCCAAGCGGGCCGGGTAGTGGATGAAGCGGGTGTTGCCTGGTTTCTTGTGCTTGCCCGGCAGGGGCGGGGCCGGCCCTTGTGAGAGGTGCGGGGGCCCCGCCCACCCGGGGTGGGGGTTACTTGGCGAGGAAGGTCAGCAGGGCCTGGTTGACCTCGGTGGCGTGGGTCCACAGCAGGCCGTGGGGGGCGCCGTCGATCTCGACGTAGTCGGCCTGCGGGAGGCGCTTGTGGAACTCGCGGGCGGTCGCGTCGATCGGCAGGATGTTGTCCGCGGTGCCGTGCAGGATCAGCGCGGGTACGTCGATCGTCGGGATGTCCGCGCGGAAGTCGGTGACCCAGGTCGGCACCGCCGCGCTGGAGGCGTACCAGGAGGCGCCGGCGGCGACGTTCCAACTGTTCCGTAGGGCGTCTTCGGACAGGCGGGTGCCGAGGGTGTCGTCGGTGTTGTAGAAGTCGCGGTAGAAGTCGGTGAAGTAGGCGTACCGGTCGGTGGTCACCGCGGCGGAGATCCCGTCGAACACCTCCTGCGGCACGCCGGTGGGGTTGTCGTCGGTCTGGAGCAGGAACGGCTCCAACGAGGCCAGGAACGCGGCCTTCGCGATCCGGGCCGAGCCGTAGCGGGACAGGTACCGGGCGACCTCACCACTGCCCATCGAGAACCCGACCAGCACCACATCAGTCAGGTCGAGGGTTTCCAGGACGGTGTTCAGGTCCGCGGCGAACGTGTCGTAGTCGTAGCCGACGGTGGGCTGACTCGACTGGCCGAATCCCCGCCGGTCGTAGGTGATCACCCGGTAGCCCGCCGTGAGGAGCGCCGCGGACTGCTTCTCCCACGAGTGCCCGTCCAGGGGGTAGCCGTGGATCAACACGACCGGCTGTCCCTGACCGTGGTCCTCGTAGTACACGTCGATGCTGGTGCTGTTCTCGGTCCCGACGGTGATGTATGGCATGACGGCCTCCCAGCCAAGTTCAGAACGCTCGTTCTCGGTTGCTCTGAGGAGTACAGTAGAGAACGAACGTTCCCGGCGCCAGTCAAACCAGCCACATCCCGCCGTGACCGTCGCCACACCACAACAGGAGAACCCCATGCCCACCACCACCCGTAACCGGACCGCAGCGCAGGCCGAGGAGATCCGCGAACACGTCCTGGACACCGCCGACCGGCTCTACTACAGCCGTGGCATCCACGCCGTCGGCATGGACGCCCTCCGCGACGAGGCCGGCGTCTCCCTCAAACGCCTCTACCAGCTGTTCCCCTCCAAAGACGCCCTCGTCGAAGCCGTCCTACAACGCCGCCGCCACATCTGGAACGCCCGCGTCGACGACGCCGTCACCGCCGGCGGACCCACCCCCCGCGGCCAACTCCTCGCCATCTACGACATGCTCGCCCGCTGGTCGAACGACGACGGCTTCCGCGGCTGCATCTTCGTCAACACCTTCAGCGAACTCGGCGCCACCACACCCCACATCGCCACCCTCATCCGCGACCAGAAAACCGAATTCCAAAACCGCCTCGCCAGCATCGTCGCCACCACCGGCGCCCCGGCCGCACTCGCCCACCAACTCGCCGTCCTCGCCGAAGGAGCACAAACCACCGCCGCCATCACCGGCACCACCGACCCCATCCACCACGCCCACACCGCCGCCACCACCCTCATCGACACCGCCCTCAACCAGAGCCACTGACACCCAGCAGGAAACCCACACCACGCCAGGCAAGACCACGCCGACCCTCAACCCGTGGCTCGTGGTCGACAGCAACCCCGACCACAGCAGGGTCACGGTGAACCAGGTCTTCGACTGGACCAGCGTTCGGCGCGAGGACCCCACCACAACGCGGCTACGGTCGTTGACCTACGTGGCAACGTCCCCGACCGGATCTGCCGGCGGCGGGCGTTGCCACATCCCGTCCACCGAGACCGCGGACGGACAGTGCGCTACCGGCTGGATCGGCTGCGCGGCGCCGGCCTGGTCGACGTGGTTCGCCCGGCCGCGAGTCCGGCTCGGCTCTTCGGCACGGGTTACCGCGTCCGGCCGGCGCCCGGCTGTTGGTCGGCACCGCCGCCGGCGACGGCCGCCGCCCGTCCGGGTTGTTCGTCGCGCACTCGGCTGCCGTCGCCGAGGTGTGGCTGGCGCTGCGCGAGCGCGGTCCGGCCGTCGGGCCGCGCCTGGTGGACTGGTGGGCCGACCGGGCCGGCTGGCAGGAGCGGGAAACCCGCTCATCCGGGCTCCGGGCTCCGGGCTGCGCCGGCTGACCCGGGCGCGGTCGCGCTGGTCGATCTGGCCGCCGCTGGCGTTGTGCCACTCGGTCTGCCAGTAAGATATGTCGATGTACGTCGATGAGAGGCGGCCGATGTCCTCGAAGTCTCTTATGGTCGGCGCGGGTGCTGTGGTGGCGATCCTGGTCAGCGGCGTGATCGTGGGCTATGCCCTGCTGGGTGGCGACTCCGAGCCGGTCGCGCCTGCGGTGGCCGGTAGCGCGACACCACTGACGGCCGAGCCGGCGGTCAGCGGCACGCCGCCGCAGGTGGCCGACCCAACGACGAGCAGGACGGTCCCCGCGGCGGCGCCAACCCGCACCAGTACGTCCCAGGTGGCAGTGCCCGCTCCCAGCGACCCGGCCCCGGTAGCCGACGCGCCGGCCTTGGACGTCGAGGTGCTGATGGCGTCCGCCGGCTGTGCCGGGGGGCTGCTCGATCCGAAGTCGTACTCCCGTGATGTGGGTCGATGCACGCTGTCTGGCCATGAGGTGACAGTGGCCGTGTTCGACGACAACGATCGGCGGGACCACTGGGCGGCGTACATCAAGGATGTGGGCGGCACGGTGGTGACCGGTGACGGCTGGGCGGTAGCCGGCATCGGTGCTGCGGGACCGGAGGCGTTCGCGGCAGCCGTCCGCTAGTGCTGGGTTGCCACCCGGGCGCGCCCTCCCCTACCCGCACAGCCACCCGTCCCACCGCGAACTGGCGGTGGCGGTACGAACCCGAACTGTCCGGCGGGGCCCAGTCCGACCGGGCCGACGTGGGGTGCGCCGGCGTCCTCGCACCGACCCCGCGGCCGTCGGGCCTGGCGTGGCCGCGTCGACGGGAAGGGTGCCGGCAGGCCCTTCGTCGCATGGCGAGGGCGGTGGTCAGCAGACCCGCGGTGGGCCGGTGACGGCGTCCGGGCCGGCGCGTTCGATCGCGGTCAGCTGCGCGACAGTGGTGCCGGCGATGTTGTGCAGCGCCTCCTCCGTGAAGAACGCCTGGTGTCCGGTGACCAGCACGTTCGGGAAGGTGTTCAGCCGGGAGAACTCGTCGTCGCCGAGGACGTGGTCGGAGAGGTCCTCGAAGAACAGGTCCGTCTCCTCCTCGTAGACGTCGAGGCCCAGGTAGCCGATGTGACCGCGCTTCAACCCGCCGATCACGGCGTGGGTGTCCACCAGCGCGCCCCGGCTTGTGTTGATCAGCATCACCCCCTCGCGCATCTGCGCGATCCGTTCGGAGTCGATCAAATGATGGGTGTCCGGTGTCAGCGGGCAGTGCAGGGTGACCACGTGCGCTTCGGCGAGCAGTTCCTTGAGCGGGACGTACTCGATCCCGAGAGCGCGGGCCTCGTCGCTTGGGTACGGGTCGGCTGCCAGCACCCGGCAGCCGAAGCCGGTGAGGATCCGGGCCACGCACATGCCGATCTTTCCGGTGCCGACGATACCGACGGTGCGGCCGTGCAGGTCGAAACCGAGCAGTCCGGTGAGGGCGAAGTTGTGCTCCCGCACCCGGTTGTACGCGCGGTGAATCTTGCGGTTGAGAGCGAGTATCAGCCCGACGGTGTGTTCGGCGACCGCGTGGGGGGAGTACTCGGGAACCCGGACCACGGTCAGACCCAGCTGGCGCGCGGCGGCCACGTCGACGTGGTTGAAGCCGGCCGAGCGCAGGGCCACCACCCGGACCCCGACGTCTGCCAGTGCCGTCAGCGTCGGTGCGCCGAGGTCATCGTTGACGAATGCGCACACCGCCTCCGCCCCGGCGGCCAGGCGCGCGGTCTGCGGTAGGAGTCGAGACTCCAGGAACGTCAGCTCGTGGCCGGCCGCTTCGTTCGCGGTAGAGAGAAAATCCCGGTCGTAGGGCTTCGTGCTGAACACCGCCACCCGCATGAGGTCACCTCCGTGCCCGACGTTACGGGCCGACGACGGTGTCCTGGCAGGGTCCACCGACCCCCCGTCGGCATGGCCTTCGGCCGTCCCGGCCCGTCCGACGCCGTCCTACGGTCTGACTCGCGTCGAGCTGTTCGCCGCCTGTGCCCGTGCCAGGCGGTGGGGAGGTGGACGCCATGCCGGTACAGCGCCTACCAGTTCCCGGGGGCCGAAGGGGTAGGAGTGTCCGGTCGGGGTGTGCCGCCGTCGCCTTGGGGCTGACGGTGGACTCGGCCCGGTAGTTTCGAAGACATGCGTTATGTGCCGCTCGACACCCCGAAGCCCCTGTCCGTCATCGGTCTCGGCACCTGGCAGTTCGGGTCCCGGGAGTGGGGCTACGGCCCCGACTACGAGCGCCAGGCGGCGCAGATCGTCCGGCGCGCCGTAGATCTCGGCGTCACCCTGTTCGACACCGCCGAGATGTACGGGTTTGGCCGCAGCGAGCGGATCCTCGGCGCCGCGCTCGGCGACGACCGGGCGAAGGTGGTGGTGGCCAGCAAGATTTACCCGATTTTCCCGGTGGCGCCGGTGGTGGAGCAGCGGGCGGTCGCCTCGGCGGCCCGGCTGGGCGTCACCAGCATCGGCCTCTACCAGGTGCACCAGCCCAACCCGCTGGTCGCCGACCGCACGACGATGCGCGGCATGCGGGCGTTGCAGGACGTCGGACTGGTCGGCGAGGTCGGGGTGAGCAATTACAGCCTGCGCCGCTGGCAGCTGGCCGAGGCCGCGTTGGGCCGCCGGGTGCTGAGTAACCAGGTGCGGTACAGCATGGTCGATCGCCGGCCCGAGGACGACCTGCTCCCGTACGCGCGGCAGGCCGGTCGGCTGGTCATCGCGTACAGCCCGCTCGCGCAGGGCTTCCTCTCCGGGCGGTACGACGCGACGAACCCGCCGGGCGGGGCGGCGCGTCGGGCCAACCCGTACTTCCTGCCGGAGAACCTGGAGCGTGGCGCCGCGCTGATCGAAACGCTGCGGCAGGTGGCCGACGCGCACGACGCCACGCCGAGCCAGATCGCGCTCGCGTACCTGTTACGCCACCCGAACGTGGTGGCGATCCCCGGGGCGTCGGGCGTGGAGCAGCTGGAGCGCAACGTGGCCGCCGCCGAGATCGAGTTGGCCGACGACGAGGACGCCGCTCTGGCCGCCGCCGCCCGCGCGTTCCGCCCGATTACCGGTGTGGCCGCTCTGCCGCGGCTGCTTCGGGCGCGGGCTGGGCGCTGATCGCCGTCGCCGGGCGGCGACCATGGATCGGCGCGCTCCCGCGCGTCGACCCCGATGAACTGGAACATGGCGGCCGGGCCGTTTCTGGTGCGGCCGGTAGGCCGGTAGCCGGTGGCAGCCGCGGCGTGGGCGTCAGGAGGTAGGTAGGGCGTCAGGACAGGTCGCGGGCGTAGCAGACGGAGAGCGGCTCGCCCCGGTACGGGCCGAAGTTGTCGATCCGGCGGTATCCTTCCCGCTGGTAGAAGCGCATCGCCTCCGGCTGGGCGGTGCCGGTCTCCAGCACCAGGGTGCGTACACCCGCGCTGCGGGCCGCATTCTCCAGGGCGCGCAGGATGGCGGTCGCCACGCCGGTGCCGCGGGCGGGCGGCTCGACGTACATCCGCTTGATCTCCGCCTCCCGGTCGCGAAGGAACCGCAGGCCGCCGCAGCCCAGCGCGGTCCCGGACGCGTCGCGGGCGACCAGGAAAACACTGACTGTCTCACCGTTCGGCGGCTCGCCCGGCTCGTGGTCGTCGTTGCCGTAGCGGGCGTCCAGCTCGGCGCGTTGCGCGGCGCGCAGCCGGCTGGCGTCGGCCGACTCCCACGGTTCCTGTTCCACCGAGATGATCTGGTTCATGCTGCCCACCGAGATGATCTGGTTCATGCTGCCTCAATTCCGTAACAGGCGTTACCGTAACGGATGTTACGCTACCGGATGAGCGGTGGCGAGGGGAGGCGCGGTGGGGCGACGGCGGGACCTGGCCGGCCAGCAGGAGCAGCTCTCGGCGGCAACCTGGTCGGTGCTCGCCGAGCACGGCTTGGCCGGCCTCACCCTGCGGGCGGTCGCCGAACGCGCTGGCTGCACCACCGGCATGCTGCTGCACACCTTCGTCGACAAGCGTGCCCTGCTTGCACACGCCCGCGAGCTGCTGCATCAGCGCACCGGGGAGCGGGCCGACGCCGCCGCCTCGGCGTCCGCTGATCCAATCGAGGCGTTGCGGGCGGTGCTCCTCCAGGCGGCGTCCATCACCGAGGAGAAGCGGGAGGAGGCCCGGGTGTGGATCGGCTTCCTGGCCGCCGCGCTGGCCGATCCGGTGCTGGCCGAGCTGCACCGGCGCTACAACCGCTCCTTCGTGGACCGGATCGGGCGGCTGGTCGCCGCCGCCTGTCCGGACCGGGCCCCGGCCGCCTGTGCCGCAACCGCCACAACCCTGGTCGCACTCGTCGAGGGGCTCAACACCCTCGCCGCCGTCGACCCGGGGACGTACAGCGACGAGGCGCAGCAGTCGGCCGTCGACGCGGCCCTCGCGCCGGTGGTGCCGGTCCGGCTGAACCGTCGGTGAACCCCGTGTTGAAGCCGGTTGTCGCGCCGGTCGCCGGCGGGCCGCCGAGATAGCGTTGGCCGGGTGACTGCGCCTTCCCCGGTTACCCCGGTCCCGCCCGCCGACCTGCCCGGCACGCTCGGCGAGCTGCGTGCGGCGGGCCACCGGTACCGTACCGTCAAGCAGGAACTCCGAGACAACCTCCTGGCTCGGCTGCGCGCCGGCGCCGACCGGTTCCCCGGCATCGTCGGATACGACGAGACCGTGCTGCCCGAGGTCGAGCGGGCGGTGCTCGCCGGCCACGACATGGTGCTGCTCGGCGAGCGGGGCCAGGGCAAGACCCGGCTGATCCGGTCGTTGGCCGGGCTCCTCGACGAATGGACGCCGGTGATCGCCGAATCGGTGCTCAACGAGCATCCGCTGCACCCGATCACGCCGGCCGCCCGGTGGTGGAACTTTCCGGCGGCATCAGGTCAGGCCGGCGTGCCGGGGCCGACCCCGTATCCAGAACGCCGTTGGCCACCGGCCGGCGTACGGAGTCCGGCCCGCCGGGCCGCTGATCGCGGCTAGCCTGAGCCGGTGGAGGTGGACAGGCTACGGCGGACGTACGAGGAACTGCTCGCCGTGATCGACGCCGGCGGCTTCGGGCCGCCGCCGGAGGGACAGCTCGGGGCGGAGCAGACCGTCGCCCATCTCGTCACCAACGACGAGCTGATGATCGAGGCGACCGAGGCGGTCATCGCCGGATCGCCGTACGCGTACTACGACCTGGAGACGGTGCACCGGCCCGAGGTCGATTCGCTGGTCGCCGAGTACGGCGGCCTGGCCGGCCTGGCTGCCCTGTTGCGTGCCACCAGTCAAGAGCTGGTCACCCTGGTGGACGGGCTCGGTCCGGCCGCCGAGACGCCCGTGGACACCCACCTGCGCGAGGGCTACGACCTCAACGTCGACGAGCCGCTGCCCTGGGGTCGTGTGCTCGACCTGCACGCCCGCGTCCATCTCCCGAGGCACCTGGCCCACCTCCGCACCCTGCGCCCCCATACCTGACCCGCCCCGGGAAGCCCCGCGATCGTGCGCTTTCCGCCGGACGGAACGGGCCGGGAGGGGCGAACTGCCACCCGGACGTGCAAGATCGGCGGGGCGGGTGGGAGTTCCGTGCCGCGGCCACGCTTCGTTCGCCGCTACCCCGACGAGGGTGCCGGTGCTACCCGTGCCGATCGTCGCGCCGGCCCGGCGGGCGTGGCGCTACCGGGGACTGACCGGTCAACCGAGCCGCCACTGCTGCTCGGGGACGCCCGCGCAGGTGGTCTGCCGGATGTCGGTGCCGGCCTCGGTGCCGCCGTCGTCGGGCCGCGCGCACCGGCCGCTGTGCAGCGCCGCGAGCAGCACCGCCCCGCCACCGGTCGGCACGAGTCGCCACTGCTGGTTGGCCTCGCCGTGGCATGGGTACTGTTGGAGTTTCGCCCCATCGTCGCCGTTGTTGCCCTCGACGTCGAGGCACATCCCGTACGCCTCGTTGGTCAACGTCACCAGGCCCGCGCCGACCGGGTTGGCGACCCACCGCTGCTCGGGGCCGCCGGTGCAGTCGGCGAGCTTCGCGACCGCCTTCTCTTCGCTGCCGTCCACACCGAGGCAGTGACCGGACGCCACGGTGCGGAACACCGTGGGGCCGGTGAGCGACACGGGCGGGGTGGTCGGGGCGGCGCTCGGAGTGGGGGACGGGGACGCCGGGCCGGTGGGGGCGGGTTCGCTCGGTGCAGGGGTGGAGGCGGTGACCGACGGGGTATCCGCGGCCACCGGCAGCGCGGGCGGATCCCCGCCGCCACCGAGCACACCGGCGGCGAAGAAGGCCCCGAGTAGGAGCCCGACCACGCCCACGAGAGCCGCCGCCCGCATCAGCGGGTCGCGCGGGAGCCCGGGACGGGTGGCCTGGCGGCGGTAGATCGTGCCGGTCGGGTCGGGACCTTCGGGGACGGACATACCGGCATCCTGACCCACTGCCCGGGTCCCCGGCCAGCCCGCCGGACCAAGGCGTGACTCAGTCGACGACCCGGACGGGCTTGCAGGGCGCCGCCCGGTCGCAGATCATCTTCGCCTCGAGCTCCGGGTCCGCCGCCCGTTGCCGTGCGGAGCCGGCGGACGCGAAGTGGCCATCGTGGACGTCCCACCGTGGTGGGCGCCGACAGCGTAAGGTGATCTCATGTATGCCGTGCGTGATCATGACCAGGCGGTGGCCCGTCTCCGGCGGTCGTACGCGGCCGTGCCCCCGGGGGAGCCGGTCCGGCTGGCCAAACGCACCACCAACCTGTTTCGCCCGCGCAGCGTGCCCCGGGCCCCGGGGTTGGACGTGAGTGGGCTCGGCAGGGTCCTGCACGTCGACCCGGCCGCCCGCACCGCCGACGTGCAGGGCATGTGCACCTACGAGGATTTGGTCGACGCCACCCTTCCGCAGGGGCTGATGCCGCTGGTCGTGCCGCAGCTACGCACGATCACGCTGGGCGGGGCGGTCACCGGCCTCGGCATCGAGTCCACCTCGTTCCACAACGGGCTGCCGCACGAGTCGGTGACCGAGCTGGACGTGCTGACCGGGGCGGGTGAGATCGTCACGGCCCGTCCGGAGGGGGAGCACGCCGACCTGTTCGCCGCGTTTCCCAACTCGCTGGGCAGCCTCGGGTACGCGACCCGGTTGCGCATCGAGCTGCAACCGGTCGGCCCGGAGGTGGCCCTGCGCAACGTGCGGTTCAGCCGGCTGGAGGAGTTGGCCGACGCGGTCGCGGAGGTGATCGCCACCCGGTCCTGGGCGGGCGAGCCGGTGAACGCGATGGACGGGGTGATGTTCAGCCCCGGCGAGGCGTACCTGGTACTCGCCAGGTTCGCCGACGACACCGGGCCGGTCAGCGACTACACCGGCCAGAACATCTACTATCGGTCGCTGCGCCGGCGCACCCGCGACGCCCTGACGGCGTACGACTATCTGTGGCGCTGGGACACCGACTGGTTCTGGTGTTCCGCGGCATTCGGGGTGCAGCACCCGGTGGTGCGGCGGATCTGGCCGGCGCGCTGGCGGCGTAGCGATGTCTATCACCGGCTGGTCCGCCTGGAGCACCGGCACCAGGTGGCCGCGCGGATCGACCGGTGGCGCGGCCAGCCGGCGCGCGAGCGGGTGGTGCAGGACGTGGAGATCCCGCTGAGCCGCACCGCCGAGTTCCTGCGCTGGTTCGCCCGGACGGTGGGGATGACCCCGGTCTGGCTCTGCCCGCTGCGGCTGCGGGAGCCGTCCGGCCGTGGGTCGGCGCGGGCCTGGCCGCTGTACCCGCTGCGGCCGGGGCAGGACTACGTGAACATCGGTTTCTGGGGGAGCGTGCCGGTCGCTCCGGGCGCCGTCGACGGCGACGTGAACCGGGCGGTCGAGCGCGAGGTGTCGGAGCTCGGCGGGCACAAGTCGCTCTACTCCGACGCCTACTACGACCGGGCGGTGTTCGACCGGCTCTACGGCGGCGACACCTGGCGGGCCGTCAAGGACCGCTACGACCCGGATCACCGGCTCACCGGACTGTACGAAAAGGCGGTAGCACGAGCATGAGCCTCATCGATCGAGATCAGGGAGCGGCGAGCGTTCCGGCGACACCGTCGGCGGGGAGCCGGCGTCCGGGTCCGACCGTGGCCGACATCATCCGCGCGATGACCACCGGGCCGCTGCCGGTTCGGGTCACCGGGTACGACGGCAGTGCCGTCGGCCCGGCCGACGCCGGCATCACTCTCGCCATCCGCTCCGAACGCGGCCTGTCGTACCTGCTGACGGCGCCGGGTGACCTGGGCATGGCGCGGGCGTACGTGAGCGGCGACCTCGGCCTGGAGGGGGTGCACCCGGGCGATCCGTACGAGGCGTTGCGGGTGGTCAAGGACCAGGTGCGGCTGCGCGTCCCGCCGGTGGCCGAGGCACTGCACCTGGTGCGCGGGCTCGGCTGGGAGCGGCTGCTGCCGCCACCGCCCCCGCCGCAGGAGGCGCTGCCCCGATGGAAGCGAGTCCTGAGCGGGCTGCGGCACTCCCGCTCCCGGGACAGCAGTGTGATCTCGCACCACTACGACGTGTCGAACGCCTTCTACGAGAAGGTGCTCGGGGAGTCCATGACATACACCTGCGCGGTGTTCCGGTCCCCGGACGACACGCTGGAGGTGGCGCAGGCGGCCAAGTACGACCTGGTCGCGCAGAAGCTCGCGCTCAAGTCCGGGATACGGCTGCTCGACGTGGGCTGCGGCTGGGGTGGCATGGTCCGGCACGCCTCCCGGGAGTACGGCGTCAAGGCGCTCGGGGTGACCCTGTCGCGGGCGCAGGCGCAGTGGGCGCAGGACGCGATCGAACGTGAGGGGCTGACCGGCCTGGCGGAGGTGCGCCATCTGGACTACCGGGACGCGCCACGCGAGCAGTTCGACGCGGTCTCCTCGATCGGGCTGACCGAGCACATCGGGGTGCGCAACTACCCGGCGTACTTCGGTTTTCTGCGTAACCGGCTGCGGCCCGACGGGCGATTGCTGAACCACTGCATCACCCGCGTGGACAACCGGGCGCCACACCGCTCGGGAGTGTTCATCGACCGGTACGTCTTCCCCGACGGTGAGCTGTGCGGTCCCGGCCGGGTGATCTCGGAGATCCACGACGTGGGGCTGGAGATACACCACGAGGAGAACCTGCGGCGGCACTACGCGCTGACCCTCGCCGCCTGGTGCCGCAACCTGCGGGCTAACTGGGACTTCTGCGTCTCGGAGGTGGGTGCCGGTACCGCCCGGGTGTGGGGCCTGTACATGGCCGGCTCCCGGATGGCGTTCGAAGGTAACAGCATCCAGCTGCACCAGGTGCTCGCGACCCGGACCGGCCCGGCCGGCGATACGAGCTACCCACTGCGTCCCGACTGGTTGCCCTGACCACTGCCATCCGAAGGCCGCGCCGCTGGTTGGCGCAGCCTTCGTCGCTACTGACAGTGAACGCACGGTGCGGGGTGTCGGAGCCGGAGGAAGCGGCCGGCTGAGCGTCCCTACGCATGCGCGGAAGGCAAACCAGGCTCGTCCCGCTCGCTGCTCCTCCCGGGGGCGTCAGCCTCGCTCTCGTCGTTGCGGGTGGTGGCCGCTGCTTGTGCGGCGGGTCACCGGGGTCGTCCGGGTTTCGACCCGGTCAGCCGCGGGCGGCGTCCGGGTTTCGCATCCGGGGGTCCAGGATGCGTGGGATCGTCGCCCCAGTCGGACCTGTCCGAAGAATCCCCTGATGGCTGGTTTACGAAGAACCTCACCTTCGCGTCGTGAATGTGTGACTATCTCACCAAAGGTGCTGTTTCGGCCGAGTGCTGTAGTTCATCACACTTCAGTTCGCGGTTGACCGGCGCCCCACCGTCGGCGTCCTCATTGGATAGACGGTGCTCTGTGGATGAGTCTGGCCAGGCATGACCTAGTGAGGAGCAGTAGTGATGATGGGACGTACCCGACTGTGGGCAGTTGCGCTGGTGGCCGGCGCAGCAGTCGTTTCCACCGCCGCCGCAGGGAGCGCGGCCATGGGCTACGAGGAGGGCGACCTCCCCGGCTCCCGTGAGTGGAGTGACTCCCGGGGTGAGCCGCGTGATCCCGGTGGCCCGGGTCGCCCGGGTGGCCCTGGTGATCTCGGTGGCCCGGGTCGCCCGGGTGGCCCTGGTGATCTCGGTGGCCCGGGTCGCCCGGGTGGCCCTGGTGATCTCGGTGGCCCGGGTCGCCCGGGTGGCCCTGGTGATCTCGGTGGCCCGGGTCGCCCGGGTCGCCCGGGTGGCCCCGGTGACCCTGGTGACTCGCGGGCTGAGCGGTTCAAGGTTCAGGCGATGCTCGACGGTTACCAGGCGAACCCGCTGACGCTCTCGACGTCGGGCAGCGGTCGGTTCGAGGCGCAGGTCGACGAGGGAAAGAAGGAGATCACGTATCGGCTCAGCTACGCGGACCTTGAGGGGAAGGTCCAGCAAGTGCACATCCACTTCGGGAGCGAGCACCAGAGCGGAGGGATCATCGCCTTCCTCTGCTCGGGTCCGAAGGGCGCGGAGGGTGGTGCGCCGAAGGGCGGTCGGGAGTGCCCGGAGACCTCTGCCACGTTCGAGGGAACGATCAGGCCCGGCGACGTCGTCGGCCCGGAGGGGCAGGGCATCAAGCCCGGCGAGTTCGACGAGGTGGTCGATGCGGTCAGGGCCGGCGTCACGTACGTCGACGTGAAGACCGACAAGTACCAGGTCGGCGAGATCCGTGGCCAGATCCTGACCGACGAGGAGACGGACCGCGAGGGCCGTGGCGAGGTGGGCCTGGGCGAGTTGGGCCGTCCTGAGGGCCGTGGCGAGGTGGGCCTGGGCGAGTTGGGCCGTCCTGAGGGCCGTGGCGAGGTGGGCCTGGGCGAGTTGGGCCGTCCTGAGGGCCGTGGCGAGGTGGGCCTGGGCGAGTTGGGCCGTCCTGAGGGCCGTGGCGAGGTGGGCCTGGGCGAGTTGGGCCGTCCTGAGGGCCGTGGCGAGGTGGGCCTGGGCGAGTTGGGCCGTCCTGAGGGCCGTGGCGAGGTGGGCCTGGGCGAGGACCTAGGGGCCCGGGACGGGCGCGATCGCGACTGGGGCGCCGGGCAAGGCGCACGGTAGCTTCCTGTCTGCTCCGTCCGATGCCCCAGGCATAGCTGAGACCCGTGGGCGAACCGGATCCGAAGGGTGTCCCCTCGACGTCAGTCGAGGGGACACCCTTCGCCCTGCACCGGCAGGGCCGGCGCGGCTCCGCGTCGGCCGGGGCCGGTCGGCTCGCCGATTCCGGCTTCACCGCGGGGGCTACGGACCGTGCTCTGGACGAGGACGTGCGTGATGGTGCTCGCTGTGTCGGGCTGCTCCGCCCGTGCGCCGCACCGTTGCGCTGCCGAGCTGTTGACGGGGAACCCTCTTACAGGGGCGTCAGGAAAGGGCATTCCTTGCGTTTGACCCTCACGTAACGGGAGGCGGAATCCTGGATCGCGGAAGGGAGGGAAACCATGGCCTACACGGTGGGACAGGTGGCGAAGGCGGCCGGCGTGACCGTCCGGACGCTGCACCACTACGACGAGATCAACCTGCTGTCGCCGAGTGGCCGCAGTAGCGCCGGCTATCGGCGCTACGACGACGCGGACCTGGAGCGGTTGCAGTTGATCCGCTACTACCGGGAGTTGGGTTTCCCGTTGGAGGAGATCGCCGTGATCCTGGACGACCCGGCGAGCGACCCGGCTGAGCACCTGCGCCGGCAGCACGAGCTGTTGACCGCGCGGATCGGGAAGCTCCAGGACATGGTCGCGGCGATCGAGTTCGCGATGGAGGCACGGAAGATGGACATCCCGCTGACGCCGGAAGAGCGGTTCGAGGTCTTCGGCGACGTCGACCCGGACGTGTACGCCGAGGAGGCGGAGCAGCGGTGGGGCGGCACCGAGGCGTATCGCGAGTCGGCCCGGCGCACCGCCGGCTACTCCAAGGACGACTGGCTGCGCAACAAGGCAGAAAACGACGACTGGAGCCGCCGGCTGGTCGAGGTGATGGCGTCCGGCGCGTCCGCGGACAGCCCGGCGGCGATGAAGCTGGCCGAGGAACACCGGCAGATCATCAGCCGATGGTTCTACGACTGCTCGTACGAGCTGCACACCTGCCTGGCCGACATGTACGTCGGGGACCCGCGGTTCACCGAGTACTACGAGAAGATCCGGCCGGGTACGGCGGAGTATCTCGCCGAGGCCATCCACGCCAACGCGATCAGCCGGGCGTGACGTACCGTGGCCCGGGCGATGCGCCCGTCCGGGCTGCGGCCGGCCGTCGGTCGCCGCCGCCGTCGGTGTTCCTCAGCCCGTGCGGTGGGGTCTTGCTTCCGGCGGAAGCCGGAGGCCGTAGCTCCAGGCGATCGACGTCCGTGGAAGGCTGTGGCGGGTGTCGGTGGTCTGTGGGACGGTGCTCGGCAGGATTGTCTACCAAGCGGAGGTTCGACACGTGTTCATCGTCGCCGGAAGCCTGTACGTCGACCCGGAAGACCGGGACGACTACCTCGCCGGATGCGTGGAGGTGGTGACCGTGGCCCGCGCCACTCCCGGCTGCGTCGACTTCGCGATCAGCCCGGACCTGGTCGAGCCCGGCAGGGTCAACGTCTACGAGCGCTGGGAGTCCGAGGAGGAACTGCTCGCCTTCCGAAGCTCCGGTCCGACCGAGGAGCAGCAGGTGGCGATCCGCGGCGCGGAGGTCCACCGTTACATGATCTCCAGCGTCGAGGCTCCGTGACGGGCTTCGGCCAGCCGGCCCGCGATCGTCAGGCGGGTGGTGGCGCTGGTGCTCGCTCCGGTGGCAGGCCCGGAGCGAGCCGGCGCAGCGATTGGTAGGTCGGGACGAGCGCCTCGTACAGCCCGGAGAAGAGCGGCAGCAGCGACGCGTACGTGGCGGCGGCAGCCGGATCGGGGTACGCCGTCTGCTCGATCTCGACCAGGTCGGCTGCGACGTCGATGGAAGCGACCAGCTCGATCGCTTCCATGCCGAGCAGGGCGGCGCCGAAGCCGGATCCCTCGTGGCCAGCCGGGAAGTGCACCGGCGTGCCGAGCACATCGGCGAGCATCTGTCGCCACAGCGGACTGCGGGCGAAGCCGCCGCTGGCCCGGATCTCGCGGACCTCGTTGCCGGCGGCCCGGATCGATGCGAGTACCAGGGCGAGCTGCTGGCAGACCCCCTCCAGCGCGGCCCGGACCAGGTGCGCGCGGCGGTGCCGGTGGGTCAACCCCACGTACGCGCCGCTGGGCAGGGCAGACCAGTGCGGGGCCCGCTCGTTGAGCAGGTACGGCAGCATGAGCAGACCCCCGGAGCCGACCGGTGCCTGTTCCGCGTGCGCGAGCAGCTTCTCCTTGGCGTCGGGACCGAGATCGGGGGCGAGTGCGTCGCCGGTCCAGCTGAGGACGACGCCGCCGTTGTTGATGGCACCACCGACCGCCCAGCGCTGCTCGGTGAGCGCGTAGCAGAACACCCCGCCGAGCGGGTCGATGCTGGGCCGCTCGACCATCACCCGCATCGCCCCGCTGGTGCCGATCGAGCATGCGGCCACACCCGGGGCGACCGCGCCCAGCCCCAGGTTCGCCAGCGGCCCGTCCCCGGCTCCGACCACGACGGGCGTGTCCCGGGGTAGCCCGGTCGCCGTGGCGGTCCAGGGGTTCAAACCCGGCAGCACCCGTGTGGTTGGGACCAGCTCCGGCAGCTGCTGGTCGGTGATCCCGGCGATGCTCAGCGCCTCGGAGTCCCAGGACAGCGTGTGGATGTCGAGTAGGCCGGTCGCCGAGGCGAGCGAGTGGTCGGTGACCAGCGTGTCGCAGAACCGCAGCAGCAACCAGTCCTTGATGCCCACCCAGTACGCGATCCGGGCGAAGAGCTTCGGGTCCTGCTCGGCGTGCCAGAGAAGTTTCGGCAGCGGTGCCATCGGGTGGATCGGGGTTCCTGTGCGCCGGTGCAGCGCCAGCCCGCCCGGCCCCGCCCGCAACCGCTCCGCCTGCGGGCTGGCCCGCGCGTCGGCCCAGGTGACCGACGGGGTGAGCGGCTCGCCGGCGGCGTCGAGCCCGATCAAGCTGTGCATCGCGCTGCTGAACGACAGCGCGGCGACCGGCCGGTCCAGATCGGCCACCGTGCGCCGGATTGCCTCGACGGCAGCGGCGTGGATGCGTCGCGGGTCCTGCTCGGCGTATCCCGGCTGGACCTCGTCGAGTGGGTAGCCGGCCGAGTGGTGGACGAGCTCGTGGCCGCTGGTGTCGTACGCGATGGCCTTCGTGCTGGTGGTGCCCACGTCGACGCCGACCACGACGCTCGGGAGCGTGCCGGTCATGGATTCCACCCCCTCGCTCCGCGAGCGTCACACGTCGCTGACGTTACCCACCATGAGCCGGGCGGTAGGGGGAAACCGAGCGGTGACTGTGACACGCCCGAGAACATGAATCGGTTTGGCGAAACCACCCTATCGTCCAGGTTGCTCCACTGATTGGGCAATTTGCACCTCGCAACCCGTCCCCGTGCAGGCCGGACCGGAGTTGTCAGATGTGACACCCCGGTTGGTGGCCTACGCGGCGGAGGAGTCGGCGTGGCAATGACTGATTCGACGGGTTCGACCTGGCGGTACCGCTGGGCACAGCGGCAGAACGAACAGCGGCGGCGGGTGTTCCGCGACGCCGACGAGGCATGGCGACGGCGTGACGAGGAACTTCGCCGCCTGCGTACCCTCGCCGCCGAACTCGAGGGCTCGGCCGACGCGGGCGCCGGCCTTCCTCTGGAACTCGCTCCCGGCGAGGTGGTCTTCTGGGTGCTGCCCGCCGCTCAGCTGGTCGAGGTGCGGCACAGCGGGGTGCTGCCCGCGCCCGACCTAACGGTCACCCCGCAGCGCGCGGCGCTGCGCAACCGGCGACCCGACGGCCTCCGGGTCGCCGGCGCCGGAATGGCGGTGATCACCAACCGCCGGCTGGCGCTGCTCGGCGGGCGCGGCCGCCGCGACTGGACGTACGCGAAGATGACCGGCCTGGCGCACGACGCGTCCGCGCCGGTCACGCTGATCCAGGTGCTCGACCGGCGTCGCGCCTCCGGGCTGCTGCTCCCGGTCGACGTGGCGGCCGACTTCCGGTTCAAGCTGACGTTGGCCTTCGCCGACGCGATCGAGCAGCGCAGCTTCGTGATCGCCCAGCTCGACGAGGCGATCGCCGAACACGCCCAGCTCAAGCCTTTCAGGCCGGCTATCGCCACGCCCGCTCAGGCGCGGCTGAGCGGCTTCGTGCCCGGCGGCCGGCGCACCGTCGCCGTCGCCGCCGGCATCGCGCTGCTGGTGCCGGTGGCGCTGCTGGAGTCCGACCCGTCCGACCCGACCCGCTCGGAGGTCGCGGTCGCCGCGACGCCCGCACCTACCGCGATTTCGATCGAAGCCACCCCGACCGAAGCCGTCCCGACGGAGACCGTCTCGGCCGAGGCCGTCGCGTCACCGACATCGCGCCGCGCGTCCCGGTCGCCCGCGACTCCGTCCGGCGGCCTCTGCGGGGCGCCGGCCAACCCGATGGGGTACGGCTTCTGCGACGGCAGCCGGATCCGTGAGCCGGCCGCCGACGTGTGCGACTGGTTCGACTGCGTGCCCGGTTTCTGGGCCGGCCGCGGCTACCTGGTGCAGTGCAGGAACGGCTCGGTCAGCCTCGCCGGCGGCAGTCCCCGGGCGTGCGGGGCGCACGGCGGCGTCCGCCGCGCGTTCCGGCGCTGACGTCGCGCGGATGGCCGCAGGCGGACTCCACCGCACCGCCCGTGACCCGTTGCCGAGCGACGTGGGTCGGTGCGGGGGCCGGCCAACCAACGGCTACCACCGCTGTCATGGCTTTCGCGGCGGGGGCCCACCCGGCGGTCACTCCGTCATCGATCAGGGCTCGCCGTGCCGAGGAGCGCCCGGCCCGCGGCGGGCAGTCACTCCGGGTGGTGGCAGACCGCTTCGACGTTGTTGCCGTCCGGGTCGCGGACGAACGCACCGAAGTAGGTCGCGTGGTACTCCGGCCAGAGCCTAGGGGCGTGCAGCACCTCGGCGCCGGCCGCCACCGCGGCGTCGTGGAACGCCTGCACGGCAGCCCGGTCCGGCGCGGTGAACGCGACGTGCGACTCGACGCCCCCGGCCGCACCGCCCAGCGGGCTGAGCCAGAAGCTGGGGGAGCTGCTGCCGTACCCGACCGCCTCCGGGAACTCCATCAGGCGGCGGGCACCGAGCGGGGCCAGGACGGCGTCGTAGAAGGCGAGACTGGCGGGCAGGTCACGCACCTGGATGCCAAGGTGGTCGAGCATCGAAGCCTCCTCGTGGGCGCTCCGGCCGCCGGGTGGACAGGGCCCGACCGGACGGGGCTGATCGTCGGATGGGCACAAGCTACGACCGGGGTACGACACGTTTCGCTGCGGCCAGCCGGTGGCACCTTCTCCACCCGTCTCACCTTCGTACCGGCCCGAGCAATGACGTCTCCTGGCTGTATGACGCGTTGGCCGCCCAGGCCGACAACTGTTCATGCGCGTGGATCGCTGCGTCGCAGAGCGAATCAGCGCCCATCTGGGAGTCCGCTCTGCGGAACTCTTCGGCGAGGGTTGAGGCGTAATGTACCTGATCCACGCCGATGGTCACGGGTGCGGCGGCCCACGAAGTGGGCAGTTCGATACGGCCATTGGTTTGGAGGCCTGCCAGCGCTGACTATACTTCCGCCGCACGGCGTCAACCAGAGCCTCGGAGCCGGGTGACGACCCCGTGCCAGTCGAGTTCTGCGGGTAGCGCTGCCACGATGACACCCGCGTCTTGCAGCAGCCGCAGGTGCGGGTCGTAACTCGGGTGGGCAGCCAACTGATCCTTGACGTTCGGGAACGCGTAGAGCGGCACGCCTGCACCGAGCGCCTCATTGAGGATGCCGAGCGCGAGTGTGTCGTTGATCCCCTGAGCCCACTTGTTGATCACATTGAATGTGGCAGGTACGACGGCGACGGCCGTGGCCGGCGGATGCGGCTCCGGCTCACCGGGTTTCCGCCAGTCCACTCGGACGGGGTAGCTGGTCTGCTCGGCAAGTGCCTCCCGGTCGATCCAGGTCGCGGCGGTCGGCGTCGCGGTGAGACAGACGGTCCAGCCGTCCGCCAGTAGCAGGTCGATAAGGTCACCGATCCGCAGCACCGGAGGTGCGGCACAGACGAGCAGGGCAAGCACACGCGGTTGGTTCATGCCAGCAGACCGGCCCGCCCTGCGAGTGGCCGCAGCCCTGGTGTTGCCGTCCCTCGCTGCCTCGCCAGCAGGTCGAGCAGGAGCGTGCGGGCCTGCACGTTCGCGTGGACCACCTCGGCGGCGACCCGCTCGGCTTCGAGTAGGTGCAGCACCGGAATCGAGCTGTCGCCGGAGGACATCAGCGCTGCCGCCGCCAGGTCGACGTGCACTTGCGCCCTTCGGCCGACCAGCATCATCGGCAGTCGCGACGTGTCGAGCCGTGTCCCGATCTGTATGGCCTGGTCCGCGTTGCCGGCGCGAACGGCGGCGGACACCGCGTGGATGACGACGTTCGTCGGACCAAAGCCGGTCCAGAGCCGGTTACGGTCAGCGCCCAACGTTGTCGCCAGGCCTTCGGCCCGGGTCAGGAACTGGCTTGCCTGCTTCTGGTTGCCCTGCCGGGCCGCCATGACGGCAGCCAGAAGCAGCAGCGCGCCCTGAGCCGATAGAAGGTCGGGATCGGTGACCGGACGGGCCGAAGTCAAGCGGTCGAGGCTGCCGACCGCTACCTGCTCCGCCTCAGCTGCCCTTCCTGGTTGCCGCATGAGCCCGCAGGCTGCCTGGCATGCGGCAACCGCAGCCAGCGCCGGATCGTCCGCGAGACGGGCGGCGGTGGACGCGCGGTCAGCAGTCAGCAGAGCCGCATCACCATCACCCACCTTGGCCGCGAGCTTTGATGCGGCGATATAGGCGGCGGCGAGCAGTCGAAAGGCGCTGCTGCGGTGGATGCCGGGGGCACTGCTGGTCAGGGCCGTTGCCTGGCCGAGCACGTCTGGCAGCAGGTCAGCGGCGCACGTGTATCTCGCGCTCTGGTAGAGACCGTGCACTCTGCCTACAGATCGCCGGATCTCGACAAGCGACTGTGCCGGCCGAGTAGGCTCTATCAGATAGCTGGCGAGAAAGGTCCGGAGGCGGTCCAAGAGATCCGGCCGGGCTGAGGCGGAGCCGGGATGACGCGTAATGTTATTCATGGCCCGCCCGCGATGCGCTACCACCGACACGTCAACGAGCATGTTGTCGAGTTGTTCGAGCGAAACTTTCAATGCGGAGGCGATTCGGGCTCGATGCCAAGGATGCGGGTCTGTGTCGGCATTCTCCCAGCGCACCACAGTCGACCGCTCCACGCCGAGGAGGTCAGCCAGACGCTCCTGGCTGTATCCGAGCGCCTTGCGCCGCTGGCAGAGCCGGTGTCGCTTCAAGGCCACGGCTGAGCTCCCTCCACTTCGCTGCCACTGTAATAGCACTCCGTCGATCGGCTGTACGTAGACGCTACATTTCTGCATCAGACAGGCCCCTCCGACGCTGTGGTTTCTGACCAGCTCCGCCCCGATGCTGGGTACGTCGTTTCGGGCGGGTTAGCGCTCCTGCCGTGTCGACCCGAGCGACGGCGGCCGTTTCCGTCGGCCCTGGCGTCGCCTGAACTCATTGGAGGGACATGGATTCGATCGACGAGGTCATGGGTGAGCTGCCGCTGCCGCCGTACGTGACCGCCGAGGACGTCGGGTTCGCCGTCAGGGCGTTGACCGTGCACGCCGCCGAGCCGTGGCCGGACGGCCCACGCTGCCGCAACGACCACGCGCCGCACCCCTGCCGGCTGCACCGGTGGGGCCGACGCGTCCTCGACCAACGCGGCCTCACCGACCGGCAGGTCCAACAGCTGATCACCGAGCACCAGGCGCCGCACCGATGATCTACCTGACCGGGCAACGCCCACACCCGCACCACGTCCGCGCCGCCACCTTCGACACCCGCTGGCGCGGCCTCGACCCCACCCAGGTCCACGACTACCTACACCGCGTCGCCGACGAACTCGACCGCCTACACCGCGACCTCACCACCGCGAACACCGAATCCGAACGCATCCGCCAGGCCCTACGCCAATGGCAGACCCGCCACACCCACTGCCACCACCACCCCACCAACGCACCTGATGCGACAGGCACCGGCACACCCGGCACGGCCAACAGCAGGTGGCCGCGATGACCACACCGCGCTGGATCATCCACCTACCCACCACACTGACCAGCCTCGACGAAACCACCACACTGGCCACGGCACTACGCGACTCACTCGGGCACCTCACCGTCATCGACTTCGGCGAGACCACCCTCAGCGAGGAAGACCACCAGTTCCTCCGCACCCGCGTCTGGTGCGACACCCGAACCGACGACGGACAACGCTGCCACCACCCCAACGACCACGACGGACCGTGCGGATCCCTCCGGGCGAACCCCGATGAGACTCGTGGCGATCAATGGGCGACCTGAGTAACTTTCATCACTAGCGTCGGTTGGGTGTGGACAGTCGACACCTCGGAGAGGACGTCGCATGAAGAAAACTGGTCGAAGGCCCAGCCGGCTTGCCGCCGCCACCACCGCCGTCGGACTGGTCGCCGCCGGTCTCACCGTCGCCGGCGGCACCGCCGTAGCCCACGGCCACGGCTACTCCGCCCTGATCCAGCGCGCATCGTACGGCGTACCGCACATCACCGGCCGCGACTTCGCCAGCCTCGGCTTCGGCGTCGGCTACGCGCAGGCCGAAGACAACGTCTGCCTGATCGCCGAGCGGATGGTGACCGTCCGCGCCGAACGGTCCCGCTGGTTCGGCGCGGAAACCGGCAACGTCGGCAGCGACCTCTTCCACCAGAAGGCCATCGACGACCGGGCCGCGGAGCGGCTGCTCGACGGACCCCGCGACGGTATCCGGGCACCCTCCACAGAGGTACGCGACCAGGTACGCGGCTTCGTCGCCGGCTACAACCGGTACCTCCGGGGCACAAAGAAGATCACCGACCCGGCCTGCGCCGGGAAGGATTGGGTACGCCCGATCACCGAGCTGGACATGTGGCGGGCGAGCTGGGCTCGGATGGTCCGGGCCAGTTCCGGCGCACTCGCCGACGGCATCGTCGCCGCCGCGCCACCCACCGCCGGCGGGATCGGCGCGCCACCCGTCGCCGGCGGGATCGGCGTGCCGGCGAGCGCCCCGCAGGCGGAGGCGGTCGTCGCCGCCCGGGACGGTGCGCCGGCCGGAGTGGGCAGCAACGCGTACGGACTGGGGCGGGACGGCACCGCCAGCGGTGCAGGCATGCTGCTGGCGAACCCGCACTTCCCGTGGGACGGTGCCGAACGCTTCTACCGGATGCACCTCAAGGTGCCCGGCCGGTACGACGTCGAGGGTGCGGCGCTGGTCGGCGACCCACTCGTCGAGATCGGCCACAACGGCCGGATCGCCTGGAGCCACACCGTCTCCACCGCCCGCCGGTTCGCCTGGCACCGGCTGGCCCTGGTGCCCGGCGACCCCACCAGCTATCTCTACGACGGCCAGCCCCGCGAGATGACCGCCCGCACGGTCACCGTCCAGACCCCCGCCGGCCCGGTCAGCCGGACCCTCTACGACACCCACTTCGGCCCGGTCGTCGTGGTGCCGGGCCGTTTCGACTGGACCGCCACCTCCGCGTACGCGATCACCGACGCCAACGCCACCAACAACCGCGCGCTCGACGGCTGGCTCGCCATGGGGCGCGCCAGGTCGGTGGGCGAGCTGCGGGCGGTGCTGAACCAGCGGCAGTTCCTGCCCTGGGTCAACGTCATCGCCGCTGACCGCGACGGCCGGGCCCTCTACGCCGACCACTCCGTCGTGCCCCGGGTGACCGACTCCCTTGCCGCAGCCTGCATCCCGGACTCCTTCCAGCCCCTGTACGCGAGCAGCGGCCAGGCCGTCCTCGACGGGTCCCGCTCATCGTGCGAGCTGGGCCGGGACCCGGACGCCGCGGTGCCGGGCATCCTCGGCCCGGCCAACCTGCCCACTCTGGTTCGCGGCGACTACGTGACCAACTCCAACGACAGCTACTGGCTGGCCAACCCGGCGCAACGGCTGGAGGGCTACCCGCGCATCGTCGGCGACGAGCGGACCCGGCGCAGCCTGCGGACCCGGCTCGGCGTGCAGCAGGTACGGCAGCGCCTCGCCGGCACCGACGGGCTCCCCGGGAAGCGCTTCACCACCGGCAAGCTGTGGGACGTGACGCTCGGCAACCGGGCGTACGGTGGCGAGCTGGTCCGCGACGGCCTGGTCCGGGTCTGTGAGGCGCGGTCGGCGGCGACCGCCTCCGACGGCACCACCGTCGACCTGACCGCCGCCTGCGCCGCGCTGCGCGGCTGGGACCTGCGGGTCGACCTGGGCAGCCGGGGCGCGCACCTGTTCACCGAGTTCGCCCTGGCCGGCGGGCTGCGCTTCGCCGACCCGTTCGACCCGGCGGCCCCGCTCGGCACGCCCAGCCGGCTCGCCGTCGACGACCCGAGAGTACGTACCGCCCTCGCCGACGCGGTCGGCAAGCTGGCCGGCATCCCGCTCGACGCCCGCCTCGGCGACCTGCAGACCGAGCCGCGCGGTGCCGAGCGTATCCCGATCCACGGCGGCCGTGCCGAGGCGGGCGTCTTCAACATGATCATCGGTGGGTTCGAGTCCGGCGTCGGCTATCCGAAGGTCCGGCACGGCACGTCGTTCCTGATGGCCGTCGAGTTGGGCCGCACCGGGCCGACGGGCCGGCAGATCCTGACCTACTCGCAGTCGGCCAACCCGACGTCGCCTTGGTACGCCGACCAGACCAGGCTGTACTCGGGTAAGGGCTGGGACACCATCAAATTCACGCAGAAGCAGCTCCGAGCCGATCCGAATCTGGTCACGTACCGGGTGTGGGAGCGGCGCCGCTGACCAGCGGGCAGGGACGAAGCATGACGCTGACGGTGGGATCGCTCAGGCCGCCCCGCGCAGTCGCTCGTCCAGTGTGTCCAGGTCGGGCACGAACCAGACGTGCCCGCCCCGGTTGGACTCGTGTACCAGGGCGCGCAGGGCGGCCGACTCGGCCAGGTGAGCCGCGATGTCCCCGACGATCGCCAGCCGTAGCCGGTAGTTCACGAACTTCTGCATGATCTCCCCGGCGAATCGGGTGCCCAGCGCGAAGAATCGTGTGTCCAGCCGGCTCGCTGGCACGGCCACCGCCTGTGCGCCGAGGAACGCCGACCCGATCAGGTCGAGCGCGTCCCGCTCGGTGGCGATCACCGGCCCGGCCGGGTCGAGTACCAGCACGGATACGCCGGCCCGCTGCTGGATGTGGTCAGCCACGGCTCGCCGCCCGTCAGTCATGGCCGATCACCCCGTCCAGTACCGAGTCGAGTAGCCGCAGCAGGTCGGCGGTGGCGGTCGGGTCGCCGAGGATCATGAGGGTCATCCGGTTCCGTTCGTCGTCGTGCAGGCTCTGGAGGCGCAGCGGGGGACCGGGGTGGTGGCGGGTGGCCGCCCCGGCCTGCAGGAGCGTGCCGAGCCGGTCGGCGGCGGCCCGGTCGACGCCGTCGACGCGGACGATGCTGGACACCTCGACCGGGCCGGCGGAGCCGGCGGCCGGCTCGGCACCGGTCAGCGCCGCCAGGTCGCGCGCGGCGATCCGGTACTGCTTGCCGATCCGCACCGCCCGCAGCCGCCCCGACCGGATGTAGCCGCGCACCGTGCGTACGTGCAGGCCGAGCCGCTCCGCCACCTGCTCTACCGAGTAGATTTCTTCCGTCATTGTTCCCTAAGCTTAGCCGATGGGGAAGCTTAGAGCATGATGAGGTCGGGTCAGGTTGGTCTTTGTCGTCGACTCAGGTCGGGTCGGCTCTTCCGGGTGGCCAACAGATCGATCGCCATCCTCATCGACGGTTGTAGCGGTGCATGGTCAGCGTGCCGAAGACGATCACGAAGCCGGCGCTCCACAGCAGCAGCCACATCGTGCTCGTCGGGTCCGACGAGCCGGCCATCACCGCCCGGACCGCGGCCACCAGATGCGAGATCGGGTTGACCTTGACGAACGCCTGGAGCCAACCGGGCATCGTGGCCGGCTCGACGAAGACGTTGCTGAGGAAGGTCAGCGGAAACAGCACCACCATGCTGACCCCCATCACGGACTTCTCGCTGCGCAGGGTCAGGCCGAAGAACGTCCAGACCCAGGAGAACGCGAACGAGAACACCACCAGCAGGCCGATCCCGGCCAGCACGCCGAGCGGCCCACCGTCGGGGCGGAAGCCCAGCACCAGCCCGACGCCGAGGATGACCACGGCGGCGAGAACGTAGCGCAGTACGTCGCCGAAGATCATCCCGACCAGGGCGGCCGGTCGCCATACCGGCAGCGTCCGGATGCGGTCGAAGACACCCTTCTCGATGTCGTTGTTGAGCCCGAGCCCCGTGTACATAGTGATCATCACGACGCTGGTCACCATGATGCCCGGCAGGAAGAACTGAAGATAGTCCCGGGGGCTGTCGGCGAGGGCACCGCCGAACAGGTACGTGAACATCAGCACCATGATGATCGGGAACGCCGTCACGTCGAACAACTGCTCGGGGACGTGCTTGATCTTCAGCATGGCCCGCCACCCGAAGGTCAGCGACGCCGCCACCGGGCCCGGCCTCGGCGGTCGTGCCCCGGGCGCGAGGACGGTGGCCAGCGCCTCGGCCGACGGGACGTAGACGGTCGGCGCCCGCCCGGTCGTGGTCGTCGCGGTGTCGCTCATCGGGCTGCCTCCAGCTGCTCGCCCCGCTCGTCGGTCGGGGTCGCGGGGTGGTCGGTCAGGGCCAGGAACACCTCGTCCAGGCTGGGCTGGCCGAGGGAGAAGTCGTCGACGACGATGCCCGCGTGAGCCAGATCCGCCAGGGCGCGGGCGGCCTGCTCGCTGGCGGCCAGGTCGGAGCCCTCGCCACCGACCCGGGCGGTCAGCGCCACCGGGTCCGGCTCCAGCTGCACCGGCACGTCGAGCGCCGCGCGTAGCACCTTCTCGGCGTCGGGTCGCTGCCCGGCGTCGCGTAGTCGCAGGTGGACGGTGCCCGACCCGACCGACGACTTCAACTCGCCCGGGGTGCCCTCCGCGATCACCCGGCCGTGGTCGACCACCGCGATGCGGCTGGCGAGCTGGTCGGCCTCGTCCAGGTATTGCGTGGTGAGCAGCACCGTGGTGCCGTGGGCGACGACCGCCCGGATGATCTCCCATACCTGGTTTCGGCTGCGCGGGTCCAGGCCGGTCGTCGGCTCGTCGAGGAACAGCAGGTCCGGGGTGTTCAGGATGCTCGCCGCGATATCGAGGCGCCGCCGCATGCCGCCGGAGTACTTCTTCACCTGCCGCCCCGCCGCCTCGGTCAGCCCGAACGCGGCGAGCAGGCTCTCCGCCCGCTGTCGGGCGGGCAGCTTGCGCAGGCCGAGCAGGCGGCCCAGGAGCACCAGATTCTCCATCCCGGTCAGATCCTCGTCGACCGAGGCGTACTGACCGGTGAGGCTCACCCGGGACCGGACCGCGTCGGCCTCGCCGACGACGTCGTGGCCGAACACCCGGGCCGTCCCACCGTCGGGGCGCGACAGCGTCGCCAGCACCCGCACGGCGGTGGTCTTGCCCGCCCCGTTGGGACCGAGCAGGCCGTAGACGGTGCCCGCCGGGACCTGCAGGTCGAGGCCGTCGAGCGCCCGGGTTGCCCCGAACGATCTGCGGAGGCCCGCAGCCTCGACCGCGAGGCCGGTGGTGCGCGTACTCATGTCTCTACCTCTCTTGTCCGGGTTGTCAGGAGCTGCACGGGCGGGCCGCGCTGCCGTCCGCAGCGCCAGCCCCACCACGTGAGCTGGTCGAGCAGTACCGCGCCGTCCCGGCGCCGCCGGTCCTCGGCCTGCCGGGCGGGCTCGCCGCGGTACAGGTCGACGCCGACGACGACGCGGACGGTCACGGTGCGCGGCGCGGCGAAGACCCGCGGGGCCGGTCGACCGCGTGCGGAACCAGAAAACCGCAGCAGTACGACAGAAACCGGCGGGCTCGACCTGCCACTGGTCGAAGCGTGGTCGATCGCCTGTTTCAACGACGCCGGGAAGCTGCGGTTGTAGGACGTCGTCTCCGACGTGCTGTGGCGTGACCGACGTCGGCGGACCGCCGCTTGCGGGTGGGGCCGTCACGCCGCCAGCTCAGCCAGCGCGCGCACCGACCGCCAGTTCCGGGTGGTGGCTACAACGCCGAGTCTCTTCTCCAGATGTGCGTTGGTGAACTTCGACCGTCCGTAGCCACCGTCCTGGTAGTGCAGGAACACCTCCCGCCCGGTCACCGTGAACGCCACGGTCTCGCCGGCCGGCGCCGCCAGCCCGGCCACCGCCGAGGCTTCCGGCGCGGTGGCGAGGAAAGCCACGAGCAGCCGGGTCGGGTCGGCCTCCCGGTCGGCGTACGGGTTGCCGCCCGCGATCGTCGTCATCTCGTGTGCGCTGCGGACCAGCACCGGAACGGTGACGTCCAGTTCGTCGGCGAGCGCCCGCTCGATGCCCCGAGCCAGGGCCCCGGGGTCGCGGACCGCGCTGCCGAACACCACGTTGCCGCTTCGCAGGTACGTCCGCACGTCCTTGTGGCCGAGGCCGGTGACCAGCCGGCGCAGATCCGCCATGCCGACGCGGACGCCACCGACGTTGACCCCGCGCAGCAGCGCGACCCAGCGCGTCATCAGTCCACTCCCTCCGCTCCGCGGCGATCCACTCCCGCCGCGCCGCGGCGCAGCCTAGCCCCGGCCGCCGACATCAACCCTTGCACGGTAATACGTAAGTTCGTAGTATCGATGCATGGCGGACGTTGAGCAGCGGTTGGCCGCACTGGAGGTGCAGGTCGCCGCGTTGACCGAGCAGGTCGGCGTGGCGGCGCCGGCTGCCGGCGCACCCGCACCCACACCAGCCGACGGAGCGTTGTGGGCACTCGACGGGCTCAAGCAGCGCCTGCCGGCGGACGGCAGCGGCGCGGTGCTCTACACCGGGACCGTCCACCTCGACGGCCAGCACTACGACTGGCAGGACGGGCTGCTCGTCGACGACGTGCTCACCGCCGACTGGACCGAGCTGGCCGCGACCCTGACCGCCCTGGCCAACCCGGTGCGGCTGCGACTGCTGCGCGAGGTGCTGGGTGGCCGGCACGGCACCAGCGAACTGGCCGAGATCGAAGGGCTGGGCACCACCGGTCAGCTTCACCACCACCTGCGTCAGCTCACCGCTGCCGGCTGGCTGCGCAGCACGGGGCGGGGCCGGCACACCGTGCCCGCCGGACGGGTCGTCCCCCTGCTGGCCATCCTCACCGCCGCCCGCTGACGGTGCAACCAGTCGGCCGACCCGGGCGGCGCTGCCCGCCGAACGACCTGTGCTGTCCCGGTCGCCGAGCCCCGCGCTTGACGCACCCCGCCTCGCCGCTCCACACCCGATCCGTGCCATCGCACCCCTCGCGGTGCTGACTCGTCAGGAGCTCCCTTGCGCAAGCCGATGATCATCGCCCTGGGCGTCGGGACTGTCGCGGCGGTCGCCGCCGCGGGACTGCTGCCCCGCGCACCGCGGCTGACCGCGCAGCAGACCGGCGATGCCGATCTCGCCGCCGCCGCCCGACGCGCGGTGGGCGACCCCGAGGGGCATCGCGGCCTCGCCGTCGCCCTGGTGGAGAGCGGGCGTGTCCGCACCGCCGGCCTGGGCGACCGCGACCCGGCGGGCGCGCCCGTCGAGGCGGGTACGCCGTTCGAGATCGGCTCCGTCACCAAGGCGCTCACCGGCATGCTGCTCGCCGAGCGGGCCGCCGCCGGGGCCGTCAACCCCGACGATCCGCTCGCCAGCGCGCTGCCCCGTGTCGCCGGCCCCACCCGCGAGGTGACCCTCGCCGAGTTGGCCAGCCATCGCTCCGGGCTGCCCCGGCTGGCGCTGTCGGTGCCCGAGATCGCGCGGATCTCGTGGGCCAACCTCATCGCCGGCAACCCGTACGCCCGCTGGGACGCCGAGCGGCTGGTGGCCGCGGCGAACGAGGAGGCGCCCGGCGAGGGACGCGGGCAGGTGTCGTACTCCAACGTGGGCATGGCGTTGCTCGGGCAGGCGTTGGCCGCGCAAGCCGGCACCGACTACCCGCACCTGCTGGACCAGCAGGTGCTCCGGCCACTCGGCATGACGCACACGATGATCGCCGGGGAAGGCCTGCCGCCGGACCGGGCGGTCGGCTCCAAAGCCGGCGGTCGGCTCGCCGACCCCTGGGTGAGCGGCGGGTACGCGCCCGCCGGCGTCGGCGTCTGGTCGACCGCGGACAACCTGGCCCGCCTGATCGCGGCGATGCTCGCCGGCACCGCGCCCGGCGCCGACGCCGCCACGCCCCGCTTCACCAAGGACGAACGTGATCGCGTCGGGTACGGCTGGTTCACCACCCGCCACGGCGACCGGGAGGTCGTGTGGCACAACGGCGGCACCGGCGGGTTCCGGGCTTACGTGGGGTTCGAACGGGCCACCGGGCGGGGCGTGGTGGTGCTCGGCAACACCGACCGTGCCGTCGACGGCATCGGGCTGCGGCTGCTCGGCGTATCCGAGGTGGAACCGATGGCGACGGCCAGGCGTTTCCGGTTTGGGTGAGGATCGGGATCGCCCTCGTGTTCCCCGTGCTCGGCGGGCTCGGTCCGCTGCGGACGCTACGCCGCCCCCCCCGGGGGGACCGGCTGACCCTGGTGCCGGCCGCCGTGTGGACGCTGCTCTACCCCGCGCTCGCCCACCGGCTGGGGGACTGGTCCACCGTCCCCGGCTGGCTCTGGCCGCTCGGCATGGTTCGAGCAAGCCGGATTGAACTTTCCGGCGGCGGTCGCCGTACCTACGACCGAGGATGTGGTGCGGCGCGTCTGCCGCTCCGCTACCGGAGCTGCGGGAGGCCTACGGTGCGAGTTGGTGAGCAGTCGACGGATCCCATCGATCAGGTACTGGGCGAGGTACCGGTCCCGGTGCCGCTGACCCCCGAGGATGTCCGGCTCGCGGTCCGGGCGGTCGTCGTGCACACGGCGGAGGAGTGGCCCTCGGGGCCGCTGTGCCGCAACGACGGTGCGACCTACCCGTGCCGGTTGCACCGCTGGGGTCGACGGGTGCTGTTGACCCACGGCCTCAACGAGCGGCAGATCGACGCGTTGGTGCGGCACGGCAACCCGTTCGTGCACGTGCCGTTCCCGTTCACCGTGAACGGACCCGCGCCGGCGCGACACGCGGCTCCGGTGGCGGCGCGCTCCGCCGGCACCGCGCCGCCCCGAACGGCAGCCGCCGCGCCGGCGCGTCCCGGGTACCCGGTTCGTGGCCAGGCGGCTGCCCGGGTGGTCGGGCCGGGCGCGCGGCCCGGGGTGCGGCCGGCCGGTCCGGGCCGTTCCACCCCGGCCACGGCGCCCCGTTGGCCCAGGGCGAGCTGAGCGGAGGTACGCCCGCGACGCTCGGCGCACGACGTCGGCCCGGCCAGGGGTCTCCCCAGCCCGGGCCGGGCCGGCGTCGCTGTCCTGTGCCATGGTCGGGAATCCCTGCGACTGGCCATGGTCGGGTAGCCCCTGCGACCGCGCGAATCGCCCGAACGGGTTGGCAAGCACAGGAATGCGGCAACGGTTGTGCAACCTCATGTCCCGCCACGCCACGGCCGATATGTCCGGGGGGCACGGAGCCCGGTAACGTCAGCGCCGCCGGCGAGGGAGGTGGGGCGTGGCGCGGGGCGGTGTCTTCTGCGTCGAGGGTCAGTGGCACCGCGACCTCAACGAGCGCGGATCCGTCCTCCCCACCCTGGAACTGCTGGAACGGCTCGGGAAGATCAGGTTCATCCACAAGGACGCGGCGACCCGGGACGAACTGTTCTACTTCGTCGACCGCTGGCTGCTCAGGCAGTACGCCGACTACCGCGTGGGGTTCTTCGCCATGCACGGGGAACCGAGCCGGCTCTGCCTGACCGACTGGGAGTCGGTGGCACTCGCCGACGTGGCCGAGCTGATGGCCGGCCGCTGCGAGGGCCGGCGGCTCTATTTCGGCAGCTGTTCCGTGCTGCGCGCCTCCGATGCCGTCCTCCGCGACTTCCTGAACACCACCGGAGCGGCTCTGATCTGCGGTTTCACCCGGGAGGTCGACTGGGTTGAGTCGGCCGCGTTCGAAACCGTTCTCCTTGACGTGCTCGCCAACGGGCAGCGGCACAACGCCGCGGAACTACGGATGGGCTCGGCGCACTGGGCGCCGCTCGCGGCGTACCTCGGCTTCCGGGTGATCTACGCCAGTGGCCGCGCGTGGCGACCTCCCGCCCGGCCCCGCGTCCCCGCCCAGTCCGCCCCGCCGCGTGGTCGCTCGACGGTGCCGCCCGAGCACTGATCCGGGTGACCGTCGGCTCGTGGTGTCCGATCGTCACCGGCGACGTCCCCGACCGCCGCTCCGACTGATCAGTACGCGACCGCGAACCGGGCGTTCTCGTGGTGCGGGTTCTCGATCTCGTCCACCACCGCCACCGCCAGGTCCTCGTAGCTGAGGACCGAGCGGCCCTCGTGGTCGATGACCGGCCGGTCGCCGCCGGTCCGGTAGCGCCCAGTGCGCTCGCCGGGATGGAACTCCAGCGGCGGCGGTGACACATACGTCCAGGTCACCCCGTCGGCCGCGGAGCGGTAGTAGTCCAGCGCGTCGGCCTGTCCCAATGCCGAGTCGCGGTACTCGTCGGGAAAGTCCGGCTCATCCAGATAGCGGGTGCCCTTCGGGGTCAACAAGGTCGACCCGCCGCCGATGTGGATGACTCTCGGGGCGTCCGGCGTCCCGCGCAGCGCCCCGACCACGGTCCGCGCCGCGTCGAGCCAGAGTTCGCGCTCGCCGCCGCCGATGGCCACCACCAGCGCGTCCGCTTCCGCCGCCAGCGCCCGGACACTGCGCTCGCTGGTGGCGTCCCCGGTGACGACCTGAACCCCCGCCGGGAAGTACGACGTGGCCTCCGGCCGGCGTACCGCGGCGGTGACCCGGTGCCCTCGGTCGAAGGCCTCGGTGGTGATCCGGGAGCCTGCGGTCCCGCCCGCCCCGAACACGACGACGCTACTCATACGCTGACCGCCTCCCACCGTCCCTGGCCTACCGGACGCCGCCCAGCCCAGGCTATTGAGTGGTCACGTCGGGCGTCGGCGGAACGGCGATCTCGCCGGCGGCCCGGGGTTGTCACCGGCGGCCGGGGCGCACCGGTGCGGGTGCTCGTCGATCCGCGTCAGGCGTGCCGGGGTCGACGCCGGGTTGGTCCGGATCGATGGCGCGGGCGCCGCTCGTGCCGGCGAACCTACCCGCCGGTATGCCGGCACCGGAAGTCCCGGATCGTCGGTCCCCCGGCCTACCCTGGACGGATGCCGGAGCTGACCGAGGGGACCACGTTCCGCGACGAGGACTGGTACGGCGAGGAGATCATCGACCGGCGCTTCGTCGACTGTGAGTTCCACCGGGTCGACCTGACCGAGGCGCTTACCCGGGGCGCGGTCTTCACCGGGTGCACGTTCGGCAATGTCAGCTTCAACGCCTCCCGGCACGTCGACTCGGCGTTCACCCGGTGCGTGTTCCGTCGCTGCAACCTCTTCGAGGCCGAGTTCACCGGCTGCAAGCTGGTCGGCAGCACCTTCACCGAATGCGATCTGCGGCCGCTGGTCGTCGACGGCGGGGACTGGTCGTTCGTCGCGCTACCCGGTGCCGACCTGCGCGGGGTGCGGGTCACCGCCCTCCGCATGCGGGAGGCCGACCTGACCGGGGCCGACCTGACCGGCGCCACCGTGACCGGAGTGGACCTTTCCGGGGCGTCCCTGCACGGCGTCCGTCTGGTCCGCGCCGACCTACGCGGCAGCGACCTCACCGCGCTCGACCCGACGCGGGTCGAGCGGACGGGGGCGATTCTCGACGTCGAACAGGCGATGGTGATCGCCCAGACGCTCGGGTTTGAGCTCGGCTGACTGGGCCGCCCGCGGTGATGGTCGTTCCGGCCCGCCGCCGACTTTCTGCGGAGCCTGCGAGAACACCACCATCGCGTAACACGACGAACACATAGGACGGATGTGGGGTGGCGGAAAGTCCGATCTGATGCAAACGTGTACGACGCCCGTCGGCGTAACGTTTCGCCTGACGTGAGCGCTGGGTCCGTGGAGAGTGGAGGGTCGGTGTCGGAGGAAGACCACACGCGGACAACGGCCCAGGGGCCCCGCCATGGCCGGTACTCCGACGCCCGCCACCGGCCGACCGCGTTGCGGCAGACCCGCACCGCCCTGCGTCGGCTTGCCCGCGACCGAAAGCGCCGACGCTGGGCGGTCGAGGGGATCACCGTGCTCGCCTGCCTGGTCGCCCTCGTCTCGTACCTGAGCTCAGGCTCCGGACCGGCGCCGGGGGAGCCGGTCGACGACGGCGTTCCGGCGGGGGTGAGGCGACCGAGCATCATCCCCGGGGCTCAGGACCCGCGGGACAGTCAGGCCTCACCTGGGCTGCGTCCCCGACAACGCCCGGCGAGCCCGTCGCCCACGCCGACCACCCCGCCGCCCGCCCCGCCGCCGCTCACCCTGACCCTCGGCGAGGTGCCGGCGGGAGTGGATCTGACCGTCGTGGGTGCTCGGGACTGGATGCACTTCGGACTGCGTGGTGGCGACTCGACGGTGCGCAAGCGTCTCGGCTCCGGTGAGATCCGCGATGAGGGCGGCAGGGGCCGCCGCGGGGCCTGGGACGGCAATCAGGAGATCTTCCGATGGCGCGACGGTGTGCCGGTCACGTCGGCCGACGGGACGTCGCACGGGGTCTACATCTGCGGCGCCGACAAGGGCTTCGCTCTCGCTGTGGCGGGCAATGGCCAACTGCGGACCGTCCACGTCTACGCCGGCATCTGGATGGCCCGGGGTCGCTTCGAGGCCCGACTCTCCAGCGGCGGCCCGACCCACATCCTGCGGCTGGAGGACCCGCACACCAGCCGGTCCGCCGATTTCACGGTCCGTTTCCACGCGCCGGACGGGGTTCGGCTCGTGATGACCTGGACCGCGGAGCGCACCTTCACCGACGATTGCGCCGGCGTCAACCTCCAGGCGGTGGCGCTGCAGTGAGCCGGGCCGCTTCTGGCCGGGGCCCGCTTCCCGGCAGGCCGAGGCCGACCGGGGTAGCGTGGTGCTGGAGCATCGACCACTGAGGATGGGAGAACCGATGGCGGGTGGCGATCAGGTGCTGGACAGTCCCACGGGCTGGGTGGCCGACCACGTCCGGCGGTACGTCGCGACCGACGGAGCTGAGGGGCACGAGTGGCGGCGCGGCGTCTTCACCCTGCTGCTGACCACGCGGGGGCGGCGCAGTGGCACCTTGCGTCGTACCGCCCTCATCTACGGCCGGGAGGGCGACGCGTTCCTGGTGGTGGCCTCGCAGGGCGGCGCCCCGAGGCACCCCGCCTGGTATCTCAACCTGCTCGAGGATCCGCTGGTGGAGGTGCAGGTCGGTCCGGATCGCCTCACCGCTCGGGCACGCACCGCCACGGCGGAGGAGAAACCTCGGATGTGGTCCACGATGGCGGCGATCTGGCCGGCCTACGACGACTACCAGGCGAGGACCGATCGGGAGATCCCGCTGGTGGTGCTGGAACGGGCCTGACCCCGACTCGGCCCGTGCGGCCGTGCGACGCCGTCTCGGCCCGATGGGCCGGGACCGGGCGGGGCCCGGAAGACCGATCAGCAGCGCCTAGCGCAGGCGCCACTGGCGGATGAGCTGATTGGCCGGATTTCATCCGATCGGGTACGGGCCGACGGCCTGGTTGACGGCGGGCCGGACAGGGGGCACCGTTGGCGGTGAGGGGCCCGGTCGTGGGCCCGAGCTGTGACGGCGACGTTCCCTGTCGCCCCGACCCGCCCGTCGGTGGCCGGTCGCGAATCCCAGGACCCACGAGGAGTTCCGCCATGCTCACCATGACCGACAACGCCGTGCTGGTAATCCGAGACCTCGCCACCCAGCAGGACGTCGCGGAGGACGGTGGTGTGCGGATCGCCGCCGGCCCGGAGGCGGGCTCACTCACCGTCGAACTGGTCGCGCAGCCGATCGACGGCGATCAGGTGGTCGACAACCAGGGTGCCCGGATCTTCCTCGACTCGGACGCGGCTGAACTGCTCGGGGACGCTTCCGTGGACGCCACCGTCGACGACGAGGGCATCGTGCAGTTCGGCTTCACCGAGAAGCCGTGACCGTGGCTCAGCCCGCTCGCCGGGCCGCCCCACCCTGGTTCGGCTGCGCGGGCCGTCCGGTGACCGGCCGACCGGGCCGCCATGGCCCCGGCCAGGCCTCCCGCGCCGGCCGGCGCAGCCTCGCCAGCACGTGAGCGAGGTGGTGCGAGGTGCACCAGGCCGCCCAGGCGTTGGCTGAACCAGCCCCAGCCACCTGCCGGGCCCGCCGGAGGATCTCGTGGTCGCCCCACGAGCAGGCGGCGCCGGCCGCCGGCCAGTGCGGGGCGGCTACCAGCGTGCGGCACAGGTCGGCGAATCGGTCGTCAACCCGGCCGCCCCGGCGGGACCAGCGGTAGATCCACCACGCCCCGTCGGTGGTGTACCGCACGGTGAGTAACCGGTCGCCCGTCAGGTCGGCGTTCCGTCCCGCCGGGTTGATGCCGTAGTCGGCATACCCGAGGCCGGGATCCGCCACGTCGCGCCACAGCGACCAGTCCCAGCGGTCGAGGCGGACCGGCTCGTCGGTGGGCAGGCGGGACAGGCTCGGCGGCATCCCGCCGGCTGCCACGCTGACCGAGCGCCAGGCGTGCCGGCGGGCCCAGTCCAGCAGTCGGCGGACCCGTGGCGTGGCGATCCGCACGTCGGCCCGACAGCACACGTCCGCGGCGTCGATCAGCAGGTCGCACTGCTCGGGGTCCAGGCGGGCCCACCGCCAGACCCGCTCCGCCGCTGTGGTGGCCGCGTCGGGACCGGCCCGGTCCGTGCCGATGCGTAGCCGGACCAGCGCGCGCCCGGCGTGGGCCCGGGCCGCGGCACCGTGGGCGACGAGTCGCCGCTCGCTGTCGCCGAGCCCGATCACCGGCACCAGCGGTACGCCCCACCGTGCCAGCTCCGTCTCGGGCGCGTCGGGCAAGGCGGAGACGTCGACCGCCGGGAGTAGCCCCGCTGGCAGCCGACCAAGGACGTCGACGGTGTACGCGCCCGGGAGGGACACCTCGATGACCGGGGTGAGCAGCGGCGTCAGGGCCGGGTCGAGGTGCCTGAGTGCCGCCAGCTCACCACGACGGTTGGCGAGAATGGGGCGGTAGACCGGCTCCGCCTCCCAGCCCTCGTGGACGGGCGCCATACTTCAGACTAGCCACGACATTCGCGTCGATCCCGCACTCCTTGCCACTCGGCCCGCTCCACTGCAGGTCAAAAGGGGTAGCGGTGCGTCAACTGTCCATGATCGGACACTTCTCCGGGTGGTTGCCACCGCGATCCGCGACCTAGTTTCGATGACAAAGGGTGCTGATCGCCGCTGATCCCCCTCAGCTGTTACAACTGCCTCATCGCGCCACCGACGCGGGGAAGGACCGTCATGTCGAGGACCAGACACCGGCGGCGGTCGGCGGCGCAACCCGCGCCGGGGGAGGACGACGCCGTCCGCGCGGATGCGCAGGTCACCACCTGCGCTACCACCGGTCTCCCCGTCACCGCTCGGGTCCTCTTCGCCGTCGTGAACTCCAGCGGGCTGCTGGTCCGGGGGCTCGGTGCCGCCGCGGCCAACCGGCTGGCCCCCGGGATGTACCAGGTGGTGTTCGATCAGGACGTGACCGCCGCCGGCTACGTCGGCACGGTCGGCCTCCCGGGCAGCGTCGGCGTGGCGCCGTCCGGGAAGATCGCCGTCGCCGGCCGGACCGGCATTCCGAACGCGGTTTTCGTCTCCACCTACGCCGTCGACGGCACCGCCGCCGACCGTCCCTTCCACCTGGCGGTGCTGGCCTGATCCGACCTGGCGGTGCTGGCCTGATCCGACCTGGAACGAGCGCACGGCGCCGCCCGACTCCTGGTCGAAGCGCCGCCGCGCTCTGGCCGTCTCCCACCACCGCAGCCGTACGGCGGTACGTCAGCAGGGACCTGGCTCGACCGGACCCGATGCGCCCCGGCCGGAGTCTCGATCCCCGCCCATCGAGCAGCCAAACCTCAGAATGGTGGGCAATTCAACCATTTTCGGCTCCTGGCGTGGTGCACGGCCGCAGCGGGTATGGACCGCGGCATGGAGCATTTCACGATCGCGACCGTCGCCGAGCAGAGTCCGGACTTCCGTCGGGTGCTGTGGACCGGGAAGCACACCCAGCTGGTCATCATGACGATCCCGCCCGGAGGTGAGATCGGTGCGGAGGTCCACGAGGACAACGACCAGATCCTCACCTTCGTCAGCGGCACCGGCGAGGCGCGGGTGGCCGGTGAGAAACGCGAGATCGCCCAGGGTGACCTGGTGGTGGTGCCCGCTGGCACGAAGCACAACTTCGTCAACACCGGGCCGAACCCGCTGGTGCTCTACACGGTCTACGGCCCGCCGGACCATGCCGACCAGGTGGTGCACCGCACCAAGGAGGAGGCCGACGCGGCCGAGGCCGCCGGCAAGGACGAGCCACCCACCTCCTGAGCCGGGGGCGTGGAGCACCCGATCCTGCGGTCTGGCCCTGGCCGATTCGGGTACCCGCAGCAGGTGCACCAGCCGGCGATCTCCGACTACGGGTTTCTCTCCGACTGCCGCTCCGGGGCGCTGGTCGGCCGGGACGGCTCGGTCGACTGGTGGTGCCCGGACCGATTCGACGCTCCCGCGGTGTTCGGACGGCTGCTCGACCCCGGGGCCGGCCACTGGCGGCTCGCACCGACCGGCGCGGGCGCCCCCGGACACCGCGCGCAGCGCGCGTACCTACCGGACACCCTGGTGCTGCGGACCGTGCACCACACCCCGGAGGGCAGCGTCGCGGTCACCGACGCGCTCGCCGCCGAGCTGGGTGCCCGGGGCCACCAACTGGGGTTGAACTCGCCGGCTGTGCTGCTGCGCACCGTGACGGGCCTGTCCGGGCGGGTGCGGATGACGTCGGATTTCGCGCCGCGTCCCGACTACGGTCTGCTCCGGCCGTACCTGCACGGCCAGCCGGACGGCGCGGTACTGGCGGTGGCCGGGGCAACGATGCTGGAACTCCGGTCGGACGGCCCACAGCTGCACGCCGGTACGGACCGGGTCCACACCGAGTTCGAGGTCGCCTCCGGTGACGTCGTCGGGTTCGCCGCCGCCCACGGCCGGTCGTACGGCGAGCAGCCGGCCCGGCTCGACCCGACCACGATGATCGTGGAGACCGCGCAGGCGTGGGAGGCGTACCGCGAGACCCATCGGTACGACGGCCCGTACACCGACCTGGTCCGGCACAGCGCGACCGTGCTCACCGGACTCACCTACGCCCGCAGCGGCGCAGTCGCCGCCGCCCTCACCACGTCGTTGCCGGAGCAGATCGGAGGCGACCGCAACTACGACTACCGGTACGCCTGGCTGCGCGACTTCTCACTGACCCTGCGCGCGCTCTGGGTGGCCGCCTGCCCGGCGGAGGCGTCCCGCTTCTTCGCCTGGGCGGCCCGCTCGATCGGTCAGGTCGGCCCGGAGCCGGTGCCGGTGCTCTTCGGCCTCGAGGGCGAGCGGGACATCTCCGAGCACGTCGCGACGCACCTGCGCGGGTACGCCGACAGCCGGCCGGTGCGCATCGGCAACGAAGCCTGGCGACAGCGACAACTCGACGTGCCCGGCGAGGTGCTGGCGGCGGTGTGGCGGCTGCACGACTACCTCGGCGAGACCTTCGACGAGGAACTGCGTGAGATGGTGGTGGGCCTGACCGAGCAGGTCGCCAACACCTGGCACCTGCCGGACCGGGGCATGTGGGAGACCCGGGACGCCGACCGGCACTACCTGTCATCGAAGGTGCTCTGCTGGGTGGCGATGGACAAGGCGGTCACGCTGGCACCTCGGCTCGGCGGGCGCGGCGACCCCCGCCGCTGGGCGGCGATCCGGGACGACATCCGGGCCACCGTGCTGCGGGAGGGGTGGAACGAGCAGGTCGGGGCGTACACCGGTGCTTTCGGATCCGACCAACTGGACGCCTCCGTGCTACTGCTCCCGGTGTTGGGCTTCCTCCCCGCCACCGACCCTCGGATGCGCGCCACGATCGCGGTGATCCAGCGTGAGCTGAGCACCGACGACGTGCTGGTCCGGCGCTGGGACTCCGATCCGGCCGGCTTTCTGCTCTGCTCGTTCTGGCTGGTGGAGTGCCTGGTGCTGGCGGGGGAACGCGGGCGGGCCGAGGCGCTGTTCGAGCGGGCGGTCGGACACGCCAACGACGTCGGCCTGCTCAGCGAGCAGATCGACCTGAGTACCGGCGCGTCGCTCGGCAACACTCCGCAGGCCTTCTCGCACATCGGCCTGATCAACGCCGCCTGGCGTCTCGCCGACCCGACCACGGACTAGGGCGCCTGTCCGCCGCGTGCGGGTTGGTGGAGGGCTCCTTGTCGACCACACGCGCCGCGGTCATGCCGGCAGCACCGACAGCGTCCCGACGTCCACGGTCTCCGGGTACTTCAGTCCGGCGCCGGTGTTCAGTACCACCACCCGTTCGCCGCCCCGGATCCAGCCGCCCGCCCGCAGTTGACGTGCGGCGGTCAGGCAGGCCGCGCCCTCCGGGCAGAGCAGCAGCCCCTCCCGCGCCGCGAAGTCGCGCAGGTCGGTGACGAGTTCCGCGTCCGGCACGGCGACCGCCGTGCCGGAGCTCTCCCGAAGCGCGGCCAGGATCAGCTCGTCGCCCAGCGGGGCCGGGACGGTGACGCCGAACGCCACAGTGTGCGCGTCGGCCCACGGTTCGGCCCGCTCCGCCCCGGCGGCGAAGGCCCGGACGATCGGCGCGCACCCGGTGGACTGCACCGCTACCAGGCGGGGCAGCCGGTCGGAGATCCAGCCCAGCTCGCGCAGCTCGTGCAGCGCCTTGTGGATGCCGAGCAGGCCGACTCCGCCACCGGTCGGGTAGACGATGACGTCGGGCACCTGCCAGCCGAGCTGCTCGACGATCTCGTACCCCATGGTCTTCTTGCCTTCGATGCGGTACGGCTCGCGCAGCGTACCGGCGTCGAAGACCGTGCCGTCGGCTTCGGCGACCAGCCGCGCCACGTGCCGCCCGGCGTCGTCGATCAGCCTGTCGACCAGCCGCAGGTCAGCCCCGGCCGCGACGCACTCGAGGCGGCAGGTGGCGGGCGCGTCCACCGGCATGACAATGGTTGCGCCCAGGCCAGCCCGGGCGGCGTAGGTGGCCCAGGCAGCGCCCGCGTTGCCGTTGGTCGGCATGGCGATCCGTGCGATGCCCAGCTCGCGGGCCCGGCTCACCCCGACGGCGGCCCCGCGTGCCTTGAACGACCCGGTCGGCGTCAGCCCCTCGTCCTTCACCAGCAGGTCCGGGACGCCGATCTGCGCGCCGTACGTCGGGGCGCGCCACAGCGGCGTCCAGCCCTCGCTCAGCGTAACGACCTGCCCTGGGTCCGCCACCGGCAGCAGCTCCCGGTATCGCCAGAGGTCGGCCGGCCGGAGCCCGAACCGTTCCGGGGTGATCACCTCGGCCACCGTCGCCAGGTCGTAGCGGGCCAGCAGCGGCGACCCGCACCCGCACAGGTTCTGCGGCTTGCCGGCGTCGTGCTCCCGGCCGCAGCGCGGGCACTCCAGGTGGGTCAGGTACACGGTGTCCCTCGCATCGTCGGCGGTCGGTCAGCTCGGGTCGATGCTCAACCAGTGCGGGCTGCGCCGGCCCGGTTCGTACGCGGAGTCGAGGCGTTTGGCCAGCACACCCGGCAATCCCTGGTCACGTGCGGTTCGCAGGGCCTCGGCGCCGGTGCCGGGGAACCAGGGCGGCGTCTGCCAGTGCGGGCCGGTCAGCGCCAGCCCGTCCAGTAGCTCCCGGCGCTGCCCGTAGGGCAGCTCGACGCTGGTCACGCCCTCCAGCCACAGCAGGTCGACCAGGAGGAACTGGGCGTCGGTGGTGGCCCGGCCGCCCCGGGCGGCCCGCACCCGACCAGCCCGGTCGATGCGGACCAGGATGCCGTCGAGGACGGCCTCCGTCGGGGCCAGCGCCTCGGCCAGCGCACGCAGCCACGGATACCTCCCGGTGATCTCCTCGTCGGTCGACGACAGCAACCGCAGCCGCCCGCCCGAGACGTACGCGACCGCGCGGACGCCGTCCCAGCGCAGCTCGTATCCCCACGCCTCCGGGTCGCCGGGCAGCTTCCGGGCCCGGGTCGGGTGCATCGGGCGGACCAACTCCGGCATGCTCTCCCAGCCGTCCGGCGGCGGGTCGGTGCGCCGGAGCATCCAGTCCCGCCCGTCCCGTCCGCCGGCTGCGAAGAGCACGTAGCGGCCCCGGGTTCGTTCTCCGTCGAGGGTCACGATCACCTCGTCGTCGCGCCACTTTTCGCAGCGGTAGGTGCCCCGGTCGTGAATGGTCATCCGACCACCGCCGTACTCGCCGGTCGGGATCTCGCCGGAGAAGTCGAGGTACTCCATCGGGTGGTCCTCGGTGTGGACGGCGAGGTGGTTGCGGCCGGTGTCGCGGGGCAGTCCCCGCGGCACCGCCCAGGAGGCGAGGACGCCGTCGTGCTCCAGCCGCAGGTCCCAGTGCAGGCTGTGGGCATGGTGTCGCTGGATGACGAAGCGGGCGCCGGCCGGGCGGCCGCGCTCCGGCGTCCCGGCCGGCACCGGTTCCGGGGTACGCGCGGCGTTCCGTTTGCGCCGGTACTCCGCCAGCCGGTCAGCCACACCCGCATTCTCCGATACCGGGACGGATTCCGCCCAGGGCTCGGCCCGGTTGGGGCGTCGGGGCCGATCGGCCGGTGCGCCGGGAGGCGATCACCGTTGTAGATATTTACATGTGTCTGAAATCCGCACGCAACAAGTTGACGGTAATGCGCGGAAAGGTGAGGTTTGTCACGTGGGTGACGGGTGGCCCGCAGGTGGGCCGCCCGGCGGACCGGCCCGCGCGGAAAGGGAGCGCCCTGGGCGAGCGAACTGACTCTGGTGTGCGCCGATCGCGCCGAGTAGTGTCTTGCCTCCAACGCGTGCCGAACCCCTCCGGAGGCGTACACCACCATGGGTGGCTCCCCCCTGCGCATCCTCGTCGTCGGTGCGGGCATCGCCGGCCTCGCCGTGGCCCGGGCGCTGCGAATGGCGGGTTTCCGGCCCGACGTGACCGAGAAACTCCCCCCGGGGGAGCTTCCAGACAACGGCCTCTACCTGCCCGGCAATGCTGCCCGAGCGCTGCGCCAGCTCGATCTCGACGGGCCGGTCCGCCCCCTCGGCCAGGTAGTTCACCGGCAGTACTTCCTGGACGCCACCGGCGCCCCGCTCTGCGAGGTCGACCTCGACGTGCTGTGGGCCGGTGTCGGGGAGTGCCGGGCGCTGCTCCGGGCCGAACTGCACCGGGTCCTGCTCACCGGCGCCGGCGGTGCCGTCCGGCACGGTGCCGAGGTCCGCGCCATCGACCTGCTGCCGCAGGGTGTCGGGGTCACCTTCGTCGACGGCTCCGCCACCGAGTACGACCTGGTGATCGGCGCCGACGGGCCGCACTCCTCGATCCGCACGCTCGCCGCGCTCGGCGGCTCGTCCCACCCCACCGGGCAGGTCGTCTACCGCGCCGTGGTGCGGGAGGGGCCGCCGGTGGCCGAGTGGACCGCGCTGCTCGGCCAGCGAGCCGGATTCCTGGTGGTCCCCATCGGGGCCGGGCGGCTGCACTGCTACGCCGACGAGACCGGCACGACGCCGCCGGCCGACCCGGTGGCCCGGCTGCGGGAGCTCTTCACTGACTACGGTGGTCCCGTGCCGGAGGTGCTGGAGTGCCTGGACCGCGTGCACGTCGGCGTGACCGAAGAGGTGGAACTGGGCCGCTGGTACCGGGGCCGGGTGCTGCTGGTCGGGGACGCCGCACACGCCACCGCGCCGACCCTCTCGCAGGGTGCGGCGATGGCCCTGGAGGACGCCGTGGTGCTCGCCGAGTCGCTCACCACGGCCGGCAGCGTCGAGGCGGCGCTGACGGCCTACGAAAGCCGCCGTCGCCCGCGTACCCGATGGGTGCGGGACCGGACCCGGGACCGCAACCGGACCCGCGACGTACCGCCGGCGCTGCGTGACCCGGTGCTGCGCGGGCGCGGCGGGCGTATCTTCGGCGCGCACTACCGGCTGTTGCTGGGGCCGTTGTGACGGCGCCGGGTTCGGTGTCCGGGCCAGACGCGCGCCGTCCGGGCGGGGTGGTGCAGGTTACCGGTCCACCCCACGCGGCACGGCCACCTACCGGGGACTATCCTCCTTGCGGATGACGGCCCGCAGACAACACGCGTGCCGAGCGGGACAACCCAGAACCGGAGGCCACTCGTGACCACCGTCGCACCCAAGCCGGTCGTGACCCGGCCCTGGCCGGTCCGAGCGCCGGTCAAGGGGTCGGCCATCGCGCGGCTGCTGCGGACCACGGACGCGAAGCAAATCGGGATCATGTACATGGTCACCGCGTTCGCGTTCTTCATGATCGGCGGCCTGATGGCTCTGATCATGCGGGCCGAGCTGGCCCGGCCCGGGCTGCAGTTCCTCTCGCCCGAGCAGTTCAACCAGCTCTTCACCATGCATGGCACGATCATGCTGCTGTTCTTCGCGACGCCGATCGTGTTCGCCTTCGCCAACTACATCGTGCCGATCCAGATCGGCGCACCGGACGTCTCCTTCCCGCGGCTGAACAGCTTCGCCTACTGGCTCTTCCTGTTCGGCGGATCGATGGCGACGCTGGGCTTCCTGACGCCCGGTGGCGCCGCCGACTTCGGCTGGTTCGCCTACACGCCGCTGAGCAGCGTCGAGCACTCGCCGGGCGCCGGCGCCAACATGTGGATCGTGGGCCTGGCCATCTCCGGTCTGGGCACCATCCTCGGCGCGGTCAACATGATCACCACGATCCTGACCCTGCGCGCCCCCGGCATGACGATGTTCCGGATGCCGATCTTCACGTGGAACATCCTGGTCACCAGCCTCCTGGCGATCCTGATCTTCCCACTGCTGGCCGCCGCGCTCTTCGCGCTCGCCGCCGACCGCATCCTGGGAGCCCACGTCTACGACCCGGCGACCGGCGGGCCGATGCTCTGGCAGCACCTGTTCTGGTTCTTCGGGCATCCCGAGGTGTACATCATCGCGCTGCCCTTCTTCGGCATCATCAGCGAGGTCATCCCGGTCTTCTCCCGCAAGCCGATCTTCGGCTACAAGGGCCTGGTCGCCGCGACCATCGCCATCGCCGCCCTGTCGATGAGTGTCTGGGCGCACCACATGTTCGCCACCGGCCAGGTGCTGCTGCCGTTCTTCAGTTTCCTGAGCTTCCTGATCGCGGTCCCCACCGGCATGAAGTTCTTCAACTGGATCGGCACCATGTGGCGGGGGCAGATCAGCTTCGAGTCGCCGATGCTGTTCTCGGTCGGCTTCCTGGTGACCTTCCTCTTCGGCGGTCTCACCGGCGTGCTGCTGGCCAGCCCGCCGCTGGACTTCCACGTGTCCGACTCCTACTTCGTGGTGGCCCACTTCCACTACGTGCTCTTCGGCACGATCGTGTTCGCGGTCTTCGCGGGCATCTACTTCTGGTTCCCGAAGATGTTCGGCCGGATGCTCGACGAGCGCCTCGCCAAGGTGCACTTCTGGCTGACCATGGTCGGCTTCCACACCACGTTCCTGGTGCAGCACTGGCTGGGCAACGAGGGCATGCCGCGGCGGTACGCCGACTATCTGCCGACCGACGGCTTCACCACGCTGAACACGATCTCCACGATCGGCGCGTTCATCACCGGTATCTCGACGCTGCCGTTCATCTACAACTGCTGGAAGTCGTACAAGGCGGGACCGGTGGTGGAGGTCGAGGACCCGTGGGGGCACGGCAACTCGCTGGAGTGGGCGACCAGCTCACCGCCGCCGCTACGGAACTTCGACCGGATGCCGCGGATCCGCTCCGAACGGCCGGCGTTCGACCACAGGTTCCCGGAACTGGCCGCCGGTGGCCAGTCGCTCGCCGGTCCGCCCGAGGGTGGTGCCAAGCCGTTGACCAGCGAGTCCGACGGTGGTGCCAGCTACCGGGAGGACGTGGCGAGCGACCGCGACCGCCGCTGACGCTCTTCTCGTAAGACGGGCGCCGTTCCCCCACCGGGGACGGCGCCCGTCGCCGTTTCCGGTCCGGCCACCTGCCCCGGCGCGGGCAGGTGCGCTACGGTCTCCCGCGGCGTCCGCGTCCGCCGACCCGGCCAGCCCCCGTCATTCGGACCCGGCCGGTCTCCTGCGCCCGTTCGGACCCGGACCGGTCTCCTGATCCACGGCGGGATCGTTCTCCGCGCGATGTGCCACGCATTCCGGGAAGCGCGCGGCGGCGGGCGCGCCGGCGGTGTGGTTGGGACACGGGCGGGAACCGGGTGCCCCAGGTCCCCGCGGTCGAAATCGTCAGGCGGCGGTGAGCTCGCGCTCGGGCTGCGGGGTGGGCTCCGAAAGCGCGGCGGGGGCCCGGCGGCGTAGCTCAGCCGGGAGCACGACCAGGGCGACCAGTGCACCGATCGCGCCGGTGATCGCGAAGCCCCAGGCCGGCGCGGACACGTCGATCACCGCGCCAGCCAGCGGGGCGCCGACCGCGATGCCGACCGTGATGGCCGAGCCGTGCAGGCCCATCGCCTCGCCGCGCGCGTCGGCTGGGGCGAAGCGGCTGACCGCATCCGAGGTGGCGGCGAGAGTCGGCGCGCAGAGCAGACCGGCGGGGACCAGCGCCAGGCAGAGCAGCCACCAGTGGGCGCCGCCCAGGCCGACCGGTATGGTGGCCACGCTGAGTGCCGCCATCAGAGCGAGCGGGGACCAGGAGCGGGTCGCCGCCCCGTACGCGAAGCCGCCGATCAGCGAAGCCACTGCCCAGATCGCGAGTACCACGCCGGTGAAGCCGACCTCGCCGCTGGACCGCAACACCGCGATCACGGCCACGTCGGTGCCGCCCAGCACGAGGGTGGCGGCCGTGCTGACGGCGAGTACGGAAAGCATCCGGGGCGTGAGCCGTTCCCGCCTGGGCACCTTCCGGCGTGGCCCGGCGGGCTCGCTTGTCGCCCGGACCGGCGGGTTGAGCAGGAAGAGCCCGACACCCGCCGCGACGATGCCGGCGCCGACCAGGTAGAGGGTGGTGCGGGCGGTGACGGCGGTGACCGCGGCCGTGGCGAGGGCGGGGCCGACCATGAACGACAGCTCGACCGACATCGAGTCCAGCGCGTACGCGGTCCGCCGCCGGTCCGGCGGGACCAGGGCCGCGATGGACTGGCGGATCACCGAAAAGATCGGGACGGCCAGCGACCCGGCGAGGAAGGCGGCCGGCAGCAGCAGTGTGTACGACAGCATCGGTGCGGTGCTCCAGAAGGCCGCCTCGGCGATGCCGGTCAGCACGAGCACCGGACGCAGGCCGCGCCGGTCCACCAGCCGGCCGAGCAGCGGGCCACCGATCGCCGCCCCGATGGTGATCGCGGCACCGACCAGCCCGGCGGCCCCGTAACCCCGGCCGAGTTCCTGGACGACGAAGAACGTCAGCGTCACCCCGGTCGCGGTGAGCGGAACGCGGGCGAGGACCGCCACGAGCAGCAGCGACCGGAGACCGGGCAGGCTGAACGCCTCCCGGTAGGGCTTCATGTTCACGTCGGTCCGTACCTCCGCGGAACATCCTCGACCGCGGATACGATTGCCGCCAACGGTTTAGGGCCCGACTCACAGTTGCCGGGCCCGGCCCGCGCCGGCCCGGGCCAGGCCGAGGGTCCGGCTACGACGTCGCAGTCCGGACCCCTTCTCCGGCTTAGCCGGCCGACGCCTGGACCGCGGCCCGGCTTCGGCCCACACCTGTGGTCAGACAGTCGCTCACGCCGCCCCGACCGCAGGTTCGCCGCGGGTGGCGACCCCGGCACCCGCCAGAGCCTGCAGCGCCGCGTCGGTGGTGTCCGGGGCGACACCGGCGGTCAGGTCCAGCAGCACGGTGGTGTCGAATCCTTCGCGGGTGGCGTCCAGGGCGGTCGCGCGGACGCAGTGGTCCGTGGCGATTCCGACGATCTCCACCCGGTCGACCCCATGCCGTCGCAGCCAGTCGGCGAGGCACTCGCCGTTGTCGGTGTGCCCCTCGAAGCCGGAGTACGCGGCGGCGTGCTCGCCCTTGTGGAAGATCGCCTCGATTCGGCCGGTGGCCAGGTCGGGATGGAACTCCGAGCCCGGGGTGCCCACCACACAGTGCCGGGGCCACGAGTCGACGAAGTCCGGCGGGTCGCCGAAGTGCTCGCCCGGGTCGATGTGGTAATCCTTCGTGGCGACCACGTGGTCCCAACGGTTCGGCTCGGCGGCGAGCAGCCGGCTGACGCCGGCCGCGACGCCGGCCCCGCCGCCGACGGCCAGCGAGCCTCCCTCGCAGAAGTCGTTCTGCACGTCCACGATGATCAACACGTTGCCCATGTGACGTCCTTTCAGTCGGCCGGCACGACCGTGACCGGAATGGCCGGATCGCCGGCGGAGAGCTTCAACCCCTCCCAGGGGATCGAGATCAGACACTGCCGCAGGTGTTCCCGCGACTCGTCGAGCGTCGGCAGCGGGAGCAGCTCGCCGCCGGCCACGTACGACCGCTGGAGCAGCCGGTCGTGTGGCCGCCGGTCCGGCACACCCTGTGGCACGATCACCTCCTCGGTGGCGGTGCCGGTCGGCTTGTGCCGGCGAACCGCCACCTTGCGCCCGCCGATGGTGGCCTTGCGCTCCGAACGCTTGACCACCGGGCGGCCGCCGACATCGACGAGCTTGTAGACCAGACCGGCGGTGGGGGCGCCGGAACCGGTGACCACCGCGGTGCCGGCGCCGTACATGTCCACCGGCTCGGCGGCGAGCGCGGCGATGGCGTACTCGTCGAGGTCGCCGGAGACGATGATCTTCGTCTCGGTGGCGCCGAGCGAGTCGAGCAACTCGCGGGACTGCTGGGCCATCACCGCGAGGTCGCCGGAGTCGATCCGGACGGCGCGTAGGTCCGGCCCACCGACCGCGATCGCGGTACGGATGCCCTGGCCGATGTCGTACGTGTCGACCAGCAGTGTGGTGTCCGTGCCCAGCGCGTCCACCTGCGAGCTGAACGCCGCCCGCTCGTCGTCGTGCAGCAGGGTGAACGCGTGCGCGGCGGTGCCGGCGGTGGGGATCCCGTGGCGCTTCCCGGCCGCGAGATTGGAGGTGAACCGGAACCCGGCCAGGTAGGCCGCCCGGGCCGCCGCGACCGCCGCCTCCTCGTGCGCCCGCCGGGAACCCATCTCGATCAGGGCGCGCCCGCGGGCCGCGGTGACCATCCGCGCGGCCGCCGCGGCGACGGCGCTGTCGTGGTTGAGCACCGAGAGCACCAGGGTCTCCAGCACCACGCATTCGGCGAACGTGCCGGCGACCGTGAGGACCGGCGAGCCGGGGAAGTACAGCTCACCTTCGGCGTACCCGTCGATGTCGCCGGTGAAACGGTAGTTGGTGAGCCACTGCGCGGCGGCATCGTCCACCACCCCGGTACGCCGCAGGTAGTCGACCTCGTCGGCGTCGAAGCGGAAGTTGCGGATCAGCTCGACCAGGCGGCCGGTCCCGGCGACCACGCCGTACCGTCGGCCGGCGGGCAGCCGACGACTGAACACCTCGAATACGCATTGGCGGTCGGCGGTGCCGTCCCGGAGGGCGGCGCTGACCATGGTCAGCTCGTAGTGGTCGGTCAGCAGCGCGGGGCGAAGGGTGCTCACGGCCTCAGCCTAGAGTCGAGTCCGGATCCTCGCCGTCGTGGCCCGGGATCGCCCGCAGCGCCGCCCCCAACTCCGCCCGTCCGGACACGCCGAGCTTGCTGTAGACGCGTTGGAGGTGGTTCTCCACCGTCCGCGTGGAAAGGTAGAGCTGTTCCGCGATCACCCGGCTGGTGCCACCGTCGGCGGCCAGCCGGGCCACCTGCCACTCCCGATCGGTCAGCGTCGGCGTACCGGCGCACAGGGCGGGGGTGCGGACCTGGTTGCAGCGCCCCAGCAAGGCGGCCAACCGTTCCCGGGCGGCGGTCGCCGCCGGCGACCGCCGGTGCCGCAGAAGACGCAGCGCGGTCGCGGTGGCCTCGGCGGCCCAGACGGTCAGGTCCAACCCGGCGAAGGCGTCGGCGACCGCGAGCAGGTCCGCCGCGGAACCGTCGGCCACCGCACGCCCGTGCCGAGCCAGCAGCGGCGGCAGCACCCCGTCTACCTGTTCGGAGAGTTCGGTCAGGCGCTGGGCGGCGGTCCGCCGGCTGCCGTCGGAGCATGCCGGCCCGACCGGAGCGGTGGCCTGGTCCAACCGGACGAGGTCGTGCAGCGCGTGCACCTCGTGCGCGGCGAAGCCGTCGGCGCGCAGCCGATCGGCGAGCTCCGACAGGTACTTGGCCGCGGTGGGGAGGTCCCCGGCTGCGGCCAGGGCCGCCGCCCGCGCCTGCTCCAGCCACGGGTAGAGCACCGCCATGCCGCGGGCGTGGGTGCGGTCGGCCTCGGCCATCGCCTCGGCGGCCTGCGCCGCGTCGCCGCGCAGCGCCGCGGCCTGGGCCCGCTCGGCCTGGGCCAGGCCGGCGTAGACCCGGCTGGTGGCCAGTACGGCGCACGCGCCGAGGCTGGTCCGCAGCGCGGCGTCGGCCCGACCGCGAAGTCGAGCCGCGTACGCCTGGAGGACCGCCAGGTAGCCGGTGCCGAGCCGGAAATCCCCGGCGTCCGCCAGGTCGGCGAACTCGTCGGCCACGATCGCGTCGATGCCGGTCAGGTCGCCGGCTAGCGTGAGCTGGGTGCCCCGGACCTGCTCCAGCGCCAGTTGCAGGTACGGCATGTCGGCACGCCAGCGCCCCGCCTCCGCCTGGACCAGCTCGACGGCCGCGACGCCGCGGTGTAGGTGCCCCTGGACGGTGTGCAGGTAGGCGATGGTGCAGCGGGCCAGTTCCCGCGCGGCCACGCTGGCGGCGGGACGGTCCAGCACGGTCTGCCCGAGGCGGAGCGCGGCGGCGGTGTCCATGCCGTGTAGCCGCATGACGGCCTCGAAGGCGAGCACCCGGGCCTGGGCGGCGGAGTCGCGCAGGTTGGCGCCCTGGAGGGCGAGCTCCTCCACCGTGGACTCCCGGCTGAGCCCCCAGTAGCTGACCATGCCGCGTACGGTCAGCCACCGGCTGCGTCGCCCGTCGTCGCCCAGGTCGGCGGCGACCGTGTCGAGTACCTCGATCGCCTCGTCCGGCCGGTCGGCGAACATCAGGAGGGTGGCCAGCAGCTCCGCGGTGTTGAACCCGCCGCCGGCGTCGAGCGCCGCCCGGGCCAGCCGAGTCGCCAGTGGTACGTCGTAGCGGGTGAACGCCTGCGCGGCGGCGCCCAGCAGAATGCCCTCGTCCTGAGCGGTGCCCGACTCCAGGCGCCAGACGGCCACCCGCAGCAGGTCGTCGCGGCGGCGTGTGCCGGTCTCCTCCAGCAGGTGGGCGAGGCGGGCCTGCAGGCGCCGGGTGCGGCTGACCGGGCACTGCCGGCGTATCACCTCGCCGTACAGCGGCTGGGCCAGCCGGACGTCGAGCCGGCGGTCGTCCTGGACCACGGCGATGAGGCCGCGTTCCTCGGCGGTCTCCACGTCGCCCGGGTCGACCGCCTGCCCGAGTAGGTGCAGGCCGAGCGGCTCGCCGAACGCGACCAGCTCGACCACCGCCCGCACGCCCGGGGTGAGCTGGCCGATCCGGGTGTCGATCAGGTCGGTGAGGCTCGGTGCCAGCTCCAGCCGACCGGTCCACTTCCAGACGCCGTACGCGCTGGTCAGCTCCCCGCTGCCGAAAGCGGCGTGGACGAGTTCGCGCAGCAGCAGCGGATTACCGGCGGAGAGTCGTCCCAGCCGGTCGGCGGTGCCGGCGTCGATCGGTCCGTCGAGGATCGCGGCGAGCAGCCTGGCGGTGTCGGCCGGGTCCATCGGGCTCAGCTCGGCGTGGTCGACCAGGTCGTCGGTCCACAGTGCGCGGATGGGCAGCGGAATCTGTTCGCCGTTGCGTAGGGTGCCGACCACCGTGGCGTTCTCCGACCGGGCGACGAGATGCACCAGCGCCGCCGACGGCGGATCCAGCAGGTGCGCGTCGTCGATGGCGAGCACGATGCGGCGGCCGGCCGCCTGTTGACGGAGCACGTCCGCGGCCCACCGTAGGACGCCGGCCGGTGCCAGCCCCGGCGGGTGGTCGGTGGGGAGCAGCTGGACCAGACCGCCGAACGGCAATGCCGCGGTGGTGGCACTCGCCGCGACGAACCACACCGCGTTCCGGTCGCGGGGCAGCGCCCCCACCCCCTCGCGGAGCAGCCGGCTCTTGCCGATGCCGGCGCTGCCGCTGAAGAAGAGCCCGCGCCCGTCGAGGTCGGTCGCCGCCGACAGCAGACGGTCGAGCTCGTGGGAGCGGCCGACGAATCTCCACCGACTCATCCGCGCAGCATATCGATGGATTTTCCGGACGCGCGCATTCCGTCACACACCGAAGTTGAGTAACCTCGTCATTACCGCTGAGTAGACTGGCTATTCCGCGTCCGTCCCGGATCGCCCGTACTCTCCCGGCATCCGGGTTCACCCATCGGAGTTCCCCGCGGCCGGCCACCGCCGGCCATCGATCTCGGGAGGCAGTCTGTGACGCCGGGTCCGCTCGCTACCGTCGACCTGCCGCACGGTCGATCGCTGAACGCCCGGCCCGCTTCCACACCCGCCGTGGACGAACCACTGGGTGTGCTGGCCGTGGGCCCCGCCGGCGCCGGCCGGGCCGAGGTGCTCGGCGCCCTGCTCCGGCTGGATCCCGCCATGCTCGCGGTGCCGGCGGGCAGTTGGCTGGTGCTGCGCGACGCCCGGGTGCCGAGCCGGGCCGCGTACGTGCCGGGTTACCGCCAGCCGCACTCGTACGGCGCCGACCGGCTGGCCGCCGGGCCGGCGCTCGCCCGCCCGCCGCGCCGAGTCGAGCTGGCCGTGCCGGAGCCGCTGCTGCGGCACTTCGCCCTGGTGGACACGCCAAATACCGACACCGTCGGGGTGGCCAGCGGCCGGGTGCTGCTGGAGGCGGCGGGCCGGGCCGGCGCCGTGCTCTTCGTGATCGCCGCCGACCAGGCGTTCACCGCGACCGAGCTGCGCCTGCTCACCGAGCTCGCCGGGGCGCGGGTCGAGGTCTTCTTCGCCGTGACTCCGGGCGCGGATGGCGGGTCGCCGCCAGCCGGCGAGTCGACGGTGGACGGCACCGGTGCGGCCGTCGGGTCGACCGGGGCGCGGCCGGCGGTCGACCCGGTGGGCCGGGCCGCGGTCGCCGTGGCGGCGCACCGGGCCGCCTTGCTTGTCGCGGTTCCCGGCCTCACCGCCGCCCGGTGGTTCTCGGTCGGCTCCGGCGACGCCGACGACCTGCGACGGGCGTTGGTCGGCTGGGCCGCCGACGAGGTGCTGCGCCGGGCGAGTGCCGATCCACCGGTCCTGCCAGGGGCGCACGGGCGGGTACCGGTGCGACCGGCGCCGGGCCCGTGGTCCGACCAGCTCGAACGGCAGACCCGCTCGGTTGTCCAGCGGATCCGCCAGCAGGTGGCCCTGGAGTTGGCCAACGCGCATCTGCGGGTGGTGCAGGAGATCGTGTTCGGAGTTGGTTGCGCCGGTCTGCCGCAGCTGCTCGACCGCGAGATGGAAGCGCTGTCGCTGTTTGCCACCACGCAGTGCGACCAGGCGGTGCGTAACCTGCTCGACGAGGCCGCCGGGCAGGTGCTCGGCGCGCCGCTGGCGCCGGGGGTCCGCCAGCGGATCGCCAACGCGGTCCGCTGGGGCCTGGGTGACCACAGCGCCGGCGAGGAACTGGACCGGGTGCTCCTGGTGACCAGCGGCGGCGCGGTGACCGGCCTGACCGGCGCCGGCGCGATCGACGCCCTGACCGGCTATCCCGGCGCGGCCCGCGACGGCGTGCTCCCACCGGTGGCGGTGGCCCTGTCCGGTGGCTGCTGGCAGCACTGGCGCAGCCCCGGCAACAACGATCCGAACGCGGCGCGGGCCTGGGCGCAGCGGGCCCTGCGCGAGGTCGAGCTGGAGCTGACCCGCGAGGTGTCCCGACGGTTCGACGTGATCCGTCTCTCATTGGGCGTGGTGCTTTCCGATGCTGTCGATCACGGCATCCTCCTGGCCTGAGGCAGCCGGGCACCGGGAAGATCCGCGACGGGCCGGCGTTCCGGTTCCTCAGTTCGCCGGATCCGGTGGCACGATGGGGGGCATGGCGGCTCCGCAGGTTGCACCGGTCGAGACGCCGGACACCGACGAGGTGCCGGCTGCAGACCGCCCGTGGGTGACGATCGTGTGGGATGACCCGGTCAACCTGATGACGTATGTGACCTGGGTCTTCCAGAAGCTCTTCGGTTACAGCCGGGAGAGGGCCGAGCAGCTCATGCTGGACGTGCACCACAAGGGCCGGGCGGTCGTCTCCAGCGGCGCCCGCGAACGGATGGAGCACGACGCGTCGCAGCTGCACGCGTACGGTCTCTGGGCGACGGTGGATCGGGCGTGAGCATGTTCCGGCGTCAGGGCGACCGCTACGTCGCCACCTTCGCGGTGGACGAGGCCCGGGTGCTGCGTAAGGTCGCCACCGAGGTGGTCGGGCTGCTCACCGACGGGTTCGACCACTCCGACCCGGTGGTGGGGCGGCTCTTCCCGGAGGCGTACCCGGACGACGCGGCGGGCACCGCCGAGTTCCGCCGGTACACCGAGGGTGACCTCAAGACAGCGAAAATCGACCAGGCGGGTGCCATCCTCGCGGCGTTGCCCGACTCCGGCGGCGCCGAGGTCCGCCTCGACGCCGAGGCGGCCGAGGCCTGGCTGCGGGCGCTCAACGACGCCCGGCTGGCGATGGGCGTCCGGTTGGAGATCAAGGACGGTACCGACCTCGGCGCCGAGCTGGACGACGCGGTGGCCGAGGACCCGACCTCCAGTCGGGTGTTCCAACTGTCGGTCTACGCGTACCTGGGCTATCTGCAGGAATCCCTGCTCAACGCTCTGATCGACTGATTCGTGACGGCCGCCACCTCGCCGCGTCGCTCGGGCAGGCGTTACGCTGGTCGGCGTGCTGAGCATCGACCGGTCGATCGTCGACGCGATCGTCACCCACGCGCGTCGGGACCACCCCGACGAGGCGTGCGGCGTGGTCGCCGGCCCCGCCGGCAGCGACACCCCCGCCCGGCACGTCCCGATGGAGAACGCCGCCCGTTCCATGACGTTCTACGAGTTCGACTCGATGGAGCAGCTGCGGGTGTGGCGGGAGATGGACGACCGGGACGAGGAGCCCGTCGTTATCTACCACTCGCACACCGCGACGGAGGCGTACCCGTCGCGTACCGACATCTCCTTCGCCGGCGAGCCCAACGCGCACTACCTGCTCGTCTCCACCCGTGAGCCCGACACCGAGGAGATCCGGTCCTTCCGGATCGTCGACGGCGTGGTCACCGAGGAGCCGGTCCGCATCCTGGAGCCGGGGGTGGACCCGCACGCCGTGCAGTCCTACATGTTCGGGCAGAGCCCGGCGACGGTCGACTACGAGTGTTCCGGCCGCTGATCCCAGCGCCGCAACGCCCCTGTCACGTCCCGTCACCATTTCGGCACACCCGACTCAAGGAGCACCACATCATGGCCATCGAGGTTCGCATCCCTACCATCCTGCGTAGTCACACCGGCGGCGCGAAGGTCGTCGAGGGCGCCGGCGACACGCTGGGTGACCTGCTCACCGACTTGGACTCCCGGCACGCCGGCCTGAAGGCCCGACTGGTCACCGAGGCCGGCGCCCTGCACCGCTTCGTCAACGTGTACGTCAACGACGAGGACGTCCGCTTCCTCGGTGCGCTGGAGGCCAAGCTCAACGACGGCGACAGCGTGACGATCCTGCCGGCCGTCGCGGGCGGTGCGTTGGGCTTCGCGGCCGCAGCCGCGATCAGCCAGCACCGCACGACGCCTTCCGTCGCCGCTCGCTGAGGGCGGTCACCATGGCGCGGTACGACAGCCTCCTCGACGCCTGCGGTGGCACGCCCCTGGTCGGGTTGCCCCGGCTCTCGCCGACGGTGCCCGACGGGGCGCCGCCGGTGCGGCTGTGGGCCAAGCTGGAGGACCGGAACCCGACCGGCAGCATCAAGGACCGGGCGGCGCTGTTCATGGTCCGGGCCGCCGAGCGGGCCGGCCGGCTGCGTGCGGGTGACACCATTCTGGAGCCGACCAGCGGCAACACCGGCATCTCGCTGGCCATGGTGGCCAAGCTGCGTGGCTACCGGCTGGTCTGCGTGATGCCGGAGAACGTCTCCACCGAGCGCGTGCAACTCCTGCGGATGTACGGCGCGGAGATCATTTTTTCACCGGCGGCGGGCGGCTCGAACCAGGCGGTCGCCACCGCCAAGCAGATTGCCACCGAGCACCCCGACTGGGTGATGCTCTACCAGTACGGCAACGAGGCCAACGCCCGGGCGCACTACGAGACCACCGGCCCCGAGTTGCTGCACGACCTGCCGACGATCACCCACTTCGTGGCCGGGCTGGGCACCACCGGCACGCTCATGGGCACCGGGCGCTACCTGCGCGGGAAGGTCGACGGTGTCCAGGTCGTCGCCGCCGAACCGCGGTACGGCGAACTGGTCTACGGGCTGCGCAACATCGACGAGGGGTATGTTCCCGAGTTGTACGACGCGACCGTGCTCACCCGGCGTTTCTCCGTCGGCACCCGGGACGCGGTGCTGCGGACGCGTCAGCTGGTGGAGGTGGAGGGAGTCTTCGCCGGCTTCTCCACCGGCGCGATCCTGCACGCCGCCCTGGCGGTGGCGCACGAGGCGGTCCGCGAGGGGCGCCGCGCCGACGTGGCGTTCGTGGTCTGCGACGGTGGCTGGAAGTACCTGTCGACCGGGGCGTACGGCGGCACCCTCGCCGACGCCGAGGAAACTCTGGAGGGCCAGCTCTGGGCCTGACCGCTGACGGGGCACCCATGACGGGGGCGCCGGGCACGTGCCGGTGCCCCCGTTCCGTCGCGGGGCGAATGGCCACTGTGGGACGAGACGGCGGGTCCGGCCGAGCGCCGCGGGGGCGACCGGGAGCGGGTGTCACGTTCGTGACATCTTCCCACGGATGATTCATCCGCTCCCGCCCGCAAGCGTAGGCTGCGCAGCGTGGCCTACGCGTCGGTAGAGATCATGCTCGGCGGAGCGACGGCCGGCGCGGACACTACACGAAGCGACAGCGAGACAACTCGATGCGACTGACCGTCCTGGGCTGCGCGGGGAGCTTCCCCGGCCCCGAAGCCCCCTGCTCGGCCTACCTGATCGAGGCCGAGGGCTTCCGACTCCTGGTGGACTTCGGGCCCGGGGCGCTGTCCACCCTGCAGCGGTACGCGGGGCTGCACGCCCCCGACGCCATCATCCTCACCCATTTGCACTGCGACCACATTCTCGACGCCGCGTCGTACGTGGTCGTCCGCCGGTACGCCCCGGATGGCCCGCGTCCGCCGCTGCCGGTGTACGCCCCGTCCGGCGCGCCCGACCGGCTTGCCGCGGCCTACGGGCAGGAGGATGCCACCGTCGAGGACGTGTACCAGTTCTACGCCCTTCAGCCGGGGACCTTCCCGATCGGCCCGCTGACCGTCACCGTCGACCGGGTCAACCACCCCATCGAGACGTACGGTGTGCGGCTGGAGCACGGCGGCCGCGTGCTCTGCTACTCGTCGGACACCGCGCCCTGCGATGCCCTGCTGCGGCTGGCCCAGGACGCGGACGTGTTCCTGTGCGAGGCGAGCTACCTCGACGGGGTGGAAAATCCACCCGATTTGCACCTGACCGGTCGGGAAGCCGGCGAGACCGCCACCAAGGCGGGCGTCGGCCGGTTGCTGCTGACCCATCTGGTGGCGGCCTGGGGCAGCGAGGCACACACCCTCGAGTCCGCCGCCACGGCGTACGCCGGCCCGCTCGAGGTGGTCCGGCCGGGCGCGAGCTACGAGGTCTGACCCCCTTCCGGGGGCGGCTCTTGCCGAACTGTTCGCCGGCTGGTCAGCATCTCGTCGTCTGGCGCACCCATGGCACCCGCACGGTGAGGGGCATGCGGATCGCCATCGTCACCGAGTCGTTCCCGCCAGACGTCAACGGCGTCGCACACTCGGTGGTCCGGGCGGCGGAACACCTCGTCGCCCGCGGCCACGAGCCGGTGGTCGTGGCACCGGCCCCGCCCGGGTCGCGCCGGCACGAGTTGGACCGATACCCGTACCCGGTGGTCCGGATCCCGAGTGTCCCGCTGCCCCGCTACCAGGGTTTCCGACTGGGCGTGCCCACACCGGCCCGACTGGCCGGGGCGCTGTTGTCGTACAACCCCGACGTGGTCCACCTGGCCAGCCCGTTCGTCCTCGGGGCGCGAGCCGCCGCCCTGGCCGGGCGGCACGGCCTGCCGACCGTCGCCGTGTACCAGACCGACGTCGCGTCGTACGCCCGCGCGTACCGGGTCGGCTGGGGCGAGGCGGCAGCCTGGCGGCGGCTCCGCGAAATCCACAACTCCGTCCACCGCACGCTCGCCCCCTCCACCCGGGCAGCCGCCGACCTCATCGCCAACGGGGTACAGCGGATCTGGCTCTGGCGCCGCGGCGTCGACGCCGAGCGCTTCCAGCCGGCAAAGCGGAGCGAGGACCTGCGGCGCATCCTCGCGCCCCAGGGCGAGCTGCTGGTCGGCTACATCGGCCGGCTTGCCCCGGAGAAGCGGGTCGACCTGCTCGCGGCCACCGCCCGCCTGCCCGGCGTCCGGGTTGTGGTGGCCGGCGACGGCCCGGCGCGGCGCCAACTGGAGCGGGCTCTGCCGGAGGTGACCTTCCTCGGCGTGCGGCAGGGCGAGGACCTCGCCCGCCTGTACGCGAGCCTCGACGTCTTCCTGCACACCGGCCCGCATGAGACCTTCGGCCAGACCATTCAGGAGGCGCTGGCCAGCGGCGTGCCGGTGGTGGCGCCGGCGGCGGGCGGACCGGTGGACCTGGTCGAGACCGGGGTGACCGGGACGCTGGTGCCGCCCGACGACACCGACGCGCTGGCCGCCGCCGTCGCGGCGCTCGCCGCGGACGAGTCGCGCCGACTCGCCTACGGGCAGGCGGCCCGCGCGGCGGTCAGCCGCCGGAGCTGGACCGCGGTCGGCGACGAGCTGATCGGCCACTATAGTGCGGTCCGGGCTGCCGCGCCGGTGCTCGACCTGCCCGCGGCGTCATGACCGCCGACCGGGCCAACCGGACGCGACCGGCCGGCACCGGCCGCGGCCGGTGCCGCGACGGCGTGGACCGCCGGGCCGGCCGACGGTGCACCGAGCCGGTGACGCCGTGAGTGGCCTGCGCATCGTCCGGCTGGCGAACTTCGTCACCGGACGTTCCGGTGGCCTGCGGACGGCGCTGTGCCAGCTCGGTGCGCAGTACCAGGCGGTCGGGCACGATCCGGTCCTGGTGGTGCCGGGGCGGCGCGACGCCGACGAGTGGCACCCGTGGGGCCGTGTGATCACCCTTGCCGGTCCCGAGGTGCCGCGCACCGGCGGGTACCGGCTGCTGACCGACCGCCGCCGGGTGGCCCGGGTGCTGGCCGGGCTGGTGCCGGACCGGATCGAGGTCTCCGATCGTTCGACGCTGCGCTGGACCGGCGACTGGGCACGGGCGCACGGGGTGCCGTCGTTGATGGTGTCCCACGAGTCACTCACCGGGCTGCTCGGCGAGTGGCGGGTGCCGCACGCGCTGCGCCGCCGGATCGCCGACCGGTTCAACGGGGAGACCGCCCAGGCGTACGACCGGGTCGTCTGCACAACCCGGTGGGCGGCCGACGAGTTCGAGCGGATCGGCGCGCCGGTCGAACTGGTGCCGCTCGGGGTGGACCTGGACACGTTCCGGCCGGACCGGGCGGATGCCCGGCTGCGCGAGCGGCATGCCGACCCGTCCGAGGTGCTGCTGGTGCACTGCGCCCGGATGTCGGTGGAAAAGCGGCCGGAACTGGCCGTGGACGCGCTCGCCGAGCTGCGCCGCGCCGGCGTGCCCGCTGTCCTGCTGATGGTGGGTGACGGGCCGCTCCGCCCGGCGCTGGCGCGGCGCGCCGAGGGGCTGCCGGTGACGTTCACCGGGTTCCTGCCCGACCGGGCCGCGGTCGCCGCCCTGCTCGCCAGCGCCGACGTGGTGCTGGCGCCCGGCCCGGTGGAGACGTTCGGCCTGGCTGGCCTGGAGGCGCTGGCCTGCGGAACCCCGGTTGTGGTCAACGCGGCCAGCGCCCTGCCGGAGGTGGTCGGGTCGGCCGGGGTGGCCGCGTACGGCTCGGCGGAGTCGTTGGCCGAGGCGGTGACCCGGCTGCTCGACCGGCCGGAGGCGGAGCGGCGACGGTCGGCCCGTGCCCGGGCCGAGGAGTTCGGGTGGCCGGCGTCCGCGGCCGGGTTCCTGCGGGTACACGACGCCCTGCCCGCCGAGCCGACCCGGCTGGCGCCGGCCGCAGTGTGAGGCCCCGGGGCGCCGCGATCACGACACCACATAGGGTGCAGGCATGGCGCGACCTGACGGGCGGCTGCCCGACCAACTCCGACCGGTGACCCTGACCCGAGGCTGGAGCGCGCACCCGGAGGGCTCCGTGTTGGTGGAGTTCGGCGCCACCCGGGTGCTGTGCACCGCGAGCGTCACCGAGGGGGTGCCCCGCTGGCGCAAGGGGTCCGGGCTCGGCTGGGTCACCGCCGAGTACGCGATGCTGCCCCGCGCCACGAACACTCGGTCCGATCGGGAGAGCGTGCGGGGGAAGATCGGCGGGCGGACCCACGAGATCTCCCGACTGATCGGTCGCAGCCTGCGGGCCTCCATCGATCTCAAGGCGCTGGGTGAGAACTCCATCGTGCTCGACTGCGATGTGCTCCAGGCCGACGGTGGCACCCGCACCGCCGCGATCACCGGCGCGTACGTGGCCCTGCACGACGCGGTGACCTGGCTCGCCGCGCGCAAGGCCCTCACCGGCCGACCGGAGAAGGTGATGCACCGCTCGGTGGCGGCGGTCAGCGTCGGTGTGCTCGGCGGCGAACCGCGGCTGGACCTCAACTACGACGAGGACGTGGCCGCCGAGGTCGACATGAACGTGGTCTGCACCGGCGCCGGTGAGTTCGTCGAGGTGCAGGGCACCGGCGAGGCGGGGGTGTTCGGCCGCGATCAGTTGGACGCCCTGCTCGACCTGGCGGCCGCCGGCTGCGTGAAGCTGGCCGAAGCCCAGCGAAAGGCGCTCGGCTCGTGAGCGCGAGAAATGAGCAGGCAAGCCCGGCAGTTCCGGACGAAGGTGGTCTCCGATGAACAAGGTCCTGCTCGCCACCCGGAACCGCAAGAAGCTCATCGAGCTGCAACGAATTCTCGACGGCTCGCTGGGCTCGCACCGGGTGGCCCTGATCGGTCTGGACGACGTCGAAACGTACCCGGAGCTGCCGGAGACCGGCCTGACCTTCGGCGAGAATGCGCTGATCAAGGCGCGGGAGGGATGGCGCCGCACCGGGCTGCCGACGATCGCCGACGACTCGGGGCTGGCTGTGGACGCCCTCAACGGCATGCCGGGGGTGTTCAGCGCCCGGTGGGCCGGCCGGCACGGTGACGACCGCGCCAATCTCCAGCTGGTGCTGGACCAGATCGCCGACCTGCCGGACGAGCACCGGGGTGCCTCGTTCGTCTGCACCGTGGCACTGGTGCTGCCCGGCGGTAAGGAGCACCTGGTCGACGGCCGGCAGTCCGGCCACCTGCTGCGGGCGCCGCGCGGCGAGGGCGGGTTCGGCTACGACCCGATTTTCCTGGGTGACGGGCAGGACCGGACCAACGCCGAGCTGACGCCGGAGGAGAAGGACGCGGTCAGCCATCGGGGCAAGGCGTTGCGCGAGCTGGCCAGGCTGGTGGCCAAGGTCCTCCCGCCGGCCTGACCCAACAGTCCTCGTCTTTCCCGGACTTTCCGGGAAGCCCGTTTCGGGACCCCCCGGGGAAAATCGGGACCCCCCGGGGGGAAAGATGTGGGTGACCGGTCGGGTCAGGCCAGGTCGCCCACCTCGCGTTCGATCGTGGTGCGCAGGTCCGGGCCGGCGATGACGGCCCGCGCGACCTCCATCACCGGGGCGAGGAACACGTCCGGGCCTGGCTCGCCGGCGGCCGCACCCAAGGCGGCCACGGCGGACCGGCCGGCCGGGGACGGCTCCAGTGGCGCCCTCAGCTGGAGCCCGCGCACCGCCGCGAGCAGCTCGACCGCGAGCAGACTGGTCAGGTTGTCCAGGACGGTGCGCAGCTTCTTCGTCGCCGCCCAACCCATCGACACGTGATCTTCCTGCATGCCACTGGTGGGCAGCGAATCCACCGAGGCGGGCGCGGCGAGGCGCCGGTTCTCCGCGACGATCCCGGCGGCCGTGTACTGGGCGATCATCAACCCGGAGTTGACCCCGGCGTCGGGGGAGAGGAACGCGGGCAGGTCCCGCGACCGGGTCACGTCGAGCAGCCGGTCGACCCGCCGCTCGGCGATCGCACCGACCTCGGCGGCGCCGATCGCCAGGAAGTCCGCGGCGAAGCCCAGCGGCGCGCCGTGGAAGTTACCGGTCGACTCGACCCGACCGTCCGGCAGCACCACCGGGTTGTCCACCACCGAGACCAGCTCCCGGTCGGCGACCTGACGGACGAAGTCCAGGGTGTCCCGGGCCGCCCCGGCGACCTGAGGGGCGCACCGCATCGAGTACGCGTCCTGCACCGCGTGCGCGATGTCGTCGCGGTGCGAGTCCATCACCGCGGAGTCCTGCAGGAGCCGGTAGATGTTAGCCGCGGACGCGGCCTGCCCCGGGTGCGGACGGATGGCGTGCAGCTCGGGCCGGAAGGGTCGCTCCGAGCCGAGCATCGCCTCGACCGCCAGCGCGGCGGTGACATCCGCCATGGTGAACAGGTGGGCGGCGTCGTGGATGGCCAGCAGCAGCATGCCCAGCATCCCGTCGGTGCCGTTGATCAGCGCCAGCCCCTCCTTGGCGGCCAGCTCGATCGGCCTCAGCCCGACCCGGCGCAGCGCTTCCGCGGCCTCGATTCGCTCGCCGGCCGGACCGAGCACCCAGCCCTCACCGAGCAGCACCAGAGCACAGTGCGCCAGCGGTGCCAGGTCCCCCGAGGCGCCCAGCGAACCGTGCTCCGGCACCCACGGGGTCACCTCGTGGTTCAGCAGGTCCACCAGTGCCTCGGCGACCAGCGGCCGGACGCCGGAGCGGCCGAGCGCGAGGGAGCGGACACGCAGCAGCATCATCGCCCGGACCACCTCGCGCGGCATCGGCACGCCGACGCCGGCGGCGTGCGAGCGGATCAGCGCGTGCTGGAGCTCGGCTCGCCGCTGGGGCGCGACGAAGGTGTTCGCCAGCGCCCCGAAGCCGGTGCTGACGCCGTACACCGGTCGACCGTCCGCCTCGATTCCGTCCACGATGGAACGGCTGGTGGCCATGGCCTCGACCGCGGCCTGGTCGACGACGACCTTGGCGGTGCCGCGGGCCACCGCGAGCACGTCGGCGGTGGAGATCCCGGTGGGTTGGATGGCGACGGTTGTCATTGCAGTACTCCGTTGTGCAGGACCTGGCGGATCAGTGGCACCCCCGGCCGGTAGGCCAGGTGCAGGTACGACGGGGCGTCGAGGATCATCAGGTCGGCCCGCGCGCCCGGCGCCAGCCGTCCCACGTCGGTTCGGCGCAGCGCCGCGGCCCCGCCGGCGGTCGCCGCCCAGACGGCCTCGGCCGGGGTCATCCGCATCTCGCGTACGGCGAGGGCGATGCAGAACGGCATCGACGACGTGTACGACGACCCGGGGTTGCAGTCGGTCGCCAGCGCCACGGTCACCCCCGCGTCGAGGAGCCGTCGGGCGTCCGGGTAGGGCGACCGGGTGGAGAACTCGGCCCCGGGTAGGAGCGTGGCGACCGTTGCGCCACTGCTCGCGGCCAGCGCGTCGACGTCGGCGTCGACGAGGTGAGTGCAGTGGTCCACGCTGGCCGCGCCGAGTTCGACGCCGAGTCGCACGCCCGGGCCGGGGCCGAGCTGGTTGGCGTGCAGCCGCATCCCCAGTCCGGCCGCCTGCCCGCAGGTCAGGACCGCGCGAGCGTGATCGGCGTCGAATGCGCCCCGTTCGCAGAAGACGTCGATCCAGCGGGCGTACGGGGCGGCGGCAGCCAGCATCGGCCCGCACACCAGGCCCACGTAGTCGTCGGGGCGGTCGGCGTACTCGGCGGGGACGACGTGCGCCCCGAGGAACGTGGTCTCCTCGCTCACCTCAGCGGCGATCCGCAGCGAGCGGGCCTCGTCGGCGACGGTGAGACCGTACCCACTCTTGACTTCGATGGTGGTGGTGCCCTGCCGCAACGCCTCGTCGCGCAGCCGGCGGACGGTGGAGCGCAACTCGGCGTCGACGGCGGCACGGGTCGCTCCGACGGTGGTGCGGATGCCGCCGCCGGTGTACGGCTCGCCGGCCATCCGGGCGGCGAACTCGGCGGCCCGGTCGCCGGCGAAAACCAGGTGCGCGTGGCTGTCCACGAAGCCGGGCAGCACGGCAGCCCCCTCGGCGTCGATGCGGCGGTCGGCGGCCGGGGTGTCGCGGGCTGGTCCGACCCAGGCCACCTGCCCGTCCTCGACCAGCAGGGCGGCGTCGCGCCGCACACCCAGCGGCCCGCCGTCGCTCGCACCGGGTGCGTTGGTGACCAGTTCGCCGACGTTGTGCACCAGCAGGCTGCTCACGGCGTCACCTCGGCGATCGACGCCGCCAGCTCGGCCGGCACGTCCACGGTCAGGTGCCGGCCGTCGCGGACCACGACCCGGCCGTCCACCACGACCTGGGCGACGTCCGCGGCGGTGGCCGCGAAGACCACGCCGACCGGCGGCACGCCGGCGGTGCGGGCGCTGTCCAGGCGCACGGTCACCAGGTCGGCGCGGTCTCCGACGCAGAGCCGGCCGGCGTCGCCCCAGCCGAGCGCGACGTGCCCGGCGGCGGTGGCGGCGGTGACCAGCTCGGCGGCGGCGAAGTGGCCCCGCCTGCGGGTGCGGAGTCGCTCGTCCAGCTCGACCGCCCGGGCCTCCTCGAAGAGGTCGACGACCGCGTGGCTGTCGGTGCCGAGGCTGAGTGGACTACCCGCCTCGGCCATCCGTCGCGCCGGCCCGATCCCGTCGGCGAGGTCTCGTTCGGTCGTGGGGCAGAGACAGACCCCGGTCCGGCTCTCGCCGAGCAGCGTCACGTCCGCACTGGTGGGGTGGGTGGCGTGGACGGCGGTGGTGTGCCGGCCCAGCACGCCGTGGTCGGCCAGCAGCCGGGTTGGGGTGCAGCCATGCACCGCCCGGCAGGCGTCGTTCTCGGCCGGCTGCTCGGAGAGGTGCACATGCAGTGGCGCGCCCCGGCGGTGCGCCCAGTCGGCCACCGCGGCCAGCTGCCCGGCCGGCACCGCGCGGACCGAGTGGATCGCCCCACCGACCCGGGCGTGCGCGCCGTCCGGTGCGAACGCCGCCACCCGCTCCGCCCAGCGCAGCGCGTCGCCGTCGCCGAAGCGCCGCTGCGGCCCGGTGAGCGGCTGCCCGTCCACCGTCGCGGTCAGGTACGCGGCGTCCAGCAGCGTGACCCGGACACCGGCGTGTGCGGCGGCCTCCACCAGCGCGGCGCTCATCGCGTTCGGGTCGTCGTAAGGCGTCCCGTCCGGCCCGTGATGCAGGTAGTGGAACTCGCCCACGCAGGTGATTCCGGCGAGCGCCATCTCGGCGTAGCCGGCCCGGGCCAGGGCCAGGTACGAGTCGGGGTCGAGCCGGGCGGCGACGGTGTACATCGCCTCCCGCCAGGTCCAGAAGTCGCCGCGCCCGCCGTGGGTACGCCCGCGCAGCGCCCGGTGGAAGGCGTGCGAGTGCGCGTTGGCCAGCCCGGGCAGGGTGAGCCCGGGTAGCCGTACGGCGTCGGTCAGCACCTCGACCCCGGCTGGGGGGCGGCTCCCGGTGGTCAGCGGGGTGACCCCGGTGATCCGTGCGCCGTCGGTCTCGATCAGCACGTCCGGGGTCGGTTGGCTCTGCTCGGGCAGCCAGGCGTACTCGGCGAGCCAGCGGGTCGCGGTCATCCGGCTCGCCGCCTCTGGAGCTGAGTCGGCCGTGGCATCACCCGATCATGCGGGTTGCCAACGGCCTGCGTCATCAGCTTCGGTGCCCCGGCGCGGGCCGGCGTCGGCCGGCCCGCACCGGTTGACGTCACCGGCATGCGAGTTCCTCCAGTACGCGGGCCAGCGCGGTCACCCCGGCCGCGCAGTCGTCGTCGGTGGCCGACTCGGCGGGGGAGTGCGACACCCCGGTCGGGTTGCGCACGAAGAGCATCGCGGTGGGCAGATGTCCGGCGAGCACCCCGGCGTCGTGGCCGGCCCCGGTGGGCAGGACCGGCACGCCGAGGAGCGTGGCGAGCCGGTCGGCCAGCCCGCCGTCGAACGCGACCAGCGGCGTCGCCGGCTCCTCGGTCAGCTTGACCTCGGTGCCGTCCCGCCGGGCCCGCTCGGCGGCCTTGCCACGGACGGCCTCGACCAGCCCGGTCAGGGTCCCCGGATCGGCCGCCCGGGCGTCCAGCCAGCCGGTCACCTTCGACGGGATCGCATTGGTGGCGTTCGGCTCCACCGCCACCCGGCCGACGGTGGCGTGGGCGCCGCGCAGCCGTGCCTCCTTGTTGGCGGCGAGCACGGTGAACGCGTACGTGAGCATGGGGTCGCGCCGGTCGAGCATCCTGGTTGTGCCCGCGTGGTTGCCCTCTCCGGTGAAGTCGAGGCGCCAGCGGCCGTGCGGCCAGATCGCGCTGGCCACCGCGACCGGCGCGGCCAGCTCGACCAGGCCGCGACCCTGCTCGACGTGCAGCTCGACGAAGGTCGCGACGCGGCCGAGCAACTCCGGCCGGGCCCCGGCCGGCCGGGCACCCAGCGCCTCGGCGAAGCTCACCCCGGCCGCGTCCCGCAGGTCGGCCGCGCGGTCGGTTGCCAGTGCACCGGTGAGTAGCCGCGAACCCAGGCAGGGCACGCCGAACCGCGCTCCCTCCTCCTCGACGAACGCGGCCACCGCGACCGGCCGGGCCGGCGTCACGCCCGCCGCGCGTAACTCGTCCACGGCGAGGAAGGCGCTGACGATGCCGAGCGGCCCGTCGTACGCCCCGCCGTGCGGCACCGAGTCGAAGTGACTGCCGGTGAGCACCGCGTTCCCCGCCACCGGGTCCCCCCACCAGGCGAACAGGTTGCCGTTGCCGTCGTCGGTCACCCGCATCCCGCGCTGGTCGGCCTGCGCGTGGAACCAGCCCCGGAGGCGCGACTCCGGCTCGGTCAGCGCGTACCGCAGGTAGCCGCCGCTGCCAGCGTCCCGACCGATGGGCGCGATCTCGTTCCACAGCTCCCGGAACCTGGTGGGAAGGGAGCCGCCCGCTACCGAATGCATCGACAAGGGCCCTTCCTCACACCTCGGCCATCGGAACGTGGACGCCGGTGCGCTCGGCGACCTCGCGCGCGGTGCCGTAGCCGGCGTCGACATGGCGGATCACGCCCATCGCCGGGTCGTTGGTGAGCACCCGCTCGATCTTCTGCCCGGCGAGGGTGCTGCCGTCGGCGACGCAGACCTGGCCGGCGTGGATAGACCGGCCGATGCCGACCCCGCCGCCGTGGTGGATGGACACCCAGGACGCCCCGCTGGCGGTGTTGACCAGCGCGTTCAGCAGCGGCCAGTCGGCGATCGCGTCGGAGCCGTCGGCCATCGCCTCGGTCTCCCGGTACGGGCTGGCCACGCTGCCGCAGTCCAGGTGGTCCCGGCCGATCACCACCGGCGCGGACAGCTCCCCGGAGGCGACCAGCTCGTTGAAGCGCACCCCCGCCTGGTCCCGCTCGCCGTAGCCGAGCCAGCAGATCCGTGCCGGCAGGCCCTGGAAGGCCACCCGTTCGCCGGCCATCCGGATCCACCGCGCCAGGGACTCGTTCTCCGGAAACAGGTCGAGGACCGCCCGGTCGGTGGCGGCGATGTCGGCCGGGTCGCCGGAGAGCGCGGCCCACCGGAACGGCCCCTTGCCCTCGCAGAACAGCGGCCGGATGTAGGCGGGCACGAAGCCCGGGAAGTCGAAGGCCCGCTCGTACCCGCCGAGCTTCGCCTCGCCCCGGATCGAGTTGCCGTAGTCGAAGACCTCCGCGCCGGCGTCGAGGAAACCGACCATCGCCTCGACGTGCTGCGCCATCGACGTGCGGGCCCGGTCGGTGAACTCGGCCGGCTTCGCCGCCGCGTACTCCCGCGCGTCGGCCAGCTCGACTCCCTCGGGCAGGTACGCCAGCGGGTCGTGCGCGCTCGTCTGGTCGGTGACCACGTCGATCGGCGCGCCCCGGCGCAGCAGCTCCGGGAAGACCGTGGCCGCGTTGCCGACCACGCCGACGCTGAGCGCCCGCCGGTCGCGCTTCGCGGCGAGCACCCGCTCGACCGCCTCGTCCAGGGAATCGGCGATCTCGTCCAGGTACCGGTCGTGCGCCCGGCGCTCCAGGCGGGCACGGTCGACGTCGACGACGAGGCAGACGCCGCCGTTCATCGTCACGGCGAGGGGCTGGGCGCCACCCATCCCGCCGCAGCCGCCGGTCAACGTCAGCGTGCCGGCCAGGCTGCCCTCGAACCTCTTGGCCGCCACGGCCGCGAACGTCTCGTACGTACCCTGGAGGATGCCCTGGGTGCCGATGTAGATCCAGGAGCCGGCGGTCATCTGCCCGTACATGGTCAGGCCGAGCGCCTCGAGGCGGCGGAATTCCGGCCAGGTGGCCCAGTCGCCCACCAGGTTCGAGTTGGCCAGCAGGACCCGGGGCGCCCACTCGTGGGTGCGCAGCACCCCGACCGGCCGGCCGGACTGCACCAGCATCGTCTCGTCGTCCCGCAGGTCGGTCAGGGTCCGCACCAGGGCGTGGTACGACGGCCAGTCCCGCGCGGCCTTCCCGGTGCCCCCGTAGACCACCAGATCCTCGGGGCGCTCGGCCACCTCCGGGTCGAGGTTGTTCATCAGCATCCGCAGGGCGGCCTCCTGCGGCCAGCCACGGGCGGTGCGTTCGGTGCCGCGCGCGGCGCGGACGGTCTGCGTCACGTGGATCTCCTCCTAACCGAGGAACAACTGACGACGGGCGGCGGAGGCTTCGAACGCCTCCAGCCGGCGCTGGGTTTCGGCCGGCGCGGCGTCGCAGATTGCCTGCAGCAGCACCATGGCCAGGGTCATCGGAGCGGTGTGCAGGTCGAACACGAGCTGGGCGCCGACGGCGGCGGGCAGCACCACGTCGGCGTAGTCGGCGGCCGGGCTGACGGGCGAGTCGGTGATGGTCACCACTGTCAGGCCGGCGTCCCGCGCGTCGTGTAGGGCGTCCAGCGTCTCGCGCGGGTGCCGGGGCAGCACGAAGGCGAGCAGGGCGCGCGCGCCGGCCTCGGCGGCCTGTTCGAGGCGGTCGGTGAGCAGGCTGCCGCCGTCGTCGAGCACCCGCACGTCCGGGTGCACCTTCGCGGCGAAGTACGCGAAGTACGCGGCCAGCGGCGCGGCGGCGCGGAGGCCGAGCACCGGCAGCGGGCGGCTCGCGGCGAGCAGTCGCCCCGTCTCGGCGATCCGCTCCCGGTCGGCGAGCTGGCCGGCGAGCCGGTCGAGGTTGCCGATCTCGGCGCGTACGGCCTGTTGGAGCTCGTTGCCGGCGTCCGCGCGCCCGTTGGGTGAGCCCACGGTCAGTTCGCGGAGGCGGCGGCGCAGCGCGGGGTAGCCGTCGTGGCCGAGCGCCACCGCGAACCGGGTCACCGACGGTTGGCTGACCCCGGCCCGCTCGGCGACCTCGGCCGCCGACAGGTAGGCGACGGCCGGCCCGTGCTGCACGAGGCAGTGCGCGATGCGGCGCTGGGTGGGGGTGAGCCGGACCCCCTGGAACAGATCCAGCACGGGGTCCCCGGGCGACGCCATGCCCCCGTCATTCATGGCCCGACTCTATGCATGAAAACTTTCACAATGCAACCGGTCCCGGTCTCCGAAGGTGGCCAACCAACGGGCGGGCGGGCGCCGGTCGGTGCGATCCGCACTGCCGCTGCTGGTCCCGGGCCACCGCGTGCCCGAGATGCACAGCTGATCCTGAATCATTCAGCGGGTGGTCACCGATCCCGACGCTCCGGATCGGTGACCACTCCCCATCGTCGGTGGCGGCCCCGTGGAACATCTACCAATCAGTCGTTGTCGAACCGTGCCTGGCGGAGATGGAGGGTGACCGCAGAAGCCGACCGGGCCGGACCCCGCCGCCGCAGTAAGGAAGACCAGTCGTACCCCTACTTCGCGGCGGCAAGGATCTCTGGCACCGCGTCGCGACGAACCGCGTCGAAGAGCTGCTCGGATTTCTCCTCGTCGACCAGCACGACGCTCTCGTTGCCGATCCGGCCGGTTCCCTTCGTGGGGCAGGTGAAGAACTGGAGGTTGCCGCTCCGCAGGTGGCGGAGCTCCATCGCCAGGTCGAGTAGAGACATCTCCCGGTCCACGGCCACCGCGTCGGCGGTGGCCTGCACGAACGAGTTCAGCTTGGTGGGGCTGCCCAGCGTGCCGCCGGCGGCCGCCCGGTCCAGGACCGCCTCGATCACCTGCTGCTGGTGTTTGATCCTGGTGAAGTCGCCGTCGGCGAAGGCGTAGCGCTCGCGGGCGTAGTCCAGCGCGGCAGCCCCGTCCATGCTCTGTCGACCCGGGACGAACTCCCGTCGGCCGTCCGCGTTCAGGGAGTGCGTCGACGTGAAGCCCTTGTCCACGGTGATCTCGACACCGCCGAGGGCGTCGACGATCTCCTTGAAGCCGGCGAAGTCGACCATCGTCACGTGGTCGATGCGAACGCCGGTGAGTTTCTCGACGGTCTGCACCATCAACGGAACGCCACCCCATGCGTACGAGGCGTTGATCTTCGCGTCCCGACCGCCGCGTCCCGCTCCAGGCTTCGGCACGTTCACCCAGCTGTCCCGAGGGATCGAGATGAGCTGGGCGCTCGACCGGTCTGCGGGAAGGTGGGCCAGGATGATCGTGTCGGCCCGGGAGCCGGAAGTGTTGTTCGGGTCGCGAGAGTCGCTGCCCAGGATCATGATGTTCATAGCGTCTTGTGCCGCGACCTGCGGACGGAACTCCTCCGGCACGCCGTCGAAGGCGTCGACCCGTTCGATGCGAGACTCGACCGACCGCAGGTACAGCCCGCCGGCGGCGACGCCGGCGCTACCGACGAGCGCCACGACAAGGAAGGCGACTAGCGCGACTCGCCGCCACCGGGGACGCCGTCTGCGGGGCTTGTCGGTCGGTTCCGGTTGTCGCTGGAAGTCGAGAATCCGAGTCTCGGACTCCGCGTACGCCTGGCGTTCTCGCATGGCGTGATGGTACTGACTTCGACTCGCTGCCGAGTACCCCGTCAGAGGCGGTCGGATCCCTGTTGAACCAGCACTTTCGTGCCATCGTTTCGGGCCGGTAGAACGATCCCGCCGAGCGAATCACGTTCCAGCGGGCTTACGGCCTGCGTCACGCCCCGGTCGACGCCGTCCACACGTCTGCGGCGGCGGTCGGCTACGACGCAGGGTGCTGCCGGTGCGGCTGAGCGCCACCCACCCGACCCGTCAAGGCTCGCCACGTGCTCGGCACGCCACCGACCGTCAACGAGAAGGCTGGCTGGCTCCCGAATCCAGGCCGGCGCTGAACGAGCGGCACGTCCGGTGGTCCGGCAGCAGTCCCGATTCCCGCACCTCGGCCAGGCTCGGGGCGGCCGCGTCCCGGGCCGACAGCTGCGGCGAATCCGCCGGCCAGTCGATGGCCAGGTCGGGGTCGAGAGGGTGCACGGCGTGCTCCGCGGCGGGGTTGTAGAGGGCGGAGCAGAGGTAGCTCAGGGTGGCGTCGTCGGTCAGCGCGCAGAAGCCGTGGCCCAAGCCCTCGGCGAGGTAGACGGCGCGGCGGTCCGTGTCGTCGAGGCGGACCGCTTCCCACTGGCCGAAGGTCGGCGAGCCCACCCGGAGATCCACGACTATGTCCAGGACCGCTCCGCGCACGCACGTCACGTACTTGGCCTGACCGGGTGGCACGTCGGCGAAGTGGATGCCGCGGACCACCCCGCGCGCGGAGACCGAAAGGTTGGCCTGAGCGAGTCGGAGCGGATGCCCGACCACGGCGGCGAGCCGGTCGAAGCGGTACCACTCTGCGAAGAGCCCCCGTGGATCGCCGTGCTGCTGTGGGGTGACCTCCCACGCCCCATCGATGCTCAGCGGCCGGATCTTCATGGGCGCGGGCCCCCGTTCCTTTGGTCGGCGAGCAGGCCGAGCAGGTACGACCCGTAGCCGCTCTTCGTCAGCGGCTGGGCCAACGCCCGCAGTTGCTCATCGTCGATCAGGCCGGCCCGCCAGGCGACCTCCTCGACGCAGCCGATCTTCATACCCTGGCGTTCCTCGATGACCCGCACGAACTCGGCGGCCTGCATCAGGGAGGTGAAGGTGCCGGTGTCCAGCCAGGCGGTGCCGCGGTCCAGCACCGTCACCGACAGCTCGCCCCACTCGCGGTAGGTCTCGTTGACCGCGGTGATCTCCAGCTCGCCACGGGCGCTGGGTGTGAGCTTGCCGGCGATGTCGACCACCCGGTTGTCGTAGAAGTAGAGGCCGGGCACGGCGTAGCGGGATCTGGGGCGGGCGGGCTTCTCCTCGATCGACAGCACGCGACCAGCCGGGTCGAAGTCGACCACCCCGTACGCCTCTGGATTGGCCACCGGGTAGGCAAAGATCCGGCCGCCGACCAGCCCGTTCTGGCCGGTGAGCTGCCGGCCCAGGCCGACGCCGTGGAAGATGTTGTCGCCGAGGATGAGTGCCACGGACTCGTCGCCGATGAACTCCGCGCCCAGCACGAACGCCTGAGCGATGCCCTCTGGACGCGCCTGGGTGACGTACTCCAGCCTCAGGCCCCACTGGCTGCCATCACCGAGTAACCGCCGGAACTGGTTCCGCTCCTCCGGTGTGGTGATGATGAGGATCTCCCGCACCCCCGCCATGATCAGCGTAGCGAGCGGGTAGTAGATCATCGGCTTGTCGAAGACCGGCATCAGCTGCTTGGACACTGCCCGTGTGATCGGCCACAGCCGGGACCCGGTGCCACCAGCGAGAAGGATTCCGCGCACGATGGGAGAGGCTACCGACAAGCCGTCGGTGCCGGTGTCGGTGATGCGACCAGACAACGAGGTCCGATCGCGTAGACTTCCGGACCCGTGAGGATCCTCGTCACCGGCGGCGCCGGCTTCATCGGTTCCGAGTACGTGCGCATGCTGTTGGGGGCGCCGGACGGTGCCAGAGCGGGGGATTCGCAGCTTGCGCCGACCGCGATCACAGTGCTGGACAAGCTGACCTACTCCGGCAACCTACACAACCTCACGGCCGTTTGGGACGATCCGCGACTGCGGTTCGTGCAGGGTGACATCTGCGACGCTGCCCTCGTCGACGAGGTCACCCCGGGTCACGACGTGGTCGTGCACTTCGCCGCCGAGTCGCACGTCGACCGCTCCATCGCCGGAGCCGCGCCGTTCGTCACCACGAACGTGCTGGGCACCCAGACCCTGCTCGACGCCGTGCTGCGGCACGGGACTGCCCGGTTCGTGCACGTCTCCACCGACGAGGTGTACGGGTCCATCGACGTGGGTTCCTGGACCGAGGAGTGGCCGCTGTCGCCGAACTCGCCGTACTCGGCGTCCAAGGCCGGCTCGGACCTGCTGGCACTGGCGTACCACCGCACCCACGGCATGGACGTGGTGGTCACCCGCTGCTCGAACAACTACGGGCCGTACCAGTTCCCGGAGAAGGTCATTCCCCTGTTCGTCACCAACCTGCTAGACGGCGGCACCGTACCGCTGTACGGCGACGGCGACAACGTCCGAGACTGGCTGCACGTGCACGACCACTGCCGGGGCATCGCGCTGGTCCAGGAGAGGGGGCGGGCCGGCGAGGTCTACAACATCGGCGGCGGCACCGAGTTGACCAACAAGGAACTCACCGGCCGGCTGCTGGAGGCCTGTGGAGCCGGGTGGGACCGGGTGGTGCCGGTCGCCGACCGCAAGGGCCACGACCGTCGTTACTCCCTCGACATCAGTAAGATCAGCAACGAGCTCGGCTACACCCCCAGCATCGATCTGGACCACGGCCTCATTCAGACCGTCCAGTGGTACCGCGACAACCGTCACTGGTGGCAGCCCCTCAAAAACAAGACCACCACCCCGGCCGCCGGATGACCCGGCTGCTGCTCACCGGCGCTGGCGGGATGTTGGGACGGGACCTGCTGGCCGTCCTGCGAACCCGGGGTGACTTGTCGGTCACGGCCGCGACCCGCGCCGACCTCGATATCACCGACCCGGCGGCGGTCCGAGCCGCCGTCACCGGCCATGACGTCGTGATCAACGCCGCAGCCTGGACCGATGTGGACGGCGCCGAAACCCGGGAGCGAGCGGCCACCACGGTCAACGGCGACGCCGTGGGCTATCTGGCAGACGCCTGCGCCGCGACCGGTGCCCAGATGATCCACATATCGACCGACTACGTCTTCCCGGGCGACGCCACCGAGCCGTATCCGGAAAACGCTCCCACCTCGCCGGTCAACGCCTACGGGCGCAGCAAACTCGCCGGGGAGCTCGCCGTCCGTCGGCTCCTGCCCGACGCTGGCTACGTCGTGCGCACCGCCTGGCTGTACGGCGAACACGGACCGAACTTCGTCGCCACCATGCTGCGACTGGCCGGCGAGCGCGAACACCTCGACGTGGTCAACGACCAGCGGGGGCAACCCACCTGGTCGTACGCGCTGGCCGAGCAGCTCGTCGCGCTGGCCGACGCCGGAATCGCCGGCCGCGCCGCGTCCGGGGTCTACCACGGCACCGCCTCAGGTGAAACCACCTGGCACGGCCTTGCGCGCGCCGTGTTCACCCTGCGTGGACTCGACCCCGACCGCATTCGTCCGGCCACCAGCGACCACTTCCGCCGCCCTGCCCCCCGACCGTCGTACAGTGTCCTCGCTCACGACCGTTGGGCCGCTGCCGGCCTGCAGCCGCTCCCGGACTGGCACTCGGCCCTCGCTCAGATGCTGGCTACCGAGCCGTCGGGCGGGTAGGGAGGCGACGCGAGGGCGGGGAGTGTCGTCTGCGACAGCCAACCCGGCCCGGCGCCGCCCGTCTGCTCAGCGACCTCCGCCGCGGAACACCTCCGTGACCGTAGGAAGCACGATCCTGAAGTCTAGCCAGAGCGGCCAGTTCGTCTGGGAAGGCCACCGTACGAGCAGCGTTGGCCGGCAGGGATCGCCAGGTCCGACCGTGCGGCGCCGTCCTGCTCGCCGACGACGTGCGTATCGGCAACGTCCTGGCCCAGCACGCCGGGCGCGCACCGGACGGAAGTTCCCCGCCTACCGGGAGACGCCCGCCGACCCCTGGTACCCGGAGACGGCATCGGCGTGGCATGGTGAGCCGGTGCGGCTGAGCGCGATTCACACGTATCCGGTCAAAGGGTGTCACCGGCTCGACCACGACGGCGCCGAGGTGCGGCCCTGGGGCCTGGCCGGCGACCGGCGTTGGATGATCGTCGACGCCGCCGGCATCGGCGTCACCCAACGCGAGGTCGCCGGCCTCGTCGCGCTGCACGCGGTGGCCCACGACGGTGGCCTCGAACTGCGCGCCGCCGGCCAGCCCGACCTCGACGTCCCGGAACCCGCCGCCGGCGACCCGGTTCCCGTGCGCACCTTCCGCAGCCGCAAACTGCCGGTACCCGCGCTCCCCGCCGGGCCGGCCGCAGACGTGTGGCTCAGCACGCTCCTCGACCGTCCCGTCCGCCTGGTCTGGCTGGCCCGGCCCACCCGGCACATTCCCGCCGGCGACCGGGAGCACGACACCGGGGACCAGGTCAGCTTCGCCGACGCCTACCCGCTGCTGCTGGCCAACGCGGCCTCTCTCGAGGTGCTCAACGGCTGGCTCGCCGACGCCGGGGAGTCGCCGGTGTCGATGACCCGGTTCCGCCCGAATCTGGTCATCGAGGGTGCGCCGGCCTGGGCGGAGGACACCTGGGCCGGGCGGCAACTGCGGATCGGGGAGGTTTTCCTCCAGGCCGCCGGGCCGTGCGCCCGCTGCGTGGTCACCACGACCGACCAGGAGACCGGGGTGCGCGGCAAGGAGCCGCTGCGCACGCTGAGCCGGTACCGGAGCGTTGGGCGGAGGCTCATCTTCGGGCTGAACCTCGTACCGATCACGACGGGCCGGGTCGCCATCGGTGACGACCTGAATGCCGACGCGTGACGGGGTGCCCTCGGGCTTACGCCGACAGCGGCCCCGCCCGGCCCGCCGCCGCCCGCGCCTGCTGATCCGGCCGCGCCAACTGATCCGGCCGGCTGACCGCCTGGGCGGGCGCACGTCCGGCCGTCGTCGCGGCCCCGTCGATCGAGGTCCCGGTCAGATTCCGCCACATCAGAATCTCGTCCCGGTCGTCTCCCGCTGCCACCCGCAGCGCTCCGGGTAGCCGCCCGATCTCCCGATAGCCGAGCCGCCGGTAGAACCGGTCCAGGCCCAGCCCGTCCCGGACGGTCAGGTGCAGCGCCTCGTGGCCCAGCTCGCGGCCGACGCGTTCGGCCTCCCGCATCAGGTCCAGCCCGTACCCGCGGCCCTGGGTGTCCGGATGGACCATCACCCGCTTCAGGACGCACCAGTGTGTCTTCAGGTGGAAGCGGTTGTCGCCGAAGATCAGCATGGCGGTGAGCCGTTCGGCCGCGTACCCGACCAGGAGCCGGTCCGGGCCGTCGATGATCCCGGTGAAGGTCGGGCCGGCGAGACGGTGGACGTCGGCGGGCGTCACCGGCGGGACGAAGCCCACCGCGCCACCAGCGTTGCTGACGTCGACCCAGAGCGCGACGATCTCCGCGCGTAGTTCGGGGGTCAGGTCGGGATCGAGGACGAAGCGCAGTGCCACGGCGCAATCCTGACCGCTTGGCAGGTTCGGAGACCGGGATGGTGACGCGTCTTACACCCGCCCCAGCCCGAGCCGCGCGCGGGAACCCGGCACCAAGCTGAGCTGCGTGAACCAGTGTTTCCGCCAGCGACCAGAGAACGTGGGAGCGACCAGAAGCGGAGAAGTAGGGCCGGCGGGACTCGAACCCGCACTGGTGCGGACCTAAACCGCATGCCTCCTGCCAGTTGGGCTACGGCCCCTTCACCGCGTTGGTGCTCATTCTCCACGGCCGGTGCACCGGACGACGACCCGGCCTGCGGACGGGACGGTTGCCGACGTGGCCTACGGATCGTAGACCACGTCCGGACAGGTCAGTCCAAGCCGAGGTCGCGGCGCAACTTGGCGACGTGGCCGGTGGCCTTGACGTTGTAGAGCGCCCGCTCGATCTTACCGTCGGCGTCGATGACGAAGGTCGAGCGGATCACGCCGGTGACCGTCCTGCCGTACGACTGCTTCTCGCCGTACGCACCGTACGCGGTGAGGACTTCCTTGTCAGGGTCGGAGACGAGCGGGAAGGTGATGGCGTCGCGCGCACGGAATTTCGCCAGCTTCTCCGGCTTGTCCGGGGAGATGCCGACGACCTCGTAGCCGGCGGCCTGGAGCGAGCCGAGTGAGTCGCGGAAGTCGCAGGCCTGCTTCGTGCAGCCGGGGGTCATCGCGGCCGGGTAGGCGTACAGCACCACCCGGCGGCCGCGCAGGTCGGCCAGTGAGAGCGGGTTGCCGGTGTCGGTGGGGAGGCTGAATTCGGGGGCGGGATCGCCGGGGGCGAGACGGGCAGGCGCGGTCATGGCCCTGACCCTACCGCCGCGTCGGCTTCGCCTTCGGACGTGCCGTGACCGCCCGCTGCCGCCCTACCCGTTGCGGCGTGGACGGGTAGGGCGAGGCGGCCGGTGCGGGTCCGCCGGGACGCCAACCCCGTCCGGAGGTCGATGTTTCAGGTTCGCCGTGTTCCAGACCGCTGTCAGGTGGCCACCGTGATCGAGACCATGGCTTGTTGCCAGATCTTGGCAACAGCGGCCTGGGCAAAATAGGCTGGCCCCGCCGGCGTGGACGGGCCCGCCGACGCGTGGGAGGTCGCGTGGAAACCCTGGCGTTGCACATCTCGAACGGGATCATCAACGGCCCGGTCGCCGCGGTGTTCGCGGCGATCGCGTTGGCCGCGATGACGTTCTGTGTCCTGCGCGGCCGGCAGGACCTGGACGACCGGCTGGTGCCGTTGGCCGGTCTGGTCGCGGCCTTCGTCTTCGCCGCGCAGATGCTCAACTTTCCGATCTTCACGGCGGCGGTCAGTGGTCACCTGATCGGCGGGGCGCTCGCCGCGATACTGGTCGGCCCCTGGGTCGGCGCGCTCTGCGTGGCGGTGGTGCTGATCGTGCAGGCGCTGGTCTTCGGTGACGGCGGCGTCGCGATGCTCGGCCCCAACATCACCAACATGGCGCTCCTCGGCACCGCCGCCGCGTACCTGCTGATCGCCGTGCTGCTGCGCATCCTGCCGCGCACCACGGGCGGGCTTGCCGTGACCGCGTTCGTCTCCGCACTGTTCAGCGTGCTGGTGGCCGCCATGGGCTTCGTCGTGCAGTACCAGCTCGGCGGCACCACCGACCTCGGCGGCAACCTCGCCGGTCTGGCCGGCACGATGGCCGTCTCCCACCTGCTGATCGGCATCGGCGAAGGTCTGATCACCGCGACCACGGTGGTCACCGTGGCAAGGGTCCGGCCCGATCTCGTGTACGCGCTGCGCGCCCGCAAACCGGTCGCGGCGGCGACCGTCCCGGCTGTCGGAGGTGTTCGGTGAAGACCCGTTCCCAGGGTTTCCTGATCGGCGGACTGCTGGTCGCCCTGCTGCTCGCCGGGGTGGTGAGCAACTTCGCCTCGGCACACCCGGACGGGCTGGACTCGTCGCTCCGGGAGGGCTGCACGTTCGACGCCGACGACAACATCACCGGCGGCAGCTGCCCGGCGCAACAGGAGCGGGAGCACGAGATCGGCGGTCCGCTGGCCGACTACGGCGTCGCGGGGATCGACAACCCCTACGTCGCCACCGGGCTCTCCGGCGTACTGGGCGTCCTGCTCACCTTCGCCGTGGCCGGTGGCGCGTTCTGGGTGGTGCGCCGCCGTGGGGCGAGGACCACCGAGGTCGCCGACGCGGCGCCGGAGCAGACCCCCGCCGGCCGGGCGCGCTGAGGGTACGACGATGGGCGCCGGCCACCACCACGTGCTCTACCGGGAAGCCGGCTCACCGGTGCACCACCTCCCGCCCGAGGTGAAGATCGCTGCGATGGTGGCGTTCACCCTCGCCGTGGTCGCCACCCCCCGGAGGCGTTCTGGGCCTTCGGGGCGTACGCGGCGCTCATCGCGGTCGTCGCGGCGGCCGCGCGGGTCGGCCCGGGCTGGCTGCTGCGCCGCTCGCTGATCGAGCTGCCGTTCGTCCTGTTCGCCTTCGCCCTGCCGTTCCTCGGCGCGGGTGAGCGGGTGGAGGTTCTCGGTGTGCGGTTGTCGCAGGACGGGTTGTACGGGGCGTGGAACATCCTCGCCAAGGGCAGCCTGGGCGTCCTCGCGTCGTTGCTGCTCGCCGCGACCACGACGACCCGGGACCTGATCGTTGGCCTGGACCGGCTGCGCTGCCCGCAGATCCTCACCCAGATCGCCGCGTTCATGCTCCGGTACCTGGAGGTGCTGATCGGCGAGGCCCGCCGGATGCGGGTGGCCCGAATGTCCCGGGGTGACGACCCGCGCTTCGTGTGGCAGCTACGCGGCCTCGCCGCCGGCGTCGGCGCGCTGTTCCTGCGGGCGTACGAGCGGGGTGAACGGGTGTATCTGGCGATGCTGTCGCGTGGCTACACCGGGCGGATGCCGGCGGTGTGGCGGGGCGCCGGCGCGGCAACGGCCGGGCAGTGGGCGGTCGCGGCCACGGTGCCGGTGGTGGCGGCCGGCGTCGCCGTCACCGCGCTGGTCCTGACATGATCGCAGGCGTGCAGCCAACTCCGAGCCTGGACGTCCGCGGCGTACGGTACGCGTACCCGGACGGGCACGTCGCGCTGCACGGGGTGGACCTCACGGTGCCGCGCGGTGACCGGGTGGCGTTGCTCGGACCGAACGGGGCCGGCAAGACCACGCTGGTGTTGCACCTCAACGGCATCCTTGCCCCCACCGAGGGGAGCGTTACCGTCGGCGGCCTGACGGTCAGCCAGGAGCGGGCCACGCTGGGCGAGGTGCGCCGCCGGGTGGGCATCGTCTTCCAGGACCCGGACGACCAACTGTTCCTGCCGACCGTTGCCGAGGACGTGGCGTTCGGTCCGGCCAACCTCGGGCTGCGTGGTGCCGAGCTGGCGGCCCGGGTGGACGAGGCGCTCGCCGCGGTCGGGATGAGCGCGCACCGGGACCGCGCTCCGCACCACCTGTCGTTCGGGCAGCGGCGTCGGGTGGCGGTGGCGACCGTGCTCGCCATGCACCCGGAGATCCTGGTGCTCGACGAGCCCTCCTCCAACCTCGACCCGGCCGCCCGCCGCGAGCTGGCCGGGATCCTGCGCGGCCTGCCGGTGACCCTGCTGATGGTCACCCACGATCTGCCGTACGCGCTGGAGCTGTGCGACCGTTCGGTGATCCTGGACGCGGGCAGGGTCGTCGCCGACGGCCCCACCCCGGACATTCTGGCCGACGAGAACCTCCTGTCCCGTCACCGCCTGGAACTCCCCTACGGTTTCACCCCGCACCGGTTCACCTCGCGCTGACCCACCGCGATCGTGCGCTCTCCGTCGTGGCAACAGCCTCACGTCGGGCTGATCCGGCGACCGGGACCGCATGATCGCGGGGTTGGCCGGGGCCGGCGTGACTAGGGGGAGGCAGGGGTTCGGGGGGTGGGGGTTCGGGGGGCGGCGTGGAGACGCAGGGCGCCGGCTGCCAGCGCGCCGGCGCCGGTGATCAGGATTGCGGCGACCAGCACCCGGGCGGTCGTGGCGGGCCAGGGGACCGGGGCGACCGAGCGGGTGAACACCGCCGCGTTGGCGACCCCGGCGAACAGGGCGAGGCACGCCCCGGCGAGCGCCACCGCGAACTCGCCCGCCGGCCGGCGGGCCAGCGCGTAGACCCCCGCCGCGATCGCGCCCAGCCCGGTGACCAGCGGCCAGACCTGGCCGCCGAGCAGCCCTTGCAGCAGCCCGCCGATCCCCTCCGCCCCGGCGTCCAGTTCCCGGCCCACGATGTACGTCACGGCGGCGATCCCGCCGGCGACCAGGAGCGCACCCAACCCGGCGAGGGCCCGCCCGCCGGGCCGTGACCGGGCCGGAAGCAGACCCAGCGTGGCCACGGCGAGCAGGCCGACGGTGACGGCCACCCACCAGGGGTACGGGTCCGGCGGTGGCACCCAGTCGAGCGTGCCGCGGATCTCCAGGGGGTCGCCGTCGACGCGCAGCGGCACCCCCCAGTCCCGGACCCGGTGCTCCCGGTCCGGGGCGGCGCGCACCTGCGGCGGTGGCGTGGACTCGAGCCACAGCGCCCGCTGGTCGTGCCAACGCGCCGTCGTCGACTCGTCGACCCGCCGCCAGTCCGGCGGGGCGGCCGGGTTCGCCTCGGTCGGGATCCGGGTGTCCCCGGCGAGGGTCCGGTTCAGATACG